>JBMLRP010000001.1:0-22783 GCA_049240965.1 Akkermansiaceae bacterium
AAATTCAGCCTTCGATCATAAAACCACTTTTTGAATGATAAACTCCAACTACCGCGCAGGGACTGCTTGTTACTGATGATTTTGTCCAAAGCATCCGCGAAGACGTCACGACCATTGATCATAGCACGGTGACGAACAATGGCTAGTTGTTCGATCTGAAAACGGTTCAATTCACAATGATGCAAGGCATCAAGCGCAGAATCAATATGAGGCACGGTTGGAAATGCGATTCGCCATGATTCCGGTGCAGCCACTTCCAGGGCTACTAAAGTTGCCAGGCACTTGGGACAATAGCCGCAATTCAAAAGATCTTTTGTCATGCGCCAACAGACACGCACCATAGTTAAACAATCATCATGCTTTGTTAATTCGGCGATTTTTTCAAATCGAGGAATTAAATAATTGTGATGGATGATGGGCAATTCTGCTGAAGACAAAAGAGGATCCGTTACAGGGTTCGAGCCCCAGGGAAAGGTAGGGCTATCGGGTGAGTGCGATGATGGAATACAAGCCAGCGCATGATTGTGACCAAGCAAATGAAGTGCGGCTGCAAGATAAATGCCATGGCCAATTTTCCCCCAAGAAAGTTGGAATTTCCGAGATGATGCATAGGCGTTTGTCCTCACTTGGATCATTTTGATCTCTCGTTGTAGTAGGCGAGAACGATAGAAAGCAGCCGTTTCCTCATAGTAATCAGATAATGCCAGATCAATATCAAAACCATGCAAGAAAACCAGAGAACGCAGAGGAACACCATGATCCGGACTCAGTCTTGCGTATGAATAAAAGCTATCAACACCTCCCGAGAAACAGGAAATAGCTCCATGGCGATCAGTCGCACTCCTCATCGCAGGCGAATCTGTCTCAGAATCAATTTCAACCCATCGAAAAAGTTCAGGACACCACAAGATCCACCGCCTCATGAAAGCTTCAGCGTTTCTGAGTAATATCGGACAAACTGCGCCTTCAACCCTTAGCCGCCCACCAAAGCGCATGGCATGCATCAACTGACTCAGCAAATGAGACCCCGCGTCAACTTCCATTGATGGGTCATAATCGCTCTCCTCCACATCGAAAAAAAACTGATGCTTGATTGATGAAGATATCATTAGTTCGGAACTAAGCCGATACCTTCCGTTTGAATCTCTAACGCCTGGCTGAATTTGAAGAAGCATGACAGTGCGATCTTAGGATTTTTTGATGAGCGATGGATAGCGACTGTAAAGCCTGACTTTGGCATCGTAAAAAAGACGACTTAGTTGATTTTTCACAGATCTGACTCCCTGATGTTTGTTCTCGATCAAGGCGTTGAGTTCACGAGCATGTGAGGTTTCGCACCGGCGCAAAGCAAAGTTTCGCGCATCATCCAGCTGTTCTATCATCCAACGTTCGAAGCGCATCCTGCTGATTTGATCCATAACCCCATCAAAATTTTTCACCGATGGAAATGCCTCACGCCATGAGTCCGGCTCGGCCACATGCATCGCAATCAGAGAGCGCAAGCATTTACCACAGCGTCCGCAATTGGCCTCCTGACCATCGATCCGATAGCAAACTCTCAGCAGGCTACAGCAGTCGGGATTCTTAACCAGTTCTTGAATTTTTTCAAATCTGGTAACCATGCAATCATGATGATGCACGGAAAGTGCCGATGTAGAAAGTAATGGGTCCGTCACAGGAGTGCTGCCCCATGGATAAATCAATGTCGAGGGGCTATCCGATGATGCAATGCAGCCCAATGTGTGTTGATGAGAAAACAGATGCATGCAGGCGGCAAGGTAGATGCCATGCGCCATACGCCCCCAGTTCAACTGAAATTTATCTGATATCTCCCTGGCATTGGTAACCAATGAAATGAGGTTCACTCGACTGGAGCGCGCCTGCAACCAAGCCCGATATTGCGTTACGAGTTTCTCTGAGTATTCTCGACGCTTGATGTCGATGTCAAATCCGTGAAGAAACAACAAAGTCTTTAGTGGAGTGCCGAGGTCCTTCTCCGCGCGCAAAAAAGAGTACATGCTATCAACCCCTCCCGAGAAGCAAGATATCATTGCAGGCTCTGAAGCGGATCGCATAGTTTGGTAGCCGTCAGCTTCAATCTCAAGGATTTTCAACCGATCAGGACACCATCGAATCCAGTAATGCATATACTGGTTGAGGTTTTTCAGGAGCATGGGATCGACCACACCCGCGATCTTCAGCCTCCCCCCGACTCTCATCGCCGGCATGAGCATAGCGAGCAGATGATGATTCGCGATGTCCTCCATTCGAGAATCGTAGATACCCTGGGGCAATCGAAAGAAAAACTCGATGGGTCTATGACCGGCAAGTCGGAGTTGAGAGGAAATCTCCACGGACCCGCTCTCTGTTTCTTTTTTAGGTAAGAGCACCAGATGGCTAACTTTCATGAATGATGCAGAGTGCGGTAACGTTGGAAGTTTGTTTGCGCTTTCTAGACATGTGTAATGATTCGAGTCAAGCAGTAGTTTGAAACAATGGGAAGGCTTGTCATTCGGATCATTACCAGTCAGAATGAATGCGTGTCTGGCATCCGATCCAAACGTCCTAAGTTTTTGTTGTTCTCGGAATACTGTCTTTATCGATGCTTTGAGAGAGTCTTGCAATGTATGCCTGCCCGATGGGTAGACGGAATTGGAATGACTCTCGGTATCGCCGCGTTTCATTTCATGAGAAAGCGGCGATCAATTGTCGAACGAAATTTGAGAATTGCGTGGGGGGATCAATTCACGAGTCAAGAATTGGAAATTTTAACGAAAAAAGTTTTTCAGCATAACGGAGCGAACTTGCTTGGTGGAACGAGGTGCATGCTGATGAATGATTCTGCGTTGGCACAGAGATTCTCTTTAGAGGGTGCTGAACTGGTAATTCAGCATCTTTCAACGAAGCAGAGTGGCGCAATTTTCGCTCTGTGCCACATGGGTAACTGGGAGATTCTCGCTCGTATTGCACATCTCATCGCGCCGGGAGTTCCAGCTGGTGCGTTTTATCGTCCGCTGAACAATCCATGGATGAACCGCATGACCAAGCACCGGCGCCAAGCGTCGGGCACCAGACTCTTTTCTAACAAAGAGGGGCTATCACAGGCCTCTCCGCTTCTTCGCTCTGGCGGAGTATTAGGGATATTATCCGATCAACATGCTGGACGAACTGGATGTCTATGTACGTTTTTTGGAAGACCTACCTCTTGCTCGCCGCTCGTCGAGTTACTTCACCGGAGAACGGGTGCTGCTGTCTTTTACGTGTCGATGGTTCGGGATGCGCCAGCCCATTGGCAGATCAAGATTACGTCACATGATAGCAATAAAACGGTTGGCACACCGGAGGTCATTCGTCACTTGGAAGATACATTGTCTCTCAGTCCGGCAGATGGATTTTGGTTTCACAATCGCTGGAAGCAACCCAAGCGCTCACCTCTTCAACCGCAGCATTCCCGCTCCTGCCTCGTTCCATCATCAGTGACTAAACCCTGGCGCTGGTTGATTGTGGAATCATTTGACTCATCGATAGCTCTGGCAGCTCGGCCCGCCATTCGTCAAGCGGTGACTCAATCGTCACAAGCGGAAATTACTTTGTTATCTCCACATTTGCCTGATTTCACCTGCATCCACCGTCAAACCCATGCAAATGTGAATCTTGCACATTTCATCGCGGAAATCGACAGAGAAAAACCCTACCCAATTGATGTCTTGCTCTGGATCGCACCGACAGATGCAAAAATGTTCCGTAATTTAGAAACATGCATTCCGGTGATCGCTGCCATCACTTCAACAGAAACCGAACATGTGACCCATCGAATCCCGCAAAGTGGACCGCTTGATGAAGAAGCAACATGGTGGGAGTTTTTTCATCAACTGGGTATACATCGAATAGGCGAAACAGATGATTCCAAACTATTCACGCCAATTCTCTCCTAGCCAATCGGGTTTGTGCATAAAGTTCGACAGTTCTTTTCTCCAGCGTTTTCCTTGTCGAAATAACTGACAAACATGCCGTAAATGCTGGGCGGGTGTCCTACACTCGGCTTCTTCCGTCCATCGACCATGAACAGCATCTGATGGTCCGGGCAAACCTGGAAAAGTAATGATTTTCACCCCCCGTGGAATGATCGGTTTCCTGAAGTAACGAAATGGCAAAGAACCAAGGCAATGCACGCGGAAATGTCTTGTCCACTTCTCTGGCCAGAACTTCACCCCACCCCTTACATTGTGAGTTACGTAATTTTGTTCGAACTGATATTTGCGAGAAATCTCGGCTGGATTCGCCCTGAGATTTTCGAGCATGTAGGGATGACTGCCAATCTTGAAACGAAAAACTGATGTCTGGCAACTTTTACTGAGTAAATTGAGCCAGTTACGCGCAGTGATTACATCGTCTTCATTACCATATTCAAAGTAGCAATCGATGTTGTCCATGATCACCGAATCGAGGTCGATAAATAAAGCCATGCCTTGCAATCCAAAAAGCTCGCCCCCCCACAGTGCGATTTTAGGCCACTTCCCCGGAACATCAGGCGGGATTTCACAGCCGAGTGACGGCAAGGGTAGGCATTTCACTTCAGATCTGATACCATCAGGCTGATCTGTAAAACAATAAACCTGAAAAGGCCCTGTAATATGACGGGCAACCATCGCATAAAGGATATTCACATCCTTGGCACCATATGAAGTGCCCCATTTGATACAAAAAATTTGTTTGGTGGTTGCGGCATTTTTCGCTGTCATGGTTCTCGCTGAAAATACTAGGAGAATTAGCGAGAAAAAGCAACACGAGGAAAAAATTTTCTTATGCTTTCCTGAAAAATCGCCTGATTTTTGTGGTAATGATTCGCGCGCATTTCACAGGGAACATCGAATAAGCCGCAGGCAATGCTCACATGAAGGCGATCCGTGACAATTTGCTGTTGCCGTGCGACCACGTGGCAAAACGCTTGGGCTATAGAGTATGCTCGATCCTCACGATCCATCTTCCCTTTGATCAAATGGGAAATATCGTAATTGTTAGGAGGTTTTGCATCTGGGGCTTGAGCTGATTCCCGATCACCACGTAGCATGAACGTTACAGGTAATTTTTTATGAATTAATTCAGAGACTTTTCCGCGTTTTAAAAACCATTTGATTTGATAATCAATTGGTTGACCGCGTAAGGCCCAAGGAAGCGGGGCGTCAGCAAAACCTAAAGGCGCCACATACGAGATTGCCATGTCGTGACACCAGGAAACTTTTGCACCTGCACTTTTCCTTTGAACGTGCTCTGCCGTAACACTTTCACGGGCAAAAAAATGAAAGCGGGAGTCCATCTTCGCGAGCGTCTCTTCATAACCGAAACAAGATGAAGGAAGAACCACCACCGATTCTGCGATTAATGATAAATGACTCACCAAATCAGCCATTTTTCTGTAACCATCAACAAATCCCCCTCCTCCACCAATCACGACAGTTCCGCGACCATCGAACTTTTCTGCGCTATAAATTTGATAATGAAGGCTGTTGCGGCGAAAAAAATCAAAAGTAGCATGAGCGATGAGGGCGTCACCCCCATTACCCGAGCTGGGAAAATACCAAAATGGTTGGACCTTTTGTAATACACTCAAAAGCTCGCTATATTCATTTGAACGATCAATAATCATTTCTATCGAGATCTGTAATACTTTAAACAGAAGAAATAAAAGCATAGCTTTAATTTCCAGCGTTTCAGTTGCATTCGCAGGGTTTTTTTTGATCGACGATGCGTGATACTGGTGCCGCCGAGGATCGAGGAAATTTCTTCAACAACAGGAGGATGCAGATGATAAACAGAAATCGGAAATTCCCAGTAATGCTTCAAATCCATGTCAATCGGTCGTTGAATCAATTCGGAGTGTGCAAGAAGCCGCGGCACAGCATTTCGGGACACCCACTGCCCAACCGTGCCACTCGTGACAGCAAAAGCCTCAAGCAATTGATATTCGCCGGTACCAACCGAACTTGTTTCGACAACGTGAGAGATTTTGGGGATGCCATAGAGTTTCACCATGTCAGGTTGCTTCGATAAACTAGCAAGCAATTGAACAACGTCATCCAAAGGTTTTTTTAATTGGAAATCATCTTCAAGGATGATCGCGTAATCCACAGAGTCTTCGATCATGCGCTGCCAAACGAGACGGTGGCTCAAATAGCAAGCAAACTCTCCCATCTGCAAGGGTTTGTGCCAGAGCCTGGACTCGCGACCACCAACTGCCATTTGACGGACTTTCTCATCATCAACCGAGACTGCGTCCACGATCTCCCAGTCCACTTTGCTGCCCTCTAGTTGACGGTGCACGCTTTCACGTCTCTCCCTGGCACCTGGAAGACTAATCACATAGGCTTTTACTTTTTGCGGCAAGTTCCTGAGGCTTTGATGATCTGTCATGGTAGAGGATCGTGCAAGTTAAGAATACAGGCGATTGGTTACATAGACCGCCTCGTGAATACACCTTCAACGTAGGAGCGAATGATACACGCGTCCTATGCCCGTCACTTCTTGTTCGATATTGTGATGATTTCGCACGATTCTCTCCCCTTCCCGGCCGAACTCAAGGCAACTTGATGGATTGGAGAAAAAAGGTTCGATCGATGCAACCATCGCTTCAAGATTATCCGGATCAATCAATGTGCCTGTAGATCCATCCCGAACAATTCGGGGGGATGCTCCAGTTCTCGTTGCTACTACTGCAGAACCACTCGCCATGGCTTCCAATGTCGTGAGTCCAAATCCTTCCCACCTCATCGGAGCAACGTAAAGAGAAACACGACGAAACCATAGCGGCACTTCCTCGCGCGGCACTTCACCCAGCATGAATATTCGGTCTTTCAATCCGCTCTCAGAGATTCGTTGTTTCAGTCGCCCGACAAACTCCGCTTCCTCTGTTGCCTCAAGGCCAGTTACGACCGCAGTCCATTCGGGATATTTCGGCAGAAGCGATATCATCGATTCAATGAACAAGTCGGTGCCTTTTTGAGCACGCACGCGACCAAACACTCCAACACCAAACTTGCCCGGAAGACCGGATTCTTTCCATGCCATTTCTTTGTCAGAGGGAGGATAAAAACGTTTGAGATCGACTCCATGCTCAATCACAACCGATTCACGTTCCAAATAAGATGCCGCCATATCAGAAGTGGCAATAATCGCATCCATTCGACGGATCATCCAACGTGTGAACGCCGAGTGCTTTCTCTGCGCCGCACTCGTGAAAAGTAGTTTCCATGGCTGACGAAGCACGTATTTCAGAAGCAGTCCGACAATCATTTCGTCATTTCTGCGTGCATGCCAGATACGCTTTTTGCGCCAACCGTTCAATATGATGTCGAGCATCCGAACGCGTGGCACATCATCGGGAATATGGGCTCCAACGCAAGCGATCGCGTGATCATGAGCCTGTCGAGGCAACAGGGCCATGACTGTCGATGTTACACCTGAGTAGCGTAAATGTAGATTTGGCGCAATCACATCGATGTCACGAAAATCGACTAACATGAGGGCTGACAAGGTTGGCTATTGGTGGTAGGTGAAATTTGCCACAAAATAGGGTTGTGACGACGATACGTTTGCATGGCGACTTAGTAAGGCTTCCGTATTCACCAGTCAAGCAGGCAATCGAACATCTGCCCCCGTGAGCGAGTGATCGACTTTGCTGCAAAAAAGTCAGATGCTTTTGTTGGTCGTCATCATTTATCGACCAATAAACTTCCAGATTGGCAAGAGTTTGAACCAAGATGTTTGGATGACAGTAGCCCGATCTGTTTAGCCAATGAAACAACGAAATATTGGTTTGCATCTGTCGGCAAGTCCATGTGCAATCATGCGCGTAAGCTTCAATCTGTATTCATCTATTTCCGCATCATCATGACCCCAGACACCACATCGAAATTTGGACAGCATAAGCCCAGTCCGATTCTCTCCAGCCTGATTTCTATTGCCCAGTCCGCTCCTCACAACTGGCTGGGGAAGCAGATCGCACAGTTGGTTCGTAAAATTGTCGTGTTTTCATCAAAAGCGCCCATCGACATCACCATCGGCGAGATTCGAATGAGATGCCATCTTCGGGATAACAACTCAGAATACAAATTTGCTTTCATGCCGTGGCGATTTGACGAATTAGAGAGGGAATATCTGGTGAAACATATTCCATCGAATGGAATATTTGTCGATATCGGAGCGAATGTCGGGATTTACTCTCTCTTTGTGGCCACTCATCTATCTTCTTCAGGTCGTATCATTGCCATGGAGCCGAATCCGCCAGCTTACGGACGACTGTCGTTCAACATATCCTCTACTCAGGCGGGTAGAAAAGAATGGCCCAAAGTCGAATTACTGCCTGTCGCTGTTGCAGATGTTCATCAAGAAATCGATTTACATCTGGATGCAAAAAACCTTGGCAGCAGCAGCGTCAAAAACTCCGCTCAATCGGTGGGTGTCGTACGAGTCAAATGCCAACCTCTCACAGAAATTCTGGAAAGCTTATCCATCAATAAAGTAGATGCGATTAAAATTGATATCGAGGGAGCCGAAGATTTGGCTCTGGCTCCTTATCTTGAATCCGCGCCCGATGCCAGTTTGCCTGATTGTATTGTCATGGAGAATTCGCAGCATTTGTGGAAACTGGACCTCGTCGGTCTACTTCAAAAAAGAGGCTACCGTGCTGCGATCACGACCCGCATGAACACGGTCTATAGTAGATCTGTCTGAATCCTGTTTTGCCAGATCAATTTCACCGAGAGGTCCTGCGCTTCAGCGATCGCCATTACAAAACAAAAGCTCTTGAAATCGCTGTTGCATCGGTGCATTTCCAACACTAGTGTCCGTAAGTGAATACTCTGCGTATCGAAACCATGGCTGTGATCGGTGAGGAGCTTTGTGTGACTTTCGATGACAGTGTAGAACTTTATTTGCCTCTGCCAATGTTGCGCCGCGCGTGTCCCTGTGCGGCATGTCAGGGCGAGCCCGATGCCCTTGGCCGGGTCGTCAAGCCTCGTATCGACCTAACGGAAAGCTCTCTCAAGCTCAGGCAAATCACGCCAGTCGGCTCCTATGCTCTGCAACTCTTCTGGCAGGACGGACACGGAACGGGAATCTATTCGTTTTCCTATCTGCGTGAACTCTCCCAACATGTGTGAGTGATGCCAAACGCCTTGATCCACGAGAGCTCCCCTTACCTTCTCCAACATGCGAACAATCCCGTCGATTGGTTGCCATGGAGCGAGGAGTCTTTCGCCCGAGCTACGTGCGAAAACAAACCGGTGTTTCTCAGCATCGGATATTCCACCTGCCATTGGTGCCATGTGATGGAGCACGAATCATTCGAGAATGAACTCACAGCTGAGCTGATGAACGCTTCTTTCATCAATATCAAGGTTGATCGTGAGGAGATGCCAGATATCGATGCCACCTATATGGCCTTCATCCAGGCCACTACGGGTCAGGGTGGTTGGCCCATGAGCGTCTGGCTGACGCCGCAGGGAGAGCCGCTGCTGGGTGGAACGTATTTTCCTCCTGAAGATCGCTATGGACGTGCGGGATTCCCCCGCATTCTGCGTGAAGTCGCCCGACTTTGGAGTGAGGATGAGACAAAAATGCGTGCTACGGGAGCATCGATGCTCGCTCGTCTGCAACAAGATGCCGCAGCCATGAACGCCCAGCCGCATATCGCCGAAGCGCGCGCATTCGGAGATTTTTTCGACCATTGTGATCAACATTTCGATGAAGAGCTCGGCGGTTTTGGTATGGCTCCTAAATTCCCGCGACCTGTGGTGCTGCAAACTCTCATGCAGCTTATCGACCGCTGGGGAGCGGCTCATCCCGATAGCCAAAGAGCATGGCAAATCATCGATCGCACCCTCAAAGCAATGATCAGCGGTGGCATTCACGATCAACTGGCCGGTGGATTTCACCGCTATTCAGTTGACCGCTACTGGCATGTTCCTCATTACGAAAAAATGCTCTACGATCAGGCGCTGATTCTCGACGCACTGCTCGATGCGTGGCAACTTTCCGGTGATCCGGTCTATGAAGGATGCATCATCACGACCATTGCCTACTTGTTAGAATACATGCGCGATGAGTCTGGCGCTTTTCACGCAGCGGAAGATGCGGATAGTTTGCCATTCAACGGAGCAGATTACAAACGCGAAGGCGCCTTCTGGACATGGGAAGCCAGTGAAATCTCACGGTTGCTCGATCCTCGATCAGCAATGGTTTTCTCAGTAGCCTACGGAGTAGAGGCCGATGGCAATGCGCGACCGGAAAGCGATCCTCACGAGGAATTGGCAGGGCAGAATACTCTGTTTCTCGCGATGGATTCAGCAACCCTTGGCTTACGATTTGATCTCTCCGAAGTGGAAATCAACACCATCCTGCATGAAGCGAAGAAAATTTTGTTGGAAAAGCGAATGATGCGCCCGCAGCCGCATCGCGATGACAAAATCATCACCGCTTGGAACGGCATGGTCATACGCGCCCTTGCTCGTGCCGCAAGAATTTTTTCACGTCACGATTGGCGTGATGCCGCGATGAATGTGGCCCATTTTCTCCTGCGTGAATTATGGGACGGCACCACACTCTATCGCTGCTTCCGCGGAAAACGTTCATCTCATCCTGGCACACCCGCGGATCATGCGCATCTTGTTTCTGCTTTCATCGAGCTTCACCAAATCGACCCCGGGTCCGACTGGCTGTCATTGGCTACACAGATACAAAGAGCCCTCGACGAGTGTTTTTGGAGCCATGATCAACAGGGCTACTTACTGCGCTCGACCTTGCAAGGACGGGAGTTGTTAGCCGTGCGTGAGGATTATGATGGTGCGGAACCCTCCCCGAATCATCTTGCAGCAGTCAATCTCCTGCGGCTTGCCACTCTCGTGGATGAGCCAACATACCACACTCGCGCCGAGGCATTACTCCGCGGTGGAACAAGCACGTTGCAACAGCACCCCTTTGCTGCTCCCGTATTGCTCTCAGCACTGGATTTGTGGGAACGCGGAGTGACTCATTGGCAGGTGCCGCACCATGATCAAAACAATCTTTCCGGCTATCGACCGCGCGCCGTTTTTACATTCGATGCAAAAACCACTGAGACGCTCATATGCGAGCAACAAACTTGCCGGACATACGATGCATCAACTGACGCTGTCACTCTGATCCGCTAATCAACGTCGATTATTCGAAACCACACTGTCTAACAGCTTCGTAAAGAACAATAGCAACAGCCGTCGATAAATTCAAACTGCGAGTGCTGCCTTCTTTCATCGGAATTTTCAGCGCCTGATCCCCTGCAGCAAACACCACGGACTCCGGCAAGCCTCGTCCTTCACAACCAAAAACCAGGTAATCACCATGAGCAAAAGGTACTTCCCACATATTCCGCCGGGCTTTTGTGCTAAGATACCAAAATCTCGCATCAACCCCTGCCGCGGTCTGCAATTCTTCGAGCGACTCCCATACCCTGACATCCACATCTTTCCAATAATCCAGGCCGGTGCGCCGAACATACTTGTCTTCCAGTGAAAAACCCAGAGGTTTGACCAAATGCAGAACCGCTCCGGTTGCGAGGGCCAAGCGCCCCGCCGCCCCAGCGTTGTGAGGAATTTCAGGTGCTACCAAAACGATCGAAAACATACGATCCACCTGTTAGGACTTGCGCTCCAACAGAGAACGCCCCGTCATTTCTTCGGGTTGTGCCACGCCCAACATGTCAAGCAAGGTGGGCGCCACATCAGCGAGTATGCCGTTTTGCAACTCATACTGCTCGGCATCCGCTGCCACGTAGAGACAATGAACTAGGTTCGTGGTGTGTGCGGTGTGCGGTGAACCGTCCGGATTTCGCATCAGTTCGCAATTTCCATGGTCTGCCGTGATCAACAGTTTTCCGCCCAAAGAAAGTGCGCGATCCACCAGCAGACGAACACCGAGATCAATGGTCTCACAAGCATGAACACCCGCTTCCACTACACCAGTGTGCCCGACCATGTCAGGATTGGCGAAATTGACGATCACAAGATCATAGTTTTCCATGCGGCGATACACCTCGAATGCCACGTCAGGAGCGCTCATTTGTGGTTTGAAATCATAGGTCGCCACTTCTTTTGGACTGATCGCCAGATAGCGGTCTTCACCGGGATTGGGAGGCTCGACTCCACCGTTAAAGAAAAACGTTACATGCGGATATTTCTCCGTTTCCGCGCAACGAAGTTGCGTCAGGCCCGCGCGCGAAACCGCCTCTCCCAGGATCATTTTGAGTGACTGTGGTTCAAAAATGACAGGGCATGCATAATCACCGTAACGAGTTAGCGTCACATAATGAACCTGTGGTGTCACTTCACGATCAAAACCATCAAATCCGGGGATGAGAAAAGCGTCGGACAACTGACGAGTACGGTCACTACGATAATTGAACCAGAGAAAAACGTCGCCATCGCGAACACGCTGTTCATTGGCGTGGGAGAAAATCAATGGCTGCACAAACTCGTCACCACGTGTATCCACGGCATAAGCCGCCTGCACCGCCGCCGCAGGAGCATCATGGGTCACTTGGCCACGTCCCAAAACGATCGCGTCCCATGCAAGTTTATTACGCTCCCAACGTTTGTCACGATCCATCGCGTAGTAGCGCCCAATCACGGTCGCGATGGATGCATTCGTTCCCTCGAGCCGTTTTTCCACATCCGCTAAATACCCTGCGCCGCTGGTGGGTGATGTATCACGACCATCGGTAATCGCATGAACCAGTGTATTGGTGACTCCGGCACGGTGCGCCATTTCCGCGAGTGCAATCAAGTGATCCTGATGCGAATGAACGCCGCCATC
The DNA here is from genome assembly GCA_049240965.1 of Akkermansiaceae bacterium. Taxonomy (GTDB): domain Bacteria; phylum Verrucomicrobiota; class Verrucomicrobiia; order Verrucomicrobiales; family Akkermansiaceae; genus UBA956. The sequence goes on from JBMLRP010000001.1 coordinate 12,844, forward strand.
GCTGACGAGACCGATCAAATGGAGACGCCCCAGTTTGGCCTTCGCAAATGCTTCTTGCAAATTGACATTCTGTTCCAATTCGCGATCAGCGATCGCTTTGTTGATACGGGTGAGATCCTGATAGACAATGCGCCCCGCGCCCAAATTCAAATGGCCCACTTCGCTGTTGCCCATTTGCCCATCCGGCAATCCCACATCCATGCCACTAGCGGACAAACGACTCTGGGGATACTTCGCATACAACTCATCGTGAAATGGAGTGCTCGCCAGTAACGTGGCATTCCCGTCTCGTTGCGCTGTCTCACGACCTCCCGGATTGACTCCCCAACCGTCACGAATGATCAATACTACTGGTTTTTTTGCCATGGCGCGCCGTCATTAGCCGATGAGTCGGATAAAGTCCATGGCAAATGCTTTCTTGTCATACAAATTGACAGCCATCTGTTTTCCTGACAGCTTGGTCGCGTTATGAAATTTGGAATTATTGGAGCAGGAATGATCGGACATTTTCATGCCAAGGCGATAGGAGCCATGGCCGATGGAGAGTTGCACTCGGTGTTCGATTTACGGGCCGATAGCGCCCAGAAACTCGCCGATGAATACGGTTGCAAGGCGTTTTCGAGTTTTGAAGAATTCCTTGCTGATCCCGAATTGGAAGTGGTGACCATTGGCACCCCCTCCGGAGCTCACCGTGATCCCGCCATCGCCGCCCTGCAAGCCGGCAAGCATGTGATTTGTGAAAAACCGTTAGAAATCACAACCGAGCGCATCGATGAAATGGTCGCGGCGGCCAGCACAGCAGGCAAAACACTCTCCGCTGTATTGAATCGTCGTTTTCAGCCTGCGATCGAAGCATTCAAGAAAGCCAGTGAAGAAGGGCGTTTCGGCAAGATCACGTCGGCATCCGCCTATGTGAAATGGTGGCGCACGCAGGAGTATTACGACTCCGGTGCCTGGCGCGGCACCTGGGCTCTTGATGGCGGCGGCGCGCTGATGAATCAGGGAGTGCACACGGTCGATCAATTGATCCACGTTGCCGGCCCTGTCGTGGCGGTCACGGCATCCACAGCCTTGCTCGCCCACGAGCGCATCGAAGTGGAAGACGCCTGCGTCGCAATTCTGGAATTCGCCAATGGTGCGCGCGGGGTGCTAGAGGCATCGACCTGCTGCTGGTCTTCCACGGGCCATCCTGCTGAAGTACAGGTCTGCGGCACCAAAGGTTCGGTGTTTCTCGCTGATGAATCTTTCCGGGTCTGGGACTTTGCCGAAACCAAGGAAGAGGACACACAAATCCGCGAAACATTAATGCAAGGTGCAGCAAAGGGTCTCGGTGCGAATGACCCTTCGGCTATCAACTACGAGGGCCATCGCCGAAATTTCCAGGAGGTGGTCGAAGCGATCCGCGAGGGTCGCGCTTGCGCCGTGGATGCCAGCGAGGCCCGTAAGGCTGTGGCGGTGATCAATGCCGTCTATCAATCCGCCCGCGAAGGTGGCAAACGCATCACTCTCTAACATTTTTCCCACACCATGAAACTCACAGGATTTTCCGATGAAGCAGGTCGTCCGCTGGCGCGACAAATCGAAGCCACCAAGGAGCTCGGCTGGTCTCACATTTCGGCGCGGGGCGTCGATGGTGTGAATATCCATGAACTGCCCGAAGACACTTTCGCAGCCTACGCTGATCAACTCGATGCCGCTGGAATCCACGTGCCGGAGTTTGGATCACTGATCGGCAACTGGGGCAAAAAAATTAGCAGCGATTTCGCGATCACACTCGCCGAGGTCGACCGTGCCATACCACGCATGCATCGACTCGGCACCAAGTTGATCCGCATTATGTCCTACGCGCAAGAACCATGGGGCGAGGATCAAGAAGAAAATGAACGTTTCCGCCGACTGCGGGAAATCGTCAAGCGCTTCGCTGATGCTGGCATCATCGCTGCTCACGAAAACTGCATGAACTGGGGTGGTTTCTCTGCCCAGCACACTCTGCGTTTGATCGAGGAAGTTCCCGGGTTGAAGCTCGTGTTTGATACCGGAAATCCCGTTTTTCAGATCGACCGTTCGGTCTCCCAGCCAGGTCAATGGCAGGATGCTTTCGCTTTCTGGCAAGCTGTCAGCAATCACGTGGTGCACATTCACATCAAGGATTGCAAATACCCCGTCACCGAGGGCGTGGAACCCGAATACACCTGGCCCGGCGAAGGCGAAGCCAAAGTAAAAGAAATTTTGCGAGACGCCAAAGCACGCGGCTACGATGGCTACATTGCCATCGAACCTCACGTCGCCACCGTCTTCCATGTTAAAGATCAGTCGCAGGTCGATTGGCAGCAATGCTACGACTCCTACGTCACCTACGGGCGCAAACTTGAAAGCCTGCTCCACGAGATCGACTGGGCGCCACAATGACACAAGGTATCCTCATCATGGGGGTGAGTGGCTGTGGCAAAACAACCGTTGGCAAAGCTCTTGCCGACGAGTTGGGCGCGCTTTTTTATGATGCCGATGACTTTCATCCCGCCATCAACCGCGACAAAATGAGTCGCGGCATTCCCCTTGATGACGCAGATCGAATCCCCTGGCTCGAAATGATCTCCGACGTCATTCGAGAACAGAAGAATTCGTTTGTCCTCGCTTGTTCGGCTTTGCGAGAAAGCTACAGACAGAAACTTCTGGGCGCTTATCCTGACTTGAAAATCATTCACCTCTGCGGGACCCGCGATTTGCTTTTAGAGAGAATCACGAATCGCCGTGATCACTTTATGCCCGCCTCGCTGCTCGATAGCCAACTCGCCACTTTGGAACCGCCTCACGAAGCGTTGAGAATTCCTATCTCGCAGTCCTTGCGACAGACCTTGGACATGATTCGCAACTCCATCTGCCGTTCTGGAACCCTAACCAGCACGCCAGCAAAAAAAACGATCTCGCTGCCAGAATAACCTTGGCACGCTGACTGGAAGAATTAGGTTCGTGACACATGGATTTCGCAATCAATTCCCTCCATTACGCTACATTCCGGCGTGAACTCAGGATTTTTCGTGCCGAATCAACACCCACCGAAGCATCGGTCCATCTGCCAAAGTATCGGCGGCGCCGAAAGCACCTCCCCCTGCCCCTCTTCCCTCGCCACCCTTTTTGCTACGCCTCCGCTCAGGTTACGAAATCGATCAACAGCGTTCACGCAAAAAGAAAATTCCTCGCAGAAAAGCATCAAGGATTCAGCAATAGGATCATGCCGCTGAATCAGAAGTCACAACAATGGTTTGAAGATGAGGCTCTCACATCCATATTACCTGACACAGTTGCCACTGTGAACAATGGCAAAACGAATCGACTCATGAGTGCGGAAACCCATGACGCTGAGCGCACTCCGAAAATTCTTACACCCACCCGCAAACCATGACTACTTCCGAAAAACCACAATCCGCCGCCTGGTTTTGTGTGCTCCTGCTTTTCCCTGTTGCCTTGCTGAATTATCTGGATCGGCAAATGCTGGCGACGATGAAAACCTCGGTGATGCAAGACATTCCCAGCATCATCAATCAAGAAAACTGGGGTATGTTGCTAGGAGTCTTCAAGTGGACTTATGCGATCGTCTCTCTGTTCGTGGGAATCATCGCACTACGCGTCGGTCATGTGAGGCTGATTGCGGCATCGTTGTTTGTGTGGTCACTAACGACATGGGCGACAGGCCACTGTCAGACATATCACCAACTTTTGATCGTTCGCAGTTTAATGGGGTTTTCCGAGGCCTGCTACATTCCGACAGCATTGGCGTTTATCACCACGATTCACATGGGCGACTCCCGCTCAAAGGCCGTAGGCTTGCATCAAATCGGCATCTATAGCGGAGTGATTCTCGGCGCATTCAGCGGCTACGCAGCCGATGTCCCACAACTTGGTTGGCGCGGTGCATTCAGCGTGGCGGGATACATCGGCATTTTCTATGCCATCCCTTTGTATTTTTTGTTAGGCAAATTTTCACGACGACTGGCAACACAGAAAAAAGATGGCGAAATCAGCGACAATGGCTCGGGATTTCAAGGGCTGCTACAATGGGCCTTTGGATTAATGATTCTTTACTTCACTCTTCCCGCACTCGCGGGTTGGGTCATTCGTGACTGGATGCCTGCCATCATCAAGACACGATTTCATATGTCCCAAGGAGCCGCGGGAGTCAATGCGGTGCTTTATTTCCAAAGTGCCGCGATTGCATCTGCCATGCTCGGTGGTTGGATTGCCGATCGATGGGTCAAACACAATATTCGCGGTCGCGTCTACACGTCTGCCATTGGAATGTCTCTTCTCGTTCCTGCCCTGATTGCTGTGGGTATTGCGACAGGGGAAGGGTCGAGCATGCCAATGACGACTGCCCTCAGCTTGTGCATCGGAGGATTGATTCTCTTCGGTTGCGGTTGGGGGTTTTTTGATTGCAACAACATGCCAATTCTCTGCCAAATCATGCCTGCATCGTCACGCGCAACGGCCTATGGTATTTTAAATTTCTTCTCGATCTCCTGCGGTGGCATAGCCGATTGGCTCTTCGGCGTGCTCAAAGATCGACAGATTTCCAACGAAACAATCTTCACCATCTTTGGATTGATCTCGGTAATTTCCGTCGTTTTAATTCTGTTTGTACGTCCACGCACCGCTGATTCTTCTCAACACTCATGAAACTTGATACATTTCTGAGCATAACCCATATACCATCTCGCATCTGAAGTAGCCCCTATTAGAGCCAAGTCTGATCTGAATGGAGCAGTGGATTGCTCTCGCACTGGTTCATGGCAATGAAGAATTCCGCCCCTGGAGATGGTCCGACACAGTGACCGCATGCAATTCACTCGACGAGGTATCCCAGTGATCCAAGCGCTCGCGAGCAGTTTGGCATGCAGGAGACTCTGAAAAACTTGATCTGTGGATGACAGACTTGATTGCCCGAAGCGGAAATCTTGTGGTATGCTCTTGCTGTACAGCCCGTGAAACGTCTCTTACTGCCTCTGCTACTTGCGTTTTCGACTAGCAATCTGTTCGCACAGATTCCTGCATTTCCCGGAGCACAAGGCTATGGCGCGTTCGCGACGGGTGGACGCGGTGGCGATGTTTACACTGTCACGAATCTCAACTCCACTGGAGCGGGTTCACTATACAATGGGCTGACAACCATTCCTGCCAATGGGCGTACGATTGTTTTTGCTGTGAGTGGTCAAATTCATTTGGCGGGCGGCATTGCAACGCGCATCACGCAGAACAAACTGACAATCGCTGGACAGACCGCACCTGGTGATGGGGTCATGCTGAGGAATGGCACCTTGCGAATCTCAGCCGATGATATCATCATTCGCCATCTGCGATTTCGCCATGGTAAAAATGGCAGCGGCGGTGATTGCATCGATCTCGATTCCGGATGCCAGAACGCGATTCTTGATCACATTTCGATGGCATTTAGCACCGACGAAAACATTTCCTCGTTCGGCAGCCCTCCGGAAAACTTGACGATGCAGTGGTCGTTCAATGCCTGGGGGTTAGAATCCCACTCGGCGGGAGGTCTCTGGGATCAAAATCACGCCACATGCCATCACTCTTTGTGGGCGCACAATCATACGCGCAACCCGAAGGCTCGGCCTAACGGATTGCTTGAGTGGGCTAACAACGTGACCTTTGACTGGGACATCGGTTTTATCATGGGCGACTCCGCAACGCCCGCAAATTGGAAAGCAAACGTCATCGGCAATTACTTTGTCTGTCCACCAGGCAATATCATTAGCAAGCCACTCATCGGCGCGAATCTCGACCGCAATGGCTATCCAAATTTTTCGGTTCACGTTGCCAACAACCTTCACGATAACAATGGTGATGGTATTCTCAATGGCACAGACCGTGGATGGAACATCGTCAACGGAAGCGCCTATCACGCAACAAACAACCCTACGGGAAATTACTTGCGTCTCGACACCCCCGTAAGCGGATCATCGACACTAACCGTCGAGTCCCCGCTTTTGGCTCATAAAAAAATCGTTTCTCATGGCGGAGCATTGCGCACGGACATTGGCTACAGCGGAACATATCGTGATGAAGTCGATTCTCGATTGATACAAAATCTCACCACGCAAACACGCAACCACATCACTCGCGAGAGCGATCTCACAGGCATCAGCAACGCAGGTTTCGGCACCTTCAATGCATCTGCTGCACCCGTTGATTCGGACAAAGATGGCATGCCTGATTTTTATGAAACCGCCCTCGGTTGGAACCCCTCGACACAAGATCACAATACGGAACTGGCCAATAGTGGCGGACTCGTTACAGGCACGAATTTTTTTCCCTCCGCCACTCCAGCTGGCTACACGCGACTCGAAGAATACTTACACTACCTCTCAATCCCTCACGGCACAGTACCGCGTAACATCGCTGGTTCACCAACTCATGTGCAAATTGACCTTTCCAAATTCACCGCAGGCTTTAGTGATGCTCCTTTGTTCACGGTCTCCAACATCGTCGGCGGCACCATCGTTCAAAGCGGCGTTGGCAATCGGATTGTCACTTTTACGCCCACGCTCAATCTAACAGGAAGAGCACGGTTTGACTTTTCCGTGACCGACAGCGCCGGGCACAGCTTCACTCAGACTTGCGGCTTGGTAGTAACATCAACAGGTTTGCCTCGCGATATTTCTTGGAAAGGTTTGGGGAATACTTGGGACACCAACACTGCCACCAATTGGCTGCAAACATCGAACAATACAACCGTCGCCTACTCTGACGGTGACCGTGTGACATTTGATCAATCAGGCATTGCACAAGCGAATGTGAGTATCGTCGGAGATCTAGTTCCTACTCTAGTCGATGTGAATGCGACGGGCAATTACACATTTGGCGGCACGGGTTCGGTCAATAGCAGCGGCGCACTTACCAAGCGTGGCAGCGGCACGTTGAACCTGGCCACGGCACAGAACTATTTGAGTGGGACCACGGTGGAAGCAGGCACATTGACCATCAATAATCCCGGCAGTCTTTCAGGTGGGTCAGTCACGCTATGGGATGGCACGACTCTAACAAATGGATATCCAACAGGGACATCATCGACCCAAAATGCTGGGATTCATGTTCCCGTTGGAAATTCTGCAACAATCAATAGCGGCAATCGCTTCGCGCTCGCAGGCCCTCTCACAGGTGCTGGAACATTAAACTGCAACGTGCAAACCACTGTCACTCGCTTCGACATCAAGGGAACCACGGCAGCGTACACGGGGCGTATCAATTTCATCAACGCGGGAGGCGTTAGGCTTTTTTACGTTGGCGGAACCTTTAATGGATTCGATAACACATGGCTCGATGTCGGCGGAAGCGTCAGCCTGCAACCCCAAACAAATTCCGGAGGAAATACATGCAATATTTCAACGTTGTCGGGCAATAGTAATACCGCAAACCTCGCCGGAGGAAGCGCAGGTGCCGTAGCCTATGTTGTTGGAGCAGGAAATAATAGCACCACTTTTGCCGGCTCAATCACAGGCAACGCAACATTCACCAAAAATGGTAGCGGGACGCTTATTCTGGCAGGAACTAACACCTTCTCCGGGGCAACCACACTTGCAACTGGCGGGCTATTAATCGACGGCTCGCTGGGTTCATCCGTCACTGTATCAAACGGCGCGATGTTAGGAGGAGATGGCAACATCAGTGGTAATGTCACGGCCAATGCTGGAGCCATTTTATCACCGGGCACCACCCCTTTTACTGGAGCGACACTGACCATCGGAGGAGGACTCACCCTTCAAAGCAACACGATCTATTGCGATCTTTCCCATTCGCCCACAGGAGCCAATGACAAAATCGTCGTTGGCGGAACGCTTGGCCTAACAGGAGCTCAGTATTTTCAATTTCTCTTGCTCAATGGTTCTTTAGCCGCTGGCACCTACGATCTCATCAGCGCCAACAATAGCACAGCAAGTGGAGTCACACTTGCTCACAATCTCCCCAACGATTCACGCCAAACTTTTGCCCTTGCCCGAAGTGCCGCGGGGTCGAATCCTTCCAAAGTGTGGCTCACTGTCAGCGGAAACCCCACCACCTTGACCTGGACGGGAACCACAAGCAATTCATGGGATACCACAACTACGAACAATTGGAGCGGAGCTTCGCCTAACACATTTTATAACAACGATGACGTTTTACTGAACGACACGGCACTCACCCGAGCCGTCACTATCACAGGCACTCTCGCTCCACGCACTGCCGAAATCAATACATCGCTTGGCTACACTTTTTCTGGAACAGGATCCATCGGAGGAACTGCCAGTCTAACGAAAAACGGCACGGGAACCCTAACGCTATCCAACACCACAGCGAATACATTCAGTGGAGGCATCACGCTCAACGCTGGGAACATCAATCTCAGCAATGATACGCTGAATGCCAACGGACTGGGCACTGGACCTGTTACCATGAACGGTGGCGTGATTTCCATGTTCGATAACATGAGTAGTTACAACAATTTCACCGCGCAGTTGATTGTGCCAAACGGCGCAACCGCACGGATTAACGCCGACTCGCGCGTGGACATCTACGGTTCTCTTGCAGGTGGCGGCACACTCCAGTTTTACGTGCCGAATGTGCGGTCCACTTTGTTCGCAAACTGGTCGGTATTCACTGGCAACTTAAACGTCCTCACTGATGCCAACGGCGGCGACTTCCGCATGGGCAACCCCTACAGCTACCCAGGATTCCCACAAGCTCTTGTGAACCTGAGTGATCGAATCTGGGCCTACTACGATGGCACTCTAGCAGAAGGCGCTGGCACTACGATTCCCATTGGCGCTTTGAGCGGGACGTCTCTTTCCACTCTGCAAGGCGGATCCACTGGTGGCAGGGCTCTAACGTATCGTATAGGAGGAAAAAATACCGACGCTCTTTTTGCCGGAACCATTTCTGAACGAAACACCGGCACCGCTACCAACTACATCAAAACCGGAACAGGTGTGTGGACATTGAGCGGCACAGGAAATTGGAATGGCGGCACAAGCATCGAGCAAGGCACTTTGAAAATCACAGGCACATCTGCTTGTGCAGGAGCCACACAAATGTCGAGCGGCAGTGTTTTGCGCATCGAGGCCGGCTCATTAACTACGGAATCAGTCAACCTCGTCAATGGTAGCACTCTAGCAGGATGGGGCAATCTCACCGCCGATTTGAACGCCGAAGGCGTGATCGAAGGCCGAGGATTCGCATCGGGCACTGCTGGCACGCTGAACATCCAAGGCAGTGTTTTTCTCGGTTCCACATCGGTCACAAGGATGCGCGCAGGCATCACCACCGATCTCATCAATGTCAGCGGCGATTTGGCCCTCGATGGCACCATGCTAATCAATCTTTCCCCAGGCACGACATTCGGTAGATATCGGCTGATTTCATGTTCGGGTATTATCAGCGGATCACTCGCACTCAGCGGCATTCCTATCGGCACAACGGCCCAACTTTCAACAAGCACCAATGCCATTGACCTCGTCATCAATGACAGCGATGAAGACGGCTTGCCTGACACATGGGAAATCATGCATTTTGGCAATCTCAGCAAAACAGCGCTGCAAGACAGTGATGGCGATGGCACCAGCAATCTCGCCGAATACCGACTCAATCTTTTGCCAAACAATGGGTCACAGTTTTTCAAAGCAGGTATCATTCGCAATCCTAACAGCTACACCATCACATGGCCCTCCGCTGCGGGCGTGGTCTTCACCGTGCAGCGAAGCACAAATCTCATTGATTGGATCACAATGGCGACCGTGACGGGTATAGGCACCTATACCGACACCAATCCACCAATCGGAAAATCACTGTATCGTGTGAGCTTTATACCCTAACAAATTCTAGCGATTTTTTTCGGGACTGAAACGCAGCCTGGACAGGATTGTATTACGTGGCTGAACGGCGTAGTCACCCTGAA
>JBMLRP010000002.1:0-1653 GCA_049240965.1 Akkermansiaceae bacterium
GTCTGGGAAGCACCGACCTGAGGCATCACCGAGTTTGAACTCGTGGAAATACCAGATACTACGGGATCGTTGGTCTGAAGTTTCAGGTAACCGCCGAACGTTCCGGTTCCGGTGGAGGAAAAAGGAGCGGCGAGAGTCAGGATCGTAGCACCGTTCACGCCATGAGCGACTCCCGGACTATCGAAAGTAAAGTACGATATACTCGCAGAAGCAGAGCCTACCAGCATCGGTAGTGTAAGGAAAGAAACGATTTTCTTTTTCATATGCTTGAAGTGTATTTTGTTCTTGCGGGCGTCGCCATGCCTCAAATCAAGGCATCTGACAAGAAAAATCTGATTGATTTTATGCTACATGACACAAAAAAACCTCGCGAGGTTTCTAGTATCACAACCATTGAATCGCATCGAAGCGCTATCGTCAGCAAGTCGATCCGTTCGCCGTAATGACAGACTCTCGAATGGCTGCCGCAAGATGCGTGCGTCACATAAAAATGCATTTGGTCATGCAATTCCACAATGCGGGCTTGAAAGACCCGAAGATACCACCTACACCCTCTGGCGAATTTCCATGTTACTCCACTTCTACAAAATGAATGGCGCTGGCAATGACTTCATCGTCATTGACAATCGCGACCTCTCGATCCAACTCGATGAAGATACCATTGCCGCACTTTGCGACCGTCATCGGGGCATTGGGGCGGATGGCCTGCTCGCGGTAGAGCCGGCGGAACACGGAGCGGATTTCAAATTCCGTTATTACAATGCCGATGGCGGCGAGGCGGAAATGTGCGGCAACGGTGCCCGCTGTTTTGGTCGTTTTACGGCACATCTGGAAGAAGAGGCCAGATACGTCGTTACGTTTGAAACCATGGCAGGAACTCTCTCAGCCCATATGGTGGAGGAAAATGTGCGCATCGCGATGTCGACACCGCATGATCTGCGGCTGAATCTCGATCTCGCGATCGATGGCTTGCAAGGTGGCATTCATTTCATCAATACCGGCGTGCCACACGTGGTCGTTTTTGTCGAGGATCTGCAAGGGATCGATGTGCTGAAGTATGGCACTCTTCTCCGTTATCACGAGGCATTTGCGCCCGCCGGAACCAACGTCAATTTCGCCAAAGTGCTGGGTCCCCAACACATCGCCATCCGCACCTATGAACGCGGTGTGGAAGATGAGACCTTGGCCTGTGGCACCGGCATGACAGCTTGCGCGCTGATCCATCATCTTCTCACGGGTGCGGCATCGCCCGTGAAAGTCGATGTCGCCGGCGGCGATACATTGGAAATCGGATTCCACGCCGGGGGCCAACACTTCAACGACGTCACCCTCAGCGGCCCGGCTGACTTCGTATTCGAGGGCGCTATTGAAATCTAACATTGTTGACCATGTCATTCCGCGGAACCTACACAGCCATTATCACACCATTTCGCGACGGACGAATCGACGTCCCCGCATTTCAAAAACTGGTGGAATACCAAATCACCGGAGGAGTCTCGGGCATCGTCCCGGTAGGCACCACGGGAGAGTCTCCCACGCTCGATATGGACGAGCACAAGGAAGTGATCCGTCTGGCGGTGGAATTCGCTGCGGGGCGCGTGGAAGTGGTGGCTGGAACGGGCGCGAATTCGACCAAGGAAGCCATCGAGCTTA
>JBMLRP010000003.1:0-223434 GCA_049240965.1 Akkermansiaceae bacterium
AGCCAAGACAAAAAGACAACACGGCCGCCTTCCTGACGGGAGACGGCCGTTTTTTGAATCAAGAATCAACATGATGATTCTGATAGACGATAACGCTTGCGGTAATGAAGTGGAGTCTCACCGATCTCACGGCGAAAAAGCTGCACAAAAGAGGAGCCGTCGGCAAAACCGCAATCATGGGCGATTTGTGAGATTTTATCGTCAGACTGGCTCAAGCGGTCACAAGCGGCACTCATGCGCGTTTTGAGGATGAATACCTGGGGACTACAGGAGAATGCCTGCTTGAAGCGGCGCAGGAACTGACGTTCGGAAAGACCGACGATTTCCGCCAGTTCAGCGACGTTGAGTTTTTGTCGGAACGAACTTCGGATGATTTCCACAGCGCGATCGATCAAGAGGTAAGGCTTCAGATTTTCCTTTGCTCCCGTGTAACTGCGTGTCGTGCCGATCACGCCGATCACGTGTCGATTCTCATCAAACACAGGGAATTTGTTCGTTACATACCAATCGGGAATTCCGAAGCGATTGAAAAACAATTCGACGATGTTCAACTTGGGTTGTCCGCTGCGAATCACCGACAAATCATCACGGCGAAAATGTTCGGCCATGTGTGTCGGAAAAAGCTCAAAATCGGACTTGCCGATCATTTGATCTTCCCGGTGAAAACCCAATCGCTCGTAAAAAGTGCGACTTCCCGCAAGCAACACAGAGTCAGCATTTTTGAGAAAAAATGTGGTGTCGGATAATTGATCAAACAACTGGATCAAGACGTTTTTCTCTCCTACGGATGCAAGCAATTGTGCTTTTTGGGATTTTAAAAAAATGTCGGATTTCATATATTAAAAGACATAGCGTATGACACAGCGTAAGTCTACTTTTTTTCATACCCATCACCAAACCCACTGAATTATGAAAAGTCGCACACGCAACATGTTCCTTGCCGTACTGATGTCGGCACCATCCTTTGCCGCCACTCTTGTCTGGGATGGTGGAGGAACGCCCAATGATGACCTTGGTCTAGCGGCGAACTGGAACCCAGACGCCGTTCCTAGTTTGTCGGTTCCTGATACGATTCAGTGGAATGGAAACGTTGCCGGACCGTTGTCTCTCGTTTATACCGCTGCGAATGCGACCTTAGGTGGTAGTCCCGGAAATATTGGAGTGAATTTGGATGTTACTTCCGCGCAAACAGAATCGCTTACTCTTGATTCGGGTACGAACACTGGATCATTGCGTTTGAATAACATCACGATTGCCGCGTCGGCTGGTGCTGTGACACTCGGCAATGGGGCAAACGCCTTCAACCTCACCTTGGGCGGTGCTGGTGGGCAAACGCACATTTGGACCAACAATTCTGGAAATGTTGCCACCGTGTCATCGGATGTGACATTTGGTCTCGGTGGTGGCGGGAATCATACGCTGCAATTGGCTGGTTCGGGCGCGTGGCAAATCAACCGCGCATTTGCTCCGGCAGCAAACAATCTCAGTTTATTAAAAACCGGAGCCGGAACCGCGACGCTTACGGCCGGTTCTACGATCAACGGCAATAATGTGAATTCAAACCTGGCAGGTTCGGCATTGGTGCCGTTTCTCGTGCGCGAAGGAAACCTGGTTTTCAATGGCGGAACTTATGGGATTACGGGAGAGGCTGTCGTCGGTGGTGTGGTATCCAACGGGGGTGCAGGACAAAATGCCAAGTGGCAGATCGATGCAGGCACCGTTAATATTTCTGCTTATCTCTCCGTCTGCCGCGGTAATGGCACCGGTACCGCGACTTCGACCCTGGAAGTCAACAACGGCGCGACGATTACCGCAGCGAACTTCAGTGGTGGCTTCAATGGCGGCTCCGCTCTCAATACACCTAGAGGTGCCATTACGCTCAACAATAGTTCGATTTTAACGATTAGTGCGAACGGTGTATTCAATCTGGCCGAATCCGCGGGTTCCAATGTGACGGTGACCGCCAATCAAAGTGCCCAAATCAATAATCCCGGAACTGGTGCGAAAACTCTTGGCAATGCCGGAAGAGGCACGGTCAATCTCAACGATTCCAGTTCACTTACTTTTGGAACTGGTACGACTTTCATCGGTTCCACAGGTGGTAATGGAACGGTCAATCACGCAAGTAGTGGAACCATGACCACGGGTGGCTTAACCTACATCGGTTACAATACCGGCACTGGCACGATGACTCAATCGTCGGGAACATGGAATCAAGGTGGTGAATTGCGCGTGGGCGGATCCGACATCAACGGTGCAGGACCGAATGGCACAGGAACGCTGACATTTAACGGCGGCACAGCGAATCTTTTCGCGATGACCGTGGCGCGCGGAAATAACAATCTCAATACCGTATCAGGCGTTGTTACCATCAATACGGGAGCAACGGTCAACAACCAAGAAGATCTCGTTCTCGGATTCGCGGGTAACAACAATCTCGGACGTTTGGTCGTGAATGGCGGAACATTGAATGTCGGAACGCTGGCGACCAAATGGATGCAGGTCGGTAAGTGGGATACCAGCCGTGGTTTGTTGGAGGTGAACTCAGGCAATCTTCGTCTGCTGAATAACACGGCGTTGAAGATGAATGCTGATGGAACGGTAGGCGCCAACGTCATTTTGCAATCGGGCGGTAATGTTACGTTTTTTAGCAACGCCGGCACAACGGTGGGAGGAACCGGAAACCTGGACTTGCAACGTGCAGGCGGGGCAGCCAGCAACAATACGTATCATTTGAACGGAGGAGTGTTGACGGTGCCTATTATCTTTTCCTCCGCCACCACGGGAACCCGCACATTCAACTTCAACGGCGGCACCCTGCGTTCTACTGGCAATCAAACCGCTTTTTTCAATCTTGGCGCTGGAAATGCGAGAGCCAATGTCCGGAATGGCGGTGCAATCATTGATACCAATGGAGCCGACGTTGGAATACCAACCGCTCTGGTTCATAGTAATATCGCCGACGATTTGTTATTGGACGGCGGTTTGACAAAGCAAGGTGCTGGAAGCCTTTCCTTGGGTAATATCAATACTTATACTGGGCCGACCGTCGTTAATGCTGGCACATTAGTCATTGGCAATGGAGCCTCCATCAATGATAGCAGCAGCATTACGATCAATGGCAGCGGTGCGAAAATCACGCACAGCAATATGGGCACATTGAATCCTGGAGTGACTTTGACCCAAGGAACCTTTGAAAGCAACGGAGTTGTCAAGTCGCTGACCGTGGCCGATCATATCAACAATACCATCAATCCCGGCGCTGGAACGGCATACTCGATGATTGTTGAAAATGCATTGACCTTTTCCGGTGCGGCAACCGTCAATTTGCGAGCCAATGGAGGTTTCATGGATCGAGCGATTGAGGCCTATGGTGGTTCGAGTATGGTGCTTACGACACCCGGCGATGGCGCCGCCAATGGACAAGTGGTTATCAATGTGTCCAACATTGGTGCATGGTCCGGTGGCACCGATTATCCGCTCATCAGTTACTCTTCTTTCAGCGGATCACTGGATGACTTTGTGTTAGGCACGGTGTCAGGTCTTAGCCCGCGGCAGACGGCAACATTGGTCAATACCGGGAGCGCTATCGCGCTGCGGATTTCCGGTGACTCTCTTCGCTGGACTGGTGCTAACAATTCCCAATGGACCACGACGCCACTGGACCCGAATTTCAACTGGATTCTTCCCACCACATTGACGGGAACAGATTTCCTGACAGGTGATGTCGTGCTATTCGACGATACCGCTTCGAACTTCCAAGTCAGCATTGATGCCAATGTAACACCGGGATCGACGGTTTTCAATAATACGACCACGTTTGAGTTTTCCAGCACCGGAGTTTTCGGCATTGCCGGTGGATCGGTGATCAAGAACAACGATGGTTATGTGATTCTGAAAACCAACAATACTTATACGGGAACCACGACGATCAATGCGGGAACCTTGCAGCTGGGTGATGGTGTGACGGATGGCAACATTTCCCAAAGTTCGCAAATAATCAATTCTGGCGTTCTTGCGTTCAAAACAGCAGGCACACAGAGCATCACGAATCCTGTGTCCGGCACTGGTGCGTTGGTGATGAATGGCACGGGTACTTTGGTGCTCGCTGGTGCCAATACCATGACAGGAAACACCACCCTGAGTTCCGGCTCCTTGCACGTGAATCACGCCAGTGCGCTGGGTAACACCACGGCGGGCAGCTTGATGATTGAAGGCGGGATTTTGAACAACAGCAGCGCGAATGCCATCGTTACGACGACAGCAAAGGCACAAACATGGTCGGGTAACTTCGCCTTCACCGGTTCAAAAGATTTGAACTTTAACGGTGGTGTCGTCACTCTTACCGGACAAGGAAGCCGTGCTGTGGAGATTGTTGCGGGAACCCTGTCCACGGGAAGATTGACCAGCACGGATGGAACGGGTCTTGCGCTGAGTGGAGCAGGAACACTTGCGATCACGACCGCTGTCGCCTCTAACATCAGCGGACCGCTCTCGTTGGCGGCAGGTAGCAAACTGCGTTTCAACACCGGAGCCAATGCGGGAACGACTCAAGATTTCGTCACCACAGGTCTGACAGGGCAAGGCACTGTCGAAAATGGTGGCGGTGTGGAACGTTGGTTTTTCCTCGTCAATGGCGATGATCAAACCTTCGACGGTGTTATGCAAAATGGTGATGTGGGTCCTCTTGGTTTCAACAAAGACGGTGAGGGGAGTTTTGCTTTTGCATCGACTCAGTCATACACAGGGAGAACGACGATTCGTAATGGCACCATTGTTGCAGCGACTTTGGCCAATGTCGGAACGGCAAGTTCTGTCGGTGCTGGCGCTCAATTGTATCTGGGTGAGGGCTACGGCACGCAGGCGGGCAATGCCACGCTGCGTTACACAGGTGGAAGCGTTACCACGGACCGCAGTCTGAACATATCTTGCACCGCGGGATTCAGCGGGATAGTTGATACGGCCGCTGATGTTACCTTCAGTGGTGCGATCAACGCCGACGACAGCGGTGGATTTGTGAAGCGAGGCCCGGGTGTTTTGACTTTCGCCAATGCAGCCACCACGCAACGTCTGAGCAATGGAACCAATGGAGGTGCGGGAGTCTTTGCCGCCAACGTGGCGAATGGAGGCCTGTGGTTGCAGAATGGTACTTTTGCGGTGACGGGTGAAATGGTCGTGGGCGGAGAGTTGCTCACGGATGGCAATTACACTCCAGCCGCTTTGCAAATCTCTCAAGGTGCTGTGCTAAATGCAGCGAACTGGTTTTCCATTGGACGTGGTCACGGCACTACAGGCCTTTCTTCCTCTGTGACGATCGATGGAGGCACTTTGAACGTAACATCGGCTGGTAACGGCTTGGCGATGGGTTACAATGCCAATCTCGCAGGATACAACGCCGTCCAAGCACTGACCATCAAAGGTACTGGTGTGGTCAACGTGGCAGGTATGCTGAACACGGGAGAAAACATGGGGTCTGACTCAACCATCACGTTGGAGAACAGCGCCACGTTGAACCTCACAAATGCTACGCAAATCAATAAATCGATTGGTGTCGAGGGCAAGGCGACGCTGGTTCTCACCGGCGGTTCGCTCAATGCAGGCACGAGCGGCTTCAGCATCGCGCGCTCCGCTACGGGGATTGGTACTGTCCAGTTGAATGGTGGGACCATTGTTACCGGATCGATCATAGGAGGCTCCGGAACTTCGACCTTGCAACTGAATGGCGGCACACTCAGAGCGAATGCATCCAGCGCAACATTCCTCAACAACCTCACCAACGTGACGGTCGAGAGCGGAGGAGCGACAATTGATGTGCAAACCTTTGATGTGACGGTGCAGGCTCTCAGTGCTGGTGCCGCGGTGGGGAACGTTGTGAAAAGCGGTGCAGGCACACTGCGCCTGGCGGGTGCGAATACCTACGTCGGAAATACCACGGTGAATGCCGGCACACTGGTCCTCAACGCGGGTGCCAGTATGACATTCGCGCCGAAAGCCAATAACGTTTGCAACCAGCTTACCGGCTCTGGAACAGCCACGTTGGACGGTAGTTTTGCTTTTGATCTGACAGAAGCTGTAGCCGAAGACAACAATAGCTGGACGATCGTCAACACCACCACCAAGAGCTTCGGCGCCAGCTTCAGTGTGACGGGCTTCGATGACAGCGACAACGACAACAAGTGGGTGAAGTCTGAGGCTGGAAAAACCTGGACCTTTGACGAAGCTACCGGTGTGCTGGCACTCGATGTTTCTGTAGGCTTTGACTCATGGATTACCGGGTTTGGTCTCGCAGAAGCCGATCGCGCTCTTGTTGCCGATCCCGATGGCGATGGTTTCAATAACCTGCTTGAGTATGTGCTTGGCGGCAACCCTGCCACAGCAAACAACAATTTGACTCCGCAGGCGCAACGCCAGGGCAATCAATTGCTGTTCACTTTCCGTCGTAGCGATATTGCGCTCAACGGTGGTGACATCAATCTGCAACTTGAATACGGCAGTAACCTTACGGGCTGGACTGCGGTTGCCGTTCCGGCTGCCGATCAAGTGGTGGATGGTGTGAGTTTTGATGTCACGGAAGGTTCGCCTGAAGATTCCATCACGGCTTCGATTCCCACTCTCGATGCCACGAAGTTCTTCGTTCGTCTCAAGGCGACGAAATAAAAAATAAAAACAATGAACACAAAGCGCCCGTCCTGATACCAGGGCGGGCGTTTTTTCTTCCATCAAGGAAGCGGCGGCAATCAGGATCGACTTGATTTCAGTGATTGCGATGACAAGCACTGCGGATTCGTATTTCCAAAGATGAATTTTGAATGATTGACCACTTGATCGACTCTGCGTATGTTGCAGCGAATCCGCATGAGCCCACTACGCACGATTTTTGCTATGTTGCTCTGCTGTCACATGTCCGTGGCGGCTGCGGAGGAAGCATCGCAGACTAACGTTGGTTCCAGCGTCCCGGCAACCAATGATGCTTCCATCATAGGCCTGAAAAATGCTCGTGTCATCAGTCTTGCGATTCCGGCGCCGCGAGGGCAGATCCTTGACCGCGAGGGAGAGCCATTGGCTCAAAGCTCCGTGAGTTTTCAAGCGGCGCTGCAATTTCCTCAATTTGAAAGCGCTACGCAGGAATATGTTGTTTCCTGGGCGCGCAAGCGCATCAGCGAGTTGAAATTGTTTTTACCAAAGTGCGCGGATAAATCGGATGCCGAGTTATGGGCGCATTACAAGGATCGCCGCTGGTTGCCTCTCTATCTGAGTGGATTTCTCACCAGCAACGTGGCGGCCGAATTGTCGAAAAAATGGGGCAAACGTGATGATTTGATTCTGATGCCGGTCTACTCGCGGTATTACCCCGGAGGATCATTGGCATCGCACGTGATCGGCTACACGGGCAGTGCGGGCAAGCTGCCCAACGGGCCCATCAATTTTAACGATCCATTATGGGAGCCTACCGAAGGGAAATCGGGGCTGGAAATGCTCTATGATAAGCAGCTCGCAGGCACGCCGGGCATGAAGCGCATGCTTTACAATAATGATGGCGTAAAATTGTTAGAAGAAACGGTGCGGCGCCCGGTTGCCGGGGGCAATGTGATCACCACGATCAACAAACGCTGGCAAATTCGCGCGGAAACCGTGTTGAAAGAAGGTTGTCAACGCGGGGCAATGGTGGTGCTGGATGTCACGACAGGAGAAGTATTGGTGATGGCATCCCGCCCGGGATTTGATTTGATGGAATTTGTCGGTGGAATCAGCACGGCACGCTTCAAGGAATTGAACGAAGATCCGGCCGCGCCTTTATTCGCGCGCGCTTTCGCGGCACAGTATCCGCCGGCTTCGACGTTCAAGGCCGTGGTGGGACTGGCTGCCATGCAGGCCGGCACCATCGATGAAGAAACCGCCATCTATGCTCCCGCTTTCATCGAGTTTCCCGGACACAAGGTGCGTAACGCCTCAGGCCGTGAAGAAGGCAGCATTGCGATCAAATACGCCATGGCGCGATCCTGTAACACGTGGTTTGCACAGGTCGGTATGGATACCGGTCCTAACACTTTTCTCGCAATGGCACGAAAGCTGGGCTATGGGGAAAAAACCGGTCTGCCGCTTGTCGGTGAAGCTCCCGGGCTTATTCCCACGAACGAATGGATGCTGGCGAATCACAAACGTCGTTTCATGAACGGCGACACAGCGAATATGTCGATTGGTCAAGGCGTGTTGCTAGCAACGCCACTGCAAGTGGCGCAGGGCATGGCGGGGATTGCAAACGGACGTGCATTACCCAAATTACAATTGATCCGACAAGTGCAGGATGCGAAAGGACGTGTGGTTTCTCAATCACTGCCGGAAGTGCGAACTGATCTTGGCGTCGGGGAAGAGGCCATTCTTGCGGTGCACAGGGGCATGCATGATGTAGTGAACTCCGGCTACGGCACTGGACGAGCCGCGGCGATGAGTTGGACGACGATGTGTGGGAAAACCGGTACCGCCCAGTGGGGTCCACCATCGAAAAATCAACGACTTGCCTGGTTTGCTGGTTTTTTTCCTCTCGATAATCCGCGTTTTGCATACGCCGTGGTGTATGAAGGTCGACCCAATCAAACCGTGAGTGGTGGTCGCATGGCCGCTCCGATGGTGCAGGCGTTTTTCAACCCACTTCGCAAGGAAATCGAAGAAATCATCACTCCGCCCAAAAAAGCCTTGGTGGTCGAAGATGTGGTGACGCCCGCCATGCTTCAAACCGACTCGATTCGCGCCATTCCTGTGGAGCCTGATGACGATAGTGATGGTGTTCCCAAAGCCATTCCGGTGCCAGTAGAAGAAATTCCAGCGTCCGGTCAGCCTACCGCTGATGTGGTCTCCGATCGCAGGGATCCGGATCCAGCGGAGATGACGGAGGGAGGAACCACCGCAGATGAGCCACCGGAAGGGGAGATACGCCGGGCAATTCCGATTGATGAGAGCGTGGAAGAGACAGGCGACGAAATCGAATACACTCCCGAGTAAATCCTTGTATTTTCTTGATTCGTCATTTTAATTCGCGTATTGTTTTTTATATGCATCGTATTTTTTTAGGTTGGAATCGTCCCCTGGCGGAGTCGGCTGCGGAGTGGATCTGGGAGCATCGGGACCAGATGGGATCGATGTGTTTTGTGGTTCCTACCGCACAGGCCGGACGTAGGCTGCGTGAAGCGGTGGCGGCGTATGCAGCGCGCGCGCAAAAGGCGATGTTGGGGTTTCGCGCGGTTACGCCTTCCTACTTTATCAAAGTGCATGAACCGGAGATGGCTGATGATACGATCGAGTTGCTGGCATGGATGGAAGTGCTCGAGTCGATCGATGATTGGTCACCCTACATAGCGGCATTTCCTCATGAATGGGATGTGGATGAAGGCAAGGGCTGGTCTTATCACCTGGCGCAGTCGATGGTGGAATTGCGCTATCATCTGCAGGAAGCTGGATTGCTGATCCGCGATGCGGCGCGCCGCATGAGCGCCCATGCTGACGCGCCGCGCTGGCAGGCTCTCGTTCTGCTGGAACAACAAGTCGAGGATTTGCTGCGGGTTTGGTCCCTGCGCAGTCGCAGTGTTTGTCTGCAAGATCGTTTGAGCCGTGATCTCGCGCCAAATTTGCCCAACGATTGCAAACAGTTGGTATTGATTGGGGTAACGGAAAGCACTCCTTTGGTGGCTCAACTCTGGCAACGCATGCCCTCGGCAATTGCCTTGATTGCAGCACCACAGGAAGAAGCCGCGTCATTCGATGATCTTGGATTTCCCCTGGATTCATGGTGCGACCGCGCGCAGGAATTTCCCGGGCGAAATGGCATCGATGGACAGGTCCATGTCGTGACTGACATACGTCAGCTTGCAGAAAAAGCGGTGGAGTGCATCGCCGCCAGGCGTCATGCCTCCGATCAGGTGATGCTAGCGACCTGTGACCCATCGCTGGGGCGACCCATCGCCGATGCCTTGGAACGCGCGGGCTGGCCAGTTTTCGATCCATCGGCATCACATGATACCCTGAACTGGCGCGTTTGGTTGAGACATTGGATGCGTTGGCTCAGCGTGCCGTCTCTCGATGTGGTGACGGAAATGGCAGGCTTTCGGGAAACGGAAATTCTTACCGGTGGGTCTGTGTTTTCATGGATGCGCACCTTGGGCATTTTGCGTGATCAATGCCTGGTTGAGAGCGTTGATGACATCCATCGTCGGCTCGCTTCGGATACCCTGCCACGTGGTGTGGATGCCGAAAAAGTCCGGGCACTTTGCGCGGCTCTGCAGCAGCTCCAGCGTTGGCGCGAGGAATTTTTCCAGCAGGGATGTTGTGCGACGTTGATCCGTTTGACCGAGCATTGGCAATCGGTTTCCCCATGTCACGCGGCAGATGCGGTCGAGATGATTCCGCTACTCCGGCAATGGGTTTCATGGGAAGAGCGGCTCGGGTATGACGCGGCGCTCTGGCTACAATTGTTTTGTGACCGGCTTCCGCCGCCACCGATGGAGATGCCGGAAAAGCGCGCGCTGGATGTGGAGGGATGGTTGGAAATAGCCTTTCATCAATCGGCGCATTTGTTGGTATGCGGGATGAGCGATTCATTCATTCCCGCGGCTTGCGGAGGAGAACCATGGCTGAATGCCTCGAATCGTTTGATTCTCGGATTGAATACCGATGACCGGCGTGAGGCGCGCGATGCTTATCTCTACGGTGCGATGATTGAAGCGCATCGTGGGCGTGGAGCCATCGATGTGATTCTCAGTAAATCCCACGACCAGGGTGCGATGATGTTGCCCTCGCGTCTGTTATTGCGCGCGCATGGCACGGAGTTGGCCGAGCGCGTGGCCCGTCTTTTTGCAGAAATGCCTCCAGCGGATTCACAAGCGACCTGGCATCGGGACTGGCAATGGCAGCCGCGTTTCGTGGAATTTCCGAGAGAAAAACAAGGCGTCCGCACGCTTTCGGTGACGAACTTCCGCGATTACCTTTCTTGCCCGTATCGGTTTTATCTAAAAAATGTTTTGCGCATGGAGAAGCGCGACGGTGACCGCGGTGAGTGGGATCATCGTGATTTCGGCAACGTATTGCATGAGGTATTGGAACAATGGGGTCGGGATGAATCGGAACGCGATCTCGCCGATGCCACGGAACTGACCCGCGTCTGGCACGATCGCTTGCACCGGTTGATACTTCGGCGATATGGCGACGAGCCCAATCTGGCTCTGCAAATCCAGATCGCCGCATTGCGACAACGCCTGGAGTGGTTGGCGGAAGAACAAGCGACTCATCGCGCCGAGGGCTGGCGAGTGATGGATGTAGAGAAGCCATTTTTATTGCCGGGACGCATAATGCAGGTGAGCGGCAAAGTCGATCGAATCGATTTTCACGCGCAGCGTGGTGAATTCATTCTCTGGGACTACAAAACTGGAGCGGTCAAGAAACAGGTCAGCCAGTCGCATCTGGTCGGTGTCACGGGCAGGACCGTTATACCCTCTCATCTTGCCGATGATGACCGATTGTTTTTGACTGATGAAAAAGGTAAAACGCAACGTTGGATCAATCTCCAACTTCCCCTTTACGCAGCGGCAGGATTGACCCCGCAGCCGCCGATGGTGGGTTACATCACGATAGGGGACTCCCGTGACAATGTTTCGTTTTCGCCTTGGGAGGGATTTCATCAGGGCATCGCGAATGCGGCGATGGAGTGCGCGCAATGGCTGATCGAACGGATTGACCAGCGGAAATTCTGGCCACCTAACGAAAAAAGTTTCATTGAGGATTTCGATGTTCTGGCATGTGGCGATGATTTGGAAAGCATGTCAGCCGTACCACCAGAGAACCAATCCAGCGCTTTTTGATCAGATTGTAACGCATCAACTGCCGGTGAGATAGCGTAGGCGTTGCCATAGGCGGTGCCATGGAGATTTCCAAGGCCGGGGGAGATGCACGACCTTCCAGCCTTGTTGACTGGCGATGGCGTGCAGTTTGGCAGAGGGATTCACGACCGTAGCTTCCTGACAAAGAGTCAGCATGGGGAGATCGGCGGTGCTATCCGTATAGCCGTGGGCGCGGTGGAGCTGGTCATCACAGAACATGGTGGAATCGAGCTCGCGGCGCAGACGTGCGACTTTGTTCCAGCCTTTGTTGTTGATCAAATCCGGAAATAGCGGAAGTCCGTTTTCAGGGAAATCCATTACGGTGCCAAAGATTAGATCGAAACCGAGGATGCGACCGATTTCTTTGATGTAAGGCTCCGGACTTGCGGAAACCAAAATCGTTAGATCACCGCGAAGGCGATGCTGTTCCAGTTGCTCTAACATTTCCGGCCAAATGCGGGATGGAACCCATTGAGCGGCAAAACCCCGCGCGAGTCGCTCCACTTCCTCCCGTTTCATTTTCCATAAGAAACTCAAAAACACCCGCTTCATGCCCTCGGCCCCGAGGATGGGGGTGAAGGGTGTCATGAGCAGAAAAAGGGGAAAATACCAGCGTCGCTGCGGATGCCGCTGTAGCACGTAATGACAAAACAGCTTCTGCGTGTCCCATGGCAGCAAGGTGCCATCGAAGTCGAAAAGAGCGATTTTGCGGAGCGAACGGGACATGCGATCGAGTCGTTAGGTCCGAATGAAAACACTGCTTACTTCATCGCCCCGCGGCACCATTGAAGCGCCATGAGACAGTATCCGGTGCCATAGGGCTGGTGATAATCGTAGAGTGGGTAGTCCCACCACGAACCGTCTTTTTCCTGGCGCGTGAGAATGATGCGCGCCAAGCCTTTGGCGAGTTGCCGTTGTTTTTCCTTGGACAGATGCTTGGCGCATTCAGTGTAGTAATATACGCCATAAAAGTAAAAGTAGCCGGATATTTTAAAAGTGGATTCATGCGGTCGCGGCTTCTTGCGGCCGTGATCGAGCCATTTTTCGAACTCGAGAAAATTGTCACACCATGTCGAAAGCACGTCGTTGGTGATCTTGGGATCGTCGAAGACGCGCAGGGCGGCATTGCAGGCCTGTGAGCGCGCGAGCGAGCCATTGCGGCGATTGATTTCACCCTGGGGTGAAAGGTAATGGCCGTGGGAGTAGGCGTAGGTAAAATCGGGAAACTGTTGCAGACGAATGGAAGCCAGTGTGCTGGCCACCACCTTGGGGTTTAGAGTCACACCCATCGTTTCACGTGCCTCATGCATGGCGAGAAGCATCGTCGCCGATGTGAAGGAAGTGGTGATGCCGCTGGGTTTCTGCGTGTGTAATCCATCGTAAATATCGAGGTATCCCCAGCCTCCATTCAGGTCCTCGTAGCGGTTGGCAAGCTCCACTTGCTGCTGCGCCAGGTTTTTCAGCGAAGACTGGCGTGCCGCATCGTTCGGACAGGACTGATAGAGTCGGGTAATCGCACGGAGACCATAAGCATGCCCCCAGGCGTTGTAGGTGGTTGTGCCATCGGCGCGGCGTAATTTTGGCAATTGCTCGAAGGCCCATTTTTCTCCCAGCGCGATGGCTTTTTTTACTTCCGCACGGTCATCGTTTGCATCGACCAGTCCTGCGAGAGCCAGAGTACTGGCGCCGGCGAGAAAGGCATCGTGCGCTCCGGGCAGAGGAGCATAAATGTTCAAGCCCTTGGTGCGTGTCGGACCACCAAACGATCCGTCGGAATTTTGTTTCGCAACGAGATAGTCGACGCCGCGGCGGATGGATTGCTCCACTGCCTCAAGCGACACTTGATCCTCGGGGATCAGCATTCGTGAATCGACCCCTGTCCTGATGGCGGCTGAATCAGTCGTGGGCGCTTGCCCGAGCTCCGCGCGCAGGGGCAGACTGCTCAGCAGCAGACAGAGGAGAAGATTTGATTTCATGCGCCGGGGACGATGATGGTTTGATCTTTCGCCAAGCCTGAGAGAATCTCTACTTTATCACCCCAGGTAACACCGCGTTTCACGGCAATCCGTTTGGTTTTGTTCTCTGCCTCCTGGATTTCCACTTCCCATCCACCCTCGCCATCGGAATGCAGAGCTTTCGTGGGGATGGTGATCGCTCCTTTGGCTTGATAAGCGGTGACTTGCACCGATGCCGTCGTGCCAGCCACACGAGACACGTTGGCGGGAAATTCTGCGGACAAGGTCACGCGGTAGCGGCCATCCAATCCGGGTGCTGCGGCAAGTTCCTTCAGGGTGACAGGGAAGCTGAGATCCGCGCGGCCGGTCAGGGATGCGAATCCTTTAACTCCGACCTTGAGAATACGCATGGTGGCCTCATCCACTGATGTTTCCAGAAGTTGAGTTGCATCCTTGGGAACAACGACGGCAAAGGGTCGCTTGATCGCTACGGGAGACAGCGGCGTCAGAGCTTTTACCGGCTCGCCGGTTGTCCAGCGCCCGTCTTGCATGGTGCCGTAGTAAAAGTAGCCGTCAGCTGGGGATTTGAGAACAAACAGATCCTTCTCCGCTTGCAGAGCTGCCAGAGCATCGGCACTTCGTTTTGCATTGACCTTGGCATCTTCGAGCCCGATGCGCTTCAGTTCCAGATTGCGCGGAAGATTTTGTTCATGTTCCTTCAATGCGATGACGGTACTCTGAGCCTCGCGTTCCAGGCTAACCGCCTCGCGCGGCAGGCTGATTTCCAGTTTACGCTTGTGGGCCAACTTCGCTATTTCCAACGAAATTTCCATCGCTTTGACGATCTCGCGCTGGCGTTTGAGAATGATCTCTTCGGTGTTTTCCGTTAGGTCATCGGCTTTGTACATTTTTTCCAACTGCTTCTGTTCCTCCAGTTCCGATTCGAGGCGGAGTTCGGTTTGGCGGAGACTCAGATTTGCTTCGGTGATTTCGGTGTTGCGACGGCTGCTGCGAAAATAGGCCAGCGCTTCGGCTGCTTCCTCGGCTTTGATTCGCGCGCTCTGCAATTGCATCGGCAGGTATTTTTCCGCACTGAGAAAATCCGCCTCGGCGTTGGCAAGGGTGAGTTTACCGGCCTTGGCGGCTGATTCGGCATCACGCAATTTTTTCTGATATGATTCATCGTCAAACCGCACCAATACCTGTCCTTTGTTGACCTGGGAACCGTGCGGTAAAATCTCTAGAATCGTGAACGTTCCCCACTCCTTGGCAGGAATGGCGATGGGCAGCGCTTGCTCGGGGAGCAATGCGGCCGCCATGGAGGGGCGCACATGAAAATCAGCGGTTTTGATCACATAGGGATCGGCAAACAGAGAAGCGCACAAGCACAGCAAGAAGGGCAGGGTAAGTTTCATAAAAGAGGATGATGAAAATCGTGGAAAAGACCGCATGGTCCGCTCAAAAGCGGAGTGAAACCGTAAATTTATTCAATCATTTTGGGAACTACCTGCCGGCTTGCGCGCCAACCAGATCGGGAAACGTCTTGGTTTCTTGGCGGATGGATGGATTTCCACAAAATGCTCCACCACATCGAAACCGGCACGGCGAAGGCGAGAAAACATGCCGGGTATGATGCGTGCCGCGGTGATGCCGAGTACGCCACCGGATTGCAGGGCATCGCGCATTGCGCCGAGCCAGCGTTTGTCATCGATCAACAACTTTCCTTGATCCAGAGGACAGGCATCGGCCTGCAAAAGAATCGCATGCAAGCTGCCATTTCCTCTCGCGAGTGACGAGGGGGTGAGATCGTGAATGCATTTGAGACGACCATCGTGAAAGCAGTTCTCTTCGGGAAAAAATTTCCTCTGCCACTGTGCGATTTCGCGCTGTGGCTCGTAGACCGTGAATTCCGCTTTTTTCTGGGGAATGGCGGTGGCCACGGCACGAGCCAGTGCTCCGAGACCCAGCCCTAGGATCAACATCTTCGGCTGTCTTGCCGGACGGAATGGATGGGTCGCGAGCTTGGCCAATTCATCTTCCGCCACCCGATTGCCGGTACCTGCCCACTGTTGGCCGTGGGAGTGCAAATAGAAACGTCCATCGTGCTCATGGAGTTCGAGAGTGCTGCCATCGGGCAGTGGGGCATGGGCGTGAATGATGCGTGGTTTCATGTGCTTTGGGATTGCCGGAGCGGAAAAAGCTTAGTAAGAGAACGGTGTCGTGTCCATCGCACAATCACCGAACGCGCTCATCGCCTGAATGCCTGTGAAATCCAATCAGGGAAATCGTCTCATCGTATGGACCAAAGATCGTAAATTCATCGAACTTTGGTTACGTAGAACTCGCAAGGAACTCGCCATCAGCGGGCGATTGGCGGAACTGAGTCATTTGTTGCAGTCTCAGGAATCGAACAGCGCGCGCAACTGGCAACAGGATCTCACCCGTCTTTTGCACGGTGAGTGGGAGCCCACGATGGACGACCTGATCCGGTTGGATGGCGTGTTGGCGCGTCCGCGCCGAACGCCACCTCCTGATTGCGGGCCAGCATTGTTTTGAGTCAGCGTCCGCCCCATTTCTGACGCCACTCGGTGGGTAGCCGCCGAGGTTTCCCGTCGGGCATCTGAACCAGTGCCAGAGCTTGGCGAGCTGTGACCAATACCTGGCCATCGGCCTCGCGCGTCATGACAAAATCACACCAAAAACGCGCGCCCTCGATTTCCGCCAATTTGCCCTGGATGCTTACCCAGTCACCCAGTTTGGCAGGAAAGCGGTAGTCCGCCTCGGTCCGGACTACCACCGGAAAGAGTTGGGTTTTTGCCATGGTAGGCAAGTCCATGCCCATCAGAGCCGCCAATCGCGTGCGGCAGGTTTCAATCATTCGGAGATAAGCGAGATTGTGCACCACCCCGCCACAATCGGTATCGAAAAACATGATTTCCTCGCGCGTGATCATCGACAATTTCTCCTGCATGGCGAAGACAGATTGACAAACGAAGGAAACTTTTGCAACATCATCAAAATTCCCTTCGTAGTTTTTAGCAGACCTCGGCACTCATGAATGCATCCATTTTCATCACACGGCTCATACGTCACATTCCCGCTTGTGTGTTTCTCCTAGCGACTCATGTCCATGGAGCCTTTATCGCGCCGACGGACAATGTGCCCTTCCGGCGGGATCAATTGCCGCTCGATGTGGATACGATGAAGCAACTCGCGCAGCATTTGAGCCTTTTAAGCAGTTTGCTGGATACTAAAGAGCCATTGTCGCAGCATACAGCGGCTCAATTTTTGGCACTTGCCCAAGCTCTCGACCCCATTGGTCGTCCTGCACAGGATCTGTTAGAGAGATTTCAGAAAGAGGAGAATCCCGCTCCGCCACTTCCAGCGGACATACAACTGGCCAAATCCCGCGCCTGGCGCGTTCAATCCTGGTTGGGTAGCGATCAAGCAGGAGAGGATGGCAACATTCTCGGGCGCTGTCTCGGTGAGGTCCTCGCCAAAATCGATCCGGAAAATCCTAGCTCTGCGGCATTCAAGTCCGAACAAGCTCGTTGGGCGGGTTGGGTGGCGAAACAATCTGAATTTCATAAAAAGCCTCAACCCAATGTGGCAGGAGATCATTCTCTTGCCGATGGAAATGATCCAGAACAAATGCAGGAAGAAGGCAAAAGTCTATCTGATAAAGCATCGTTTTCTCTCAAATCGGCGGTGGTTTCAACCCCCTTGATGATTCACAGGGAGGCAACCAAAAGTTTCGAATTACGCCTCACGCCTGTGACCATGACCCACGCCGTGGATCAACAACAAGCGAGTAATCAAGAAAAACCTGACATTCAGCAACTGTCTGGGTTTCGCTACGATTTGAAAGACGTCGACGCGGAAAGAATTCGGCCCATCCTGACAACGATCAATAAGAATACCCTACCGTGGCTAGAAAAGACCCACGGAGAACTACCGCGTGGAGGGGTGGTCGTCTTGTCGACCCCCCATCAGGACAGCTACTCCATCAAGAAAAACGACCTCAATTTATCAGCGGCTTCGGTTGTGCTCGCCCATGCAGCACTCAGCGGGCAAGAACCTACAGGTATCGTGATCGGTGTCGTCCAGAGCGATGGCAAATTGAAACTGCCAAAAAATGGATGGCAGATGATTCGATCACTGTCCGAGGTTCGTCCCAGCCGCATCGTGTTGCCCAGAAGTGCCGTAGAATTATTGCCCAGCCTGCTCGCCATGGATGAGCTGACTTATTTCATGAAGCATGATATTTTTCTCGCAGACAATATCGATGAATTGGTGGCGTTCAGCAAAAAAACACCCGATGCCAGATTAGCGGCAGCGTTGAATCAATTTGCTGTGATACGAGAGAAAGCGACTCCCAGCCTTGGACCTTTTGTCACTAACCCCGCGGTTCGTGCACGACTTGAGACCATTGCCACGACGATGCCGCAATATGCCTCGGTGCAATATCTTTTGATGCAGGCTCGAGGCAAGAGACCATCGCAATTGTCTGACGCGGTCGTTGCTCATGAAGTTCGTCTCGCTCTGGCTCCATTGACCCGCATCGAGGAAATATATGAAAAAGAGGATGGCAAGAATTTTGTCACCTCCGCAGCTGTGCAAGAAGCTCACGCAGCGAGCCGGGCTGCTCTGGATCCGATCGATCGAATTGTGCCTAGCACCAGTCGTGATCTCTATGGACAAGCTGTCGATTTGTCAAACACAGCACGCACATTGGCGCGCGCCATCAAGAAAGTCGCGGAAAAAAATCATGACCAGAACGTCAAAGGATTTCACGACAAGTCGCTCGGCGAATCTGCTCGCACCCTGCGCGTTGGTTTGCCAGCGATCGAGCAGAAGGTCAGTCGTATCCTAGGCGAGGAGGAGCCGAGCACTGAGAAAAAAGAGGAGTAGTAATCATTTTATCCCGGCGCATGGCCGATTTTCTAAGGTTTTTAAAAAATTGTGATGTTGTTACTTGCGTGCTGATCACTCGGAGTTAAATTGCTCTATGACAATTGCTTGCACAGCATTACCGGAATATCTGGAAGAAAAAATTTTACTTCATCCAGAAAAGAGGGTCTTTCCCGCCTTTGATTTGTATCGTTTATTGGATACTGTTTTTACTCCTACGGCTGGGTGCAAGATATGTGTGCTGGTTGATTTCGACGAACCGCAATCGATGATCCGCGATTTTCGATTCCTGAAAGAAGAAGGTTTCCCGATTCAAAAACGCGCTTACCAGCATTTTCACCGTGGGCTCCTCGACGGTGTGATGGACCAGTTGCAAATGCACGGTGGGGAAATGTTTGCTTATCGCATGACTTACGGTTCCAATCTCGACCTTGCCGATGAAGTCTGGGACACGACAGGCCGTCAACTTTCTTTCGATCGTGATATCTATCCGAATTACGATCTGATTCTCTGTATTTCCACATATTCTGCCACGGCTCCTCTGACCGCCAAAGCCAAAGAATTCGGCTTCCGTGGAGCGACGCTGCACGGTGTGAATGATATCATCTTATCCTCGGGGCTAGCCGTGAATTATCACGAAGTATCACGCGATGCCGAAAAAATCCGCCTCGCCATGACTCGTGCTGATGCGATCGAAATTGATTTTGCGCTGGAAGATGGTCGAGTCCTGACCGCATGGCTCGGTTTGGATGGTCAGGAGGCGCAAAAATCCCATGGACTCTGTAATGGACTCACCCCGGACATTGCGAATCTGCCTGCGGGTGAAGTGTATTTCGTGCCCACCGACGCCCGCGGTCAATTCCCCATGAAATACGAGGACGGCACTCTCGGCGTTCTCGATGTGGAAAACCGCTGCATCATTCGCTCCACACTCATTGCCGGTAATCAAGCGACCATCGATGCCCACAATGCCCGTCTCTTGGATGACCCGATGACAGGCACCCTTGGGGAGCTCGGATTCGGCACCCAGGTGTTGCCTGTCTCCGGCGCTGACATTCAGGACGAAAAAGTGCTGGGCACTTGCCATCTGGCGACGGGTCGTGATGACCATCTCGGTGGTGACATTGTACCTTCCATGTTCAAAAAGCATGAGAACTCGACGCATGACGACATTCTTTTCGCGCCGCACAAAACGCCGAATTTCAACATCAGTCAGGTGCGGATGATTCGCGGTGAGCAAGAGGAGACGATTATCGAAAACTTCCGACCCAGTCGTTACATCATGGACGCGCTGACGACATTTTGAGTGCAGTGGTAGGATCGAATATTTACGAGACTTCACGTTTGTTGGACGAATACCTGCTTTTTCACTACGGGAGTGAGCAGCAGGTTTTTGCCGATGGTGAAATTCCCTACCCAGCTGTCATGCGCGAGGCATTGGGCTTCACGCGGCGCACGGTGGGGTATTTCGGAGACTTCATGGTGCCGCGGGGTCTTGACCTCGGTTGTGCCGTGGGCGGTTCGACTTTTGCCATGGCGGAGCACTGTGAGAGCGTGATCGGCATCGATTACTCCCATGCTTTCATTCAGGCGGCTCATACTTTACAACAAGGTGATGCGATTCGCTATCAGCGCCACGATGAGGGAGACATGCGTCAAGAATTGATTGCAAACGTGGAAGGCAAGCGCCTGCGTTGTCGTTTCGAGCAAGGTGATGCCATGGCGTTGCGAGCGGATTTGGGCACTTTCGATCGTGTCCATGCGGCGAATTTGATTTGCCGATTGCCGCGTCCCATGGCCTTGCTCGAACGGTTGCCATCATTAGTGAGACCGGATGGAGAATTGATTCTCGCCACACCTTGCACCTGGCTTGAGGAATTCACACCGCCCAGTGCCTGGCCCCAGGCCGATACATTTTCGTGGCTGCATCAGCAACTCGCGCCGTTTTTTGAACTCATTCATCGTTGTCACGAGCCATTCCTGATCCGCGAAACCGCGCGTAAATTTCAGTGGTCGCAATCACTGGTGACCTGTTGGCGCAGGAGATGAACCGTTTGTCATCGGAATTTTCCCATTAACTTGCGTGGCGTATTTTGTCTTTTTTGCTTGCTTAATTCGCAGCTTCGCGAAAACTTAATTTATTGATCATAAACAAATTAATATCTCACAAATCAAACATATCTATGAAAATCGACAAAATCATTACGCTGCTTACGATGATGTCAGCAATGGGAAACGCCCAAGTGTTTAACGCAACAGCTCAAAATGTCACTTTCGCTCTCGTTGATACTTATGCAGCGCCAGCTCTCATCGCAAAAAATAGTGATGGCACGACGGCAAAGGATGAAAACGACAAACCGTATTTGAGTTACTACAATGAATACACACAACAGCCTTCGGCAAATCGGACTGTATCCACTTATGAATACAGTTCGAAAATGGTTGCTTCGAAAATCTCCAACCGTGAAATTTTAGAGGAGTTGGTGGAACAAGGCGTAATCCAAACGATCATTGGTTATTCGATTGTATTTGTCTATTCGCAAGAACAAGAAACGGGCTCATTTGTGCTCCGTAAAAAGAATGAACAAGACGAAGACATCAGCAGTATCATTCAATTGGGCGATACCCTTGCCTCTGCTGCTGCTGAGTCTGGGAAAGAAGTCACAACCACCGTATCCTCGGGAAATGGTGATCCAACGGAAACATCCGTAGCCTCTGGAAAAGCGAGCGGCAAAGACGTTTTTCAGATGAAACTCGGTGAGCAGATTTCCTTTACCGGTGTTTTTGCTTGGTCGGATACATTGAAAACTTTCAAAGACAAGGAAACTGATGAAACCTACACACTTTGGATACCCGGAGCCTCCAAGGTAACGGGCATCAACGGAGCGGGACCAAGCGATGAAGATGGTGAATCCAGTGTGATTGAGGGTGGCGTCAGCATGTCACCAGGGATCCCTGAAACACTTTGATTGATCCTTTATGGACTCATTTTAATCATTCCAATCTCCCGCCGGCAGCGATGCAGCGGGAGATTTTTCTATTCTAGGAGAGCGACTCATTCGTATGATGAAAATTCCGCGTTATGCCTATCTATTACTTGCCGCAGGTCTCGCGATATTTGCGTTTTTGCGGCAATGGAATGGTAATGAAGATACTCCTCAGCGCGATGTCGCAGATTTATCAGGAAAGAAGACTTCCGAGAATCAACATTCTTTGCCACCAGTTCATCAGAAAATACACGCGGGTGGTGAAGGGAAGAACAATCGAGGTGTCAATGGGGATTCGATTTCCGCAGAGGTGACATCACGTATCCTGGAAGAAATTCACGATGCTTCTGTTACATATCACCCTAATGGTTTGAAAGTCATCGAGCCCTATCTTTTGCACGCCGATCCCCAAATCAGAAAAGCTGCCATCGATGGCATGATTGTCCTCGGCGAGAGGGGTGCCGCTTCGATCATGCGAACTGCTGCGGAGAATGCTCCCACAGCTCAGGACGCGGTTGCGCTATTGGAGGCGGCTGACTACGTGGAGTTGCCATCAGCCAAGGGGTTCATGAAGAAAAAAAACAAACAACCAGACGAGAAGAAATAACAGAATCTTGAGATTCAAACGAATGAGAAAATTGCCACTCGCTCATTTCGCAGATTCTTTGACCTGAAGCGATTTCCACTTGGCAAGTGAGCGGGCGAGGTGGTCGCGTGGTGCAAGACGAATGTTATAGCACTGTAGCCCGATCGGTCCGTGGTAGCCATTTTCTTTTAACAAACGCAAAAGTGCGGATTGATCGACGCTTCCTTCATCGAGCGGCCGAATCAGCGTGGTCCAGTCTTTGCCATCCCGATCCGCGCCACAAATGCTGACGCTCCAGAGATGATCCTTCGCTGCAGCAATCGTTTGGGCGAAATCATCTTCGGGCTGCACTTTGAGGAAATGACAGAGATTGAATGCGATGCCAACATTATCGCATCCGCTGGCCTTGGCAATGCGCAGGGCCTGGTCCACCCGCTCCACACAATCGGTGGCATGCGGGTAGAGAATGACTCTAAGACCAGCGGCCTTGGCATCGGCAGCAACTTGTTTCACCAAATTCAAGACATGGACTTCCTGTGGATCATCACCGCGGTGAATGTTGAGCTCGACAATGGCATCGGTGCCTTTGAGCGAAGCGATGGCCGCAGGGATCTTGGCGTCATACGTGAAGCCGGTTTTGTGGACTTTCACGGTGCAATAGATGCTGAATACCTTGAGCCCGGCACTCTCGCAAGCTGTTTGGTATTTGGCTAAATCCTGAGGATAAACCGAGCCGATGCCAGGGTAGCCCAGTTCCTTGAGTAATGCCACACCTTCCTCCACCGTCATCGCGCGTACGGAATTTTGAAATGGATAGAGCGGAGGCACGGTATCAGCAGCGTGCAGGGAAACCATCATGAGGAATGCGAAAAAATAACGAAACATGACGGATCTTACGCAGAATTCATCCATGATCTGTCATTCGCCACTCTCAGCCATGTGAGGTGGCATCACTTCTCCCTCAATTCGTTTTCTTCCGCTTTCCTTTTTTTGCCTTCGTTTGCGCATCGTATTCGGGGTTGGGAATACTAGGCAGTTTGGCTTTGGTGTTTTTCTGCCAAGCGAGAAGCTCATCCAACAACTCATCGCGCTTCTTGATCTGGGTCATGGAAAGATCGTGTCGCTCGCCGGGATCTTCCGTTAGATGATAAAGCTCCACCGCATGGTTGGTGGCGAGTTTTTCGCGACCGCCATCAAGCTGCCATTCTTCGTGAAAGAGGTGCAATTTCCAATCGCCTTTCCGGATCACTGTCACGGGTCGTGAACGAAAGCCCGCTTGCACATCGATCGCGCGCCCGCGATTGACAGGATTGTCGATGTATCCTGGGAAATGCCAGAAAATTGCCTGCCGCCGCAGCGGACCTTTGTCGGTGAGCAGAGGAACGAGGTTTTCGCCATCGAGGACTTCTTTGCTTTCTCGCTTGGCAGCCGCGAGGAAAGTGGGAAAAAGATCGATGTTGATGACCGGGGTGGCACAGGTGCTTCCCGCTCTCGTGACGCCCGGCCAGCGTATGATCATCGGCTCGCGAATACCGCCTTCGTAGTAACCACCCTTGCTACCGCGCAAGGGTTCCTGACTGGATTGCTGCGTCGCGCCGTTGTCGGAAGTAAAAACCACCATCGTGTTTTTTTCCAGATCAAGATCCTTGAGTTTTTTCAGTAGTTGGCCAATGCCGTCATCCAAATCATACACGCTGGCACCATAGATCGCAGGGCGTCCGCGGGCATCCGGTTTTTTTGCCGCAAAGCGTGCCAGCGTCTCCTTGCGCGCCTGTAAGGGCGTGTGAATGGCGTGGTGCGGCACGTAGAGCAGAAACGGCTTGTCCTTGTGCTGCTCCATGAATTGGCATGCGGCTTGGGTCATGGAGTAAATGCCTTTCGGATCTTCCACGGCTTTTTTTTTCGCGTGAGAAGCATCTGGCGCGACATCAAAACCGAGCTCTTTCGGATGATCCGCGAAATGCCATTTGCCAAAAATTCCCGTGGCGTATCCGGCGGACTTGAGTTCATCGGCAAAAGTCACATACGTGCCTTTGAGGCCATTGACGTTGGGAATCGGGACCAGACGCATTAGATTCTTCGGCCCGCGATCGGTATTACCCACGGCATAGACATCATGGCGCGGAGTGTATTTACCAGATAACAAACAAGCGCGGGAGGGAACACAATTGCCCATTCCCGCATAGGCGTTGGTGAAGACCATGCCCTCTTTTGCCAGTTGATCGAGATGAGGAGTTTCAATGAAATCGCCGTCGTCATTGTAGCCCACATCATTCCAACCGAGATCATCGGCAAAAATCAAAACGATGTTGGGTGGTCTTTCCATCTCCGCCGCAAGCAAAACGTTGGATAAAAGCAGAACATGGGCAAAAATGATTCGTAAAAATCTTTTCATAAGTCAAACGATACGAGCTTCCTTCAACGTTTGGATTTGCTGTGGTAGGGAGCACGATCAAACGCATCATCCTGCAGCCGAGGGTCGTTATTCGCGATCAATTCTTTCATGAGCTGATCACGCAAGCGTCCAAGAGTTGTGGAGTATTGTGGATCTAGGGCAAGGTTTTTGGTTTGATGTGGATCTGCTCGTAAATCATAAAGCTCTTGTTCAGGGCGTTTTTCCCATGCAAATGTGAGGAACGCTTTCATCTCAGGATCCTTTCGGTGCGCAACAAGCCATGCCTTGGTCGGCGACATGTCCATATCAGGAAACGCAGCGTAGTTGTTTTTGGTAAGAACGTCAAAGCCGGGTGCTTCATCATCAGACACCTGATAGGGCGCTCCCATGGGCCAGCGATCGGCTTTGAAATTTTTCACATAGAGAAAATCCTTGGTGCGAATTGCCCGAACCGGATAGGGTAGTTGGTCCTCCCGTGCGCGATCGGCGTGACGCTCGCGCCCGATGAGCGCCCATCCACGCAGGAGTGAATCATCAGCGCCCGGTGCCAAGGCCGGGAGCAGGCTCTGGCCATTGGGTTGATCCGGGGATGAGAGATGGGCAGCTTGCAGAAATGTGGGTGCGATATCGATCAAGGAAACTGGCACCCGCACCACGCGCGATGCGGCGATTTTTTTCGGCCAACGCAGCGCAAGCAACACCTCGGAACCGAAGTCATGCACGTTGGTTTTGCCACGGGGAAACCCCGGAATACCGTGATCACCGGAGATCATCACGATGGTGTTGTCCAATTCACCGATTTCCTCTAACAATTGTACCAGAACACCGCATGCGGCATCGAAGGCCATTGCCTCGCCGAGGTAATCGCTCATGTCTTCGCGGATCTCAGGCACGTCTGGCAACACGGGTGGCATTTTGCCTTTCAAATCATCAGGGTTCAATCCCCACAACGCCTTGCCGGAACCACGCACCCAGAGGCGATGGGTGTTGGTAGGGTTGAACGAATAATAAAACGGTTGGTTCTTTTCGCGGCGATTAAGAAATTTGAGGAAGTTCGCACGCACCTCCTCGAGAATTTGTTGTCTCGCGGATTGCTTGTCGTCCGCCTTGGTCAGCATTTCCGAATATTCATTGATCTTCTGTCCCGCACTGTTGAAGACGTTTGCTTTGCCACCAATGATGCTATCGCGCATGTGGAGCTTGAGACTGTGACCAATGTGGTAGCCGTTTTGTTGCAAGGTCATCGGCATGCCCACCACATCCGCAAAAGGATCCGCGGCACCATGCTGCCACGGGTGGTGCAATTGTGAATGCGAGCCGTTACGGAAAAAATGGCGCCCTGTCACCAATGCGGCACGCGATGGAGTGCAGGATGGCACCGAGACAAAAGCATGCTGGAATAAGGCGCCTTCACGGGCGATGCGATCAAAAACCGGTGTGCGAATGATGTCGTTGGGTGAAGGATTCTTCGGATCGGCGTAGGCGGAGGCATAGCGTCCCAGGTCATCGGCAAACATCATCACGATGTTCGGACGCTGGTCGGCCTTGGCATTCATCGCGAAGCAAAGCAGGAAATAGGTCAACCATTTCATTGCACGATCTGTAACCGACCGCTGCGGCTTTGACGATGAAAATCCACGCACCGATTTGCTTGTCAAAATTCTTGATGATGATAGGAGTTGTGAATCGGTATGAAAATCCATCGTTCATGGCTGTGGTGGCTCGTCGGCACTTCGGGGCTGATGTTGCACTTGCATGCTATCGACCCTGATGGTGATGGCATGTGCGATGTTTGGCAAGCCGTGCATCATGCCGGCACGATTCTGGCGACCAACGACGATGATGGTGATGGCATGAGCAATGCACAGGAAGCTCTAGCAGGTACTGATCCCCGGCAAGGAACTTCTCGATTTTCCAGCAATATCGAACGCGTGGGTGGTAGCCTGCACATCACCGTGAAGACGCAGCCGGGAAAACGTTATCGGTTGCGCAGCAATGGAGGTTTGAATGGAGCTTGGATCCCGGTGGGCGATTGGCATTTGGCGCTCTCGGAGGAATGGGTTGGCATCGCGCAGCTGGGGCAGGGCGCGCGATTTTACTCGGTAGAAGTCGCGGATGCGGATACGGATGGCGATGGTGTGCAGGACTGGGCCGAGATGCAGCTCTCGGGTTATGATCGGACCCGCGCAAACAGTTTTGGCACAGGAGCAAACGATCTCGTGGGAGTCCAGGAATGGCTCAATCAATTGAGCTCCAGCGGTGTCAGCGCGGCTGTCACGGCGAGCCAGTCCATCGAAAAAGAACAGCAACCTGCGGTCATTACCTATACCCGCGGCGGTGATCTTAGCCGTCCCTTCACTCTTTTTCTCAGCACCGCGCGCCCCATTGTTGCGGCGCGTTCTTCACCGCTTCCCGGCGAATATCAATTCCGCAATTCTGCACAACAAACGATCGATCGTCGGCTGGTGATTCCCGCTGGATCTGCAAGTGCCACCTTGGAAATTCATGCCGTGGCAGACACCCTTGCCGAAGTGCCCGAATCGCTTCGTGTGCAAGTCGGGGGGACGACGCTGGACAGCAGTATCGCCCTCGTGGATGCCGCCAATGTTCCCGCAAACCAGCGCTTGCTCGTCGCCTATCTGCGTCCGAAAAACGGCATTTCTTCGCTTGGCTCGGGGATGTCCACGGTGCGATTGTCAGGCGATCATGACACCGCCACGGTCGCCTTATCCTTTTCCAATTTGAATTCTGTCGTCACGAACACCCAAGTGCTCACGGAAGATGAGGCCATTTTGCAGTCCGTACCTCCTTTCAATTACGGCGGGCAGAGTTGGCCGATACGCGCCAGTCAGAGTTACGTCACCGACCAGGCCCTGCTCGATGCATTGTTGTCCGGCGGCGTGCAATTGGGAATTTATACCAACGCTCATACCAGCGGCGAAATCCACGGCTTTTATCAAACCGCCAATGGTTCGACCGCATTCCAGCCGCCACCCGAACCAGCCGCTCTGGCACCGCTTACCGGCGCGGCCTTGGACCGGGATATCCATCGTTTTCTCACCCAAGCCACTTTCGGGCCGACGATGGAAGATATCATTGCCTTGCGATCTTTGGTTGCTTCCCACTCCGGTGATCGTATCGCCGCCTATGCCACGTGGCTCGATGCCCAATTCGCGCTGCCATCGCCCAGCCTGGAAGCCTACACCCGCGCTGCCAATGATCAGGAGATCGCGCTGTATGCTGATTCCACCAAGACCTACTTCGATGCCGCGCGTGATCCGAATCAAAGCAACGCACGGCGTGGTTGGTGGCTGCTTGCGCGTCATGCGCCCGATCAACTGCGTCAGCGCGTGGCGTTGGCTCTCTCCGAAATCTTTGTCATCAGTGATAATGATACTAACATTTTCAATCGTGCCTACGGCATGACCCATTATTACGATATGCTGAAAACGCATGCGGATGGAACCTACCGCAGTCTGATAGAAAATGTGGCGCTGCATCCGATCATGGCGCAGTATCTCTCGCATCTGAAAAACCAGAAGGCAACGTATGATGCCCAAGGCAAAGCACTGACTTCACCGGATGAAAACTTCGCGCGTGAAATCATGCAGTTGTTTTCCATCGGTCTGATCGTGATGCATCCGGATGGTTCTTTGAAACTTGGCGCGAATGGACTACCACTGGCAACTTACAGCCAAGATGATATCGCCGCCCTGTCCCGTGTTTTCACCGGTTGGTCTTTTTCCAAGCGGAATAATCCCTCGAACACCAACACGGTGGTGGATAATACGAGTTTCTTCCAGAGCAATGGCAGCGAACGCTACGAAGCCTCTTGGACCAATCCGCTGAAACAGTTTTCTACCTATCACGACACGGCGGCCAAGCAATGGTTGGGCCTCACGATTCCTGCCGGGCTCACGGGTGAGCAGGAGCTGGACATCGTGCTCGATCACCTGGCAACACATCCCAATACCGCGCCATTCATCTGCCGTCGTTTGATTCAGCGGCTCGTGAGCGCCAATCCATCACCCGGATATCTTTATCGGGTTTCCAGCGCATTTACCAACTCGGGTGGCAACATCGGCACCACGGTGCGAGCCATTTTGCTGGATGCTGAAGCACGATCCACGACTCTTGCCGACGGTGTGGCAGGATCGGGCAAAGTGCGTGAACCTCTGCTGCGTTACCTTGCGGTATTGCGCGGATTGGGAGCGAAGTCGCAACTGCAACTCAGTGATCTATCCCCCTACGGCTACCCCGCTGCGGAGTTGGAGAAATTTCCCGCTGGCACGACCATTGTGCGGGTTGCTGACACGGACGCGACACTGGGCCAAACACCCCATTCGCCACCTTCGGTCTTTAATTGGTTTTTGCCCGACTTTTCGCCTTCCGGCTCACTTCCGGCGAACGGTTTGGTTTCGCCTGAATTACAACTGGCCAATGAAAACTCAACCTTTACCGGCACCAATTATCTTTACACTCTCATCGATAGTTCGACTGGTCAGAGCGGTGAATCCTTGATCAACCAGACCGAAACCGGGTCTCCTTATACATCCGCTTCTGATAATTTGATCATTCCCTATGAAACCACCCTGGAGCCCTTGTATCAGGCGGTGTTAGATACCAGCCGCGATGGCACGGTAGATCTCAATGAATATCGTAACTCCGTGCTCATTCGCGCGGCCTGCGAAGCGGTGTTGGATCGTGTGGATCTGGTGCTCTGTGGTGGTGCTTTGAGGACCCGTTATGGCAATACCTCAGGGAAACCCCGAGCTGCAATTCTCGATGCCGCTGTCTTGGTGCGGTCGTCCAGCAACAGTTCCAGTACGCTCAGCACACACGTCACCTCGATGCGCGAGCGAATTGAAGACATCGTCTGGCTCGTCGTCAGTAGTCCCGAATTCCTCGTTCAGAAATAACTTCCCCTTGTCGCAGTGAAACAACATCAGAAAGAAGACATTCGCACTCGTCGGGATTTCCTCCGCCAATCCGCTTGCGCTTCTCTGGGAGTCACGGGCTTGGTCAATATGCTGGCACAAATGCGTTTGATGACGGCGGCCATGGCGCAGGGTGGCGGCTCTGGATACAAGGCCTTGGTGTGTTTGTTTCTCAACGGTGGCAATGATTCCAACAATTTGTTTATCCCTGCCGGCAATGCGTCAAGCCACGAGTTGCGGGCAGACTACGAGGCGGGCCGTGGCGTATTGGCCATCCCGGGCGATCAATTGCATCTCGTCAACATGCCCGCTCAAACCCAGGCCTTTGCGCGGCATTATCCCGGAACTCCTCCAAATATGGGATTTCATTCCAGTGCACCCCACTTGGCTACGTTGTTTAACGACGGCGATTTGGCGGTGGTTTGTAACGTTGGCAGTCTCGCCTATCCGGTGCCGACACGCGCCGATTATCTCGGCGGGAAAATCCCCCTGCCACAACAATTGTTTTCGCACTCCGATCAACAAACGCAATGGCAGTCTTCGGTGCCAGACCGGCCTTTTACATCGGGCTGGGGCGGTCGCGCGGCAGATTTGTTGAATGCATCCTATCACACCACCGGCTCCAGTAAGGTTTCCATGTCCATTTCTCTTGCCGGTGTGAATTCCTTTCAGGTTGGCACCACGGGCCAAGTCATGCAATATGTTGTCAAATCAACCGGCACCGTCCCATTGTCGGGTTTTTCCAGTGGTACGGAAAACTATGGTGGCGCGTTAAATTCAGATGGATCATATAAAACGACGGATCAAGGAAGACGACTCAAAGCCTACGAGGATATCATGCGGCTTACCCATGCGAACCTGCACGAGGAAGAATACAATCGCATCATTCGCCGTGCGCGAACGACGGAAGGGTTCATCGGTGCTGCCATGACCGCTGCCGCGGCGTCGGGTGTGGACTTTGATGCGAAATTTGCCGGTGCCACCACCAGTCTCGGCGGTCAGTTGAAAATGATTGCCAAGCTCATTGCCGGACGCTCGGTATTAGGCAATCAACGTCAGATATTTTTCTGTCAGGTCGGAGGTTATGATACTCACTCGACCTTGCTGACCTCGCACGCTCCATTGATGGCCGAGCTTTCCAACTCGCTCAAGGCGTTCCGCGATACTTTGGTCGACCTGCAGGTTTTCGATAACGTGGTGACGTTCACTGCTTCTGATTTCAACCGTACCTTCACGCCGAACAGCACGATCGCCACAACGGCGGGTTCCGATCACGCTTGGGGCGGGCATACGTTGGTCATGGGGGGTGCGGTACGCGGCGGACAGATTTACGGTCATTATCCGAAGTTGAAAATCGGCAGTGCCACCGGATCGATCGATGCCGGCACCAACAACCGTGGACGCTGGATTCCCGGGACATCGGTCGATCAGTATTCCGCCGTGATGACCAAATGGATGGGAGCCACAGACAATGATCTCGAGGCCATCTTTCCCAACCTGCCGCGATTCGACGATCCCTTCAGTGTCAGTTCGGCAAATCTCGCATTCTTGTGAAACGCGCGCTGATTTTACTTATGGCAATCATGGTTCTGCTGATCGTCTTGCGATCGGGGATCGCTTATGTTTCGTCATCATCGGATGCTTCCACAACAGAAGGAGCACCATCGATTTCCCGGCAACAAGTCGTGCCTGTGTTGGAAGCCTCGCGCAAGAACACGACCACGATGGCGGTTGCCACGGAGTCTGTGCGTCTATTGGATGATTCATCGAATGCACGTGAGGACATCGCCATCATTCAGCAATTGCTTCAAGAATACCGCCGCAATCTCGGGGGGAATCCGGTCGGAGAAAACGATGAAGTCACGGCCGCGCTCCTGGGAACAAATGAGAAACAGCTTGTCTATCTTGCGGATGTGGTAAAGCGCTTGATTGATGACAACGGACGCCTGACCGATCGCTGGGGCAATCCGTATGTGTTTCATGCACTTTCAGGAAATTCCATGGAAATCCGCTCTGCTGGTTCTGACGGCATTCCCTACAACGCGGATGATCTCATCAGCGAGTGATCGTGAATTGACAGTCATTGCGCACGGGAAGTGATTTGCCGAACCCTGCAACGTGAGTCTGTCTGGAATATCCTTAGGATTTGGGCTGCCAGGGCTTTTTAAAAGCCGGTTTTTTGCCCGCGGTGGATCCGAGGCTGGCACGGTCATCGGCGATCGTTCGCCGACCGAGGGCGGCAAGGAGTTGGCTGATTTCCGCTGCTTCTTTCAGCAGGCTCATCAGTTGCTGGGCGTTGAGACCGGGCTGGTTGAGCGCGGATTGATTGATCGCATAGCGTTTGTTGAGAACTTTTTCCGAGAGTTTCGCCAATGCCTCTTCGGCATCCTGCATGGGCTGAACGGAGAGAGCCTGATGAAAGGTGGGATCGACCTGCAAGGCGAGTTGATCAGCGGGAGGCAGGGCGGAGAGAAAGGTGTTGACCGCGGCGGCGTTATCAGGATCGACCTCTGCGGCAAGAATGTTTTCCAATAAAGGAAGCCCTTCAATGTAGGGCGCGGCTTCGTGCAGGGTCTCGTATTGTTCTCCCAGATATTGTCGCGCCTCGGCGGAGTGGAGTGCGAGGTTGCAGAGGTAGGCGATGAGTGAATCAATACTGCTGGGCTCGATCTGGGCTGCTGGTGTTGCTTCTTTTTCCGCACGGTGCTCGCGTGCTTGTTTTTTACGAGCTTGTGCAGTCGCAGCTCTTAGATCCGGTGCGCTCATTTGCAGGCGGGTGGCACAGTGGTTCAGGAGGGAATCGCGCGAGACCGGATCAGCAATGTAGCCGAGCAGAGCCGCGACCTCGCGCGCGGTGTTGCCGCGTGCTTGTGCATTCGCAAGTCCACCCTCGACCTGGGCGCGGTCGATTTTGAAATCAAAAAATGGACGGGCTTCCTTGAGCAATTGGCGGAAAGCTTCCGGGCCTTCGCGTTTCAGAAAAGAATCCGGGTCATCACCGGCGGGCAGGGAGACGACGCGTACATGGATGCTCTCGCTGGATAGTTCGCGGAAAGCGCGCTCGCTGGCAGTGTAGCCGGCTTTATCGGCATCGAAGCAGAGAATGGCTGTATCGGTGTAGCGCTTGAGGATTTTCGCATGTTGGGCGGTGCAGGCGGTGCCCAGTGTGGCAACGGCGTGGTCGATCCCGTGCTCATGGCAAGCGAGGGCATCGAGCTGGCCTTCGCAGATGAGCACGGCTTTTTCCTTCATGATGGGCTTGCGGGCGCGATCGAAGGCGAAGATCGTTTTGGACTTGAGAAAAAGACCTGTTTCCGGAGAATTGATGTATTTTCCGGTGTTGGGGTCGTTGATGATCTGGCGGCCGGAGAATGCGATAAAATCGCCTTGATCGTTGGCTACGGGAAACATCAGGCGATCACGAAAACGGACGTAGAGCCCGCCGCGTTCGTTTTGCGCGCAGATGCCGGAATCGACCAACTCGCGGCCGGTGAATTTTTTTCCGCGGGCCCAGTCGAGAAAGATTCCCGGCTCAGAGGGCATCCAGCCGACGCACCACCGCACGGCCATTTCCCGACCGTAGCCGCGCGATTTGAGATAGGCGCGCGCGTGCTTGG
Organism: Akkermansiaceae bacterium; assembly: GCA_049240965.1. Taxonomy (GTDB): domain Bacteria; phylum Verrucomicrobiota; class Verrucomicrobiia; order Verrucomicrobiales; family Akkermansiaceae; genus UBA956. The sequence goes on from JBMLRP010000003.1 coordinate 33,256, forward strand.
CACGGGGATCGGTGAGAAGGAGGTCGTGCATGAAGCGCGCGGCCTCGCGATGCAGATCGAGCAAACGGCCGCGGCGGCGTTTGATGCGTTCGCCATCGGCATCGAAGGCGTCCTCAATGATGGGGATGTTCGCCTTGGCAGCGAGCTTGCGCACGGCATCCACGAAGGAAAGCCCCTCGTGTTTCATCACGAAAGAAAAAGCATCGCCACCCTCGCCGCAACCGAAACACTTGAATGACTGGCGTTGGGGGTTGATGTGGAAGGATGGCGATTTTTCGTTATGGAACGGGCAATTCGCTTTGAAGGAAGACCCCGCCCGTTTCACCGGGATATACGAGGAGATGAGATCCACGATATCGATGGCCTCTAACACTTTGATGCGGGTTTCCTGGGAAATCTGTGCCACGGTGGAAATGCGGGTGCGACGACAGGATGTAGCACAGCACCCTCTTTCTCTCCATGAAAATTTTTTCTTTCTCAGCGCGCCATCGTTGATTTGTGGCGGATCCATCACTTCAGAGTAGGGTCTGCGTTTTTTCTCCCTGATTGACAAATGCGCGTCATCACGCCAGTTACGTTCATGTCTCGATTTTTTTCATTGCTGAATCTCTTGCTTTTCGCCCTTGGTGGCATGGTGGGAAATGCACAGGAAAACCCTGCGGCTGAATTGCCGAAGGTCTTACTCATCGGGGATTCGATATCGGCGGGATATCAGCGCCAGGTCAAAGAGGCATTCAAGGGGCGTGCCGTTGTTGTGAAAAACGAGGGCAATGCCGAGTGGTCGGGCACTGGGATCCAAAAGATCGAGAGTTATCTTGGAGCTACGAAATGGGACGTGATCCACTTCAACTGGGGTTTATGGGATCTTTATGGATGGGAATATCACCGAGAAGACCGATCACCGGAAGCTTATGCCAAACGCCTTGATGTTCTCGTCACACGGATGAAGCAAACCGGAGCCAAGTTGATCTGGGCAACCACCACGCCGGTTTGTCGTGAGCCGGAGAAAACCATGCAGAAGCGGTTCTCCCAGACGGTTCAGATCTCTCTTGCTCAGCAAAAACAATATGCCGATGCAGCTCTGGCGGTGATGAAAAAACATCACGTCATGATCAACGATCTTCACGCACATATCTTGCCAAGCTTGAGCGAGCACGCGGTGGCGCCAAACGATGTGCATTTCCATGCTGCCGGCAGCGATCATTTGGCGAAAAAGGTGATTGCAGCCATCGATGAGGCGTTGAAATCGCAAAAATAGCGGCATGCGTGCGCTCGATCGGGCTGAATGATCGATTTTCCCGCCATTTCGGGGAATTTTTGCTTGTCCTATGAAAGATCGGTAGTTAATAGCTCGGGGCCGTTTTGTTGCCCAGCAGCATCGCTCTCTCTCCCTACCATCGATACAAATGCGAAAATTTTCCTTTTTCATCAGTTCCGCCCTTGCCGTGGTATGTCTGCTTTCCAGTTGCTCTCAAGGATTGAAAGGGATCAGCAAGGCTTCCTCGCGCACGCTCCCCTACGCGAAAGTGGATCCCATTGTCACCGAGGCCCCGGCAGCGCATCTGGTTGCGGCGGCTCATTCCAAGCCAAAAGATCGTCACAACATGCCCGTCTATGCTTTTGGCGAGCGCAATCGCTTAGTGCGCACCACAGCATACACTTGTTCAGAGGATGATCATTTGCAATACGGTTCGGCCAATGCCTTCGGGACCACATTGAAATACAACAATCGTGTTCGTTCAGCGGCAGCCGACTGGTCCTTTTATCCTCTTGGAACTGTTTTCAAGATCAAGGGGCAATCCCCTTTATACGTGGTGGACGACTATGGTTCAGCACTCACTGGCACGGGCACGATCGACATTTATCACCCGACCCGTGACTGGATGAATGCCTGGGGGCGCCGCAACGTCGAAATTGTGGTGGTGCAGTGGGGTTCGCTCGAGCGCAGTGCCGAAGTGCTATCCAAGCGCACTCATCATCCTCATTGTCGACGGATGTTTGTGAATATCCAAAGAATGCGTGGATTGCCTTCGTCCACAGCCATGCGCTGATCCAGCGCGCAAAGGAGTTGGTAAAAGATGTTTTTGCGGATCCTGTGATTGATCTTGGGCAGACGTCGCGTATGTTTTTCTTATGGAAGGTCGTTTCGATTGGCATCAGCCCGCTCAGGTGAGTGGTCGTGAGTCCTTTCTTCCGCCGCCCGATCGTCTGGGTTGGTGGATGGTCATTTCATTGGTAGTGGCCATTGCCTTGCACATCGTTCTTTTTGTTTGTCTCGGTCACATCAAAATGGGTGTGGGCTGGACCAGCACGGACGAGGTGGTGACCCAGCCCGTGGTGGTGCGCCCCGTTGAGGAAGAGATCGCGGAGGATATTCCGCCAGCTTCCACCGATGAGCCCATACCCATGCCCGATCGCACGAAATTGGTGGATGACGTGGAGATTCTCCATCAGCTGCAGGATCCGGAATTGGAGATGAAACCTGATGTAGCCGAAGCTTCGTTTCAGGTGGATTTGAAAATCGAGTCTCCTGCACTCGCTGGCGATCCAGCGGGAGAGCAAACACAGATTGCTTCTGCCGTGGAAATCGCACCCGAGGAACTGGAGGCGCTGGGGCAAACCGAAACCGTAACTCCCGCTGTGGCCCAAGGGCAGGTGATCATCGATCCGGGTAGCGAGACTGCACCCAACGATCCACTGGATTCGTTCATGAAGGATTTGATCAAAAAAGGCAGCGAGGGCAAGGCGCTCGATGGTAAACTCGATGGAAATTCTTCTCTCGACGAAATTGCTGGACTGCCGGAAAATATTCTCGTCACCAAAACCACGATGCTTCCCGGTGACCTACTGTTTGAATACAACAGTGCGCAGTTACGGGATAGCTCCAAAGTAGGCATGCAAAAAATCGCCTTGGTGATGGACCTGAATCCACAACTGTATTGCTGGATCGAGGGACATACGGATTCGATCGGTGGAGATGATTTCAATCGTGACCTGTCATGGCGCCGGGCGGAGTCGGTAAAATCATTTCTCGTGGCCATGGGCATGAATCCCGAAAAAATCCGTTCGATTCCCATGGGCAAACAACAACTCATTGTCTTGCGGGGAACTCAGGAAGAGCAAGCGATCAACCGTAGGGTGGAAATCAAGATGCGCAAGACACCGCCGCCGATCGACGCAGCGCTGCCCCGCGCCACCCCTGTGGAAACTCCGGCCCGGGCGGTGCCGGTCATGCCCGAACCACAGCCCGAGCCGCCCAAGGCGCAGCCCATCCGCGTGAAACCCATGCGCGCGCTCCCCGTGGCAGAAGACGTAGCGCCGGTGCCGGAAGCTCCGCGCGCCGCGCCCGTGGTGATCGATGAAACACCACCCCGTGCCGCACCAATTCAGGAAGATACGCCACCCCGTGCCGAACCCGTGGAGGGCACTACACCGCCCCGTGCGCAGGCGATCGAGGAATAAGCCATCAAGGTTGCCGGGAGCGAGCAAGAACATCCCCACGTTCTTCCTCAGACCATTTCAACCAAGGTTTGCGAGCCAGAGCGGAGTTGGAAAAACGTGGATCAGAAGAAACCTCGGGCCCCAACCATGATGGACAGGCAAAAGAATCGTCTTCATGGGTTAGCTCAATTTCCGCAACGATGAGCCCCTGATTGTGGTCGTGAAATTCATCAATCTCCCATCGAAAACCATCGTGAAAAACGATGTATCGTGTTTTATGAACGACAATATCCAGACAAAGTTCAAATAATCGCCGGGCCACATCAGGCTCTATAGGAAATTCAACTTCTTGTCTGGTAATGCCGGTCGTGGGCCCCTTGACGGTCATCCAAGCCTGGTCATCATACCAACGCACGCGCACAGTGCGATGAGGTTCACGCGCCAGATAGCCTTGGCGAATCGTATGAGGAGTGGCACTTTCCCGCCACCCATCCGATTTCAGCAAAAATTTTCTCTCAATTTCGTAGGACATGATCGGTGCAAGCGTTGCGTCGAGCTTATGCGATGCATCCATGAAGCGCAATCATCGTTGGCCGGGTTCTTTTTCTCATTTCTACTGGCAATGTGTTCGACTTGGCGTAGGTTGAAGAAATGAAACAAACTTGGCAAACATGGGCGGCTCTCGAGCCGGGAGGTCGATTGCAGAAGCGCGAAATGACCTTTGGTGCTTTGGGGGAGGAAGAAGTGGAAATTCGTGTGGAATCCTGCGGCATTTGTCATTCGGATCTATCAATGATCGACAATGACTGGGGAATGTCGGCTTATCCATTGGTGGCGGGTCACGAGATCGTGGGGTTGATCGAGAAAGTCGGCACGTCGGTCAAAGGAGTCAAGGTGGGTGACCGCGTGGGTCTGGGATGGTTTGCAGGATCTTGCCTGAGCTGTTCTTCCTGCATGTCGGGCCGTCATCAATTGTGTGGTACATCGGAGCAAACGATCGTCGGTCGGCACGGTGGCTTCTCCGAGAGGGTGCGTGCTCACTGGAGTTGGGCCATTCCTCTCCCGCCAGCGCTCGATCCCCGCAAAGCCGGTCCGTTATTTTGTGGTGGCATCACGGTATTTGCCCCCATTATGGATGGTGGGGTAAAACCTACAGACCGTGTGGGTGTCATCGGCATCGGGGGACTGGGTCATTTGGCTCTGCAATTTTTGGATCAGTGGGGATGCCATGTGACAGCATTCACCAGCAGCGCGCAAAAAGCCGAAGAGGCGCGTGCCCTCGGGGCGGATGAAGTGCTGGATTCTCGCGATTCTGCCGCAATGAAAAAAGCTGCCGGACAATTCGATTTCATTTTATCAACCGTGAACGTGCCGCTCGATTGGAGCGAGTATCTCAACTTGCTAGGACCGGATGGCACTTTGCATTTTGTCGGTGCCGTATTAGAGCCGGTCGCTGTGTCAGCATTCTCGCTGATCGGCGGGCGCAAAAAAATCACCGGCTCGCCACTGGGTTCACCTGCCACAGTAAGAAAGATGCTGGACTTTGCTGCACGGCACGGCATTGCTGCGCAGACCGAAGATTTCGCGATGTCGCAAGTGAATCAAGCACTGGACCACCTGCGTGCTGGCAAGGCTCGCTACCGCCTGGTATTGCATGCGGATTGATTGCCAAACCGCGTGGGGAAGATCATGAGTTGATCCCCAACGTCCCAATACACGGAGGCATGGGAACCCTCGTATGGATGATCGGTCTCTTACATGGGTTGAGTGCTTTTTGCATCCAGAATCTTTATTTCTGGTGGTCGCAAATCAGCGACCGAACATTTGTGTCCAGTGGCTGCCGTGTTGTCCCAGACCGATGCGACCTTGGCCGGCATTGAACATATTTTTATGGTGGCCGGGGGAATAGAACCATCCGGAATTCGCGGAATGAGCCGAAGGTGATCCAGCAAAAATGTTTTCTCCTGAGGCACTGGTGCCGAAATTTCCCGCACGGTCCCATGGTGTTTTTTTGCCAGCCACGGGACTTTCATGGGCGAAAAATCCTTGCTCCGCCATATCTTTCGAGTGATCGCGCGCAGCCTCACAGAGTTTGGGATCCAATACACAGGCATTCAAACCCACGAGTAATCGCCACAGATTGCACTCCTCGATGCCTTTCAACTCCTCGGCCGGGATTTCTTCTTTTTCGGCGATTTTGGCATTCATTTCCAGGACCCGCAGAGAATCCTTGTCGAGAGCGGAAATTTCATCCGCGGCTTTTTTTTCCGCTTCTTTCAGAGATGTTTCGGCATCGGCAGGGATGGTGGCGAGATCGGCATTCAAAACGGCATCGCGAAAAGTCGCCAGAACGCCGGCACTATGGCGTAGCTTTGCGAGCGCGGGCCCGCCGGCTTTGATGACCGTCTCGGGTTCTGGCAGCATGAGGCTTTTCAACTCTTCCACAGCGGGCATGCTCTTGCTCTTGAGCAAGGGCTTCATGGCATTTTCATCGAGCCGATAGACTTCCTGAAATTGCGCGCGCAGCTCGCGGATGCGTGCCTGGTTTTTGGTTTTTGCTCCACCACTGCTGATGCTTTTTGCGGTTTTTCCCAGTGCGGAAACATACTGCGTGCGGATCTGAGGCCAGGCTTTTTCAAGCGCAGCGGAGAGTTTTTTCAGTTCAGCGGCAGGCATTTCTTCGAGGTGCTCGAGCAATGGCTCAACGCTTTTCCCATTCTCCATGCATGCTTGCAAACTCACGAGCAACTCATCCGAAGCCGGGGGAGCGGCTTGCAGCAGGTTGACCGATAGCAAGAGGGTAATGAATGTTTTTTTCACAGCGGATTTAACGCTCAGAGACCCAACATTTGTTTGGCATTTTCTGAGCAGACATCGGCGATGAGTTTTGACAAAACACCGAAATCATCGGGCAATTCCCCGCGCTCAGCTTCGCTGCCAATCATTTCGCAGAGGATGCGGCGGAAGTATTCATGGCGCGGGAAGGACAGAAAACTGCGCGAATCCGTGAGCATGCCGACGAAGCGGGAAAGCAGCCCGGTAGAGCATAGCGCGTTCAATTGCAATTCCATGCCGTCTTTTTGATCAAGGAACCACCAGCCCGAGCCAAACTGGATTTTTCCAGCACGGGTGCCATCCTGGAACGCGCCGGTCATGGCGGCGAAGAGATAGTTGTCGCGCGGGTTGATGTTGTAGAGGATCACTCCGGGCAGTTTGTCGCGCGAGGCAAGGGTGTCGAGATAATGCACCAATCCGTGGCCCTGTGGACTGTCGCCGATGGTATCGAAGCCACTGTCGGGACCGAGTTGCCGGGCGATGCGCGAGTTGACGTTGCGGAAGGGACCGAGGTGAAGTTGTTTGGTCCAGCCTTTTTCAGCATCAAGCTCGCCGAAGAATACCATCAGGTAATGAGTGAATTGTTCTTTTTCGTGGGAGCTGACCGCGGAACCGGCGAGAGCCTTTTGGAAAATCGCCGCAGCGGTGGCGTCGTCGCAATCGACAGCAGGGCAGTGGTCCAGTCCGTGGTCGGACATGCGAGCGCCCGCCGCATGGAAATCATCGTGACGCTGGCGCAGAGCGTTGCAGAGCTCATCGAGCGAGGAAATGGTTTTGCCGCAGGTAGCGGCGAGCTTTGCGATCCAAGCGATATAGGCAGCGCCTTGATCGATGGCGAAGGCTTTGTCAGGACGGAAGGTGGGAAGAACTTGAGTCGTTAAAGTCGATGCACGAATGGCGTGGTGGTGATCAAGGGAATCAGCAGGATCATCGGTGGTGCCCACCATTTCCACGCGGAATTTTTTCAACAGACCGTGCACGCAGAAATCGGCATCGGCCAGGGCGGCATTGCAGCGTGTCCAGATTGATTCGGCGGTGTCGGGGGTGAGCAATTCCTCGATGCCGAAGTAGCGCCGCAGTTCCATGTGAACCCAGTGGTGCATGGGATTGCGCAAGGTGTAAGGAACCGTTTCGGCCCACGCTTGGAATTTTTCGCGTGGTGAGGCGTCGCCGGTGATGAATTTTTCCGCCACTCCATTCGCGCGCAGCAGACGCCATTTGTAGTGATCGCCCCCCAGCCAAAGTTCGGTGATGTTATTCCAACGATGATTCGTGGCAATCTCGGCCGGTGACAAATGGCAATGATAATCGAAGATCGGAGCACCTTTCGCCACCTCGTGATAGAGGCGTCTTGACGTTGCCGTGCTGAGGAAAAAATCGTCGTGTAAGTAGTTCATTGTGGAGCGGAATTAACCCAGGAGTCATACCCGTGTAAAGCTGCGCTTTTTTCACGGATGTTTCTAAGAGATCGCACGTTCATTCGTTGATTGATTGTCAACCATGAAATGCACCCAATAAAATTTAAAAATTCTTTCTTGTCGAAGTGCGCGAAATGGGGAAAAAACAACTCCGCACACCACATCAACCACAACAAAATCCTATGATTGATCAACTCGTTTCGTCGCGCACCAAGTTGGTGACCGCCATTGTCGCCACCAGTCTCGTCACGATGCCCGCATTGTTCGCGCAAGCAGCGGCGGCCGCACCAGCAGCAGAGAAGAAGACTCTCTTGACAAAATGGGTCATCGATGGTGGTCCAACCATGCTTTTCATTGGCGCTGCGATCGTCGCGTTCATTGCTCTCACCGTTTACAACTTCATGAATCTTACCAAGTCCAAGTATTGCCCTGATGACTTGAAGATGGCTCTCATGGACCATATGCAAAATGTGCGCGTGCGCTCCGCCATCGAACTGGCCGCCTCTCATCCGAGCTACTTGGGTCGCTTGGTGGCTTACTCATTCCCCAACATTGATGCGACACGCCCTGAGGATTTGGGACGTGATCAAGTGGAGGATGCGATGGCTGACTTTACAACCAACGAGACCCGCAAATCAATGACATGGATCAACTACATCTCTCTCTGCGCTCAAGCATCTCCCATGTTGGGACTGCTCGGCACCGTGATCGGGATGGTGGGTTGCTTCGGCACCCTCGCTGAATCCGGATCCGCCGATCCTTCTCAGCTTGCTGGTGACATCTCGGTTGCTCTTTTGACCACGTTGTGGGGACTAGTGAACGCGATTCCTTGTATCTCCATGTTCTTCTACTTCAAAAACAGCCTTGCCACCCTCACTTCCGACTCCATCAAGGCTGCGGAGGACATGTTGAATGCTGCTACGGCCACCGTAAATGCCGACACCATTTACGCCAAGATTCCCGAAGGTATTGCCGTTTGATCTTCAACGAAGCGCCCTGTGGATCATACAGGGCGCCTCATCCATGCCACACAATCGTAACCCAAACATCGTATGTCTTCCAAACTTCGTGATGCCACATCTGCCAGCGACGACAATTGCGCACTGGATATGTCGCCGATGATCGATATGGTGTTCCTTCTGTTGATTTTCTTCGTGGTGAATTCCAGTCAAGCGATTGTCAAACAGGATGCGGATGTCCGTCCTCCGATTGCTAGTTTTGGCAAAAAACAAGAAGACAAGAACGGTCGCATCGTCGTAAACGTTTTCAAAGACGGTTCATTCAAAACGGAGCGAGGCGCCAACCTTGAGACAGACGATGATATTTTCGATTTGGTGAAAAAGGCCAAAGAAGAGAATGATTTGCGCAGTTACAAATCCAAATTGCACCTCCGCGGTGACAAGGAGGCTGTGTTTAAGTATTCCCGGAAGATTATCGCTATTTCTGCGAAAGCGGGAGTCGATCAGGTCATGTTTGCCACGTATTCCACTGATAAATAACCTCTCCATCCAGTATCATGGCTCGCCATAGAAAATACCAAGCCGCTGAGGAAGCGGAACCAGCGCTCGATATCTCATCGCTGATCGACGTTTGCTTTCTTTTGCTGATCTACTTCCTGGTCGCCACGACCATTCAGAAGAAAGAAGTTGACGTTCCTCTGGCGTTGCCGGCATCCGCTCCCAGTGATGCCGATATGCCGGACATTGATCCCCTCTTCATCAAAGTGGATGCCAGCGGGGCGATCTACACAGGAGCAGGTAGCGCGCAACAAATGTTGGACACTGATACCAGTGTGCGTGTTCTGCCCATGCTTACACAACAGCTCACCCTTTACGTCGCCGGTGCCAGTGCTGGTGGCAAGAAGCCTCTCGTGCAAATGTGGGTGGATGGTGCGGCGAATCAACAACGTGTGATCGATGTTCTTAATGCACTCGTGGGTGCCGGTATTAGCTCTGTGACTTTCACGGACCTCGTCGACTAATTTTTTTCTCCTTCTCATCGCCGGGGTCGCCCGTCCGTCCCTGCGGACCGATTGCCCCCGGCGTTTTTTTTGCTCCAATTTTTTTCTGTTTTCTTCGTTTAACCCATCGATCCTGCTTGCCGTCCCCAGCGATGTCAGTATCTTCTCTTCATCATAAAAAATACTCCTTATGAACTCATCCTCACAATCTTTCTATCGTGCTTGCCTTCTGGGAGCCTCGGCGGCCATCGTCGGCGCTCCTATCGCCCATGCCCAGCAAGGCGAGAGTCTTGATGAATTGGTAGCAAATTCGCTGCAAAATATGGAAGCCGGCAAATGGGCGGAAGCTCTGCAGCAGTTGACCGCGGCCTGCAATAAACCGAATTTGAAAACACTCTACGGTTCCAAGATCGGCGTGTTATTCTATCGCAAGGGCATCTGCCACAGCAAACTCAACCAGTTTGATGAGGCGATGAAGTCGTTTGAAACCTGCTATCGCGATTATCCACCTGATAAAGACGGCGCGGGCAATATTTATCACAAGCTAGCCTTGCTCAAATGGGGTGATGCAGCCTTGGGAGGTGAGCAGTTTGATCTGGCGATCCGCCAATACAAAAAGTTTCTCGAAGAGCGTAGTAACGAGCGCGGCAAGGATACATACGCCAAGGGCGCTTTTCACATCAATCTCTGCATTTGCTACTTCAAGCTCGGCAAGTTGCCCGAGGGCATGGAAAACTTGGAAATTGCGATCAAAAACAAAGACGTATTTCCCACTCCTGATGCCGGGATCGTTGCGGGCTTTCAGGCATTCGTCACCACTTGCATCGATAAAACCAACGAACAGGCGATTCTCGACTTCATCAATAAAAACCGTTCGGATATCATCATTGAGCCGTTTGAAATGCAGGAGTTCAATCGTCTTTTCATGAAACTGGCTCACGATGCCTACTCCGCCAACATGGATCGTGCTTGCATCGTTTTGTATCAGATGGTGGCACCCACAGAAGTCACGATCGATGACATCAAAGTGCGCATGGCTTCGATCGGCAAACGTCGTGGTGTCATGGACGGCACACGTTCCATTTCCGCGGAGAAACTCAAGGCCGCTGAAGAAGCGGTGAGCAAAGCAACGAAGGAAACCAAAAACCCCGAGATCGTGCAGCTTCAGGCGCTTGCTTTCATTCATGAGATCAATGGCAATGCCCGTGGCGCTTTTGCCGCCTATGAAAACCTGGAGCTTTACTATCCGAAACACGAGAAACGTGAGAACAACCTGTTCCAGTTGGTGCGTACCAGTTCTTTGGTCGGGGAGGTCCTGATCACCGAGAAATATGGACAGGTTTTCCTCAAGGCGTTCCCGAGTTCCGAGCATGTTCCGGCGGTGCGTCGCATGATGCTCACTTCACTTTTCTACGAGGGCGAATACAAGAAGTGCATCGAGGTTGCAGAGACTTTGATTGCGAAACTGGACAAAGGCTCCGAGCAACACGACATCTGTTTGCACGTGCTTGGTGGATCGTATTACTACGAGGGAGAGTATGAAAAAGCCCAGCCGCTGCTCGATCAGCATGCGACGGACTATCCCAAGTCGAAGTTCCGTCAAGCAGCGCTCTTTTTTCAAGGCTCGAACCTTGTGAAGTTGCAAGATTTTGCCAAAGGTGCGGTGTTGTTGGACGCTTTCCTGAAGGAATATCCTGAAGCAGGAAAAAATCCCTATTTGCCCTTTGCCTTGTTTGACCGTGCGAACTGCCATTACGCGGAGGATGAATACGCACCTGCCTTGACTCTTACGGATCGGCTTGAAAATGAGTTCCCGCAAACCGAGGTTCTCGATCTTGCCTTCAATCTGAAAGGTAACATTCATCTCGCCGAGAAGCGCTTGGCAGACGCCGAAACCTACTACAAAAAAGGCTACGAGCTAGCAGAGCGCCGCGGTGCGAAAATGGTGGCTGGTGAATCGGTTTATCTTTTGATCACCATGCTGGGTGAAAAAGGTAACCCGAAAGAACCCAATCCACGCCTCAAAGATGCAGTGCCTTGGATCGACAAATATTGGAAAGAATACGCGGACGGTTCACCCTACCGTACCCAGGCTGCTGTCGCAGGTATCTACGCCATGGATGCCGTTCAGCGCAGCGAGGAAGGCCTCGATCGCTTGCGCGATGTCATCGCTGAAATGGCGGGGGATCCTTCGTCGAGAGGTTTGGAAGAAGCCATTGGTTCTTACACGGAGTTCTATCTCACCAAGCATTCCACCGAGGAGCTGAAGGAGCATTATTACAATTTCCCGAAAATCAAGGCCAAGGATACCGTGGCGCGCGCATTGCTGCGTATGGCGGTGATCGGTGTATTTGAGGAGGAACTGAAAAAGTCCAAAGAAGGTGCCGATCGCAGTAAAGCCGAGGCCATGGTCAAGGTGCTCTTCAACGAATTGAAGGCGGAATTTTCTCCCAAAGATCTGACTTCTTTTATTCTTGTCCGCGTAGGCGATTTCATCCGTGAGAAGACCGGAGCTCCACGTGAGGCGCTCGATTACTATTCCGAGGCGCTCAGTCGCAAGGATGGCGGCTACAAGTTCGAAGCGATGTTTGGTCGCGCCGATATCCTCGGTCGCAGCAAGGCAGCGGCCGATCTCGATACTGGAATCAAGGATCTCGATGAGATTTTCACCAATAGCGAGAAAAAGCCACAGAAAGAAAAAGCGCTCTATCGGAAAATCGAACTGCTTGCCGCCAAGGGCGACTGGAGCAAGGTCAACGAGCAGGCGAAAGTTTACCTCGATCGGAAAACCAACAACTTCTCCACCTTCTCCGGCGCGGTCAATATGCTGCTGGCGCAATCGTATGAGAAGAGCAATCAGATCAACGATGCGATTTTCAGTTACTCGCAAATCTGCTTCGGCAACCAACGTGGTGCGATTCAATATTCTGCGCCCGCATGCAAACGCTGGATGGAATTGCTGTGGGAACGCGACGCCGCTGGTGTCGATGGAAAACCCAGCGATCGGCAGGGCGCTTACGACGGCGGATACAATTATGTGGACTCCACCCGTCGCATTTACGATAAGATGACACAGCAGGAGAAAGAAATGTGGACTGCCGTGGAAGAACTCGTGAAAGAATACGAAGCACGTCCTGGCATCAAGTCCTTTGCACAGCAGAAGAAAGAAGCGGAAGCCAAGCAATAATCTAACGAATTCGAAAGAACGATCCTTATGAAAAACATTTTTTCTCTCTCTGCTTTGGCTCTGCTCATGAGCAATTCCGTCATGGCCCAGGAAGCCCCCGCTCCCGCCCCGGCACCTGCGCCCGCAGCAGGTGGTGTGGCTCCTCAGCAAGCGCCGGCGATGTTGATTTACGACGACGGCACATCAGACAACATCTTCATTGTCGCCGCCACGAAGACCATGGTCCGCTTCAAGTCGACACCTCAGGCGATCGACACCGAAGACATCAACATTTCCTCGGTGCAAGCGGTCTACATTCTTGAGCCGAAAATGTATCGAGATGCGATGGAATTGTATCAGGCTCGCAAATATGCGGAAGCCAAGGAACTTTTTGCCCAAGTGAAGGCCATGTATAAGCCGACAGCGGCTCTTGATAACAACTACTCGACGCTGGGCGCATTTTACGAGCTGGAGTGCATGCGCCGCCTCGGAGATCTCGAAGGATTGTCGAAAGCACTGGAAGGCTTCCGCAAAGAGGGCTTGACCCGTGAACATCAACTTCGCCAACTGGAAATTTACGTTTTCTGGGATGCCGTTCGCACCAAGTCATGGGAGCGTTTGGCCGCTCTTGGTGAGGCGCGTTTGCAGGAAAAACTGCCCTCGTATCAGCGCGCGCAGGTGGCATTCTGCGTAGCACAGGCCTATGAGGCGCTGAAACAATCATCGAAGGCGCTCAATGCTTACAACACAGCGATGGTTTCTGATGCGGGTGCTACCGAGGAGATTGCGGATAAGTCCGCCTTGGCGATCATGCGCATTCACCAGGCCAGCCCGGAAGTCCAATTGGCCATCAAACTCTGGGGCACTGAAGATGAGAACAAGGCTTCCACCGGCTACATGCATCTGCAGGAAGCCGCTGCCGTGGCAGGTCTCTATGAGCTGACTTTGGGTGGTGGTAAAAAGTTGCCGAATGAATTTGTGCCATTGCTCAAGTTCAAACCGAAAATCAACAAACCAGAACCGCAGAAACCAGCGGAAGCACCCAAGGATGCTCCCAAGGAGCCAAAATGAGGAACGACTCAATGCCGCCCTCGGGCGGCATTGTTCTTGAGTTATGACAGATGTGATAGAATTGGCGCGACAAGTGATTCTGCAAGAGGCTGATGCCTTGCGGGTTATGGCGCAGCGCCTTGATGCATCATTGATCCATGCGGTGGACGCATTGAAAAAGGTGTTAGAGAAACGCGGAAAAATTGTGGTTGTGGGAGTCGGGAAATCCGGCAATATCGGTCACAAAATTGCGGCCACACTGAATTCCACCGGAGCCACCGCCGTGGTCTTGCACTCGCAAAACGCACTGCACGGTGATCTTGGTTTGCTCAGCGATGGTGATGCTGTGTTGGCATTGTCCTATTCGGGTGAGACGGCGGAGTTGTTGCATTTGCTCCCCCATTTGAAGCGTTCGGCTGGCGTGCTGCTGGCCATGACGGGCAAAACGAATTCCACGTTGGCTGAGCATGCGGATTTGATCCTCGATACTTCTGTCGAACGCGAAGCCTGTCCGTTGAATCTGGCGCCTACTTCGTCATCGACGGCGATGCTGGTGATGGGTGATGCTCTTGCCATGGCTTTGTTGGAGGTGCGGGGATTTACGGAAGATGATTTCGCCCGTTACCATCCCGGGGGGTCATTAGGGCGAGCGCTATTGACCAAAGTGGCGGACATCATGCGCAGTGGTGACGCATGGGCGAGGGTCCCGACGGCTGCGACCGTCAATGATGCGTTGGTGGCGATGACCAAGGCACGGTCCGGTGCCTGTGTTGTGTTGGGCGATGATGGTTCTCTTGCCGGAGTATTCACGCATGGCGATTTTGTCCGTTCTTTTCAACGCGACCCCCAACTCGGTCAGCAATCCATCGCGCTTTTCATGACACGTCAACCGGTAACAGTGCGCGCTTCCTCATTGGCAGTCCAGGCGGTCAATACCATTGGTTCGCATCGCATTGACGATGTTGTGGTGCTGGATGATGCGGGCAAGCCTGTGGGACTCGTGGATACCCAGGATTTGGCAAGGTTACGCATAGTCTAACGAAAAATCGGATGCCGGATCATTCGTCCATTGTTCAGAATCCGTTTCAGCAATACCGGCGTTTTGTCGCAGCACTGTTCTTGACGGGCATCATCAGCGGATCTTTGAGTGCGCTGTTTTTGGTGAGCTTGGACCATGTGACGAAGTGGCATGGGACGCACCCGTGGTTGTTGTTGTGTCTACCTTTAGCGGGTTTGGTGATTGCCTTGATTTATCAGCGCGGGGGGCAATTGGCTGGTAGAGGCAGCCCGTTGTTGGTCGAGGAAATGCGTGATTGCAAAGGAACTGTTCCATTGCGCATGGCGCCGATGGTGTTGGTGACCACGCTACTCACGCATTTGTGCGGAGGTTCTGCGGGTAGAGAGGGAACAGCGGTACAAATGGGTGGAGCAGTTTCCGCATGGTTGGGTCGTATTTTTTTGCTCACACCACAAAAGCAACGAATGTTGCTGATGGCTGGCATGGCGGGAGGTTTTGGCTCTGTATTCGGCACACCATGGGCAGGAGGAATCTTTGCGGTGGAATTGCCCGTTCGTGGACGTTGGCAAATCGGCATGCTCCTTCCCTGCTGGATCAGTGCGTGGGTGGGGCACGGGATCTGTCATGCATGGGGAATCGTTCATATGAACTATCGCGTGCTCGGCTTGACCCGGGATGGCTTGTGGGGACTCTCCTGGACAACACTGGGAATGACCGTTTTGGCAGCTTTGGCATTCGGGATATGCGGTAGATGTTTCGTCTGGTTGTCTCATCGCGCGCCACTCGCTTTTGCCCGATGGTGCCCGAATGCTCTCCTGCGGCCCTTTTTTGGCGGGTTTTTGGTCATCGTCATGGTTTATGTTTTGGGCCATGCGGATTACCTGGGGCTGGGAGTGGATTCCCAGCGTGCGGGAGGTGTCTCGATTCTCTCGAGCTTTGCTACGGGCGGCGTGGACTCATGGAGCTGGTTCTGGAAAATGTTGTTCACGGTCATCACTCTTTCCAGCGGGTTCAAAGGTGGCGAGGTGACTCCTCTATTCTTTATCGGTGCCGCTCTCGGCCATGTCATGGGGATGGTCACAGGGCAACCCGTGGCGTTGTTTGCCGGCCTGGGTATGATCGCGGTATTCGCCGCCGCCGCGAATACTCCACTCACTTGTGCGGTGCTCGGCATGGAACTTTTCGGACCCCACTATTCGATTCTATTTGCGATCGCTTGCTTGTGCTCCTACGGCGTTGGTGGACGCGAAGGAATTTATCATCCTCAAAATTGACTCCAGCATACAGATCTCCCTTTCCATGTCTCCGAGTATCGCCCTAGATTGCATCATATGAACCAATGGATCTTATTTCTCTTCAGTTTGCTACTCATCTCCTGCGCGCGTCCCGGCGGCTATGAGGGGATCATGACGAAATCCTACACGGTGCGCGGTCAACGCTATCATCCGATGTCAGTGGATGCGGCGCTCTCTTATCAAGCGGTGGGACAGGCTTCTTGGTTCAATGAGTCCCGATGGTTCGGCCTGGTCCGGGGCAATACTTCTTTAGGAGAAAAAGTCATGCCATGGCATCTGATCGCCGCGCACAAAACCTTGCCGCTTCCCTGTATCGTCAAGGTGACGAATTTGGACAATGGTAAATCGGTCAAAGTCCGTGTGAATGATCGCGGCCCTTTCATCGATGGCCGCGTCATCGATTTATCTCCGCGTGCTGCTTCCAAAATCAAAATGAAGGACCGCGGACTCGCACAGGTCAGGGTCGAGGTGTTGTCGGTGGGAGACGGTCCCTACAAGCGCAAGGTACGTCGTGGTTTTTGGTGAATGACACACCTGTGTGAAATGTTTCGCGGCTCGGAGAAGTAATAACAGTCGTTATGAAAACCTTCCTTGCTCTCGCCGTTACCGCTTTGTTCAGTTCCTGTGCCACCATCGCACCTCCAGCTCCCAAAGGATCGGTGGATCATGTCGTGATGTTCTGGCAAAAGAAACCCGGGGACTTGCAGGATCGCCAGAAGATCACCGATGCCATGGATCGCTTGCGTGTGATCGAGGGCATTACATTTCTGGATTACGGCACAGCCGTAGCGAGCGATCGGCCCGTCGTCGATGATTCTTTCGACATCGCCTTGCTGGTGCGTTTCAAGAACGTTGACGCCCTGCATGCCTATGAAAGTGATGCCCGCCATACCAAGGAAGTCAAGGAGGTGTTATTGCCCCTGACCAAGAAAATTCAGGTTTACGATTTCACCCGCTGATCGCGATTTGATCGCCCGCCGTTATTGAGCGGCGGGTGATAATTCCTTGATACTGAGATTGCGGAATTTATAGGTCTGCCCTTTTTCTCCATGATGCTGGATGCCAATGACTCCTGAAGCATCTTTGTCATCTTCGACTTCGGTAGTGATGACACCATTGACTTCGATTTTGATGCTCTTGCCTTTGCAGGTGATACGATACTTGTTCCAATCATTGCGTTTGAAAGTATCACCTGCGCGCTGGCGGAACGCTTCTTCGCTTTGCTCGTTGCCCTTGATCGGGCTGATGAACCAAGAGCGACGCCCCTCGTCGTAGAGACCACCGGACCATTTGCGTTTCGCATCACCGTCAACTTCCGCCTGATAGCCGAAGACTTTGTTCGGCTCGGCATGGGCGCGGAACATGAACCCGCTGTTGGCCTTGCCGGAAGGAAGAAGGATTTCGCCCTCGAAGATGAAATCGTTGTAGGTTTTTTTCGTGACGAGGAAAAATTTCTTGTCTGCCGTCAAATGAATCTCTCCGCCTAGTACCTTGATTTCCCCCCATTTGTATGGATTCGTCCATCCTGCTGTGCTTTTGCCATCAAACAAAGGCACAAAACCATCTTTTTCTTCAGAGAAAGAAGAATTGACCAAAGACGCAGCGACAAACAAATGGACAAGGTTTTTCATAGATGCGCACTACTCTATCTTGTCGGCGCTCGATGACAAGACGCAAACGTGCCATGGTTGGCAAATGACTCATTCGATCAACCGCGCCTTTTTTCTAACAGAATGAGCATCAGCAGCGAGAGAGTCAGCGCGGTTTCCTCCTGTTCCGTCGAATCACCGAATTTTTCAATGAGAAACTTGCCTTCCCATAAAGCGCTTTGTTTGGACAGACGAAAAACCGGTTGTCCGGTGGACTTGCGCGTGACGAGATAACGCGGATGAAACAAGTAACCCGCGAACATGCCGATGAGAGGAAGTTCGCCGAAAAAGCTGTCGGCCACCTTGGTCCAGGGATTTTCTTCGCGAATCACGAAATCCGGATTGCTGTCGCCTGCGGCAAAAACTTCATAGTGGGCGCGCCACAGCGAGCGCATGCCCTTGCGGCCCACGGATCCTAGTTCACTGCCATCAGCGGCAGTGAAAAAATAACGTGCTGACCAGTCGATGATTTTGTTCGCCTGAATGGTGCAGAGCAATTGCGAACGGGATTCATCACGGAACACCTCGATTTTCTCACGCAATTTGAAGAGCTTCTGTTTCACATACAGAACGGGTTGCTGGGCGGCATCCGAGACATAAATTTGTGGAGACAGAGCCAATAATTTGAAGCGGAGAGAAAGTGGGAAATTCATGTGTGTCGGGACCTTATCGGAAATTGAAAAAACGGCAACGAAGAAATCGTATGCTTTGTGACGAAGATGATCAGATCGCGGTCATGGTCGCCTCATGCAGCGGCAGGTTCTAACAATTTTCTGTTCTTCCGATCATGAGCATACATCACCGTGGTTTTTTCTCTCAGGTTTGCGCGGCTATTTTGGCGGTGACCGCATTGTTGTCTGCAGACTCCCTACCCTCCTTGAAAAACGGTGAGATTCCGAGGAAGCTGGATGAACTGTGGGAGGGATTCGATCCACGTCGTGAGCCTCTGGGGGTGGAAATATTGCAGCAGTGTGAAATCGAAGGCGTGGTCCTGCGCTTGATTCGCTATGACGTGGGCACATTTCATGGTCAAGTCTCCAAGGTGGCGGGGCTGTATGCTTTTCCTGTGGATGGGCGATCACTCCCGGGCCTGTTGCATTTGCACGGTGGCGGGCAATCGTGCAGCTTTGAGGGAGTGATCGCAGATGCGAAAAACGGTTATGCCTCTCTGTCGATCAACTGGGGTGGAAATGCGCTTCCCGTGCCCGCACAGTTGAATGCCAAAGGGGTATGGGACGGCTTGCAGACGGATTGGGGTAAGCTTGATGCCACGCATCCGCCACAACGAAACAAGGTCAACCACTTTGCGGGTTCACTTGTGCCCGATGCCTATACCATTGATTCTGTCGAGTCACCACGCAACAGTAATTGGTTTGTGGTCCTGATGGCGGCGCGGCGTGCTCTCACTTTTCTCGAACAACAACCGCAAGTGGACCCTGCGCGACTGGGGGTATATGGGCATTCGATGGGAGGAAAACTCACCGTGAACCTGGCGGGTATCGATTCGCGGGTGAAAGCCGCGGTCACCTCTTGCGGCGGTTGTGGTGAAATTTCGTCAGAAAACACGGATGTTCCCGGGGGCGTCAAAATGAAAGTCCCTCCATTGATCGCCTCGTGCATTTCTGACAACGTGTATCTTCCACGAATCAAATGCCCCATGTTGTGGCTGTCCCCCACGAATGATTTTCATGCGATCATCGATCACATGGCTTGGAACTGGCGTGAGGTTTCAGATGAGCGGTTGCGTCTGAGCGTGACTCCTCATCGCAACCACACGCATGATGATGCCCATGCCTTGACGAAACATCTTTTTTTTCAGCAGCATCTTAAGCAGTCATTCGCGTTTCCGGATACACCCCGATTGGATTGGGAAAAAAATCCGGTCGACGGTGTGCCGGTATTGCGTGTCACCCCCGATGAAACACGGGTGGTGAAGGAGGTCCGCATCTACTATTCGGTGGATCCCCATCCCATGACTCGCTTTTGGCGAAATGCTGGCGCGCGAAAGCAGGGTCGTGAATGGATTGCTCATGCGCCGCTGATGTCAGTGGAGCAACCGTTCTTTGCCTACGCCGATGTATTTTATGAGACTCCGGAGAGGGAGCGCGCGATCGCACAACCGCGAGGATCTGGCAATTCGGAGGTATTCGCGATGAGTTCACGCGTGCTATCTGTGGGGCCAACCATGTTGAAGTCAGCGGGCATCAAAGCCACCGATCAACCCGATCGGATGATCGATCGCGGCGATCGCGGCTGGCAGGATTGGATTTTATCAAACTGGAACCATCCACCTCTGTGGACGGCGTCCACTGCCAAGTTGAAGGACCCCAAGTGGCGCGGTCCCTCTGGGGCAAAATTGGTATTTGATATTCGATCAACCAGCGACAATATCCTGGCGATTGTTGTCAGCACCAATGCCTGGGGTGTTTTCGGAAATGCTGTCCCCGCGGCGGACTATGCAGCCCTGCGTGATTTGAAGGCGTCGCCTGATTGGCAGACCGTCACAGTGGCACTCTCGGATCTCGTGCCTGATCAGAAAAATGAACTTCCTCTCAGCGATTGGCAAACGGTCACGGAATTACGTCTTACTCCAAGCTATCAAAGTCGGTCAGGCTTGCGTATTCCCGCGCAGAGCAAAGCGTGGCAGGGGCCGCGTGAAATCCGCAACTTACGCTGGGAGGAAAGATAACCCAACGCACCACTCACACTGAGGCATGTCAGATCGATTTGTCATGACACGCCCGAGAAAAGAAAAATCGATATCCACTTCGATCGCCTCCAGTGGGATCTGTTCGTCTTTTCTGCACAAGGAATTTTTTCTCAAGGAATTTCACTGAAACCTTGCCATGTAAGCCAGGATGCGTTGCAGTGTGCTCGTGCTGGCAAAACGCATCATTCCCTGTCTCGATGTCACCGGTGGCCGTGTGGTCAAAGGCGTGAACTTTGTCGATCTGATCGATGCCGGCGATCCCGTGGAGTGTGCGATGGCATACAATGCGCAAAAAGCCGATGAGCTGGTGTTTCTGGATATTACCGCCTCCTCCGATAATCGCGCTACCATGGCGGATGTCGTGCGCCGCACGGCAGAGCATTGTTTTATTCCTCTCACGGTCGGTGGTGGGATTCGTACCGTGGAAGATATGCGGACTATGCTGCTTGCGGGAGCGGACAAGGTAGGCATCAATACAGCCGCTGTAAAAGAGCCGTCACTCGTCGATGCCGGGGCAAAAGCTTTCGGCAGCCAGTGCATTGTCGTGGCTATCGATGCGAAACGTGAGGGCCCCGGTAAATGGGGTGTCTACACTCACGGTGGCCGCACGTTCGTGGGGCTCGATGCCGTGGCATGGGCCAAAGAAATTTATGAACGCGGAGCCGGGGAGATTCTCCTTACCAGCATGGACGCGGATGGCACGCAAAACGGATACGACATCGAGCTGACCGCTGCTATTTCCCAAGCCGTGGGCATTCCCGTGATTGCCAGTGGCGGAGCCGGCAATCTGGAGCATATGGTGGAAGTGTTGGAAAAAGGTCATGCCGATGCCGTGCTCGCCGCCTCCATTTTCCACTTCGGTAAACACACAGTCGGTGAAGCGAAAGACTATTTTGCCGCGCGTGGCATCCCTGTTAGACCATCGTAAAAAACGACTCAAATTTGATGATTCGTTTTTTTAGTTGGTTCTTTCAGGGTGTAGCAGACCTATGAGGAGAACTGCTCTTTGAAGGGTGTGCGGAAAGCGAACCGGTAGGCAAGTCGTGTGCATCTCGTCCACTGATGCATGGCCAAATATTTTCCACAGTTTGACATTTGATGTGGCATTGGCAGACTGCACGCATGCCGGATTTTTCATATGAACATGCCGCTATGGCGCGAGGCCATTTTCGGGTATGCGGGATCGATGAAGCTGGCCGCGGGCCACTGGCTGGGCCGGTTTCGGTGGCCGCCGTGGTATTGCCTGAGAAATTCTCTCTCCACGGATTGAATGATTCGAAAAAAGTCACGGCAAAAAAACGTGAGGCACTTTATGATCATTTGATCACTCACCCCGCTGTCATGTGGGCTCAGGTAGAGGTCGATGCAGCTGTCATCGATGAGCTGAACATCCTCCGTGCCACTCATTACGGCATGGCCGCGGCAGTACGGGCGCTGGAGGCAAAATATCAAATCGCCATCGACCATTGTCTGATCGATGGATTGCCAGTGAAAAATTTCCCCCTATCGCACGAGGGCATTGTCAAGGGCGATGGTAAATCGCTCTCGATTGCTGCAGCAAGTATCATTGCCAAAGTGAGTCGGGATCACCGCATGGAGGAGTATGCGAGGGAATTTCCGCAATATGGTTTTGATCGCCACAGCGGATATGGTACAAAGCAGCACCTTCATGCACTCCATCTCCACGGGCCTTGTCGCATTCATCGTCGCTCGTTTCAGCCGGTTGCTCAACTCTCGCTGCCGTTTGAATCATAAGGACGGCAGTTCCTGGACTCCCCAAGAGGTGGGAGCTTTTGGCGAACGTGTGGCATGCCACTGGTTGCGCGCACGGGGGGAGAAGATTTTGTATCGCAATTACCGCGCACCCCAAGGGGGGGAGGTGGATATCGTCGCCCGCCATGGCAAATTATTGCTTTTCATCGAAGTCAAAACACGACGTGCTGGAGGCGTTGGCAGGCCACTGGATGCAGTGGATCGCAGCAAACAGGAGCTCATCGAACGCGGAGCGAATTCCTGGCTCAAACTGCTCAAAACGCGGCGCATTCCCTGGCGATTCGATGTCATCGAAATTATTTTGCAAGAAGGCGAGGTGCCGCGTGTCAACCGAGTGGAAAATGTCTTTTGACATCGGCATGGGATTTTTTGCGACACAGGCTTGCCAAGAGCCGATGGGATTTGCACAATCCGCGCGACATTTTTTCTGACCTCAAAAAACACCTATCACTATGCCTGAAATTACCGACAAAGAATTGCCTCAATCCTCACGCGCCTACTGGCTCAAGGCTCTGGCTGCGGTGGAAGTAAAAAACCATGCTTACGCTGTCACTCTCTTGCAAGCGATCCTCAAGGATAGCCCGGGATTTCTCGCTGGTCGCGAGCTCATGCGCAAGTGCCAAGGAATTCTCACAGGTGGTCCGAAAAAGAAGCAGAAAATCTTCGGTTTAGACGCTGGCGGTCCCGGGATGAAACTTCAAGGTGCTGCGAAGAAAGACCCGGTGTCAGCCGTGTTACTGATCGAGAAAGAGCTCGAAAAAGATCCATACAACGATGGTTTGAACGACTTGCTTCACGATTGTCTTGCCAAAATGGAGCTCTTCGACAGTGCGGCATTCGCCTTGGAGACGGTGCGCAAGGGCCATCCCGATAACACGAAGAGCATGCACAAATTGGCGATTTTCTATTTGGAGCGTGGGCGTGCAGATCTTGCTGGTGATGTGTATAACGACATTCTGAAAACCGATCCCACCGACGGCAAGGCAGTCAAGGGCGCCAAAGATTGTGCGGCACAGCACTCCATGCAGCGGCAGAACTGGTCGGAAAACTCCAGCGTCAAGGACTTGATGAAAGACCAAAGCGAGTTTCAAGAACTCGAGGCTTCTTCACGCGCCGGTATGACCAAGGACCAGATGTTTGAAAAACGCGACCGCTTGATCGCCCGCTACAACGAGGATCCGAATCATTTGGGCAACGCGAAAGAGCTGGCGAATATTTTCGAGCAACTCGAAGATTGGGAAAACGCCGCCACGTTTTATGACTGGGCTTTCAGTCTCAGTAATGGCGATGCCGCATTAAAGGCCAAGGGCCGGCAGATGTCCGATAAATTCATTTCGCAGCAAATGGCCGCTCTGCAGGCAGCAGTGGAGGCGGATCCTGATAACGTCGAATTGCGTGCGCAACTCGACGAAGTGCTCAAAGCACGCGCCGCCGAAATGGTCGCCAATGCCAAGCAGCGCGTTGAGGAAAACCCCACCGACCCGCAATTGCGCTTCGAACTCGGCAGCGCACTCTACAATGCCGGCGACTTCAGTGCCGCGATTCCCCACCTGCAACAAGCCAAGAGCAATCCGCACATCCGCACCAAAGTTCTCTTGCTATTGGGCAGAACTTTCAAGGCCAAATCGATGTTCGACCTTTCTCTCAAGCAATTGAGTGATGCTCTGGCCGATCTTCACGGCATGGATAATACCAAAAAAGAGGTGCTCTACGATAAAGGTTTGATCCACGGAGAAATGGGAGACAAAGAGTCCGCGCTCGATTGCTTCAAGCAGATTTATGAGGTGGACTACGGATACCGCGATGTCGCTCATCGTGTGGAGTCCTCATATTCATGATCCACTTCCTCTGCTGCTGTTTGATGAAGCATGGATCGGTGAATCGATGGAATGCTTTTTACAGAACGCCGCACGGTGTGTGATCTGAAAATCCTTCTTTCCTCCCGTAAAAACCACGCTATTCTCCGTTCATGCGTTACGTTTCCGCCTTTGCTTGGCTTACGATGTTTCTGGTTACTGCCGGGCTCACCATGCCAACGATGGCGCAGACGCCTTCTGCCAAGGCACCGGCACAACCAAACTTCGATCCCGCCGACGTTTATTATCAGGCTTGGCTGTTTATCCGTGAGGCAGAAACCTTGCAGAAGCAGGGGCGTCACGCGGATGCTCTGAGCAAACTCAAGAGCGCGGAGAAGTTTTTCGAAACCATCCATCGCTACCACCCTGAGTGGAAAAAAGACATGGTGGGGGATCGTCTGAGCCTCACCAAGGATCAGATCACCAAAGTCCAGCCCCTTGCGCAGGCGCAGCAGAAAAAGGAGGAAATCGCCGTGGCGGAAATCGTCGAAAGTGGTGGTAATACAAAACCTGTAGCGCCGATGACTTCTCCCACCGCGCCCGCTATCGAGATCGAGGATGCGAAAATCAAAGCGTTGGAAGCTGAAGTCAAACGACTCCGAGCTGCATTGGCTTCTCCGTCAAATCAAGAATCTCGTCAAGCGGCGCGCGCCAGCGATTTGGAAAAGCAGCGCGATGACCTCAACGCGCGCCTCAAACAGACTACCACGGAACTGGAGTCGCTTCGTGCGAAACTAGCCACCGCGCCGGTGCAATCGGAAATGGACCGTCTTAACGAGCGCCTGCGTTCTCTCGAACAAGAGCGCCAGGCCATGGGCATGGCGCTATCTCAAAGCCGCGAGCAACAATTGCAGACCCAGGCGAAGATGGCCACCCTGCAAGCCGACTACCAGGCAGTGCGCCAGCAGGCTGCGGACTTGCAGCGCAACATGGAAGTGGAACGCAAAAAATCCAATGAGGTTACCGCCGCACAGCTCCAGCAATTGCAATCATTGGAGCAGACCATCAAACAAAAGGATGCGGAAATTGTCACCGCCAATCAACGCGTTGCATCCCTGCAAAAACAATTGAAGGAAAGCCAGGATGCCTTTCAGGAATTACGAACGGAACGGGATGATTTGTTGCGTGAGCGTGACCACATGGCGGCGCTTCTCAAACTCAGCGAAAGTGGCCGAATCCAGCAGCTGATCGAACAAAATATGAGTCTCGCCAAAGAACTGCGCGAGGCGAAGGAACGGGTGGAACGTATCAGCAAAAATAACAACGAAACAAACGATCAGCTCGCCGAGGCGCTGCGTGATTTGGCAATCACCAAAACCAAAATCATCGCGCTGCAGACAGAAAAGCGCGCGCAAGAGCAGCGTATCATCGACCTCGAAAAGCAACTGCAGAGTAATGAAAAAGCTCTCGCATCAGGGGAAGCCGCCGCCAGTAGCGAGGAGGCTGATGCCCTGCGTGACATCATCAAACGTCAATTGCGTGTTCAAGAGCGACGGAAACAGGCGGCACAGTTGCTGCTGGATGCCGCAAAAAAACAAACCTCCTCGGGCGATGAAAATTACGATGAGGCCGTTGCTCTGCTCACGGATCAGGAAATCACTCTAACGCCTGAAGAGCAAAAAATCCTCGAAGATCGCAAGGTGGATGGAGAGATTTATTCGCCCTATGCCGGCAGTAAAGCGCGTGTGACTGCTGCGACGACCGAGATGCACCAGCAGATTGATGATTACACCAAAGCCGCCGTGCGTGCGTTCGGCTCGCAGCGCCTGAGTGCGTCACGAGAGGTGTTGGAAATGATTCTCGATGTTCATCCCGGGCACGTCCCTACCATGACCAAACTGGGGATCGTCCAGTTGCGCCTCAACGACCCTGTTGCGGCCTCGGATGTATTGCGCTCGGCAGTGGAAAACGACGAGACTCAATCTTTGTCACATCGTCTGCTAGGTCTGGCGCTTTATAAAATGGGCGACTTGGCTCAGGCAGAAACTTCACTGGTGCGTGCTTTGGAAATCGATCCGAACGATGCAGCGGGCTACACCATTTACGGCAACACCCTGCTGCGCTTGAAGCGTGCGCCAGAGGCCGAAAGTGCCTATCAAAAAGCGATTGCAATCAATCCTCAATCATCCGAGGCGCTGCACAATCTTGCTGTTCTTTGCCAACGCGATGGCCGGATCAAGGAGGCCAAGGGCTACTACCAGGAGGCCCTGCTCCATGGAGCTCAACCCAATCCGGAACTGGAAGCCGCACTAAGCAAGCAAAAAGGTTAACAAGTCGTGGCGCTGCCCTGAAAGGCCTGCTTAGCCGATGCACAGTGCAATTTGCTCCCCCGGTCCGTGGACTCCTTCGATCAGAATTCCCTCCACATCTGCCGTTTTCGACGGACCTGTGGCCCAAATGATGTTGGGCGCGTCACCCAATGCGGCAACCGCCTTAGGAATGGTGCGATGAATCGATGATTCCATCAACACCGCCACATGAGTCCAGGGTGACAAGGCGGCGAGACGATCCGAGGTTTGGTTGTCATCGAGTATCAGACTTCCAGATTCGGCGATTGCTCCTGTGGCGCGGGTGATGCCGAATTGATAGCGGTCATATTGGGTGCGATCATAACTGGTTTCCACGGTGAGTCCCGCTTGTTGCAGAAATTGTCCCACCGCGTCCCACAGGAGTGGGTCACAGTAACCGCTGGTTTGTTGAGTATCTTGCAAAAAAGCAATCAACTCATCGCAGGAGCGCATCGTTTTGCCGTTCACAGCACGGAAATTTCGGTCAAAAATTTCCCATAGACCCGATCCAGCCAGACGCGGAGCGGAATGCAAATCCGTGACTTCATAGACCGGATATTCCGCTTTATCAGAAATGCCCTGCGTGGCTTGTTTGATTTTGGCTAGGATTGTCTCGCGCGACATGCCATTACTGGTATCATGGAACCCATCATCTGACAAGCAAGGATGCACAGACGCAGTAAGGCAAGTGCATGAACGATCATCGGCAAGGCCATCGCTGCATGGTAAAACTTACTGCGTTCATGCACAGTCGAGTCGCTGGTTCTGCTTTTCTATGAGCTAAAAGTGATCGATGTGGCAGGAAATGAACCTGTGTTTGCGCTGAAAGAAGTCCGCTCATTCGCCCTTGATGAAGTCGTTGTGTTTTGGTTCAGTATTTTTAGTGCAATCTATTTTTTAAAGCACTGGGCTAGTATTGGGTATTTTGATTGATTGGGGCATGAGCACATCGTTACAAAAATTGGTGGAATCTGGACTGGCAATGATGGTTCATCTCATCTTTTTCGCGCACGGCGATGTGAGACCCGCGCCGGGTGTCGTTACAGCCAATCCTTTTCCCGGATTTCAATGGATGCCTCATGCGGAATCATTCCGGGATATGGCATACCCGGTAGAATATGAAATCCGCATTTTGCGTGAAACATCTGATGGGGTTAAAATCGTGGATGAAGATCGTGTGGCTCTCAGCAGATATGTGCACGCGCATGCTTTGGATCCAGGTCGCTACCGCTGGCAAGTCCGGTCACATCATCGCGGTATGCTGGGAGCCTGGACGGAAGAATCGGCATTCACCATCTGTCAACCGGAGCGTATCTTTCATGTGAATGTGGAGAAAGGATTGGTGGAAGGCTTTAAGAATGTGCTGAATCAGGCTGATCGAGAGAAAGTGGCTTCGGCACGTATTGTGATTCCCCCGGGCGATCATCGCATCGAACCACCATTCGAGGGCTATGTCTTCGATGTATCAGGACGTTCCAATTGGGTGATTGATGGACGCGGAGCGCATCTCCGTTTTTCCTCTCGAAAGCAGGGATTGATGTTGGCAAAAAATGCCAAGGACATCGCGATCATGGGTTTTGAATGCTCGTTTGCCAAGGGTTGCCTGCGCGTGCAGGGGACAGTTCGTTCGATCGATTCCGATCAGAAGTTCATGACTCTGATGGTGGACGAAGGTTTTTCCGGCTTTGATGCATCGGATCATCAGAAACAGGATATTTTGTATTTGCTGGAACCGGGAAAAAATGGACGATTGAAATCTGGGGCTCCGAATTTTCTGCGTGCCGCTGCTCCGATTGTGCGTGGAACGTCAGGAGCATGGACGTTTCAAAGTGCGCGCGCCCTTGATTTCTGTCGCGTGGGAGATCGTTATGCTTTCAATTTCCGTTCGGGCTCACGGCATCTCATTGACGCGAGTGAGTCTCATGGAGTGACGTTATCGGGACTCACAACCAGTGGCTGGGGCGGCATGCAGTTCGTATCAATGGAAGGTAGCGACATGCGTGCGCTGAACTGCAAAACGCGAACGGGTGAGGGAGAGTGGATGACCGGAAATGCGGATGGGGTTCATATTCGTGGTCATCAAATCGGACCTTGGATTGAGGGTTTGGAGATCCATTCCATAGGAGATGATGCCGTAGCGCTCTACGCCAGACCGGTTACGATCAAAGCGGTCGTCGCTTCTGCAGATCGTCGCACTGCGATTTGTCGTGCCGATTTCTTCCATTTGGAACCGGGCAATGACGTATCGTTTTTTCATCCTCTGGAAGGTCGAATCCTTTTGGAGACAAAGGTAGTGAAGGTGATTCAGGAGAAAGGAACTTATCGTGTTAGTTTTGCCGAGGAATTACCGGAAGGGATACGTTGCGAAGGGCCCATGCAACAGGCGACACAGATTTGGAACCGCTCAAAATCCTGTTGTGATTTTATGATACGCAACTGTCGATTTGCCAACATTCGACGTTACGGGACGGTATTTCGATCGCGCGGTGGGGTGTTGGAAAAAAATCATTATGTCGGTATTTCCTCACGCGCTGTCGTATTCCGAAATGAAGCCGAGTGGCCTAACGGCTTATATGCGTCGGAAATTATCATTCGTGGAAATACAATAGAAGATACCGGTTTTGATCATCCCGGCCCTCAGCCTGCGATGGCATTTCTTTTCAGTGGATACAAATGTGGTGCACGTACGATAGGTCCGCGCAACATTCTTGCGGAGAACAACAGCTTCAAAAATCGCATGCGTCCTGAAATCCAACTGACTTGGTCTCGTAATGTATTGCTGAGAAACAATCATTTCATGCGTCCGGATGGTGTTCAGGTGCCGGCCCAATTCCAAGCCAGAAACTCGGAGGAAATTCGCCATGAATCGCCATGAACTGAAGATTTACGATGGATGGGCCTTTGCGGGCATGAAAGATGATTTTTTCGAGAAGCCCATGGCCTTTGTCCCATGCGCCATCACATCTGCATCAGGTTTTTCGAAGAACGAATCTTTTTTTCACTTTTTACTGAACCGAATCGAAGTCAACAACGATTCAATTCAAGTAACTGATCCTGTTGGGTCCTGATCAAAACCATGAATTTACGATTGATTTCATCTTTTCTGAAGCAGAGCGCCCATCCGCGAACTGCATTAACTCGTGTGGCTTTGCTTGCCGCCACCTTATCCTGCATTCCCGGCAGTGCCAATGGACAAGACTTTCTTGAGCCGATTGTGGTGACCGCCACACGTGGCAAGTCCAAGGAATCCGATACCGCTTACACCAGTACTTATATGGGTCAGGATTTCCTGCAGCAAAACTTCCGACGCAACATTCCCGATGCGTTGAATTTCACTCCCGGTGTGCTATCCCAAAAAACCACCTACGGACATGGCTCGCCATTCATTCGCGGACAAACGGGTCGCGGCAACCTGCTGATGTTTGATGGCATTCGTCTGAACAACTCCACTTGGCGCGGAGGCCCTGTTCAATATTGGAACACAATTGATGCGTATGCCATCGATCACTTCGAGCTCGTCAAAAGCCAAGGCAGCGTTCCCTACGGTTCCGATGCGATCGGCGGCACCTTGAATGCGTTCAGTAAAACAACCGGATTCCGTGAAGAGGCCGAAGGCAAATTCTACACGCATGGCTCCGCCTACTATGAATATCGTAGCAATGGCGATGACTCGCACATCGGCAGGCTGGAAGGAGTGATTGGGCAGGGAGGAAAATGGGGCTTGCGTGCCGGTATCACGGAAAAAGATTTTGGCGACATTCACTCATCAGCCATCGGCACCATGCGCAATACCGGCTACGAGGAAAGTGACTGGGATCTGCGCTTCGAATCCGCGTTGAATGCCGATACCACGTTGATCGCGGCATTTCAGCAGGTTGATCAGGATGATGTTTGGCGCTGGCACCGCACGATTTACAATCCGGGATGGAATCACAATGGTCACGTGGCGGCTCCCGGCTCCTGGCTGGCGAACATCTATGATCAGAACCGCATGCTTGGCTATCTGAAGATTGTTTCGGAAAACCCGCGGCAAGGCGCTCTTGTTTCCCGTTGGTCAGCCACCATGTCGTATCAGGATACCATGGATTTGGAGTTTCAGGACCGACGTATGGTGGCTGGTGAAGCGCTGACCTCGACACGCTATCAGCAATGGCAACAAGCCGACATCAGCACTTATGGCATTGATCTCGAATTGGAATCACCGATGGGTCCGGGCAAGTGGATTTATGGCCTGGATTACTATCAGGACGAAGTCGATAGCTTTGCGATTCGGGATCGTGGATTGGGGCAAGTGAACCTGCCCTCATCGCGTTCTGTGGCGGACGACTCGACATACTCGCTTCTCGGAGTTCATGGTCAATATCACTGGCAAGCTACGGAAAAATTGCGTGTTGAATCGGGTCTCCGCTATACCAGAGCTGACGCTGAACTTGGGAAACGTTGGGACAGCAACGTGAACCGGGATATCAGTGCCGAGCGCAATTGGGATCATACGGTTTTTTCATTGCGCGCAATTCAAGATCTTTCGCAAGACTGGTCTATGTATGGCGGGGTGTCCCAAGCTTTTCGAGCACCCAATCTAGCGGACCTGTCGGGCAACCGCACATCGGGTTCGGGAGTGGAAGCCGGCGGAGCTGTGAACTTGGATCCGGAAAATTTTCTGACGTATGAGATTGGCACACGACGCAGCGGCAAAACCACCAGTTTGCAAGCAGCGTTTTTCTACACGGACATTCAGGATATCATCACCGATGTTCCTATCAGCAATGGCTCAAGCAATGTGATCGCCAGCAATGGCCGCGATGGATACATCTATGGATTCGAGATCGAAGGTGCTTGGCAGGTTTCTCAGCAGTGGTTGCTTTCTGGTTTTGTTGCCTGGCAAGAAGGTGAAACCACTACGGTGAGATACCTCGGAGGACCGACCGCGGAGGAGCCATATAGCCGTGCGCTTCCGCTTACCGCATCGATGGCGCTGCGTTGGACTCATCCCTCACAAAAGTACTGGATCGAGAGCCGTTTACTGGCAGCGGAAAAAGCGGACCGCTTGTCAGCTGCCGACATTGCGGACGTTCAACGTTTTCCCTCCGGAGGAACACCGTCTTACGTGGTCCCGATGATTTACAGCGGATGGCAGGTTAACGATCACCTTTTGGCAACGCTTGGCTTGGAGAACATCAGCAATGTGGATTTCCGTCATCATGGTTCCGGGAATAATGAACCGGGATTCAATGCCGTGTTGGGTGTGCGCACGACGTGGTGATTATCGGTTTTTTCCCATCATTTAGCGGCAGGGCTTGTGATTCACAGGTCCTGCCGCAAATTTTTCCGGACAGCACCGACCTTGTTCGCGTTTTTTATGGGGAAGCGGGAATGATGCGTCTCACGGGCATCGGCGTTGGATGCAACCGCGATTCGAGCCGTTTTAGATTGCCAAAAACCAACAGTCATGTGAGGATCGACGAATTCCATGGTTTGTGCGCGCATGAATCCTCCATCTCCGTCCCCAACGACAATGAAACAATTCCTCACATTTTTGCTCATCTGCTGCTCTCTTTCATTTTCTCCCGCCAGAGCAGAGGCCCCGCAGGCAGAAGTCACCTTGGATTCCCTTCACAAGCAGTTGATCACGATTGTAGAAGCCGAGATTGCCAGCAATAAAGAGTTGGAGGAAGCCTATGCTTCGCGCTTGAAATCCATGATGCCAGTCTGGCGCGACACTCCGTCGCGTGCATCGATCCAGAGCCGTTTGCAACAGTTGAGCGGCTATTTGAATCAGAGCCATGTTTCGCAGAAAACCAAGGACGCTGCTGGTGGATGCATCACGCAAATCGGGGAATTCCTCGAAAAACAAAGCAAGCAGATGGCCGAGGATATCTCCAAAACGACCGGTGATCTCCTGCGTCGTGTCATGAAAACCTCCGATCCAGAAGAAATCCGCAAGTTGATCTCGGAGTATAAAGAATACCGGTCGAAGACGGCTCACGGAGGGTTTCGTGATGAAAGTGCCAGCCCACCCGATACTTCCAGCGCATCCCAATTCATGGATTACTGGTTGAGTTTTCACAACTATCGCGTCGCGGAACAAATGCGCTACGCCGCTGGCCAAATCACGCAGATGGAGAGCCTTTCTGTGCGTGTTTCATCGTTTCTCAACAGAGATGAAATCACGCAAGCCATGCAAAACCTCCGCAAAAGCATTGGCATGCTGCCTCCCCAGGAGCTTGCGGTTTTGTGGCAGCAGACTCTGGAGGAAATGCTCAATGATACCAATCAGGATCGTCTTGATGAACTGATGCAAAAAGTTAACAAGCACTATCAAATCGCCCAAGCATCAGCATCATCCGAAATGCTGGCATCGCGATGGCAATGGTTGGATAACTTGGGTCATAAGTTACAGGAATGCTTACAGCGCGGCAGGGAAGGTGGTATTCCGAACTTCAGTGTTGAGGAATTCACCCGCAGCGATTCTTCCTATGGAACTCTGATCAAGCCGACGGAGCTCGCCAGCCGTTTGAACAAGTATCAAATCCGCAGGAAAGATGATCAGGGGAATGTCATTTCCTTGCGTTTGTTTTACGACAGCACTGAATTGAAAAGTGCCACTGAGCACTTGTTGGCCAGGGTTCTGGACGATACAAACCAGAATCAGCTCGCGGATATACAAAATGAAATCAAGAGATTGCGTTCTTATGCATCGGCTTACCGCTATGCATCGGCATCGAATGTATCCAACCAATTGGATCGTCTGTCACAGCTGACGCGCAGTATCTCATACAATGTTGCCATGCTGAAAAGTGGAGGCAACAATCAACTTAATTTGAGTCAATTGTATCAGGAATATTCTGATGGCGTCGTGTTGCTGAGCAAGGATCAATTGTTAGAGAAACTCAAGCGGTATCATGTTGTGGTCCAGGCCAAAGATGGCAGTCCCACCAAACGCGCGTTGTATGTGAGTGCGGAGGCATTGATCCAAGAAATCAAGTCATATGCCGAACTGCCAGCGCTGCTTCCAGAAATCACGAGGGCCTCAACCAGTGCGTCGTCAGAGAGTGGGGCGCAGCTCATCGCGGCTCTCATGCCCCGGATCGCCCGTTGTGCGGAGATCGCGCAATATCTTTCATCAGGAGAGGCATTTGTGATCCCAACCCAAGCATCCAGTCCCCATTATTATTATGCGGATTCATCGAGATCGATGCCTACATCTGGTCCTGCGGTCGATAAAATCACGCAACTGGAGGCAGAAGCGGAATGGATGGTGGTCCGGCGATTTTTTCCAAAAGAAGATTCGCCAAACTCCGAGGATCACGAAGCCAGGATGAAATCTCTCATGTCGAGATTGCGGGAACAAAAAAATTACGAAGCCATGATTCGACTGCACGCGGTATCACAGTATTTCAAGCCAGCACGTCAACTTCTCTCCCCGGCACAATCACAGGCGATGCGTGATTATGTCAATGGCGTTCGCCAGCAAGAAGTTTTCGAACAACCAAGATTGGCCGTGTATTATTTGCAGAAGGCCGCGGCGTCACCTGCCACAGCGGTTGATGGTGATCTACTCAAAATCCGTTTGCAGTCCTTGCGTCAAAAATTTCCCGCTGACTATGAAAAAGGCATCGAGGATGCGCTGAAAACGCCTGCAGCGGAGAGTGTGCCTCGGGAAATCGAAGTGCCAGCCGTATCTCGATGAATTTTATGTTAGATGGATGCCGGCTTCTCACGCTTTCATCGCATATGACAGAATCAGATGACAAAATTCTCTGTTGAATCACGTAAGGTAACACGATGTTTCGTTCTTTGTTGTTTTTCAGTTTGTTGCAGGCATCCGTTTTTGCTCAGGTGAATTTTTCCGGGGTATACCCGCATCTCGTGATGTCGAACCGCGAGGGTGAGTGCGGCACTGGCGGTTTGGTGCCTTGGGCGGGAAAACTTTGGGTGATGACCTATGCACCGCACCAACCGAAAGGATCTACCGATCAACTTTACGAAATCAGCCCCGACCTGAAACAAGTGATCCGCCCGGAAAGCATCGGTGGAACACCGGCGAACCGCATGATTCATCAGGAGTCACAGCAGTTGTTTTTCGGACCTTATATCATTGATTCCAAAGGAGGCGTTCGCGCCATTCCCTACACGACGATGTATGGCCGCCATACGGGGAATGCCCGTCATCTGACGGATCCTGCGGGAAAAATTCTCTACGCCACGATGGAAGAAGGCATTTACGAAGTGGATGTGAAAACCCTCGCCGTGAAGGATTTGTGGATCGACGAACAGCTGCAGGCGGGTGGTGCCAACAAAAAAGAGACAACCGAGGTGAAGCCCGGACCGAAAGCTGATCTTCCCGGTTATCACGGTAAGGGGTTTTACTCGGCACAGGGACGTTATGTTTATGCCAACAATGGCGATCATGCGAATGAAGCACGAAGCAATCCCCGTGTTCCCAGTGGTGTGCTGGCGGAGTGGGATGGCAAGGCGGACAAATGGACGATCGTGCGCCGCAATCAATTCACCGAGGTCACTGGGCCCGGTGGTATCATGGGCCATGCGGACTCCGCGGATGCACCTCTCTGGGCTGTCGGATGGGATCATCGCTCCTTGATTCTCATGTGCTTGCACGGCGGGAAATGGCATGCGTATCGTCTGCCGAAAGGCTCGCATTCGTATGATGGCGCTCACGGATGGAATACCGAGTGGCCGCGGATTCGTGACATCGGAGAAAAGGACTTCCTCATGACCATGCACGGAACGTTTTGGAAGTTTCCGAAGGATTTCACCCCTCAGAAATCCGCCGGTATCACACCGCGTTCGAATTATCTAAAAGTCATTGGTGATTTCTGCGAATGGCAGGGCAAGGTGGTGCTGGGTTGTGATGATACGGCCAAGTCGGAGTTCCTGAACAAACGCAAAGCCAAAGGGGAAATCGCACCACCGCGCTCGCAGTCGAACCTCTGGTTTGTCGAGCATGAGCGCCTTGATCAGCTGGGTGCGGTTCTGGGCCGTGGCGCGGTATGGTTGAATGATTCAGTCAAGGCCGATGAGACATCGGATGCGTATTTATTCAGTGGCTATCAGCATCGCGTGATGCATGTATCACACGGGCTGAGCCATGATTTGGAATTGATGTTAGAGGTCGATCGCAAGGGTGATGGCAACTGGGCGGAACTGGGCAGCATCACTGCGGCAGCAGGCAAATTGACGACGAAAGTTTTTGCTGTGAGTGATCAGGCCGCATGGATTCGTGTGAAACCGCGCGCGGCGGCCTCCAATGTCAGCGTTTGCTTCACCTATCGTAACGCGTCGCCCCATGAGAAACCGGATCAGGCTTTGTTTGCAGGAGTCGCCGCCGTGGATACGAAGTCTGCCCGCGGTGGCTCCATGCGCGCGTTGGACGATGATTCTCTGACCTTGGCCATGATGGCTACGGATGAGAAGGGTCAAGAGACGGGATACTATACCATGGGAGCTGATATGAAACTCACGCTTGGCGCGGATCCCAAGGCCGCCAAGTATCATCGTGATCACGCCAAAATGACCAGTAAGGCGTTTACGCTGGATGAAGCCTCCGCTCTTGTCGTGGATGATAAAGGTCGCCGATGGAGATTTCCGCGTGGCGCCGCTGCCTATGCGAACGGTGGTCGTTTTGGCAATGCACGCATGGTTCGCGAAGTTGCCACGGAACGCGATTTACTCAATCTCTGTGGAACGTTTTATGAGCTTCCTGCGGAAAATGCCGGTGGCTTCGCTCTCGCGCGGCCGGTTTCTACTCACAATCGCATGATTCACGACTTCTGCTCTTGGCGCGGATTGTTGCTCATGAGCGGGATTGCCGACGGCAGTGCCTCAAACCCTCATGTCATTCGTTCCGCTGACGGTAAGGCGGCATTGTGGGCCGGTGTGATCGATGATGTTTGGAAACTGGGTAAACCACGCGGCGAAGGTGGTCCATGGAAAAATACAACGGTCAAAAAAGGTGATGTGTCTGATCCCTACCTGATCACTGGTTTCGATCGCAAATCCATGGCCTTGGCCAGCAGTGTAAATACTACGATCATAGTAGAAGTCGATATCAGCGGCTGGGGCGATTGGGTGGTCTACCAGAAATTTGCCGTCGAGGCTGGAAAAGAACTGAACCATCGATTTGACGATGCGTTTTCAGCCTATTGGGTGCGTTGCACCAGCGAGGCCGATGCCAGTGTTTCCGCGCAATTCCTTTACGAGTGATCGTCGATGTTGCTTCTCTGAAGCCAGTCTTTCCTGATGTGCTTTTCTGTGTAAGATCTGCGGCAGTTAAGTCGTATGGGCTTCGACATGAAAGTTGCGCTATGTTCCTCCGTTTTTCTTGCTTTGCTTCCTGCGGTATTCGCTGATTCCTTCGTCATTGAAGCCGAACAATTTACACAAAAAGGCGGATGGATGGTGGACACTCAGTTCATCGAAACGATGGGTTCACCTTACCTGATTGCGCATGGCATGGGCAAGCCTGTGGCAGACGCTTCCACAAAAGTCGATGTGCCCGGAGATGGGAGCTATCAGGTTTGGGTGCGCACGATCGACTGGACCAAACGCCTGAAGCGTGCGGACAGTGCTGGAACTTTTTCCGTATCAGTGAACGGGACGGATCTGGGCGCGGTATTGGGTCAAGGGAATACGAATTGGGCATGGGTCAAGGCGGGTAAGACGCATTTGAAGAAAGGACAAGCGGATGTGAGGATCAAGGATCTCACAGGTTTTGATGGGCGCGTGGATGCCATTCTTTTTAGCAGCGACGCTTCGTTTGCTCCGCCTGAAAAATGCCTGTTAGAGGATCGATCATCCTGGAAAATCGCCGGTGCTCCTGCCG
This sequence comes from Akkermansiaceae bacterium, assembly GCA_049240965.1. Classification (GTDB taxonomy): domain Bacteria; phylum Verrucomicrobiota; class Verrucomicrobiia; order Verrucomicrobiales; family Akkermansiaceae; genus UBA956. The sequence continues at coordinate 70,558 of JBMLRP010000003.1, forward strand.
CGGTGGAAAACGCGGGAAATTATGATCTCGTTGTGATTGGTGGTGGCTATGGTGGAATGGGTGCCGCCATTTCCGCGGCTCGTCTGGGCGCCAAGGTCGCACTGATTCAGAACCGCAAGATACTGGGAGGCAATGGCTCCTCGGAAATCCGCGTATGGGCCCAAGGTAACACACCCCCCAGCGAATATGCGTTGGCAGACATCGTCAATGAGTTTCAGGACAGTGCCAAAGCCTCACCCGCACCCGCCGAACAATTCGAAGACGAGAAAAAAGAAAAAATCGTGCGCGCGGAAAAAAATATCAGCTTGTTTCTGGGACATCATGCCTATGGGCTGGATATGAAAAATGGTTCGATCAGTGCGGTAAATGTGTTAGAAGTGGAAACAGGCAAAACACGAAAAATTTCCGGCGCATTATTTGCCGACTGCACGGGCCACGGTTTTATCGGTCAGTGGGCCAAAGCGGATTCCACCATGGAGGACAAGGGTCGCATGGGCATGAGTAATATGTGGATGTGGGAAAACCGCGACAAACCCGCGGCCTTTCCGCCTCAAAAATGGATGCTTTCTCTCACGGAAAAAGATTTCCCGCATCCCCGCCGCGGCCACGCCGAATGGTTCTGGGAAAGTGGTTTCGATCGCCATCCCATCGAAGAACTGGAAATCACCCGTGATTGGAATTTGATTTCGGCATATAGCGCTTTCAGTGCGATGAAAAACTATGGAGCCCACTCCGCGCGTGATCCTCAGCAGCATGCGAATGCGGAAATGTCCTGGCTCGCCTACGTGGGCGGCACGCGCGAAACCCAGCAGCTGCTCGGCGATGTGATTTTGAGCGGAAAAAATATTGAAAAGGATAAAACCGAATATCCCGATGGCTGCGTGTTGACAACATGGTCGATCGATCTCCACATCCCGGAACAAAAGTATGTGCAAGGCAATCCCGAGCATCCTTTTATCTCCAAGGCGATTCATCGTCATGCCGTCGACAAGAAGGTGGGGTATCCCATTCCCTATCGTTGTTTTTACTCGCGCAATGTGCCGAATCTTTTCATGGCAGGTCGCAATATCAGTGTGGATCGCGACGCCCTCGGGACAATCCGCGTGATGAATACCATCGGCATGATGGGCGTATGTGTCGGGCGCAGTGCGGCACTCTGCCGGGTGCACAATTGCCTGCCTCGTGACATTTACGCCAAGCATCTTGATCAAGCCAAAACACTTTGGAAACTTCCCGGCGCAAAGCGTTATGAGAGTCTTGTGGAATTGAAAAAATCACTCTGAATCACGATCGCAGAGATCGCTTCGCTAGAAATGAACGATCTGCATATACTCGTGAAAAAATGAGACTTCTTTTTCCGTGCAGTCGTTTTATTCGATTGTTTGATCGGAGCCGTTTTCCGGTCCTCTGAGCTGCATGAAAATGATCATCCGCATCCAAATGCGAAGGGATCAGGCAACAAAGTTCAAAGTGTTCCCCATCAGATCATCCGAGCACAATCGGGTGGCGAGACGACACGATACAAAAGACATTGCATCGTAAGTAACCTCTATCGTCCGCTGAGTCCCGAAATGGTCTGGAAGATCGAGGTGAAGATGAGATACATCATGCTGCCGATGAGTCCAGCCATGATGACGAGGATCACGGGAGTGACGAGTGCCATCAGGCGTTGCATATCCTTGGCCATCTCGCGGTCGTAGCGTTCCGCAGCTCGGCGCAGGGAGATGTCGATTTTTCCGGTCTGTTCGCCCACGGCCACCATGTCGATGAGCAATGGGGGGAAGGCTCCGGCACGTGTCATGGCTTTGGTGAAAGAGCGGCCATCGCCGACTTGTGCGATCACCTGATCGAGTTGCTTGCGCATCACCAGGTTGCCCGTGGCATCTCGGGCGAGTTCAAGTGATCGCAGCAGTGGCAGGCCGTTACCGACCAAATTGGCCATGGTTTCGAGGAACTGCACGTAAAAGCGGCTGGAAATCAGTTTTCCGAAGAGCGGCATGTTCAGCTTGATGCCATCCCAAGCGTATTTGTTATCGGGATTGTCTTTCCATGCTTTGAAAAAGATCGCTGCGGCAACCAGCACGAGGGTGATCACATGCCACCACTCTTTGAGGAAATCCGAGCCTCCGATCATGATCGCTGCACCGAGCGGAATTTTCGCGCCAGGAGTGCTTTGGATCAGTGATGTCAACTGGGGGATGAGTGTGGTGACCAGCAAGATCGAGACGCCGATACATGAGAGCACCAAGAACGAAGGATAGATCAGGGCGAGGATGAACTTGGATTGCAGCTCCTGCAGGGTCTTGAGGTAGTGTGCTTGACGACGCAGAATCGTATCGAGCGCACCCGAGGCTTCACCGGCGGCAGCGAGACTGCAATAGAGTTGATCGAAGCCAGCACTGGTGCGGCGCAGGGCATTGGAAAAGTTCATGCCGTCACGCACATCCTGACGTAGACGCTGTGCAATGGCTTTGAGGTTGCCGAGCTCCTGGCGGTTTTCCATCGCGAGTAGCGCGGGTTCCAATTGCAGACCGCCACCCAACATGTCGGAAAGCTCCTCGGTGAACATCACCACCTCTGCGCGTTTCATTTTCAGAAGGCCATCGGATTTTTCAGCGGGCTTGGATTTTTCGCCATCGCTCGTACGCGCTGCGGGCTTGGGAGGAGTTTTGGCGGCGTTTTTGTTAGAGGGCTTGGCCGAGGCGCTGGAAGCGGATATTTCTTTGATCGAGACCGGTTGCAGGCCTTTGCGATCAAGCAGACGCAGCGCCTCCGTGCGGTCAGCGGCATCGATTTCGCCTTGGCTCACCGCGCCTTTGCCATTGAGTGCTTTGTAAGTGAAAACTGCCATGATCCGATTTCGTTAGGCCTCATCGCTGCCGATATCGGTTGCGGTAACGGCAATGATTTCTTCGATGGTGGTGAGTCCCTGCATGACCTTATGCCAGCCGTAGGTTCGCATCGGCACATAGCCATCCTTGAGGGCCTGTGCGCGGATCTCGGCCGCAGGTGCTTGGTGGGTGACCATTTCCTGAATTTGCGGAGAAATGAGCGCGGCTTCGTAAATGGCCAGTCGCCCGGAGAAGCCGGTATTGCGGCAGCGGTCGCAGCCACGCGGACTGTAGGCCTGACCGATGATGTCGTGCGGTATGCCAAATTCATCGCGCATCAGAGGCGTCACCTCGCGCGGAACTTTGCAATGCGGGCAAAGACGACGCACCAGACGCTGCGCAAGAAAAGCGCGCACGGCGGCTGCGACCAGGAACGGCTCCACTCCCATGTCAATGAGACGGCTGAGTCCGCCGAGGGCATCGTTGGTGTGAAGGGTAGAAAACACCAAGTGACCCGTGAGCGATGCGCGGATGGCAATTTCTGCCGTTTCCAAGTCACGAATCTCACCGATCATCACGATGTTGGGGTCGGCACGGAGAATGGAGCGGAGAGCCGTGGCGAAGGTGAGGCCGATCTCGGATTTGACTGCGATCTGCATCACGCCGGGAAGTTTGTTTTCGACGGGGTCTTCGACGGTGACGATACGTCGATCAGGGTGGTTGACCTCCGTGAGGAAGCTGTAGAGGCTTGTGGATTTACCGGAACCCGTGGGACCGGTGATGAGAATGATGCCGTTGGAGAGGTGCAGCAAGGACTCAATACGCTTGCGCACAAAGGGCTCCATGCCCAGCTTGTCGAGGCTGAATTTTTCCTGGTTGAGCAAACGCAGGGAGACGCTCTCGCCTTCGACGGTGGGGACGGTTGCGACACGAACGTCGATGGTTTGACCTTCGAACTGCAGGTTGATACGACCGTCCTGCGGCATGCGGCGCTCGGCGATGTCGAGGCGCGACATGATTTTCAAACGCGCGATCACCGAACTTTGCAGCGCTTTGATGTTTTCCGGAACGGTGACTTCCACGAGTTTGCCGTCGATGCGATAGCGAATGCGCAGATTGGTGCTGAGTGGTTCAACGTGGATATCGGTCGCGCGCTGTTCCAGCGATTCGCGTATGATCTGGTTGACAAATTTCACCACACTGGCTTCTTCATCGTCGTTGTCGTCAATCACGTTGGCTTCATCGTGACTTTCGAGACGCTCGTAGTCGAGATCGCGGCCTTCGAGGATTTGTTCGAAGGTATCGGCACCCACACCGTAGAGGCGCCGCAGGGATTCATGGATCCGGCGTCGCGATGCCATGCACCACTCGATGGGGACTTCAAGAGCCTGCGAGGCTGCCTGACGTGCAACCAAATTCAAGGGATCGAAGGTCGCGAGTTTGAGACGCTTTTTTTCTCCCTCTTCGATGATGGCGATGGGCAGAAGTCGGTGACGCAAGGCGATGCGTGGACCGCAAAGTTCACGCAAGGGAAGAGGGTGTTCGGGAGTGGGGATGCTCTCCAGCCATTCCATCCCGATATCATGAGCGAGTTCCCGGAGATATTTTTCTTCGTCGACAACGTTGGCGTCGAGGATGTCATCCAAGGGGGAGCGCTGCCGCAACGAAGAAGCCTGAATGACTTTTTCCAAATTCTCCAAGTCCTCGCAACCGGAGCGGCGAGCGGGGTCGATCAATAATTCCATCATGGTGACAAGACTCTTCTGCTACAAAAACCGCAGATTGGCAAACTTGTCTTGGAAAAGTTTTGCTGATCCACCTTCACGGGTTCGTTGCAGAAATAAAAAAACCACACTTCCGGAGAAGTGTGGTGAAAAAATGCAAGTTGTAAGGATTAACCCCAGTCACCGCCGCCGTAGCCACCGCCGCCACCGCGACGATCACCACCGTAGCCGCCGCCACCGCCGCGACGATCGCCACCTTTGTAGCCGCCACCGCCGCCACCTTTGTAGCCGCCGCCGCCACCACCTTTGTAGCCGCCACCGCCGCCACCTTTGTAGCCGCCACCGCCGCCGCCTTTGTAGCCACCACCGCCACCACCTGAGCGTGGCTCACGAGCCTCCGCAGCATTGATGCGCAAGGCGCGGCCTTGGTAGTCTTGGTCATTCAATGCGGCGATTGCTGCATTGGCTCCCGCCACTTCGCCCATCGTAACAAATGCAAAACCACGAGGGCGACCTGTTTCACGATCGGTGACGATTTTCACACGTTCCACCGTACCGTAGGGACTGAAGAGCTCGGTGATCTCATCTTCAGTGGCGGAGAAGGGCAGATTGCCCACATAGATATCCATAATCGTAACTGTAATAAAAAACGCTGTTTTGATGAACGTTACATGAGCCAACAGCGAATAGACCCAAATAACGACCACAACAATACTGCCGTGGGACATGTGTTCCTTACGACAAGGTATTGGATTTCACAAGAAAAAAAGTAAGATGGAGAAAATAACACACATTGGGCATGCCGGCTACTTCACAATTCTCCAGCGACGCGCGCTGCTTGATCGAGGCGACCATTGCAGTTTGCTGATGACAAATTCTGTCGCATGGCCCGGAAATCAGTCTGGGTAAATTTCCTTGGATCGCCTCAGTATGTTCGCCAGACTGAGTTCTGTTTTGTCAGCTCCTTCCATAAATCCCTCATTTTCTCGTTTTTTATTTTGCGAGAGTCCAAATCACGCGATGATCTGCCGCACGATGTTTCCATGCACATCCGTGGGGCGGAAGTCGCGGCCGGAATAGCGGTAGGTGAGTTTTTCGTGATTCAGACCTAACAAGTGCAGCATGGTGGCGTGGAGGTCGTGAACATGGACTTTGTCTTTCACCGCCGCGAAGCCGAAGTCATCGGTGGCACCATGGGTATAGCCGCCTTTCACGCCACCACCCGCCATCCATACGGTGAAGCCGTAATGATTGTGATCGCGGCCTTTCATGATGCCTTTGTTTGCTCCAGCCTGCGGCATTTCCACCACCGGCGTGCGACCAAATTCGCCCCCCCACAAGACCAGTGTTTCATCGAGCAAACCACGCTGTTTCAAGTCGGTGAGAAAAGCGCCAATGGCCTGATCGCACTCGAGCGCAAGGCGTCGATGGTCTTCGATGTTGTCATGGGAATCCCACGGTTGGCCCTTGCCGTGCCAGAGTTGGATGAAACGAACACCGCGTTCGAGTAAGCGGCGCGCCATAAGGCATTGCCGGGCAAAATCGCCGGGGCCATAGAGGTCGCGAATGGCCTGAGGTTCCTTCATCACGTCAAAGGCATCCGAGGCCTCGCTTTGCATCCGATAGGCGAGCTCGAAACTGCGAATGCGGGACTCCAGTTGCGGATCATATTGGTGGCAGCGCAGGTGATCTTCATTGAGCTGGCGCAGCAGTTTCAATTGCGCCGCCTGCCGCGAATCGCGGGCCTCGGAGTTGTGCAAGTTTTCGATCATCTGATTCACTTCCTGAATCGATGTATCGAGATAGGTAGCTTGGAATTTTCCGGGCAAAAACGCCGAGCGCCAGTTTTCCGATCGTTTGATCGGCATGCCGCCGGGACAAAGTGAGACGTATGCGGGTAAATTTTCGTTCTCACTGCCAAGACCGTAGGTGACCCATGATCCCATCGATGGCCGCGGCAAGCGCCCTTCGCCACAATTCATCAGCATCAGCGATGGCTCATGGTTCGGCACATCGGCGGTCATCGATCGGATCACGCACAAGTCATCGGCATGCTGGGCGGTGTGGCGGAAAAGTTCGCTCACCGATAGTCCGCATTCACCATATTGCGCGAAGGAAAAGGGTGAGCGCAAGGCGGAGCCGGTAGGACGCTCGGTCTTCAATCCTTCTAACGGAATCACCTGGCCATGACGGGCCTGAAGCTGTGGTTTGGGATCAAAGGTGTCGACCTGCGAGGGACCACCATTCATGAACAAGTGGACGACGCGTTTTGCCTTTGGCGCGAAATGGGGTGCTGGCGTCATAACTGATGCGCCGTGGGCCTGCTCCAGCAATCCCGTCAGCGCGAGGCTGCCAAAACCCATGCCGCATCGGCGGAGAAAGTCGCGGCGATCGAGGACAAAATCATTCGCTGTGAATCGATGGTGCATGGACTTTATTCGATGAAATGAAATTCGTTAGACGACCACAACAGTTGAATCACATCAGCCCATGGATCAGCGATCGTGGCCGCGGGAATCGAGCCGTTGGGTTTGGGGAAATCTTTTTCCCAATCAGAAATTTGCCGGACTATTCCGCCTTTATCCTCCTTTCCTTCCACTGCCAGATTCCATGCCACACCACCGAAGTTCGCTCCTTGCGGGGCGTGTAAGACAAAGTCGAGGGTGTCGCCGGGTTTTACGGGAATCCAATTGGATGCGATATTGGACTGTCCGTTACAGGGAAGATTACCGCTCTGTTCTGGCATGGCGACCGGGGAGGTAAGGAACCATGCCAGATCTTTTCCTCCTTCTTGGGTTCGTCGGAGATGGCCGCGCAGACGCACCTCGCCCGATCCTCCGGCAATCCAGCGTAAAATCAGCAGATGCTGGTGGCCCACGTGGCCGCCCTTGGGTCCCGCGTGGAGGAAGGGCACGGGTGCGTGCGCAAGGTCCTGGCCTGTCTTCCAAGCTCCATCGCGAAACATCGGGAATGTTTTTGCGTGTGAGGTGTCTTTTCCCTGATCCGGAGCATAAAGCGCCTGCCAGGTTCCGGAAAGGCGCGGTTGGTAATCGGTGGGCTGTGCGGCAGCGACCCAATCGACGATTCTCTGTTTTTCCTGATCTTTCGGCAGGCGCTGGTAGATTCGTTTGTAAAGCCAGTCGACGCGTTCCTGGGGACTTTGTATGGACTGAAATTCCGGATGCTTTGCCAGACGTGTGGATTGTCTCAGCACTAGGGGGTCATTGAGAAACCACAGCGCTTGCTGTGGAACGGTGGTCTCGGCTCGCTTCGGCGCATGGTGATCAGGATGCGGCATATCGAAGGAAATCATGGTCGTGGGCAGGGCGTAGCGATCGATGAACCCATAGATGCTGCGGCGTGAATCGGCGGCTTCCTCATGAAGTGCCGTGGGCTGTCCACCTTGGGATGGAACTTGCAGGGAGCCTGCGGTAAAGAGCAAACGATCGCGCATGGACTCGAAATCCGAGCGTCGACGATTCCATCGCCAAAACAACGTGTTCGCTTCATCGATGCGGTCATTTTCCGCACGACTCAGCGCGGTAAGGCGGTAGGCACGGGAGGTGAGAATGAGGCGATGCAGCTCCTTGAGCGACCAATCCTTTTCTTGAAAACGCAGTGCCAACTCGTCTAACAAAGCCAACAAGGGCGGCGATGATTCCTGTGGACCGAAGTCGCTGGGATCGGCGAGCGGCGTGCCGAAATGCCAACCCCAAACGCGATTGACCATTATGCGGGCCGTGAGCGGGTTTTGTGGCTCTGTGATTTTTTTTGCCAACCACAACCGCGGCGCTTCATGATCAGGAAATTTCCCCCCACCCAGGAAACTCAGCCACTCGCGCTCAAACACGGGGCCCGGGTCATCGGGGCTGCCGCGTTTGAAGATGCGGGGTTTGCCGATTTTGGGCAGATCCACCAAGCTCATTGCGCGTGGTGGTGATCCCGGATGTGTGCCTTGGAGTTTTTTCCGTTCCCCGAGCCTTTTCGCCTTTTCGCTCAGATCTTCTCGATGCATGAACTCATCCACTTTTTCGATGTCATATGATAGCGGGCATTGCGGATCTCGGGCGAGTGGAGTGAGCGGAGAGTCGGGCCCTGCTTTCGCCCATGCATCGGCCCACCGACGGCAAATTGCTTGTCTCGCCGCTGCGTCACCTGCGGCGTTCATTTCTGCCAACCATGGAGCGAGCGCAGGTTCGGGGTTTTTTTGGTGTGATTTTTGTTGAAAAAACTTGCGCCATTGCATCACGGCTTTGGGGCGCAGGTCACCGCGCTTGAACGATTCGCTGATCGCTTTTTCCATCGTCCAGTTTTCTGTGCCTGCCAACCATGCGGCTTCCAAATAGACCGCCATGGATGCTGGGGCATGCAGTTGATCGAAGATGCCCTGCAAGGCGTTGCGGTCTTGTTGATCAAATGCGGCAACTTTGGCGAGGAAATCCTGATGTGCGTTTTCGTTCGATGCTTTGCCGATGACCGGCAGTTCCGCTGGCTCTCTGGTATGCTCGATGATCGAATAAATGGAATAGTAATCTTCCATCTGGATCGGATCACTCTTGTGCTTGTGACAGCGTGCACAGGCGACGGTGCTGGATAAAAAACCGCGCGTGATGACATCCACTTTGTCATCGATCGTATCAGCCTCGCGCAGGAGTTTAGGGCCTACGGTGAGAAATCCCAGTGCGGCGAGATCAGGGTGATCGGGGCCAAGTCCTAGATGATCGGCAGCCAGTTGCTGCAGGATGAATTGATCATAGGGCAGATCGTTTTGAAAAGCGCGGATCAACCAATCCCGATAAGTGTAGGCGAAGGGATAACGGTTATCGCGGTCAAAATTGTAACCTTGTGTGTCCGCATATCGTGCCACATCCATCCAATGCCGTGCCCAGCGTTCACCGTATGCCGGAGAAGCGAGCATTTCCTCCAGAAGATTTCTCCATGTCTCCTCCGTTGGACTTTTTTCGATCCGTTGGATTTGCTCCAGCGTTGGCGGCAATCCTGTGAGCGTATGAGCCGCACGTTCCACCCATTGCCGTGGCGCGGCCATTTCTCCTGCTAGAATGCCGGATTCCCTCCATTTTTTTTCCAAAAGAGCATCCACGGGATGCGGGTCAGAGGATCGATCCGAACTTCTCACCGGCGCGCTATACGCCCAATGCTCCGCAGCATCAACAGAAGATGAGAATGATGTTCCCATGACCATCGCCACAGAAAAAAATCGGGCGATGAATCCTGATTTTCTGATGACATGAGTTACGGGAAAAATCGACACGGACATCAGCATGAGATTGCTGGATTTTATACGAGAGATCACGCCGTTCTTTTCATCGTTCGCGCAACGATCGAGAGATCAACGGAATGCACGTTGGAAATCCTCACTCAGGAAATCATTTGTTTTACACCTTGTTCGTCAACGTTCACAAAGGTGATGTCCGTGACAAATAAAGGTTCGTCGAGGGGAGAACGGGTATCGCGCACCTGCACCACATAAGTTACACTGCTATTTCCGCGCCGGAGCAGGGTCGATTCGATGGCGAGAATGGTGCCCTCGCGCACGCTGTGGCGGAAACAAACCTCACGCATGGCAACGGTGACAAAGCGGCACTGAGGGAATTCCAGGCTCGCGGCGATCCATGAAGCTTCATCGATCCAAGCCAACAAACGACCACCGAAAAGGTAGCCATACTGGTTCAGATCAGCGGGAAGCACAAGGCGCTGCGTTTGCATGCAATTAAGAAAAAAGAATCATCGATGTCGGCATGGAAATGCCACAAGGCATCAGCGGAACATGCGTTTTTTCCCGATGGAAAAGCGGGCATCAAAAGAATATGAGCCTGCTCCCGTAAAAAATAATGCGACAGCTCCGGTAAGGTAGAGCAGGGCCAGTTCCTTACCCGCGGCATCTTTGCTGGCCAAGATGACAAATGCGGCGATGCCCATCGTAAACGCCAAAACGGCAGCCGCCGGGCGTGTGGCCATACCAATGACCAGTAACACGGCGCAAATCACTTCAGCGAAAATCGTGCAAGCCAAACTGGTCGTGTGGTTCATCCAGGAACTCAGAAGACTGATTTGGGGTATCGGAAAAGATTCCTTTAAGGTCGAAAATCCTTGGTATTTCTGCCATCCATGAAGACTCACCATCATGATTCCGATGCCGAGCCGCAGAGACAACAAGCCCGCTGAAGCCATGGGGTCCATCGTGCTATTGCTGAAAATCCACTTTTTCATGATGTTGTTTGTGGTTTAAGAGTGAGGGTAATGCGTTTGAGGCGGTTGGTGCCCTCAGGTGAATGCGCCTCAATTTGTGGATCATCGAGCACGGCTTGATAGACGAGGCGACGGTAGTAGGCATTCAGCGGTCGCATTTGGAACGGCTTGCCACTGCCTTTCACTTTTTCCGCCAATTGCTGGACCTCGTTGCGGAGTTTGTCTTCCTGAATTCTGCGGAAGTGTGCACAGTCCACCTTGATACGAGGTGCTTCTTCGTAATGTTTTCGCAGCAGGCGGTTGACCAAATACTGCAAATCATCGAGGCGGTCGCCTTCATCGCCAATGAGCAGTTCTGGTTGCGCGGTGGAGATTTGCAGACATGGGCCCTCTGCGTCATACTCTAACTCAATGGTGGCAGAAAAACCCAGGTGACCGAGCATGGTATCGAGGACTTTTTTTGCTGCATCTTCTGCTTTCATATCGACTAGGCTACCAAAGTCTGAGGACGGGGTCAACTATCAGCACTCGAATTCTTCTTGTAATGCCGAAGTTTTTTGTAGCAATGCCTGTTGTTCCTCGCAACTGAAGTCGTGCGGTGACAGCATGCCGATCCCCAATACGCCCAGCACTTTCTGACCATCGCGCGAAAAAACAGGAACGGCAAGTGAACCAGAGACCTTCGTTTGGCGGGCATCAGGTCTAGCGACATCACCAAGATCTTGTTGAAGATTGCATAGCTCGACGGGAGCGCGGCGTTCGGCGGCGGCTCCGGCTATTCCCTTGCCAAAGGGGATGAGTGTAATTTTATCGAGTAACGAATCAGGCACACCAATCTGGGTTACAAGCGTTAAATGCGTGCCATCAGTTGTCGTGCGGTGAATCGTTCCCGTTTGGCAGGAAAACTCACGTAAGACTTCTTGTAGCCAGATTTGGGGATCGGAGATCATCATGGAATATACGGTTCAAAACACGAATTTACTCAGAAAATTTGGCAAAACTGCATCCCGCGGAATTTGCCGAAGGCTTTGGACTGTGGTGAGCATCACCGCTTTGCGATGGCTCCGGGTGTTTCTGTAAAGATCACGCATTCTTTTCCCCACGTCTCCCCGCAAACCAAAGCTGCGATACTCGCAGCAGTCCAAAGCGACTCAACGAAACCATTCTGCCGAAGCGGGGTAGGCTTTGGGCAAATCCTGAAGCAAAAGTTGTAGCATGGCCTTTGCCCCGGTCTCGTTGAAATGTGTGCGGTCATCCACCGCATTGGCATGACTTTTTGATCCCTCTTCCCCCAATCGTAAAAGTAATTCACTACTGCTGCGATGAAGATCAATCACAGGAACTTGATGCTCCCTGCCCACTCGTAGCATGGCCTCAGCGTAGGGGCGCAAGATGTCAATGAGTTTTCCATCGCGGAATGTGCGCCTTGCCACCGGAGTCACGAGGATCGGTTGCGCATGGAATGCGCGGCAGTCGGTGATGAAGCGCCGCAGATGCTGCGGGAATTCGGTGCCGGGATTGGTGGATTCAGGTCGCTCAGCAGCATGCGAATCATTATGCCCAAATTGTATCATGACCACATCCGGATGAAGGGCCAAAGCCTCATGCCATAGGTGTTGCTGGATGAATGTTTTCGTGCTTCGGCCTGTCCTGGCGGTATTGATGATGCGGCAACTCTGCTTCAGGGCGGGCGGAAGAAACTGCCCCCAGCCACGGCACGCATGCGCTTCTGGATAATCACAGACCGTCGAGTCACCGACGATGACAATCGTTGTCATATCAGCACGCGGGTTCCATTGATCAACTCCTCCCAACACGGAGCGGGGAGTGATTTTCAGAGCTTCATCGACACTCAGTTGTTTCGACCATGATACACGGGCCATTTTCTGTTTGGATTGTGATGGACTACGATATTCATAGTAGCGCGCGGTTTTTTCTGAATCAGGTTTATTCCAATTGTGCCATCCTTCAGGCATGATGTGAGAGCCTGTCTGGCAAAACAGAAAACCAACACTGGCGTCTGGTCTCCAAGGCCGGCCGAAATAAGCGTTGGGAAAATCTCTGGCCTTGGTTTGCTTGGTAGCATCAGGATTTTTCCAAGCAATCGAATCACCTGTGAGTCGGCAATTTTTGAAAATGAATCCGTATTCTTGTTGTGCAGGAGTGCTGGCAGCGGTGATGTATCCTCCATTTTTGCTGTGAATATGGCATCGGTCGAAAAATGCCGTGGCATCTCCGTAGATGAAATCGACTCTGCCCTCGATGTAACAGTCAACAAAATCATGACGTCCTTTGTTGACCATCAAGGTATCTTGCCAGCCTTCGAAGCGGCAATTTCGGAATTTTACGCGGTCAGCGTCCGATCGTAATGCCAGGGCTTGCCCGTGGTCGCCGGAAGTATTGCGAAATGTGATACCACTCGCATGAAAGTCATTGCACAAAATTTTCACCCCGGGATTAAAATGATCGGAGCCATCCGGACGCGGATCATTGACGTTCCGATCCCATGAGATGATTGTGGATTCTGGAGATTCTCCCATCACATGGAGAGGGTGTTTGCGTTCACCAATCACCAGTGGTCCCTGGTAAACGCCGGCAGCCAATTTCATCACAATGGGCTCCGTCCCTGATGGATCAAGGTGGGACAGAGCCTCCTGAGGTGTCCGGAAGGGCGCAGTCCCATCGCCGGCAATGAGAAGAACTTTTTCAGCATACATGGGCTGAAAAAACATGATGGCCAGACTGATGGTCTTGCAGGATCGTCGTGCGATTTTGCTCACGGTATTCTTTAGAAAAAATTCCAACTTCTGCCGATCGGGCATTCTGTCATGCAAAGATTTTCCGGATACGCCGACACAGAATTTCAGGGCAAACCTCAGAGCGATCATGCAATTCGGCTTGCGCCGAAGGTCATCTGTCTTACAACATATGCGAGACCCTTGCCAAGCGCAAGGGTCGTCCCTCGTATGAAAAAAATCCTCGCTCTTGTTTCTTGGTTGTTGCTGGCTTTGCAAATTTCCGCCGCAGATCGTCTCTCGATTTGGCCGCAGGGAAAGATTCCGAATGTTCAGCCACAACAAATCGCGGCGACCAGCACGGAGATGAAAGCTCCGGGGTTCAAAGCCACGGAGCACATCATGCCGTATCTTGATTGGTATGAGGCCCCCGTGAAGAAAAACGGCGCCTGCATGCTGCTCATTTCCGGCGGCGGATATGCGCAGTGTGTGGATGGCGTCTGGATTGATCGGGTCGCGAAAAAACTCACGGAGCTTGGTTATGTCTGCGTCAATCTCACCTACCGCACTCCACGACCTCAAAATCTTCCGATTTATCAGAGCGCGTGGGAGGATGGGCAGCGCGCCGTTCGACTCATTCGTAACGAGGCCTCAAAGCGCGGGTATGATCCGGAAAAAATCGGCGCACTCGGTTTTTCCGCGGGATCGCATCTCACGGTGCTGCTTGCAACCAGTTCGCTCACACCTGCTTACGCAGCGATCGATGAGCTTGACAAGCAGCCCTGCCACATCAACTGGGCGGTGCCGATTTACACCGCTTACGCTCTCACCGATGGGCTCACCGGACCGAACACCCGAGAGGGTGATGCGCCGGATGTGAAACTCTCGCAAGCATTCCAATTTGATGCCAAAACTTGTCCGATGGCACTCTTTCACGGTGGGAAGGACGCCTATTCGCCGCTTGGCTCGACGCAGATTTATCGCCAGCTCCGCCGCATGAAAATCCCTGCCGAGCTCCATCTCTTCGCCGATCGTCCCCACGGTTTCATGGGCGATCCGGCAAAAGGTGAAAAAGGTGCCGCATACGACCACTGGCTCGATCGTGTCACGGAATTTCTCCGCCAGATGAATTACGATGGCCGCCTCGGCGAAGAAATGGCACTAATGAAACGCTACGCGAGTGATCATGCCCGCGGAGATTACCGCAAGGCACCGCTCTGGCCGGAAGGAAAGATGCCCGATGTCCAAGAAAAACAAGTGCAGCCTTATCTGGAATGGCATCTGCCGAAGGAACGCAAGACCAAGGCAATTCAGATCATCTTTTCTGGCGGAGCTTATCATGGTAATAATCCTGATGATTTTGAAGTCGCACCAGTGCGGCGCTATTTGAACGAAAAAGGCATGGCGGTTGTTACTATGAAATACCGCACACCCCGCCCAAAAGGTGGTTTGGCCAAACACACAACCGCATGGCAGGATTTACAGCGTTGCATTCGTCTCGTGCGCAGCGAAGCCGCGGCGAAAGGTCTCGATCCCGAACGCATTGGCATCATGGGATCCTCCGCGGGCGGTCATCTGGCCCTGATGGGTGCCACCAGTTCAACATCCTGCTCCTATGCGCCGATCGATGCCATCGATCAGATTTCCTGCAGCGTACAGTGGGCCGTCGCTATCTATCCGGCCTACGCGCTCACCGATGGTATCGAATCTGGAAATGCCAAAGGTGGCAACGAGGATGATGCACGACTGGCTCCCGAATTTGCTTTTGATCTGGCTACGTGTCCGATGCTCTTTATCCATGGCGATGCCGATACCTGGGCCGCGATGAATTCGGTCAAATGCTGGGAGCAGCTTCGCCGTATGGGTCTCCAATCCGATCTCCATACGCTCGCTACGCGCAATCATTGTTTTCAGAGAAACGCGTCACCCGAGACGGGCAGTTACACTTGGATGGAGCGGATCTGGGAATTCATGAATCACAAGGGCTACAACAAGTGATAAAGAGGAGAGGAAGGGCAACTTCCTCTCCCTAACATTTACGCGATGATCTCACGGATCGGCTCGATTTCCTCTACGCCGACCAATTTCTGATCGAGTCCGTTGTAGAAAAAACTCAGTTTGTTCGGATCGACGCCCATCTGTTGGAGGATCGTGGCGTGCAGGTGTTTCACTTGGCAACGATTGACCACAGCTTGTGAGCCGAGCTCATCGGTTTCTCCATAACTTACGCCGCCCTTGATGCCACCGCCAGCCATCCACATCGTGAAGCCATAGGAGTTGTGATCACGTCCGGTGCCAGCGGCATATTCGGCGGTCGGTTGTCGACCGAACTCACCACCCCAGACGACCAAGGTTTCATCCAACAAACCGCGCTGTTTTAAATCCTTCAGCAAGCCGGCGATTGCCTTGTCGGTATTCCCCGCGTGGAAGTTGTGATTTTTTTCCAAATCCCCGTGGGCATCCCAGTTGTCGTCATTGTGCGCGCCACCCGAGTAGATTTGGATGAAGCGCACACCACGCTCCACCAAGCGCCGTGCTAGCAGACACTTGCGGCCGAAATCCTCGGTACGTGGTTGATCCATGCCGTAGAGCCGCTTGATGTGTTCCGGTTCGCTCTCCACATCAATCGCTTCAGGAGCGGTCGTTTGCATGCGGAAGGCCAGTTCGTAACTGGCAATGCGCGATGCCAGATCGCTGTGATCCTCACGACCCTTCAAGTGACCTTGATTGACATCGCCGAGATAGTCTAACAGCGATCTCTGCTGCACGCGGTTCATGCCGTGTTTGTCGGCGAGATTGAGAATCGGATCGCCCTGTGAGCGGAAGACCACCCCTTGGTAAGAGGCCGGCATGTAACCAGAGGACCAGTTTTTCGCCCCGGAAATCGGACCACCCGTTTTGTCGAGCATGACCACATAACCCGGCAGATTCTCGTTCACGGAGCCAAGCCCATAGTTGAGCCAGGAGCCCAGAGAAGGCTTGCCACTGAGCAGTGATCCGCTGTTCATCATCAACATTGCGGAACCGTGAATGGGGGAATCCGCTGTCATCGAGTGGATGAACGCGATGTCATCGACGCACTGCGCTGTGCGCGGAAAGAGATCGGAAACATATTTGCCGCACTCTCCATACTGCTTGAATTTCCACTTGGGACCGACGACCCTGCCGGCATTTTTTTTCCCCCCACGACCAAAGGTCTTGATCGGTATGGTTTTGCCGTCAAGGGGATAGAGCTTGGGTTTGTAATCGAAAGTGTCCATGTGGCTCGGCCCACCATACATGAAAAGGAAAATCACCGACTTCGCCTTGGCGGGAAGTTGTGGCGCGCGAGGGGCCAGCGGATTCGCCATCGTTTCGGCACCTTGTGCTTGTGAAAAAAAACCGCTTTGGCCTAACAAGCCGGTGAGAGCGAGGGAAGTAAATCCACCGCCGAGTTGATGGATGAACTCGCGGCGACGCACTTGACCGCAGAAATTGGGAATGTGGATCATGGCTTTGTTGGGTTGGGGTTAATCGATGAAAATGAATTCGTTGAAACTGAAAACGGCAAGGCAGAATCGCTGCAAGGCCACATCGGCCGCGAGTTTTTCCTGTTGTTCGAGCAAGGTGAGGAATTCAACGGCACGCTCGACTTCTGCCACGGATGGATCGCGTTGCACGGCCAGTTGATAGGCGAGACGAACCTGTGCCGCCTTTTCCTCGCCTGCCTCACGACGCAAGCGTTGGGAAAATGCCTGGGCTTTTTCGTGAATGAAATCACTGTGAATCATACCCAAGGCCTGTGTGGGCACGATAGTTGCAAACCGCACCGGACATGGATTGTCGGTGTCTGCTTGATCATGCTCGGAGAGAAATGGCACGGAAAGCGAGCGTTTGCTCACGGCATATACCGTGCGGCGGTTCACCTGATCCGTTGCGCTCTTGCCCCATTTGCTGCCTTTTGTCGAAGAGGTGGCTAGCACTTCTTCGGGAATGGGAATGTAAATGCTCGGTCCGCCCATCTGCAAATTGAGTTCACCGGTCACCGCGAGAATGTTGTCGCGCAATTCCTCGGATGTGAGACGGCGCGGCGCAAAACGCCACCATTGCTCGTTGGCGGGATCTTTTGCCAGATTGGTTTCATGGCGACGGTTCGACATCTGATAGGCCGCGGATGTCATGATCAACTTGTGCATTGTCTTGACGCTCCATTTTTGGGCGACAAATTCTGTAGCCAGCCAATCCAGTAATTGGGGATGCGTGGCTGCGGTTCCCAAAAAACCGAAGTCGTTCGGGGTAGAAGACAAACCACGACCAAAATGATGTTGCCACAACCGATTCATCATCACGCGCGCTGTGCGCGGATTGTCGGGGCGGGTAATCCACTGCGCCAAGGCAAGTCTGCGCCCCGAACTCTGTCCGGAAGACGGTGGCTGGATTTTCGCAAGCTCGCCGCCGAAAATCGCCGGAAAGGCCGGCTGCACTTCGTCGGCCTCGGCATGAGCACTACCGCGCAAATGAATGAACGTGGGTGGCGGTTGCGAGCCCATCTCGGCCACGGTCAGTGCCTGCTCTTGCGGCTGATCCAACTGAGCATCGATCACGGTGAGTCGATCTAACAAAACGCGGTAATCCTCGCGCTGTACCTTGGTCATATGAGGATTTTCCTGCGCCAGCATTTCCCGCCGCAGAGAACGCCCCTTGATTTGCAATCCCATGTCAAAATACTGCCCACCGCCGGTTTGTTTTACGTGCACGGCAATCACATTGCGACCCGTTTGCAGAGCGGCGATGAAGGCATCCGTCACCTCGATCGAAGCATATTCCACAAGGTATTTCTTCTTGCGATGAACCAATTGACTGTTGCAGTAGATTTCGATGTCTTCATCGTGATAGAGTGACATCACCAGCGATGTGGGAATCGACTCTAACAAAAATGTCGTTTGCAGCCAGATGTCCTTGCCATTCCATGGTGTCTTCGCCTTGGCACCCGGTACCTCGGTGCCGAAGCCGGCGAGCCCTTCCTTCCACTTTTGCATCTCCGCGCGGAAGCCGACCGTCTTCCAATCATCTGCAGGTTGGTCAAAAGTGTAATGCCATTTCCAGGGACGCGCGCGCGCATCGGAGATCAACGAAACATCGGCGGTGGGGCCCGTGATACCCGCGGCATCGGTACGCTTGCGATACTCCTGCTCCATCCGGGTAATTTGTTCGGCGAGTCGGGATTTCTCCTCTCTCCACTTTTTCATTTGCTCCGGTCCTTGCGCCTCGCGGGCGGGGACGGGTCGAAGATTGGCTTCGCCATTTCCCATGGGACTGATGTTTCGGAAAAACGCGGCAAGTTGGTAATAATCTTTTTGCGGAATGGGATCACCCTTGTGATCGTGACAGCGGGCGCAGCCCACGGTCATGCCCAACATGGTCTCAGTGGTGATGCGCACATTGTCATCGATGATATCATACATATGCTGGAGACGATCCGCGGGTTCATCGTCCCATTGCATCAGGCGGTGATAACCGGTGGCGATCAGCGAATCACGCGTGGGCTCGGCGATTTCATCACCGGCAAGTTGCTCCATCAAGAATCGATCGTATGGTTTGTCCTGGTTGAACGCATCGATCACATAATCGCGGTAGCGCCATACCAGGGATTTGTTGGTATCGCGCTCGAATCCCTGCGATTCCGAATAGCGAACGAGATCCAACCAATGTCGCCCCCATTTTTCGCCATACTGGGGTGAGGCGAGCAGGCGATCGATCTGCTTGCTCCATGCATCAGGACTTGCATCATTCTCAAATGCCCTGATCTGTGCGAGAGTGGGGGCAAGACCGGTGAGATCCATGGCTGCACGCCGCAGTAATTCCGCTTTGCCGGCCGGGGGATTGGCGATAAGGCCGTGTTCCCGACGCTGCATTTCTAACAGGCGATCGACAGGATGGGAAAAACCCGCGACTTCCGGCAAGCTGGGTCGCACCATCGACTTGTATGACCAGAACGCCCTGGTCTTCTCGTTGACCGTGGTAATGTCAGACATCGGCTCCCTCACCTCGCGCAGCAATTCCGCATCTTCCGGAGTCCATGGTGCTCCGCGCTTGACCCACTCGGTGATGACGGCGATGTGCTCATCCGCGAGCTTATTCTTTGGCGGCATTTGCATCTCATCGTTGCGATAGGAAATCACTTCGAGCAACAAACTGCGTGGAGGATTTTTTTCATCATAGGCCGGACCATGTTCTCCACCCTTGAGCAGGCCTTTGCGACTGATCAATTGCAAACCACCTTTGATCTTATAGCCGCCCTTTCCATCGCTACCTCCGTGGCATCCGATGCAATGCTCTTCCAGCACTGGTTTCACGCGATCGCGAAAAAACGCGATGTCCTCAGTGGATTGCGCGCCAGCCAATGACACGCCACAGCAAAGCAGCGTGGCGGAAATGACCCGAACACAGGAATAGGATGGAAAGAATGGCATCAGCATGGCGATAGGGTTGCAGGCACTGTCCTACACTAACATAAATTCTCGTCTCTGCCATGCCGCCATTTGCCAATTTTCGGGATGATTCAGCCATGGCGGGGTGGCGCGTAGCGACGGCGATATTCCAACGGAGAAAGCCCGGTGCGCTGGCGGAATTGTCGGGAAAAAGCGCTCTGATCACAAAATCCAAACTCCTGGGCAATTTCCGCGATATTTTTGGATGTTCCCGTGAGCTCATCACATGAGCGCTGGATGCGTGTGTTGATCCAAAAATCCTGTGCCGACATACCGAAAACTTCGTGGAACTTACGATTCAAGTGGCGCTGTGACAATCCAGCCGCTTTGGTGAGGTGTGTCAAATCAACCGGCTCACGGAAATGCGCCTGAATGTATTCCGCAGCCTTGCCCACTCCTGCTCCCTGAGCCCAGGGGCGGAAATAATCACCATGGGATTGCAAGGTGCCCATGATACCGATGACGCATCCTTTCGCGTCAAAAATCGGCATCTTGTTCGTTGTGATCCAATCAAATCCGCCGCAGGCCGAGGGAAGCATCTCGACGATGTTAAGCAGGGGCTCACCGGTATTCAGGATGTGATGATCATCGATGGCAAATTGATCGGCGATCAACTTCGGATAGAATTCGTAGTTGGTATGACCAATCATTTCGCTCGCATTCCGCAAACCAAGCCTCTCCGCAAACTTCTGGCTCACGGCGATGTGACGGCACAAATGATCTTTGATGAAGTAATGAATCCCATGCAGGGCATCGACCAACTGCAATAATTGACTGGCACCGCCCAGTCGGGAAAAAAATTCCCTCTGGATTTCATCGGCTCTCTGCGTGTCCGATAACGACATGTCAGCATTACAGAATCAGCAACGCTTATATTTCACAAATTCCCCTTGCACATGCTTCGACACGTGGTTGATTGGAGATCATGAAAAATTGTATTGTGGCATTGACTGCGCTCTCTTTCTTTGTTTCCTGTGCCTCTCAAGCTCAGGACCCTCCATCTAATGCCCCCTCATACGTGAGTGAAGCTCCATTACCCGAGGGTTGGCCTACTCCGGGACCCTACGACCAAGTCACACGCAAAACCCTTCCTGCCTACCGCGCTGCCTTTGCCAAGGCCGGCGGTCGTGGTGCTTCGTTCTGGACGCTTTTTCTTCACATTCAGAAAAACAGCATTCCCATGACATCTCCGGTGGAAATGAGCATGATGGAAAAAGAGCAGAATCTCGAAATGGCTTCCATGGCTTTTCTTTATCAGAATGACAAGGTCGGCACTACTGGCGCTAGCGGCGCGGTGGAGGTCAAGGATGTGCCAAAAGCTGATGTACTTAGCTACACGTGGCAGGGCCAGGATAGCAAGGATAACGTTGCCAAAGCCAAAGCCGCCATTGATGCTGCCATCGCGGAGAAAAAACTCACTCTCGAACGATATCGCCTGTTAGGCTACAATGGCCCGTCCACTCCGCGCAACAAAGCGACATGGGAGCTGCAGGCACTGCTCAAGCCTTGAAATCTTGGATTCATCGCGTCAGGACGCTCGTTCCTGTCAAGAGAAGATGGATATTCGCTGGCTTGACTCACCGAGATCTTTGATCATGATGGCTCGATGAAACGGTGCTTGATTGGTGCAGTGTTTTTTTCCATGTCATACTCGGAAGAATTCAACTATGATGAAACGAAAGTTCCGCCTTATACCTTGCCGCCGCTGTTCGAGATCAAGGAGGGCGATGCCGCCATTTCCGCGAAGCAGTGGCAGCAACAGCGCCGCGTGGAAATTTTTTCTTTGTTAGAAAAAGAAATGTTTGGCAAGGCACCAGCCCGACCTGCGTTGCGTTTCCGCGTGATGGAGGCAGCGACGCCCGCGCTTGATGGCAAGGCGATGCGACAACAGGTGCGGCTGTATTTTTCCGACAGGGAGGATCCATCGCTCGACCTCCTGATCTATCGACCGGCGACGATCAGCAAGCGGGCTCCCGTGATCTTTGGCCTGAATTTCAAGGGCAATCAATCCGTGCAGGCAGACCCCGCCATTTTGCTCTGCCGCTCTTGGGTCAACAACAGGGACCTCAAAAAACCCGAGATACATCACGCACTCGAGGAATCGCGCGGCATCGATGCCGGAAAATGGCCAGTGGCATACGCGATCGAACGAGGGTATGCGGTGGTCACCGGATACTACGGCGACATCGATCCGGATTATGACGACGGATGGAAAAACGGCGTCCACGCGCTTTTCCCAGAGACCGAAAATGCGCGCGACAAAACAATTTGGGGCAGCCTCGCCGCCTGGGCCTGGGGCATGAGCGTGGCGATGGACTGGATTGTTCAAGAACCAACTCTTGATGGCCAACGCGTGGCCCTTCAAGGCTTCTCGCGACTGGGTAAAGCCACGTTATGGGCGGCGGCCTGCGATGAACGGTTTGCGGTGGTGATTTCGCAGAACAGCGGCGCCGGAGGTGCAGCCTTGAACAAACGGATTTTCGGAGAAACGGTTGGTCGCCTCAATCACTCGTTTCCACATTGGTTCTGCGGAAATTTTCGACAATATTCGGAAAATGAGTCCACGATGAACTTTGATTCACATTTTCTGTTAGCGCTCAGTGCTCCCCGTCCGCTTCTCATCACGAGTGCTACGGAAGACCGATGGGCGGACCCACGCGGAGAATTCCTGGCCGCGCGTGCCGCCAATCCCGTCTATCAACTTTTTGGTAGCGCCGGACTCTCCTCCGCAGAAATGCCTTCAGCGGGAAAACTCATCAATGAGCGTATCGGCTACTTTTTACGCCAAGGCCCGCACGATGTTACGCGAGAAGACTGGAGCGCTTACTGCGATTTTTGTGATCAGCACCTATTGCGACGCTAATGACCCATCCACGCAAGCATCTTCCTTCTGGGCTTGATCGGGGATTCTCTTTTGCCTGAAGGAAAATTTTTCCTCGCCAGAATTCGGTCAGGGCCATAGAGTCTGCTCGCCGTTTCCTGGACGGTCGCAGTTGGGTGCAAGCCGAGTTGAGGAAAGTCCGGACACCGCAGGGTAACGTGCCTCGTGAAAAGTGAGGACAGGGAAATCGCGAGAAATCCTTGATGGAAAGTGCCGCAGAAAATACACCGCCAATGGTCCCGCTTGCGGGAATCAGGTAAGGTTGAAATGGTGGGGTAAGAGCCCACCGCTCCAAGGGTAACCGAGGTGGCAAGGCAAACCCCACGTGGTGCAAGACAGAACAGGGGAGAGCGACCCGCTCAAGATCTCCGGGTAATAGTCGCACCTCACGCAAGTGAGGTCCTACGCAAGTAGGAAGAGAAATGACCGTCGATGAGTGCCGCGAGGCACTTGGGACAGAATCCGGCTTACAGGGAAACGGCGCTCTTTCTTACAGGGTGTAAAAAACAGGCGGCCCATTAGGGCCGCCTGCATCGATTGATGGGAAGTGTTAGCGATAAATCAAATTATTGTGGCAACAACACATTGGGCTGGAGGGCGCTCGCGCCTTGACCCCACACAGTGCCAACTCCTGCTCCGAAGAGAGTATTGCCACCTCCAAGACGCACACGGTTGTCATTAGAGTTAAGGCGCTCAGAGCGTGCGGAGCCATCCACGCGAAGGTAAACGCCACGATTGTCATATGGGTCAGCATTAAAAACGGCATCGTTACCACCTGTTTTCACTGGTGCGCAGAGGATGGGAATACCACCATTGTCTGAAGTGCTGAGACCACGAGCGGTGCCTGAACTCGATGATCCACCTGTTACGAGCACATAGGCAAAGCCGCACTCGCCCTGCTGCAGAATGCTCGCCACGGGATTGATCACGTCATCGGGTTTCTTGTTACCAGCGGGGTTGCCGCCTTTGGCAAAGAAAATTTCTTCTGAGCGTGTGTAGCCGCCTGCAATCAACTGTCCCAACAACTGGTTCGCGAAGTTACCAGAGAACTGTTGCAAATCCTGACTTTGCGTGGCGGTATTGGTGTCAGGGAAATTACCGAAATCCTGTTCGAAATCCTGCAGCACCAGATAGATTTGCTTGGAGTTGCTGATTGCCTGGGTCATGTCCATCTTCTTGCGTTGACGCAAGATGGCTGGAGTAGCGAGAGCCGCGAGAGCGACGATGATCGCGATCACGACGAGTAGTTCCACAAGTGTGAAACCTTTACGGGTCCATTTATTCGTTTTCATAGTATGTATTTGGTTTTTGTATGGTGGAGCAAGGCTCCGGGTTATAATAGCTGACCAATTGATCAGTTAGTGAAATGCTAAGATGCACCATAAGGAAAGCAAGTGAAAAAATCAGAATTTGATCACTCAGGATGAAAGAAATCAAAATTTCTGTCGGTCTGACACAAAATCCATGTTTCCGAAGTGATAGGGGATCACATTTCCAAGAGCATGCGGGTGGGATTCTCGAGAGAGTCCTTGATGCGGATCAGGAATGTAACGGCTTCCTTGCCATCGACTAGGCGGTGGTCGTAACTGAGCGCCAAATACATCATCGGGCGGATTTCCACCTTGCCATCGACAGCCACGGGGCGTTGTTGGATCGTATGCATGCCGAGAATACCACTTTGAGGTGGGTTGAGGATCGGAGTGCTGAGCAATGAACCGTAAACACCTCCGTTCGAAATAGTAAAGACACCACCTTGCAGGTCTTCCATTGCGATCTTGCCATCGCGCGCTTTGGCGGCGTAGTCGAGGATGTCCTGCTCTACGCGCGCAAAACTTTTCTGATCACAATCGCGCAGCACTGGCACGATAAGACCTTTTTCCGTACCGATGGCGACACCGATGTCGTAGAAATGGTTTTCGATGATGTCACTGCCATCGATCATCGCATTGATTTGCGGCACATCTTTCAGAGCTTGGACGACGGCTTTAACGAAGAAAGACATAAAGCCCAGTTTGACTCCATGTTTTTTGAGGAAATCGTCCTGCACGGATTTACGCAGATTCATGACAGCAGTCATGTCCACCTC
Source organism: Akkermansiaceae bacterium (assembly GCA_049240965.1). Lineage (GTDB taxonomy): Bacteria > Verrucomicrobiota > Verrucomicrobiia > Verrucomicrobiales > Akkermansiaceae > UBA956. The sequence goes on from JBMLRP010000003.1 coordinate 95,495, forward strand.
ATTGAAGGTGGTGAGTATCGCGGCAGTTTGCTGGGCGTTCACCAAATGATTGGCGATCTTGCGGCGCAGCATGGACATTTTTTTGCGCGTGGTGCGGCCATCGTTGATAGGGGTGCTGGGGGCCTCGATCGCGGCAGGTGTGGCTACGATGGGGGCAGGGGAGAAGCCGGAGGATACCGGGGCGGGCGCTACGACGGGGGCTGGCGCTGGTGCGGTTGGGGCTACGGGAGCAGGGGCTGGTGTTGTCTCTGGGGCCGGGAGGCGAGCCCCCTCCGCCACGGCGCCCTCGGCGATGGAGGCGATGACAGCACCGATGGAGACTTCTGTGCCCTCGGGGACGATGATGGTGAGTGTGCCATCGGCAGGAGACTCCAGTTCGGACGAAACCTTGTCGGTTTCAAACGTGACGAGGGTTTCGCCTTTTCGCACGGCGCTGCCGGAGGGTTTGTGCCAGCGTGCTACATTGGCGGAAGTGATGGACTCTCCGAAGGCGGGGACTTTGATATCAAGTGACATGGCGGAAATGGGTGAGAGGATGATAAATCAGATGGTGAAGGCGGCTTTGATCAGAGCTTTGGTTTCGCGATAGTGCATGGCCTTGGATCCTGCGGCAGGACTCGCGGCTTCTTCTCGACCGGCGTAGGAGAGGTCCTTGCCTACGACCTTGCGCAGTCGCGGTGCGATATAGCTCCAGGCACCCATGTTTTCCGGTTCCTCTTGACACCAGACAAAATGGCGGGCGTTGCGGAATTCGCCCACCAACAAGGCGGCGAGTTCATGGTGGAAAGGATATAATTGCTCCACGCGGATCAGTGCGGTGTCGGTAATGTTGTTCTCTTTGCGATAGGCATCAAGATCGTAAAACACTTTGCCAGAGCAGAAAACAACGCGTTGAATCGCGGCAGGAGTTTGATGCGCGGTGGTATCAGGCAAGATTTCTTGGAAGCATGTGCCGGGAAGAAAATCCTCCACGCGAGAAACAGCCTCGGCGCGGGTGAGCAAGCTCTTCGGAGTCATGAGGATCAGCGGCTTACGGAACTCACGGCGTTTTTGACGACGCAGTGCGTGGAAATATTGTGCCGGAGTGGTAAAATTGCCGACGATCATATTGTCATCGGCACAGAGTTGCAGGAATCGCTCCAAGCGCGCGCTCGAGTGCTCGGGGCCCTGACCTTCGTAGCCGTGGGGCAGCAGGAGCACGATGTCGGACGGCGTTTGCCACTTCGACTCGGCGGAGGCGATGAATTGGTCGATGATGACTTGCGCGCCATTCGAGAAATCGCCGAATTGCGCTTCCCACATCGTGAGCATGTTCGGGGCACCGAGAGAGTATCCGTAGTCGAAGCCCAGAACGGCAAACTCGGACAGGAGTGAATTGTAGACACAGAAGCGGCTTTGATTGGGTCCGAGGTTCTGCAGCGGGATGTATCGTTCGCGATTTTCGTAATCGTAGAAAACGGCATGGCGTTGGCTGAAGGTGCCGCGACGACAATCCTGACCCGACAAGCGAACCGCATTACCCTCTAACAACAGACTTCCCCAAGCGAGAGACTCGGCAAGCGCCCAGTCGATGTTTTGGCCTTTTTCGATCGCTTCTTTACGACGTGGGATGAATCGTTTTTCGAGAGTCGGGTGGAGGTGGAAGGTTTCCGGCACGGTAGTCAGCACCTCGCCGATATGATTCAAGGTATTTGCCTCCACGCCCGTCGCGACAAGCGAGTGATGGTAGGGTGCTTGCTCGATGGCCGTGGAGCCACTAAAAGCGGTGCGGTCGCCCTTCTCCTGAAGTTCGACCATTTTTTGATAGCCTGCTTCGAGTTTGTCCCAGATTGATTTTTCAATCGCATCAGCCTCTTGCTGGCTCAATGTGCCGTTGGCGATCAGTTCTTTTTTGTAGAGGTAATTGATGGGCTCGCGAGAGGCGATGGACTTGGCAATGAGCGGTGCGGTAAAGGCCGCTTGATCAGTCTCATTATGGCCTTGTCGACGATAACAATACATGTCGATCACAACATCGCGGCTGAACTGTTGGCGGAAATCGAGTGCGAATTGCGCGGCCCACCACAGTTCCTCGGGGCGTTCGCCGTTGACATGGAGAATGGGAGCCTCGATCATCTTGGCAATATCCGTCGCGTAGGCCGAGGAGCGCGCATCCGCTGGCATGGTGGTAAAGCCGATCTGGTTATTGACCACCAGATGGATCGTGCCACCTGTCCGATAGCCGGGAAGCTGGGAAAGGTTGATGACCTCAGCGACAGAGCCTTGTCCAGCAAATGCAGCATCGCCATGCAGTAGGATGGGCAATACGCGCTTGCGATCGGTGATGTGGCCGTCGTCACCGAGCAAACGCTGGCGCGCACGGGCCTTGCCTTCGACCACAGGGTTGACCGCTTCCAAGTGGCTGGGGTTGGCAGCGAGGCTGACGCGAACATTTCCGCCACCGACTTCGCGAACGCTTTCATAGCCCAGGTGATATTTCACGTCACCGTCGCCCGCCACGAGATCAGGCTCGTAGTTTGGCGTGAATTCATACAAAATCGTCGTAAGAGTTTTTCTCACAAAGTTGGCAAGCACATTCAACCGTCCGCGGTGAGCCATGCCCATTTCGATTTCCTGAACACCTGCGCCGGGACTGGCCTCGAGAATTGCGTTGAGCACGATCATCGAGCCCTCGCCACCTTCAAGAGAAAATCGTTTTTCACCGATGAATTTCTTGCCGAGGAAGGTTTCAAAAATTTCCGCTTCCATCAGCCATTGCAAAGACTTGATGCGTTGCTCGCGAGTCTCGGTGGCGCGACGTGGACGATTTTCGATGCGTTCTCGCACCCAGTGCCGCACAGCGGTATTGTGGATGTGCATGAACTCGAATCCGATCGATCCCGCGTAGGTTTCCTCCATCACGCGGAAAAAATCGCGAAGCTTCATGCGTTCGCCGCTGCGGAAAAAGGCGGAAGCAGCTTCTTTATCCATATCAGCCTCGGTGAAACCGAGAGCTGCGGGTGTGAGGCGTGGATTGGTTTCGGGTTTGTCCGCCAGCGGATTGATGTGGGCCTGAGTGTGGCCGAGGCGACGATAGTTTTCGACAACACTCGTGATTTTAGCACGGAAATCAGGTTCTCCTTGAGGGGCGAGCTGATCCGCAGATGCGTTTGAGGTCTGCGTGCCGCGGCTGGGAGGCTGGGCAACACCAAGCGAGAATCCTTCGAAAAACACCGCCCATGTGGCATCTACAGAGTCTGGATTGGCGCTCCAACGGGCATACATTTCGTCGAGCAAATCGGCATTCAGGCGCGCACTTATCGATGGTTTCATGATACAAATTTCGGCTGACTCGCGCCACCAAATTTCACACTTGGCGATTTGCGCGCGGGAGTTCATAGTCGCTGCGCGCTAGGACGTCAACAGCGCAAAGAGAAAAATATCCGATGATTGAAGTGCAGCAACTCACCAAGTCCTACGCCCGCCACGAGGCTGTGCGGGGCATTTCATTTCATGTCGATCGTGGAGAAATTGTCGGTTTCCTAGGCCCCAATGGAGCGGGAAAAACCACCACTCTGCGAATGCTGACCGGCTATCTCCCGCCCACCTCAGGGGCGGCCAGCATCGCTGGATTTGATATTTTCCGCCAATCGATCGAGGCCCGCCGTAAGATCGGTTATATGCCGGAAAATGTGCCGTTATATGACGATATGCGGGTGCGGGAATACTTGAATTTTCGCGCCCAGCTCAAAGGCCTCGATCATCGCCGCACACGCCAACGCGTCAGTGAAGTGTTGGACACCTGTGGTCTGGAATCGGTCAAGAAAAAGATGATCAAAACGCTTTCCAAGGGCTATCGTCAGCGCGTCGGACTCGCCGATGCTCTCGTGCACGAACCCGAACTGTTGATCCTCGATGAACCCACCAATGGTCTTGACCCCAACCAAATCCGTCAGATCCGCGAACTGATCAAGCAACTTGGTCAAAATCACACGATTCTCGTGTCTACGCACATTTTGCACGAAGTGGAAATCACCTGCAACCGCGTCATTATCATTGATACCGGAAAAATCCGTGCTGCCGATACGCCAGTGAACCTGGTCAATCAAATGCGCGCCGCTGGCCGCGTAACTGTGGAACTCCAAGTGGACCCGCAGGTCGCCACGGGTGCACTGAGTCGCATCGATCATGTCAAAAAAGTCCGCCATGAAGAGCTCGACCAGGGCTGGCAACGTTTTCACCTTCTCAGTGACTCCGGTAGCGATGTGCGCGAAGCCATTGCCCTGCTTGCCGCCCAATACGGTTGGCCGCTGCGCACGGTGTATCGTGACGAGCCCACGCTGGAAGACGTCTTTGTGGAAATGACCCGCAAGGACTGATCATCGGGGTAAAATGCCGCCGTTCATGAGCCACAGCGCGCCATTCAGAACCGTTGCAAAACCCACCCACAAAAGATAAGGCAGCATCAAGCCGCCTGCGAGCCGATCGATCCGCCCAAAGGCCATCACCATGCCCACGATCATCCACAGCAAAATCAACATATCGATCATCGCGAGATCGGCGCGGCCCAGACCGAAAAACAACCAGCTCCACATCGATTGGAAAATGAGGTGAATCAGATAAACTGTTGCCGGACCTCTCAGCCCCCGTCGCATCCAAACCCGCCACGCCGCCACCGCCATCAGCCCATAGAGCGTGGTCCAAACCGGGCCAAACACCCATGACGGTGGTGCCCAACTTGGTTGGACGATTTTCGCGTAAATCACTGGCGCATTCCGTGAAGCCGCCATGCCAACAATTGCCGCCGACCACGTCACGAAAAGAAAAAACAGTAAAGCCAACAACGGTTTGCCTCTCGAAGGTGTCATTGACATCAAAGCATCCTACCGGAAACACAGATGCGGTCAAGCAACAGCCGGTTTCGCCTCTCATGAACTCCCTTGCCAATCCCCGCAAATCGTGATTGTTTCCTTGCCGCATTTATGAACGCCGCCGAGATCCGCCAGAGCTTCCTCGATTTTTTCCGCGAGAAACAACACACCATCGTTCCCTCCGCCTCGCTGCTGCCGCAATCGCCCGGTCTGCTCTTCACGAATGCGGGGATGAACCCGTTCGTGCCCTATTTCCTTGGGGTGGAAAAAGCACCTTATGATCCACCGCGCGCTGCCGATACACAGAAATGCATCCGCGCGGGCGGCAAACACAACGACCTCGAGGATGTAGGCTACGATACCTATCACCACACTTTTTTTGAAATGCTCGGCAACTGGTCCTTCGGCAATTACTTCAAAAAAGAAGCGATCCAGTGGGCATGGGAACTCGTCGTCGAACGCTGGGGCCTGCCCGCGCATCGTCTTCATGCTTCTGTCTACGCGCCCAAGCCCGGCGACCCGGGCGAGTTTGATCAAGAGGCCTACGACATCTGGGCCGAGCTTTTCCGCTCCAAAGGTTGCGACCCTGCGGTCCAAATCGTCAATGGCAACGTCAAGGACAATTTCTGGATGATGGGCGAAACCGGCCCCTGCGGCCCCTGCTCGGAACTGCACGTCAATCTCACGCCCGAAGGTAATCCCGTCACCGGTCGTGAACTCGTCAACAACGACTCCGATCTCTGCATCGAAATCTGGAATCTCGTTTTCATTCAATACAACGCCGAGGCTGATGGCTCGTTCCGTGAACTCCCCGCGAAACACATCGATACTGGCATGGGTTTCGAGCGCGCCTGCTCGATCATCCAGGGAACCAAGGGCTTTACTGATTTCTCCCAAAAGCCCAGCAATTACGCCACCGATGTCTTCACTCCGATTTTCCGCAAGCTGGAAGAGCTCAGTGGAAAAACCTACGTCAATATCTATCCTGAACTCGGCGCTGACCGCTCGGCTTTCACCGAGGAAATGAAAACCGCCATTTCCTTCCGCGTCATCGCCGATCATCTGCGCACGTTGAGTTTCTCCATCGCCGATGGCATCATGCCGGGTAACAACGGTCGCAATTATGTATTGAGGCGAATTTTACGACGGGCTGTTCGCTATGGCCGCCAACTCGGATTTTCAGGCGAAAAACCGTTTTTCGCCGCGCTCGTTCCGACACTCGTTGCGGAGATGGGCGGAGTGTTTCCGGAGCTGAAAAATCGCCAATCTGTCATCGAGCAAACCTTTGCTCAAGAAGAATCCAGCTTCAACCAGACACTGGATCGCGGATTGAAACGTTTTGAAGAAGCTGTCGCGGACATCGCGAAAGAAACGAAGATTTTTTCCGGCGATATCGCATTCGAGCTCTACGATACCTACGGCTTCCCCATCGACCTCACCGAGCTCATCTGTGCCGAGCGTGGCCTGGGTGTGGACATGCCGCGTTTCGAAACCCTGATGCTCGAGCAACAGGAGCGCTCCCGTGCCGCACAAAAATCCACCATCGTCCGCGCGCTGGACATCTCTACCGATGCCGTCACCGAGTTCCTCGGCTTTGATCATGATCGCTGCGAGGCCAGCGTCATGGAAATCCACCCGCAAGAAGACGCCCTCTTCGTCATCACTGACAAAACCATTTTCTATGCTGAAATGGGCGGTCAAGCCGGCGACACCGGCACTGTGGCAGCGCTTTCCAAGCGCCATGCCGAAATGCCCATTACAGGCGTCCAACAAATCGGCAAAGCCCGTGCCATCATCGTACCAGCCGATGCTGATCTCAAGCCCGGCGACAAAGTCACCCTCGCCCTCGACACCACCCGCCGCCGCCCCATTGAGGCGCACCACAGTGCCACGCACCTACTTCATTGGGCGCTCCACGAGCTCGTTTCAAAAGATGCCGCGCAACAAGGATCTTCCGTCGATGAAAATCGCCTGCGTTTTGACTTTAATAGCAGCGCTGTCACGCCCGAGCAACTCGCCGCGATCGAAGAAAAAGTCAATGCCGCCATCAAAGCCGACGATTCTGTTTCCTGGACCGAAGTGAAGCACTCGGATATCAAAGGTCGCACCGACATCATGCAGTTTTTCGGCGACAAATACGGTGACGTGGTCCGTGTCGTACAAATTGGTGGCAACCCGAATCAGCTGAACGGATATTCCCAGGAACTCTGTGGCGGCACACACGTGCGCCGCACCAGCGAGATCGGGCTTTTCAAAATCAAGTCCGAGGGAGCTATCGCTTCCGGTGTCCGACGCATTGAAGCCGTCTGCGGCGATGCCGCGCATCGCTATCTTGCAGAACTCGCCACCAAGGAAGCCGCTGATGCTGCTGTTGCACGTGAAAAACTCGATTCCTTCAACCAACGCCTCACTGCGCTCGGCGAAGAGCCTGTCAAAGTCAGCCCGGAATCAGACTCCGCGATACTCAGAGATGCCGCCATCGAGGCCGAAAAACGCCTCAAAAAAATCCAGTCCTCACAAGCCGCTAAGCTTGCGGATGAGGCCCTCGCCGAGCTCATCGCCGCAGGTTCGCCCATCGCGCAGTCTTTCGAGGCCGATGCCTCCTTGTTGCAAGAACTCCTCAACGGCCTGAAAAAACGTCAGTTCGCCGCAGCTGCGGCCTTGCTCGTTGATGATGGCGAAAAACTCCACCTCGCCACTTACTGCGGTGCTGACGCCAAATCAGCCGGCAAAGCCGCAGGTGCCCTGCTCCAGCAGCTCACTGCCATCGGCGGCGGCAAAGGTGGGGGCAATCCTGAGATGGCACGCGGCGCCGTCACCGACCGCTCCAAGCGCGCTGAAATCGAAACTACGATGAATCTAGTAATTTCCTGAAGTCATGGCTGACCTTGCTGAAATCGTCCGTTTTCTCGATGCTGAGCTTCGCATTGCAGAGATTCCTGATTACAGCGGTGCGGTCAATGGCCTTCAGCTTCAGAACAACGGTCGCGTGACTAAAGTAGCATCCGCCGTGGATGCGTCATTGCCCGTTGTGCGCAAAGCCATCGCTGCGGGAGCTGATCTGCTCGTTGTCCATCACGGCATGTTTTGGCAGGGTGCCCAGCCGCTGACGGGTGCCTTTTATCAAAAAATCCACGAGGCCATGGAGGCGAACCTCGCGATTTACAGTGCTCATCTCCCACTCGATATTCATCCCGTCTGGGGCAACAACGCATTGCTTGCTCAAGCCATAGGGATGACAACCAGCGGCGCATTTTTGCCACACAAAGGTCAATTTGTTGGCATCACGGGCGACATTGCCCTTCATCGTGATGAACTCCGCCAGCGCCTCGAGCAAGCTGTCGGCGGTCCCGTTTTGCTCTGCCCTGCCGGTCCCGAATTGATCCAAAGTGTGGGCCTCTGCACGGGCGGCGCGGGTGGTGAACTCGCATCCGCACGCGGCCTTGATGCCTTCATTTCCGGCGAAGGTCCGCACTGGAGCTACCCGATGGCCGAGGAAATGGGCCTGAACCTCTACCTTGCTGGTCATTACGCTACTGAAACTTTCGGCGTTCGTAAAGTTGCGGAAATCCTCGCCACAAGTTACTCGATCGAGGCCCAGTTCATCGATCATCCCACAGGCCTGTAAATTTCTTTCAAAAAATACCACAGCAGAAATCAATTTTTCGTCAGAAATTTGCAAAATCCAAAAAAAAATCTTGTCAGGAGACTCGTTTCATCGTAATACAGCATCGTCAGCGCGGGCATAGCTTAGTGGTAAAGCGCTATCCTTCCAAGTTAGACATGCGGGTTCGATTCCCGCTGCCCGCTCCATTTTTTCTCGATTCCCCCTATCAATTAACGAAAACTAACTTTCCAATTTCATGAAAACCACCTTCACCATGGCATTGTTGGCGATTGCAACTGCAGGCATCGGTCATGCGCAAAAGGCTTCTGAAAAAGCTCCAGTCGTTGATTGTGGCAAATTGATTGCTTCAATCAAATCGGAGGTTTCATCGAACCAGTCTTTCGTATTGCAAATCGTGGAGCGTGCCATCCGTGAAAACTCCTCATGCGCTTGCGAGATCGTGAAAGCAGCGATCCAAGCGACAAATGCCGATAGCAAGTTGATCGGATCCATTGTCGAAGTTGTGGGTCTCTCCGCGCCTGAGCAACTTCGTCTATCCGCGCAGTGTGCTGTGGCTGTGGCTCCTGACGCCCTCGATGCCGTTCAGGCGGTATTGGCGAAATTGGATCCCGGCACGGGCGATGGAGATGAAATTTCCGCCAAGGGCGGCTCAGAAAAAGCGCCTGCAGAGGCCGATGATGATTGGGATGAGTTCAATCCGCTTTATTTCCCTGAAGGTGAGTCTAATAACAACACTGGCAACGGAAACAGCAGGGGCGGATCAAATGGTGATAGTGGTAGTGGTGACAGTGCTGGTGGAAATGGCGGCGGAGAAGGCGGCGACGGTGGAGGTAGTGGAGGTAGTGGGGGCAGCGGTAGCACTGGCGGCAATGGCAGCGGTGGCGGTGGCGGTAGCGCCGGTGGAGGTGGCGGTGGTGGCATTTCCGGAAGCGGCGGTGGCGGTGGTGGTGGATTCACTGGCGGTGGCGCCGGTGGCGGTGGCGGTGGCTTTGGAGGTGGCGGCTTGACGATTCCTCAGATTAAGCCACCGAAAGGTACCAAAAATGGTCCAGGTAACAACGGTAACGGAAACGGCAACGGTAACGGCAACAATCCTTGATGGATTCGTTCCAAATACATCTAATGGCATTTAGAGCATGACTCTTGCGAACTAATTACTTTCCAACTCAGTTTTCTTCGATTTGATAACGAACACTCCTATGAAACTCAAGACAGTTCTCACATTAGCAGGTGTCGCCAGTATTGCTTCCGCAACGGCGCAAGGACTCTACCAAGCGGGTCAGGAAAGCGGTGACTCGATGCCCATTACCTGGCAGGTAGGCGCGAACATGATCTGGGACGATAATGTATTTCCAGTCCAAGGGAGTGACGATAAAGCATGGAGTATCAACCCTTACGTGCAGGCGAATTTTACGAATGTGGATCCACGCACTACGATGGATTTCTACACTCGATTGGGAGTTAACTATTACCTTGAGACACTCGATGCAGTGAATCCTATCGACGGGACGCCTGAAAGTGCTGACGAAGTCGTTCCTAGTATGCGTTTAGGCTTCAATCTGAACCACAGCGCTAATGAGCGTTTGAAATTTATTTCTCAAAATTTTGTTGCTTACGAGATGGAGCCTGAGTTTGCATTCGGTGTATCAAATGACCGCACTTCTGACGCATACTTCATGTATAACTCCGATAACTCGGTAGGATATCGATGGAGTGCACGTGTGGGATCTTACACGGGTCTTGGTTTTAATGGTCTTCTGACCGACGGTGGTGATCGCAGATCTGTCACCGCTTATCATCAAATGCGTTATCAGTTTGATCAGCGTACAGTTTTCACGGGGCAATATCGTCATACCTCATGGACTGGTGATGCCAGCGATAGCACGAACCACTTTATTTCTGGTGGCGTGGAGCATCGCTTGTCACAGACCTCGATATTCCTGGGTAATGCCGGTGTCCAGCTTCGCAGTGTAGACAATGGTGGAGACAACACTTCTCCCTACGTAGAGGGATCGGTGAGTACGAGACTCACTTCATCATTTGGAGTTAAAGCTTTCACGCGTTACAGCATGGAGGACTTTAACACGATTCAACAAATTGATGGAACATTATACGAATATAGTGGCCTCAAAGTACTGCGTGTCGGCCTTACCGGTGATTATCGCATATCTCCTCGAGTGACGGGATTTGGTGGACTGGATGTGGTTCACTCCTCTTTTGAAGATGGTAAAGAGGTAAACGGAGATGCCGTTGACAGTGGTCGCACAGAAAATATGCTTAACGGGTATATCGGCCTGCGCGCGCAATTGACTGACGACATGATGGGGAATTGCACGATCAACTACACGAAATCCATTTCGGATTACAGTAACAACGATTATGATCGTCTCCGCCTCAGCGCCGGTGTATCGTATGCGTTTTGATTACTGATATTTTTATATTTTGCGAGACGCCTTCAATCTTCGGATCGAAGGCGTTTTGCTTTTGATAAGAAGAATTCTCTGCTATTTTGCAGAGTACGAATATTTTCTACGCTGTAAGTTTTTGATTGCCGCCCACATGTATTTTGTTTACATTGTCTCTAGCACTGAATGGATCGCGTAATCGATCATTTCGTATAAGTTTCATCTGATTTTCCATCTTTATGCAGCCCTCCTCATCACAAAGCGAAGCCGCGCTTCATGCCGTCGATTATTGGCAAGTGATCAAAAATCGCTATGGCGTGATCTTGATGACTCTTCTTCTTGTTTTTATGACGGCAGCGGTGATCACCTATGTGATGCCGAAAAAGTTTCAAAGCACCGCGGTCGTGCAGGTGAAACCTTCGACTCGAGTGGGAGTTGCTCTAGGTAATGAGGCGTCGATGACCAGCGTTATGACTCCGCAGTTTTTTGCAACGGAGTTCGAAGTGATACGGGCACAGCTGACCCTCCGACTGGTGGTGCAGCGCCTAGGTCTTATGACTCGTTGGAACATGACCGAAGAAGAAGCGCTTGGCACATTACGTGGCATTGTGGACGCTCAAAACGTTCGTGGAACGGATTTAATTACCATATCCGTGAAACACACGGGGCCAGAAGACGCGCGCGATGTTGCAAAGGAAGTCTATGAAGCTTACAAAAAACGCCGTGAGGATAAGGAGCGTGTAATCCTTGAAGAAGGTATGAAAGAGCTGGAAAAAGCCGTGCTTGATCAGTCCGACGTGGTGGAAGAAAAACGTAAGCAGCGCGATAATCTTCTGAAACGAGCCCCCATCATGATTCGGGACACGATCACGGGTGCCAATGGTGCCAGCAGCATTCAAAGCATGCAGTCCATGTTGGAGAGCCAGGTGGAGAACGCGACGACTTTATTGGCCGAGATGGATAGCACGATAAAAACGATTGATAGTCTCAACGCGGATGAGGTGATACGATACGCGTCCAACCTCGATACGGCAGGTCAGGAGTTAAAATCGCTCTATCCGGAATACACGGCCCAAGAGAGAATTTTGACGGGCATGAAAACGCAAGGATTGGGCCCGAATCATCCCACTGTGCAGTCGCAAAAAGGAACCGTTGAAAGTTTGCACAAGCAACTTCAGGCCAGTGTCGTCTCTTTCAGGGATTCACTCAAACTCAAACGTGAAACCAAGCTCGCCGAATTGGACGATCTGAAAAAACGCCTCACTGCCTTCAAGGAAGTAGCTGTGAATAATGTGATTCTGATGACGAACATTCAGGGCGTGCAAAAAGAATTTGAAACTCAGCAGGAAATGCTCGACCGCATGCGCGAGAAACTATCGCAGGATCGAATCAATGCAAAGCAGCCACAGAGCATCATCGAACTTCACGAGGAACCGCTGGTTGCACAATTCCCCTCAAGCCCGAACGTTACACTGAACCTGATCCTGGGAGCTGTTGTCGGATTGATTTTTGGAATTGGTATCGCCTTCTTCCTTGAGTATCTCGATACATCGGTGAAAACCCTTGAGGATGTGGAGCGCTACTTGCAAGTTCCTGTTCTTGCGGTGATTCCCAAAGAAGTGGGCATTCTTCACAAGCAAAGCGGCATGAGCCCCGATGCCGAAGCCTATCGGATTTTGCGAACCAACATTGAGTTCAATCGTAAGAATCCGGAAGACAACGCGCTTACGGTTGTGTCGGGTGGTGCAGGCGAAGGAAAATCGACGACTTTGGTCAACCTAGCTTACATTTGCGCTCAGGGTGGTTATACCACGTTGATGATTGACGGTGACTTGCGCCGCCCTCGATTGCACACCTTTTTCGACATCAACAATTCGGTCGGTCTTACCAATTATCTGACCACCGAGTTGATGCTGGAAGATGTGATTTTGCAAACTCCTGTGGACAATTTGTTCTTCATGCCATCAGGGATTCTGCCTTCTGATGCAGCGGGTATTCTGAACTCGCGTCGTATGTCCGAGTTGATTCAAGATGTCAAACAACGGTTCGATCTTGTGCTTGTTGACTCTCCTCCGATCCTTGGTGTGAGTGATGCTTCGGTGCTTGCGAGTGAGGTCGACCTTACCATCGTTGTCGTGCAGCACCGCAAACTCCCTCGTAACATGCTGCTCCGAGTGAAGCAAAACATTGAAAATGTGGGTGGTCGGGTGATCGGAGTCGTGCTGAACAACGTGGATGTGCGCAGCGACAGCCAGTATCAATACTACACCAGTTATTACACTTACTACGCGCCTGCGGAGAGCCAGGTTTCGCAGCCAAAAATCACACAACAGGTGAAAAAATCGACTGTTCCAACCGCATCGTCAGGACCTGCTTCGGACGACACTCTCTATTAATTCTCATTTTTTTACTTCATGAAACATCGCATCGCTATTCTTCTGGCCTTTTTGACTTTTGCATGGTTCGCACCCTGTTTTGCTCAGATTGTAGCGGGCCGGGGTATCGAAATCCGTGTTCAAGGTGTGCCACCCGAGGAAAAAGGTCGTATCGACGGCGCCTATTCGGTCTCGGGGGCCGGTACAGTGCGCATGCCATTGATTGGGGAAGTCAGTTTGGCTGGAATGAATACCAATGCGGCTGCCGCAAAGTTGGAGGGGCTATACAAAGAAGCTGGCATTTATACCACTCCCACTTTTCAAATCAGTGCTTCGAACACCGATACAATTCGACAAGATATGGTCACGATCAGCGGCTTCGTTCGCGCGCCTGGTCCAAAGCCCTACACTCCCGGCCTTACCTTATTCCAAGCGATCGCAGCAGCAGGCGGAGCCAATGAGTTCGGCAGCATGAAGCGTGTATTGTTGATGCGCGGAAAATCGAATCGAGTTTATAACATGGACGTCATCGAGGACCGCAACGTTGTTCTACAAGCCGACGATACCATTGAAGTTCCGGAAAAGAAAGTCTTTGAAAAGTGAGTTGAGACCCTATGGACCGCTCGAATTGCTATCTCTTCGCCATCGCGGTTCTCTTAGCTGGATCTCTCACTGCATGGGCTGAGCCTGATGCTGACAATTTTCCTGCTGAAAAACTCGAGGATTCTATTCGTCGATTAGTCCTACCTGATCGAACAGCCCGTCTCGAGGCGTGCAAGTATTTGACAGCATGGGCCGAGGAAGAGCCTGATGCGGCCAAAGCACGATTTATTGGACTCATGCGCCAGTCCACAGAACCGGAAATCCGCGAACGCTGTCTGCAATTTCTCAAACCCATTGCTGCGAGAGAGTTTGGCAGCTTCGGAGAGGGCTACATGGGTATTTCCATGGGAAATGAGACAACCATCCAAGTGCCGGGCGAAGCACAGGCAAGTTATGGTCTCGCAATCAACGCCATCAGCAAAGGTTCACCCGCTGAAAAAGCTCAACTCAAGCAGGGAGACGTGATTGTTTCTCTCAACGAGCACCAATGGAAGATCCCGGAGACCATTATGGACTTACAACAAGGCCTGTCCGCCAAAATTCGTGCGATCGGCGCGGGCAAGAAAGCCAGCCTGGGAATTTGGCGTGACAACAAACTGCTCAAGATCGAAGTGTTGCTGACGCGTCGACCTAGCAACATCGACCAGATGCAGATGCAGTTGATGCCAAACGGAGGAGTCCGCATCGATGATGACGAACTCAACCGCGCGGTGGAGGAAGAGAAAAATAGCAATGTTTACTTCTCGGAATGGTTGGCAAAACAGCTTGAGAAGGACCCCGACAAATAAAATCAACAAAGAGAGTCTGCAGTCGCGTTAAGTTTCTTGGACAATTCCACGAAAAATGCCACATTGATCCGCGTAGAAGCACTAGCGTTTCCAAAATCATGAGTTTTCCTATCATTCGCAAAATTTGCGCATCGGTCGCCATCGCCGTCGCGTCCAGCTGTTCTCTTCAAGCAGAGCAACCCACCGATTTCAACGAAGTTGGCAAGCAAGTTGCGATATTGCTGCAGAATACTCATTTTTCCCGCGCAAAATGGAACAAAGAATTAAGCGTCAAGTTTCTCGATACCTATTTGCGTGAACTTGACCCGCGACGCATGTATTTCCTGCAATCCGACATCACGCGCTTTGAAACCGAGTATGGTGAAAAGTTGCACGATATGTTGTTGCGTAAAAACTGCACCATTCCGGCTGAAGATATCTATCAAACATACATCAAGCGTGCGAAGGAATCATCTGATTTCATCAACGCGGTCTTGAAAGAGCCGTTTGATTTTACGAAGGATGAAATGATCGAACGCAGTCGAAAAAATTCTCCATGGCCCAAGGATCAAGCGGAGTGGCAGAGCCTGTGGAGAGCCTCCGTGAAAGACGCCATCCTGAGTGAAACACTTCGCCGCGAAGCAATTTCGCGCTTAGCCAAAGAGCAAGGAAAGGAAGATCCCACGGCAAAAGAAAAAAGCCCTGTGGAAAAAGTCAGGATGCGCTATGAGCGGATTCTTCACAGCGTCACGGAAGCTGATACCGACGATATGGCTACCTACTTTTTGGTTGCCGTTACAAAGGCCTTTGACCCTCATACCGAATACATGGGCTACCGGGAAATTGCCCGTTTCAAGGATAGCATGAAAAATCAACTTGTCGGTATCGGAGCTCAGCTACAAGCGGAAGAGGATGGAGCCACAGTCATCAAAGGAATTGTCGTGGGTGGACCGGCTGACAAACACGGAGAACTGAAGTTGAATGATCGGATCGTCGGTGTGGATCGTCTCAATACGGGCGACGTCACCGATATCATGTTCATGAAGATCGATAAAGTTGTCGATCTGATCCGTGGCAAGGAAGATACAAAGGTGCGGCTTAAAGTAGAGCCTGCCGGAGGTGCTGCCGGCGAAACGAAATTCATCGTTATCAGTCGCGGTAAAGTCGAAATGAAAGACGAACAAGCAAGTGCCGAAATTATCGAGAAGAAAGATGAAAAAGGCGTGTCTCGCAGACTCGGTTGGATCACCTTGCCATCGTTTTACATGGACTTTGATAACAATGAGGCGAGTTGCGCAAATGATGTCGAGAAACTCTTGCATCGACTGATGGATGAAAAAATCGATGGATTGATCATCGACCTGCGCGGAAATGGTGGCGGGTCGTTAGAAGAAGTGCGCAAGATGACGGGATTTTTCATCAAACGTGGTCCGGTAGTGCAGGTGAAAACCGAGATGGGCCAGATCGAGGTCAAAGAATCAGAAGCGCGTGAGCCGATTTATCAAGGGCCGCTCGTAGTGATGATTGACAAGACAAGTGCGTCTGCCAGTGAAATTCTGGCAGGTGCTCTGCAAGATCATAATCGTGCCGTGATCGTCGGTGGCACATCCAGCTTTGGCAAAGGAACGGTTCAACAACTCATGGATGTAGGGAGAATGATGCCATTTTTTGCTCGTCGTGACCGCGCCGGAACCGTGAAAGTGACCTTGCAAAAATTCTATCGCCCCTCAGGGGATTCAACACAACTGCAAGGCGTAAAATCTGATATCGTGCTTCCGAGCCTGCTGGACGGCATGGAGATCGGCGAGGCGTTCCTCGAAAATCAACTGGAGTTCGATAAAATTCGCAAAGCTGGCAACTTCATTCCGCTCGATCGCAACAATTTGTTTTTGTCTCGCCTCAGCGAATTGAGCTCGAATCGTATTAAGCAAGACAAGGACATGGTCTACACTCTCGAAGACATGGCGGAAATGAAAAAACGCATGGAGGAAAACAAAGACAGCTTGAACAAGGCTGTTCGCGACAAGGAAATTGCTGACGCCGATGCGAAACGCCACGCACGCAACAAGGAGCGCGTTGCACGCTATACGGAAGTATCCCGTAAGGATAAAGAAACCACCAAGTTTTACAAACTCTCACTGACGGATGTCAATGATAACAAGCCTCTCGCCACGTATGATCCATCAGTCGAAGATGAAAAATACATGCGCAAGGCAAAAGACGAAACAGCGGATCTGGATGATACTCCCAAATGGCCCAGTGGCATGGACATGGTCAAGCGCGAGAGCCTGGCGATTCTGCTGGATCTGACTCAGGCGACGGAGGTGGCGAAGGCTGCTGAAGCGACGAAAAAAACTGCCGAGCGCTGATGAGCGACGTCGCCGAAAATCTCGAGGAAATCCATGCAAACATCTTGGCTGCCTGTGAGCGCAGCGGCCGGGATGTTGCCGATGTGACATTGATCGCCGTTACTAAAACCTTTTCCGCGGAGCGTGTGCGTGAGGCATTTGACGCCGGGCAGATCGATGTGGGTGAGAATCGGTTGCAAGAGGCGGAGTCAAAGATCCCCCTTCTTCCCAGCTCCATGCGTTGGCACTACATTGGCCAGTTGCAACGCAACAAGGTGCGTAAAGTGTTGCCGCTTTTTGCTATGGTTCACAGCATTGACTCGCTTCGACTCGCCCAATATACCAACGAAGTAGCCCGAGATCTCGGGCTTTTCCCCCAAGTGTTCCTGCAAGTCAATCATGCTGGTGAAGAAAGCAAAACAGGTTTCTCGTTGGATGAATTGCATCAACAATGGGGCGCTTTATTGCAACTCGATCGTCTGGAAATCGTAGGTCTCATGACCGTGCCACCGGCAGTCGATGATCCCGAAGACTCGCGATCTTGGTTTGCTTCCTTGCGTCATTTGCGCGATGAACTTTCTCGAGGTATGACGACTCCACTTCCTTACCTCAGTATGGGCATGAGCGGAGACTATGTTGTCGCCATTGAAGAGGGTGCCACCCATATCCGCGTCGGTTCCGCTGTTTTCGGCACGCGCTGAAACAAAGCTATGTTATCACAGTGAAGGCGCCATGCTTGGCAAAAGTTCATCAGGCTTTTTTGATTGTCACGCTGGGAGACCCATGTAGAATGCAACTATCCGCAAAATTCGTAGCAAAAAGGTCTGTATGAATGCCCTTCTCTCCACTTTGCTCATCAGCATTTTCTGCTGCTCACAAATTGGTGCGCAGACATACATCGACCCCTCCGATGCTCTCGCGGTCTGGGATTTCGATAACAATGCCCAGGTAACGCAATCGAGCGATTTATTGCAAGGCACTCCCATGGTTTTTCAAGGGACGACATCTTACACGAATGATGCAGGCGGAAGATCCGGACAAGCCGGTGACAGAGCCATGAACTTTGGCACCACAGCTGGAAACCATGCCATTGTCAACAATAGCGCTTTCATGTCGATGCTCAACAGCAGGAACACGAATGACCAATTAACTGTGGTATTTTGGCAGAAGTGGAATGCCAATGTGGCCAGTAGTTCGAGCATTTGGTTCTATTCAGCAGGCGCTCTTGGCAATCGCGGCCTTCAAGCTCACGTGCCTTGGACAGACAATACAATCTACTATGATCATAGTGGATGCTGCACTGCGGGCACGCAGCGGCTGAATGCATCGATGACATCGTTCAACCCATCATTCAGTTGGCAGACATGGCATCATGTTGCCTTGGTGAAAAATGGGGGCATCAAGCAAATTTGGATCAATGGAGTCTTGTTTGCCTCCCAAAACACTGGCGCGGCAGCCTTACTGAATGACTGGACCCACCTCATTGTGGGACAGCAATCAGGTTCCGCCAATAACACGGTTCGCGGTATGATCGATGACTTTGCTCTTTTTGGCACAGCATTGAATTCTACGCAGATCGCGGCATTGGCTGCCGGCACTGAGCCCATGTCTCTGATTGTGCCAGCGGCCGATCGTCCACCAGTGATCTCATCGATCACTCCCGCAAACCATACTCCGAATGTCAATACCAACAGCGCTATTTCGTGTGTTGTGACCACAGATCCTGCAAACACGATTTCTCCCGCGAATATTACCCTGCTGATCAATGGGGTAAACCAAACCCATCTGGCCTCAATTGGGGGCGCGGCTCATGCACGGACGATTTCCTACAGTCAACCACTGGCCGCCAACCAATATTACAACATAACCGTCACAGCCAACGATCAGAACGCCAGGTCCACTTCGGCTTCGTGGTCATTTGATACCATTGATGCATCCGTGTATCCCAACTATCCTAATTTCAATCTAACAAAAATTTCGGCAGTGCCCGCACAGTCGACCACAGCAGGTGCCAACAATGCATCCATGGCGATCGACAACAACACAGCGACATTTTCGCAGACCACAGATGCGCCCGGATCGTACTGGGAAATGGAGTGGCCGCGTTCGATCAAGGTGAGTCGTCTATTGATTACCGCGCCGTCGGGATCAGAAAATGCCGGCGTTCTCGACAATTGTCGCGTGAGAGTCTTTGACGTGAAAGGACAGCTCATGCATCAAAGCACCATCACGCGGGTAGCTCCATCCGCGACATGGGCGATACTTCTACCGGGTATCATGGATGCGCGCAGCGTCCGTATTGACATACCGTCTGGTCAAACGAATGGACAGGGTAGTAATCGAATTGCTGTTGCGGAATTGAGGATGGTGGGAGATGCATCTCCCGAGTTTGGCGCGATCGATCTCATCAGCGTCGGTTCATTTTTGCAAAGTTCTACCAATGCGACGAATGTGGCTACCAATGCTGCAGATGGTAATCCAGCTACGATTTGTGAAACGACCAATGCGGGCGATAGCTACTGGCAGGTGACTCTTGATCGCAGTCGTTCACTTCATCGTGTTGAGATCACCAATAGCGCTGGCAGCCCTGCGCGTCTGGCGGGATTGACTCTTCGAGCACTGGATGCGAATGGGATTACGCTTGCAACCGCAACACTCACCAATCCGGGTGCTTCTGCCACATGGGCCTATGATTTTCCCGCGAACATGCCACCCGCGAAAGTATTCCGCATCGGACTGGAGAATAACGCAACCAATGGAAATGGTGATCGTGTCGTCAGCTTCGCTGATCTTGCTTTGTTTTCTGGAATCAACTACGCACGTAATGCGAACGCTTACATGCACCGTCTGAATGATTCCTTACCAGCCGCTGCGCTGGCCAACGATGGGAATGTGGCAACACATACGGAAACGACGACTCAAACCACGGATGGTTGGTGGGAATGTGATCTTGGTGAAACCCGCTCTTTGTATGCGGTTCGCTGCATTCCATTTGATGCAACGACGAATCAGCAGCGCCTGAGTCATGCAACGGTGAGATTGTATGATGAAAATCACGATTCTGTGTATTCACAACATCTCAGCGGAACGGACCCTGTTTTTCAGATTGCTTTACCTGGTCCCGTTAATGCTCGCTATGTGCGGGTCGGATTTGAAAACAAGGAACGTTCCTCTCCGGATGGTAGTGTCGAGTGGTACTTGCGTTTGCGCGAAGTCCAGGCTTTCGGCAGGCCAGTCAACGAGTCGGGATTGTTATCATTCACCGCGTCATCTCATGCCATTACGGCCGGGCAATCGGTACAACTGCAGTGGAATGAAGAGGACCTATCTGAACTTGCTCTCTATCCAAATCTAGGATCCGCTGGACCATTGATGGATCCCAACGGCACGGGTATACTGAGTGTGACTCCCACCATTTCGACAGAATATTTCCTTGTAGCAAAAAATTACAATACGCCCGTCGTGCAACCGCTCACTGTTGTCGTTGATGGCGCCTTATTGCCGATTCGTATCAGTGAGTTTTGTGCTTCGAATCGTTTTTCTCTTACAGATGGATTTGGCGATGAACCGGACTGGATTGAGTTGCGTAATCCGAACAGAATCGCCATCGACATCAGTGGCTACGGTCTCAGCGATAATGCAGGCCTGCCGATGAAATGGACGTTCCCTGCCGGCACATCGATTCCGCCGAATCGCACGTTGTTGGTGATGGCATCCAATCGCAACAGTGGTGCCGACGCAAAAGGATTTTTGCACACCAATTTTTCTCTGAATGCTGCCAGTGAATCCGTCGTGCTTACTACTGCTGGCGGTGTTACTGCAGATGCGATTCTGAATTATCCGAGCATGCGTGAGGACCTCGCATATGGCCGCACCCTCGACGGCGCGATCGCCTTCTTGGATCCGACGCCGGGTGAGGTGAACCTTGCGGAATCTTATGACACATGGCTCAATCCACCGGACTTCAGCCATGTTCGTGGATTTCATGATCAATCGTTTTCTCTGGTGCTCAGCCATGCCAATCCTGCCGGTGATATTTACTATTCTCTCAACGGCAGCGACCCCAATCTTTTATATACCGGCCCTATCACAATCAGCAGCACCACGCCCGTGAGAGCGACGGTGCGCCTTGCAGGTGCTTTTTCTCCTGCCACGGTGACTCATACGTATGTGTTTCGTAACAGCGTTATGTCGTCGCCATTGATGAGCGCTACCTACACCCAAGACGCGCAATGGTCCACCCGGCTTTATAACAGTCTAACAAAAATTCCGACGATCTGTGTGAATGTCCCTGTCGTTCCTGACGACTACCAAGAGCGCGAGGCCAGCATTGAGGTCATCATGCCAGATGGTTCGACAGCGAAACAAATCAATGCTGGTCTTGCGAGGACGGGAGGATCATGGACCAATTTTGCGAAAAAGAGTTATCGAGTCAGTTTTCGCGAGAGTTATGGAGCGAAAAATCTTGATTTCCCCTTATTCCGCGGATTTGACAATGGCATTCCTGCTACGGAAAAAGTGGATACTCTGGAGCTAAATGCGGGCAACCATGACATGTCCCAGCGTGGATTTTATATGGCAAGCCGGTTTGTAGAAGATGCGACACTCGAGATGGGCACACTCAACTCGCATGGGCGTTTTGTCCATGTCTATTTGAACGGTCAGTATTGGGGGCAATACAATGCCCGTGAGCGCATGGAGGATTCATTTCTGGCAGCGTATTTGGGCGGAAAAAACAGCGACTATGTCAATGTCAAAGGGAACGACAATAGCGGTGACAATTTTATTATCGGCACTCCAGAACCGCCGAACCGTGCTTCGTGGGAAACCGCGCGTGCGAATGCCAGCAATTATGATATCGTAAAAAATCATGTCGATATCCAAAGCTTGATCGATTTCATGTTGTTATGGAACTATGGCAATTGTGAGAGCGAATACCGCTGCTCTGGTCCTGTGAATGCTCCCGGCAGTGGCTTCAAGTTTTGGATGGCCGATTCTGATGGTTTTCTTCGCACTTCCGCGTTGACGCTCGACCGCACGGCAAACACCGGGCCGGGCGGATTTTTTGGTGCCTTGAACACAGGGGCGCATCCTGATTTCAAAATGCTTTTAGCAGATCGCATTTATAAGCACTTTTTTAACGGTGGAGCATTGACGCCGGAAAAAAATCTCGCGCGCCTGAATCGTCGCATGTTAGAAGTTCAGGATAGTTTGATAGCGGAATGTGCTCGTTGGAATTACCGTACACCTGCGAATTGGGAGTCTTCCGCGGAAACGATACGCACGGGATTGTTTCCCTCACGCACATCCAATCTTTTTGCCATGCTGAAAACGCGTGGTTATTACCCTGCCATTGATCCGCCCGTTCTTTCGCAACATGGCGGTAGTATCGCCACAGGGGGAATCGTCTCTCTGCAGGCTGGCACCGGCACCATTTATTACACAAATGATGGCAGTGATCCGCGGCTTCCCGGCGGAGCAATATCGCCGAAGGCGCTCATTGCCACGGTCTCCACGACGGAAAGAATCGCATTCGCATCAACGTGGAAATATTACACCACTGCTGCATTGCCGGCGGCCAATTGGTTCAGTCCGGCATACAATGATAACAGTTGGTCGACAGGACATGCTCCACTCGGCTATGGCGGAAGTACCACTACCACGTTGGCAACAGCAATTCGCACGGCATATTTTCGCAAGGTAATCAATATTCCTTCTCTTGTGGGGATCACGGGAATCAATCTTGGATTGAAACGTGATGATGGTGCCGTGATTTATATCAACGGCACTGAAGTGGCCCGGCACAATATGCCGGCTGGCACGGTTTCTTATTCCACGCTCGCCAGCACGACAGTGGCAGGTAACGACAAATTGATTTCTCACCCTATAAGCGTTCCTGCAACAGCGCTCGTAGCGGGCAATAACGTCATTGCCGTGGAGGTTCATCAATCGTCTACGAATAGCAGTGATATCTTCTTCGATCTCTCATTATCCACATCGAACAGTCCGCTGATCACCATCAATCAGAATACCAATATCAAAACTCGTTTGTTAGAGGGAACAACCTGGAGTGCGCTTGCCGACACCGACTTCCGCGTGACTCATTCGTTGGAAAATTCCGGAACCTACCTTTTCACTCAATGGGATGCTGCCAGTCCTGCCAATTCCACGCCCGTGGCCATGCGATTGATGCAGACTGATCTTGTCGACCCTCCCTTATCAGCCGCCATGAATGATCAGTGGAAGTTGCCATTCAATCGAATCAGCCGCAGTCGTATGAATGGGCTTGGTAATGATGGCATCGGCTTCATTAACACAGACTCCACCCAAACGGAGTTTGGTTCAGGCTACGTAGGAGCTGCAATTCTCTCCCTGGATACCTCCAACAAGCAAAATATCCAAGTGCTCTGGCGCGGCGGTACTGTCACGGCGAATCCCCGTGATTATGGCATACGTTTGCAATATCGAGTGGGATCCACGGAGTCGTTCACGGATGTGTTAGATTCGAGCGGACAACCTGTCGAATATCTGAAAAACACCTCCGGTCACAGCGCTCTCCTCGGTCCGGTAACGCTTCCCGCTGTCACTGAGAACCAACCACTTGTCGAGCTCCGTTGGAAATACTATTATCGTAGTGGTTCAACCGGGGCACGTCCGCAACTACGGATCGATGACATTCAGGTCAGTGCTGGCCCGGTAACGGCATCTGCTCTTCAAGTGATGAGTGCTCCGCCCATGGCGCAGGTCGGCGCGACCATGTTGCCCATCACTGTGGAAGCGCGCGCATCGAATGGTTCGATTGCCACTGCTTTCAACGGATCTGTAACCTTATCTTCCGCTGGCACGCTGTCAGGAATAAGAACCGTCAATGCCGTCAATGGAGTCGCTGTATTTTCTGGAATCAGTTTTCTGTCCCAGGGGGTCTTCACCTTACAAGCTTCCGCTTCATCGCTTCCATCAGCTACGGCGGTGGTGGCCACTCGTGTCGTCGGTCTGACGGAAACGGTGATGCCACTGTACATTCAGGGCATGCAACCGGAAAATAACCGCCGCATACCCTTCGCGTGTTTGTTGCGGTTGGAAAATTTACGCTCCAATTCAACCTACCGATATGCACCACAATTCATTGATGGAGAAGACGGGGCTACAGATGAAGGCTCCGGCAACATGATCCTTGTCGGTAATCAATTCGTGCGCTGCACGGAATCACCCAGATTTTTTGATACGGATGTTGGCATACGCCATGGTCAATTCGTTAGTGCACCCGATGGGTCCTATACAGGATGGTTCATGATCGAGCCAACGAATCATGTCCGCTTTACTCCCGGAAATCGTGGATGGATCAGACTTCACCTCAACGATGGCGAAGGCGGAGAATCTACAGCACTTTCATTGACTTCGTCTGCCGAAATCAGTGTGATGGAGTTTGGGAGCGCTGCCCAGCAAGGTAGTGCGCTTTATGGTAATACTCCGATTCCTGAAAAAGATTTTTTATTGCTTCGTGCGAATGCCAATGGCGGTGGACGACCTGTTGCGGTGGCGGTTGTCGAAAACTCAGGTGCAGCCACTGACAGTTCTTACGCTCCCTTCTATCTGACTCATGTCGCTGGTCAGACGGGAAAATGGGGTGCCATGATTCCCAACAACCTGGTTGGAGGTATTCGGCATATCGAGCATCGATCCGCTGCAACCGGTGTTGTCATCGGCGCTGTTGTCCATGAACAAGGATTGCCGCTTACAGCTATGATGAGTTCAGGCGACACAGGCATGGGGGTTCATGTGCCTTTGACGAACGCCAACTCCTTTACAGTCTGGCGCTCAGCACGTTTTGCTCTGTCGGATTTTTCCTCTGCTACGATTGGATCGCCGGTAGCGGATCCTGATACGGACGGAAGAAATAACTTGTTGGAATACGCACTTGGCACTGACCCCTGGTTGCCGAATACTGGTGACCTTCCTGATTTGAAGATGAATGCCGGCAACGCGACGGCAACTTTTCAGTATCGACGCCGCATCGGCACCCATGGACTGAATTACGTCGTGGAATACTCCGATCGTCCTGACGCATGGCATGATGCTGCATCCCTGTGGTTGGCTGGGGAGCAGGTAGTTGCTAATGCTGACGGGATTACCGAGACAGTGACGCTTACGATGCCGGTGACGGCCGGCAAGCGATTCGTGCGTTTGAGGGTGACTGATCCGCAACCGTGATGAGCAGAGTTTTCGCTACGGCAAAGACGTTTTACGTTTTGAAAAACCAAGGTTGCCAAACTCCACAGCATGGTGCATTTTTCCTCAGCTATGTGGATTACAGCCGCCGACTTTGAGGACATTCGCTACGAAACAACGGACGAAGGACAAATTGCCAAGATCACGATCAACCGTCCGGAAGTTCGTAATGCCTTCAGACCTAAAACTGTGATGGAATTGTTGCAAGCCTTTGAGTTGGCCCATCAAGATCCAAAAGTTGGCGTGATTATTCTCACCGGTGAGGGTGATCTGGCCTTTTGCTCAGGTGGCGATCAAAAAGTCCGTGGCCATGCCGGATACGTGGGGGATGATGGTGTTCCTCGTCTTAATGTGCTTGATTTGCAGAAAAAAATCCGTGCCTTGCCCAAACCGGTGGTTGCGATGGTGGCGGGTTATGCGATCGGTGGTGGACATGTGTTGCACGTGGTTTGTGACCTCACGATCGCGGCGGATAATGCCCGTTTTGGACAAACAGGCCCCAAAGTTGGATCCTTCGATGGTGGACTTGGTTCTTCCTATCTCGCTCGTATTGTCGGTCAGAAAAAAGCCCGTGAAATCTGGTATCTCTGTCGTCAGTACGATGCGCAACAAGCCCTCGATATGGGCCTGGTGAATACCGTTGTCCCACTTGCCGACCTCGAAAAAGAAACACTGCAATGGTGCCGGGAAATGCTGGTGCACTCTCCTCTGGCCCTACGCTGCCTCAAATCCGCGCTCAATGCCGATTGCGATGGACAAATGGGCCTGCTTGATCTGGCGGGCAATGCCACCCTGCTCTATTACATGAGTGAAGAAGGCAAAGAGGGCAAACAGGCTTTCATTGAAAAACGTAAACCGGATTTCAGCAAATTCCCGCGCGTTCCTTGAACGGAAAAATTTCTGCATTTTCAGACATAGGATGAGAATGTGAGTTTTTCGCCAACACGGTCTTTCGTTTTACTCATTTTTTGCTATTTTCCATGATATCGCCCTGGCTACTTGCGGCACGTCCGAAAACGCTTCCTGCCGCGATCGTGCCGGTATGGGCGGGGTGCGTTCTGGCATGGAAGTTGCAGGGCAATTGGAATCCCTGGTTGGCGTTTTGCACGGTGATGGGCGCGATCTGCATTCAGATTGCGACAAACTTTTTTAATGATGCCATCGATGCCGTAAAAGGTGCTGATACTGTGAGACGCCAAGGTCCTACGCGTGTGACAGCATCCGGTTTGATTTCACGTCGTGCGGTTTTTATCGCAGCTACGATATTCCTAGTATTTGCACTGGTCTGTGGGGTGGTGCTCTATCAAGCGGTGGGCTGGCCTATCATTGCCATCGGTATACCGTCTCTGTATCTCGCCTACGGATACACCGGTGGGCCGTTTCCTTTAGCCTATCGCGGCATGGGGGAGATTTTTGTGGTGGCATTTTTCGGCATTATCGCCGTCGGCGGCACGGTGCTCATCCAGACCGGACAGTGGCGGGATGAGGCGATGTTGTTGGGATTTCAGATCGGGCTGCTGTCGGCGGTATTGATTTCCATCAATAATTTGCGGGATCGGGCCGAAGATGCCACAACCGGAAAAAATACCATGGCGGTGCGTCTGGGGGATCGTGGTGCTCGGTTTTTGATCTGGTTGGAGATCAAGGTTGCGGCATTCTGTGGATTGATTTGGATGAAGCACCAGTTGCCCTTGTTGACACTGTCGTCCCTACCACTGCTGACTTTGGGCATGTATCTTTCATTCTGCGTCTTCACGCGACCCGCCGATCGCGGCATGAACCGACTATTGGCACTGGGAGGAGTGCAACTGATTCTTTTTGCCGTCTGTTTCCACCTCGCAGTGGTGGTATGATATACGATTTCTTCACAAAGGCTCGTCGTTTCCATCGAGTGCTTTGGGAATTCTCTCTACTTCTTGAAGGAGATTGACCATGTCCACTCCTTTGGAGGCGGAATCATCGTGACGGAACATCATGATCGGAGTGGTCTTTAGCACCACTCGTTTCATCACCCGACTCTGAATGCGACCGTGATCACGATTGAGACGATCCAATACCGGTTGCACGTGCCCACCCAGCACGCTCATCCACACCTTGGCTTCACGGAAATCCTGGGTGATTTCCACCTCGCTCACCGTTACCAATTGACCCGGCCACTCGTAATCGCGTGCCAACACCGCGCTGATTTCGCGGCGCAGCAGTTCGTTGACTCGATCCTGACGTTGGGACATGGTGATGGACTACCGGGAAATTGTTAGAGGTCTTGGGCGACTTTCTCCAGAGTGTAGCACTCGATGAGGTCACCCTCGAGATATTCATCGAAGTCACCGAGACGGATTCCGCATTCGCTACCGACCTTGATTTCGTCAACTTCGTTTTGATAATGTCGGAGAGTGGACATCTTGCCATCGAAAATAGGCACGCCGTTGCGAACCACACGGGCGTGTGCTTTACGCAGAATTTTGCCTTGCTTGACGTAGGAACCGGCGGCCACGCCCTTCGTGAGCTTGAAGACTTTCTTCACATCGGCGAGACCGACAATGTTTTCGCGATTGAGTGGTTCGAGCAGGCCTTTCATCGCTTCGCGCACTTGATCGATGAGTTCATAAACCACCGAGTAAAGTTTGACCTGAACGTTTTCCGTTTTGATCGATTTGACCGCTTTGCCCTCGACCTTGACATTGAATCCGATCACGATCGCATTCGCCGAACTGGCCATAAGAATGTCTGACTCCGAAATGGGTCCTGCGGCTGCCACCAAGATCTGACATTCGACTTTCTTGGATTCGATCGATTCCAAGGCATTTTTGATTGCCTCGACCGAGCCTTGCACATCGCACTTCAGCACCAGCTTGAGCTTCTGCTTGCCTGCGTTGTCATTGACCATGGAAAAAATATCTTCCATGCGGGCTTTGAGTGGATTGACCAGGCGAGCCGAGCGTCGTTCTGCCTGACGTTCCTCCGCCAAGCGTTTCGCGGAACGCTCGTTTTCCATTTCCACCAATTCATCGCCCACGTGTGGCATGTCCTCAAAGCCGATGATTTCCACGGGTGTGCCGGGACCGGCGGCTTTGATGGCTTGACCAAGATCGTTTGTCAGATTGCGAACCTTTCCGGCAAAAGGCCCGCAGATGAAGGGAGTACCGACTTTCAGAGTGCCGCTTTCGACAATGGCGGTGGCGGTGGCACCGCGGCCGGCCACAACGCGCGCCTCGATGATATTGGCGCGGGCATGCCCCTTCGGATTGGCCTTGAGCTCCAGTACTTCCGCTTGCAGCAAAAGTAGCTCTAACAATTGATCCATCCCTTCGCCGGTGTAGGCGGAAACCTCGGCAAATTCGGTATTGCCGCCGAAGTCGGTAGTTTGCAAGCCCAACTCAGCCAATTGCGTTTTCGCGCGCATCACGTTCGCGGTGGGGAGATCGCATTTGGTGAAGCAGACCACGATCGTGCGGTTGGCTTTTTTCGCGTGTTCGATCGCTTCACGTGTTTGCGGCATCACGCCGTCATTCGCAGCCACGACGATGATGACAATATCCGTCACATCGGCGCCACGAGCACGCATGTTAGAGAAAATTGCGTGACCGGGGGTGTCGAGGAAAGTAATCGGCTGGTCGTTGTGAAAGACCTGATAAGCCCCTACGTGCTGGGTGATGCCACCCGCCTCGGATGAGGCTACGCGGCTCTTGCGGATGGTATCGAGCAACGTAGTTTTACCGTGGTCCACGTGACCCATGATGGTGATGATGGGCGCTCGTGGTTTGAGCAGTTCTTCTGGCTCTTCAACGGGAGCTTCCGGCTCGGCGATGACTTCCTCTTGTTTGTGAACGCCGCCACCCTTTTCGCGTTTCTCGCGCTCAAAAGTGAAGCCGTGCTTTTCACAGACTTTTGCCGCGACATCGGGTTCGATCGCCTGATTGGGCGAGACGAAAATTTTCAGCTCGATGAGATCTTTCATCAGGATGAAAGATTTCAGCCCCATGCGTGTGGCGAGATCAGCCACGATGATGGGAGGCTTGATGCTAATGAGCTTGCTGTTCGCGTCCGTGGCATGAGCGGCGGTAGCTTCTTCCACCGAAGGAACTGTCGCAGAAGCCGGAGCGGCGACTCCACCGATCGCGGGTAGGATTTTAGTGATGTCAGGAAGAGCTGGCAACGGAGGAAGGGCTAAATCAGCATCTTCTTTGTCGAGAACTTTCGAAATGGTAGGCACTACCGATTTGCCCGAACGCTCTGTCTTGCGGATACCAGAGCTTTTTTTCTTTTTGCCCTCGTCTTCGAAAATATCGAGCGCCGCTTTTTTCGGTGGTGGAGGTGGCGGGATTGGGGCGACCTGCTTCGCAGCTGCCTCACGTTGCCGTTCACGGCGCGATGGCTTGGGTTGGTCCTCGATGAGGTCCAACACTTTTTTCTTGGGTGGTTTGCTTTCGCTATCGGATGGCATCAGTGGTATGGGCAACGTTTCGGGGGGGCAATGGAGGGATTACGCGGTGGTGAGTTCTTGTGCTTTGCTCAGGATTGCTTGGGCTTCTTCTTCGGAAATTTCCAGCGATTCAGCGATGTAGTCAGCGGGCATTTCCATAACCAAGTCAAGGGTGATACCACCAGCCCGGAACAATTTGGCGGCGAGATCATCATTGAGACCAAGCTGCTCGCCCAGACCGTGCGCGGCATTGTTGACGCGGTCATCAAACATTTTTTGTTGTGATTCATCGCGGCGCACCTGCACGTCCCAATCGATGAGACGTGATGTGAGTCGAGCGTTTTGGCCACGACGACCGATGGCTTTGCTGAGGTCCTCCTCAGAAACGGTGACATGCACGATTTTTTTGTCGTAGTCGAGGGAAATCGAGCGGATGGCAGCAGGCTTGAGAGCTTCCTCGACCAGTTGTTTCGGATCATCGCTCCAGCGGATGATGTCAACTTTTTCGTTGTTCAGCTCACGCACAATGTTTTTCACGCGGGCTCCGCGGAGACCGACGCAGGCGCCAACGGGGTCGACTTTATCGTCTTTGCTCCAGACGGCAATCTTGGTGCGGTGTCCCGCCTCTCGGGCAATCGCGCGGATTTCTACCGTGCGATCGGCGATCTCGCTCACCTCAGCTTCGAACAAGCGGCGAACAAAATGTGGATGGCTGCGAGAGAGGATCACTTCGGGTCCACGTCCTTCATTTTCAACAGCCACCACGTATGCACGAATCCGGTCATTGATGTTGTATTCCTCGGTGGGCACTCGTTCGCGTGAGGGCATGATGGCCTCGAATTTTCCGAGGTCGATGTAGACGTCCGAGCGCTCGAAGCGATGAACCGTGCCAGAGACAATTTCGCCGGCGCGGTCTTTGAATTCCTCAAACAACATCTCTTTCTCAGCCATGCGCAGGCGTTGCTGCATGGTTTGTTTGGCGGTCTGCACGGCAATACGGCCGAAATCTTTGGGCGTCACATTAAAATCGACTTTGTCGTCGATGGCAGCGTCGGGATTCTT
This sequence comes from Akkermansiaceae bacterium, assembly GCA_049240965.1. Classification (GTDB taxonomy): domain Bacteria; phylum Verrucomicrobiota; class Verrucomicrobiia; order Verrucomicrobiales; family Akkermansiaceae; genus UBA956. Next base: position 126,185 of record JBMLRP010000003.1, read on the forward strand.
TTTTTGGGCGACTTTCAGCGGGACTTCGTTGAATTTATCCTGATAATCGTCATCCGCCACCACCGTCAGCGTGGCATAGATCTTGGTCTCGCCCTTTTTGACATTGATATCGGCACGCAAGGTGGCGATGTGTTCTGCGCCCGGAACCATTTTCCGATACGCCGCGCAAAATGCATACTCCAAAGCTGCTACCACACGACTGCGGTCGATGGCTTTCTCTCTTTCGTAATAATCGATCAAGGCTTCGATATCGTTTGTCATAATTGGTGCAATTGGCAGTTGAATGGCAGGCAAAAGCGAAGCATGACGAGACAAAAAAGAGTGGGTAACAAACCCACTCCTTTCTTACGTCGGAAGCTTCTCCAGAGCGATCAAAACACAAAATTGTTGAAGCGGCAAGCACAAAATCGGATTTTGCGTCTTTCCGCGCGAGGAAGCGCGAGGTTTGTTATGCTTTTCTGATGTGGTGGTGTGACGATTCGCTGCTTCATCAACTGCGAAATCGCTTGTTTTTGGATTTGCCAACGGATGTGCCTGAAACGAGACTTCGAACATGCTGATTTCTGCAAATTCTCGTTTGCGGTTCATCCTCGTTTTGGCTCTCATCCTCGTCAGCCTGACGCTGGGATGGATTTGCTACTTGCGTCCTTCCGAGTGGGGGATTGAGAAAAAACACACCCAAGGTTCTGCTGATTTTTCTGATACTACCCAGCAGGATGCATCTTCATCCGCTGAGGATGGGGGAATGGAGGCAGAGCTTTTCGCAAGTGATCGACCTCCATCAGATCCAGCGTCGAAAGATACGACGCTTTCTCCTGCGAGGTCAGACGTTCCAGTATCATTGCCTGCTTCGACGCGGGCGCTGGCCGTGCCGGGAAAAAGCGTGGCAGGGATTTTGCACGGTGCTGATTTGAGTGATCCGCAAACTCGTGCACGCGTGGTAAGGGAAATGCAACAATTGCAGAGGAGCCAGCAGCAGGCTGTCGAGGAGAAGGCTCAGCGCCTGGCCATACCCTTGCGAATCGACGGGCCCGGACACAAAGTGGCAGTCCTTTACGACTTCCGGGGTGATGAACCTTTGTATCGCACGAACAAGAATCAAAACGCGGCGATTTCCACGGGAGCCAACTTGCTGATACCATCCCCTTACAATCTCGATGGCTCAGGTATCAAAATAGGAGTGTGGGATGGAGGTTCAGTGCGTTCCACGCATCAAGAGTTGACGGGCCGGGTGACGAAGAAAAATGCTCTCGCGATCAATGACGATCACGCAACCCACGTGGCGGGGACGATTGCGGCATCAGGGGTGCAATCGACCGCCAAAGGAATGGCTCCGCTGGCGACTATCGACTCCTATGATTGGGATTCCGACTACGCGGAAATGACTGCTGCTGGCGCTGTCAGTGCGACGGATACCGTGGGACTTCCCTTATCGAATCATTCTTATGGCTTTGATGTAATCACTGCGGACATGGGGCGTTATGAAACGGAGGCCGCATCGGTTGATGCGATTGCTGCAAGCCTGCCGTTCTACCTTCCGTTTTGGGCCGCAGGAAATGAACAAGATGTGCTGACGGCAAAAGGAGGATTCCAATCGATTACGTTCAACGGGCTTGCGAAGAACATCATGACCATTGGGGCGGTGAATGACGCCGTGTCCGCAGGTGTGAGAAACATCAACAATGCCACAATCGCCAGTTTTTCGAGCTTGGGACCTTGTGACGATGGTCGCATTAAGCCGGATCTCGTGGCAAATGGTATCGGTGTTTACTCATCGGTTGCCACGAGCGATACGTCATACGATGGAACTTACGACGGCACTAGTATGGCCACACCGAATGCAATGGGTTCAGCGATTTTGATCGAACAGCTCTATGCCAGGGAGTTTTCGGGGCAGCGCATGCGTGCCAGCGCTCTGAAAGCCCTCTTGGTTCATACTGCCGATGACCGAGGAAATGTCGGTCCTGATTACACCTACGGTTGGGGATTGATGAATGTGAAAGCCGCAGCCGATTTATTGCTCGCCCACAAAAGTAGTCCGGGAGCACCAAAGATTATCGAGGCAACGATCACCAATGCAGCTAAAACCGCCACGCACAGCTTTACCTGGGACGGTGTCAGCCCCATCCGTGCCACACTTTGCTGGACAGATCCAGCGGGCGTAGCACAAACCAATGCAGACAGCCGCACATCGAATTTGGTGCATAATTTGGACGCCAAGATCACCGCGCCCAATGGCACCACGGTGCACCAACCTTACGTCATGCCTTTTGTCGGCAATTGGAACACGGCCTCGATGGCCAACGCTGCCAGCACCGGCAAAAACAATGTCGATAATGTCGAACAGGTTTACGTTGCATCGCCCTCACAAGCGGGCACTTACACGATCACGGTATCGTTGGACGGGTCCCTGACCACCAGCAATCAAATCTACTCCCTGGTCGTATCCGGGGGCTCTGCCACATTGCCTGCGATTACGAGCTCTCAAGCTGTCACAAGCATCGTGAATACTGCATTCTCCTATCAAATCACTGCCACAAATTCGCCCACATCCTTTGCAGCGAGTGGGTTGCCTGCCGGATTGTCCATCCATCCAACCACGGGTCTCATCTCTGGCACACCCACGACCACGGGAACTTCGAACGTCATCATCAGCGCGAGTAATGCCTCGGGACAAACCCATTTGACTCTTAGCATGACCATCAATCCGGTCGTCACGACTCCCGTGGTGGTTTTTTCAGAAAATATCGGAACGCCCGCCACGACGACAAGTATCGCGGCGAATGCATTTCAAAACACATCTCTCCTTTTTTCTGGAACTGCGGACGTGAGAGCCACAACATTATCTTCCGGCTATTCAGAATCTTCTGCTGGAGGCAATGTCTTCATCACAAATACCAATGGTATTTTCTTCCAGATCTCGGGCATCAATACTTCGGCGTATTCCGGTCTGACTCTCTCGCTGGGGCATTACAAAAATACGAACTCGGGAAACAATGAGTTGCAAATCTCGGTCAGCTCCGATGGCTTGAATTACACTCCACTGAGCTATTCGCGCGCTACCGGATCAGGAACCGCCACATGGTTGAGGATCAATCCAAGCGGTACGATTCCTTCCACCGTAAATTTGCGTATCAAGTTTACCCAGACCAGTACGACGACACAATTCCGTATCGATGACGTGAAGTTGATGGGAATACCGGTTGTCACCCAGCAGTCTTATGCCACATGGCTTTCACTCTATCCGTTACTGCCACTTACGGGTGTGCATGACGATCCTGACAACGATGGGCAGAATAATTTGATGGAATATTTTTCCGGCACTCATCCGGGATCGGCAAACGCAGCCACGACATCCATGCAGCTCACTGCCAACGTGATGACTTATCGTTATCGGCGCGCTAAGGGTCTCACTGGTGTTACCAATACTGTGCAGTGGAGTGCTGATCTTGCCGCATCATCGTGGTCAACCACAGGGATCACGGAGACGGTTCAGAATATGGGTGATTATGAAGAAGTCACCGCCACTCTTCCGGTTCCCCCTGGAACGCCGCGACGCTTCATGCGTTTGCGAGTATCCCAGCCTTGATTTAGCCTTTTAGCGATTTTTTAGCCCCACATCGGTCAACAAATAGACGGCAAACGATGCCAACCAATGTTCGCCCTCGTAGTGTCCGCTCGATACGTGTTGCAGCCCAGCTAACGTGTGGGCTGCAGCGCTTTCTAACAAAATTTTTCTTCTTCCGTCATTTTCTTGCAAGCTGTGCGCGATGCCTTTCATCGTCCATGCGCGGGTGAGATTCAGCCCGGCAAGATGGATGAGGTGACCGTCGCCGGGATCGCTGACATTTGCCGGAGTGAGCAGGTTGCCGAGTTTGCCCTGTGCCAGATCAGGGAAATACTCATGCAGCCAGAAGGAAAATTCTTTCTCCGTCAGTACGCGGCGCATCAGATCCGCCACGTTAAGACCTGGAGAAAAGAAATCGTTGCCCGAAGGTTCGTAGGAAACAGGATAATCCCGATCCTTGCCATAAAACCTACGCGCTTTTTCGCGGATCAGTTGCTGCATGGCATCGTCACGTGTGACGACCGACCAATCGAAAAATTGCGACAAAGGGAATGCTGTTTCCGGATGGAATCCGCAGCGCACCGGCCATTCCAATTTGGGAAGGTATTCTTTCATCAAAGCGGCCAGTTGATTTTCCAGAGGCTGAAGATATGTCGCCCAGCGCTTGGCATCAGTATCGTCCCAGGTCCGCAACTCCACTCCCAATCGCATCACCCAGGCCCAGCCATACATGCGCTCGAAGTTCTTGTTTTCTTTGATCGAAAAATGTGCGGCTTCGGCGGCGAGGGCTTTTTCGGTGAAATGCTTGTCAAGAACCCCGCGGACCTCCTGTGCCCAAATTGCTTGCGGATGAAGACGCAACAAACGCACCAACATCCAGTGACCGTGCACCGAGGAATGCCAGTCAAAGTGTCCATAAAATACCGGATGTTTCACACGGGGGGCGACGACGTCTTGTGCTCCAGCCAGCACATCGCCTGGCTTGTAGGGATACTCGCGATCGATGCCTGACAAGGCCATGCGTACGAAGGTATCTGCTTGTGCGGATTTCATCGCGGGAGTTTCAGCCATGACCAGAGCGGTGGCAAGCGTGATTGCCGCAATCAAGCGCATCCAGGATGAAGTCATGGAACTGGAATCTAAGTTCATATGATACTGATGATAAGGAATTTTTCTAACGCGTCCCTACTTCCTTCGCCCATTGTTGATGAAGCTCCAGTAGTGATGTAACCCGTTCAGGATGATCGCTGAGATGATTGATGGTTTCATTGCGGTCCTCAGCAAGATTGACCAGCATTTTTGGCTGCGAGCCGTGACCTATCAGTTTCCAATCGCCCTGACGCATCGCCCAAGCATTTCCGTGTTGCCAATGCAGAGTTCGCTCCGGGAGATTCTTTTTGCGCTGCAATACCGGCAATAGATCCGTGCCATCGATCAAGTGTTTCTCTGGGATTACGGCACCAGCAAGGCGAACGAAGGTGGGAAAAAAATCCATCGTCATGGCAACGGCGTCACTCGTGGTCTGCGCTGGAATGACACCGGGCCAACGGGCGATCATCGGCACGCGGTGCCCCCCTTCCTCCATGCTGCCTTTTTTTCCTTTTAAGGTTCCATTAGCGGCGATTTCCTTGGGAGCCTGCGGCCCATTATCTGAACAAAACAACACGAGGGTATTCGAATCTAACTGATTTTCACGTAATGTCTTCATCACCACGCCCACGGATTCATCCAGTAGGGAAATCATTTCTTGGTAAATTTCGGGAGAAGACCTTTTCCCATTTGAGTCGCGCCCTTGCCAAGGATTGTGCGGCGCGGCATGAGAAAAGAAGAGAAAGAAAGGCTTGGATTTGTTTTGCTCGATGAATTCACGCGCATATTGGGTCAGTAAATCTGTACTGTAGCCAGCTTCATTGCGGATCTCGCGGTTGTGCCACCAGTCCAGTTCTCTGGTACCATAACCCGCGATATGGCTGTGATAATCGACATTGCCGCCAACGAAGCCGCGGAACTCATCGTAACCATAATTCATCGGATGAAACTTCCGATCGTAACCGAGATGCCATTTCCCAATCAAGGCAGTGCGATAGCCTGCACTGCGCAACAAGGAGGGCAAGGTGATTTCTTTCGTGGACAAGCCCCATGCCCAGCGCTGTGTGGGATTCTTCTCACGCTGTTTGCGGAAGACGGGCGACAAATCTTCATCGGGCACCCATGCGCAACGTTGTTGGTAGCGCCCTGTGAGAATAGCCGCGCGGGTCGGTGTGCACATTGCCCCGTTGGTGTGAAAATCATTGAATTTCATACCGCTTGCCGCAAGCGCATCAATGTGTGGTGTCTTGACCTTACGATTGCCGTAACAACCTAACGAACCATGGCCGAGATCATCGGCAAGAATCAAAATGATATTCGGCTTCGTTTCCGATGCCACGGACATTGCGCTTAGAGAAATCAGCGCAGCCCAACATTTCATGAAGAGTACTCTCATTTTTTCATCCACATATTCTGTTAGGCTTTACCCGCCGGGCCACCAATCCGGTGCCGCACCGAATCTGACATGATTGAATCGATTCGCCGGAGCGGATGCAAGGCCAGAGGTAGCCAGTCACGGAAACACGTGAAAAATGATATCCCGATTTTTTCTCGTGATGCTTGCAAGCACTGGTCCAAAAACGAGTGTCTGTGTGGTTGCGCTACGGTTTGCTTGAAGAGATTTCCAGGCTAGTCCTCCTGTTTTTCCTCGGAAGTGGTAAGTGCTGGCTTGGGCTCCTGCGTAGGTTGGAAAAGCAGCTCGTCGCTGTTATCGCGGCGGATGACTTCGACGTGGTCACCACTCTTGATCTCACCGCGCAGCAGCGCCTCGGCCAGCGGGTCCTCAAGGTAGCGCTCCACGGCACGACGCATCGGCCGCGCGCCATAGCTGGGATCGTAGCCCTTGGCGATGAGCAGATCACGCGTAGACTCCGTAAGTTCGAGGGTGATGGATTTGTCCTTGAGGCGTTTGGCAAGCTTGGAAATCTCCAAATCGATGATGCGTGAGAGATCGGGTTTTTCCAGCATGTGGAAGACCACCAACTCGTCAAGACGATTGAGAAATTCTGGTTTGAAAGAGCGCTTGGCCTCCTCGATGATTTTTTCCTTCATCGTATCGAAGTCACCTTCATCGGCATTCATGGCATTGAACCCGAGAGTGCTCTGGCGTTTGATCGTGGAGGCCCCGACGTTGGAAGTGAGAATGATGATGGTATTACGGAAATCGACCTTGCGACCCATGGAATCGGTGACGATACCCTCTTCCAGAATCTGCAAGAGCAAATTCATTACATCGGGGTGAGCTTTTTCTACTTCGTCGAAAAGGATGACACTATAGGGGCGGCGGCGCACTTGTTCGGAAAGCTGTCCACCTTCTTCATAACCGACGTATCCCGGAGGTGAACCGATCAAGCGGCTGGAGGTGAATTTCTCCATATATTCGGACATGTCGATCTGGATCAGGGCATCGGCATCGCCAAACATGAATTCAGCGAGATTGCGGGCAAGGTAAGTTTTACCCACGCCCGTAGGGCCGAGGAAAAGGAAGGAACCGATGGGTCGGCGTGGGTCTTTGAGATCCGCACGTGAGCGACGCAGTGCCTTGGAAATCGATTTAACGGCTTCGTTCTGTCCGATGACGCGGCCTTGGAGTTCGTCCTCCATTTTCAGGAGTTTTTCCGTCTCGCTCTCCTCCATGCGACGGAGAGGCACACCAGTCCATTTCGACACGACCGCCATAATATCATCGTCACCAACTTCGATGATGGACTCCTCAGACTGCGCGCGCCAAGCCTTGAGAGTGTCTTCCAATTTTTTCTTGGCGTTTTTTTCCGCATCGCGCATGGCGGCGGCTTTCTCGAAGTCTTGCTCGGCGATGGCGGCGAGTTTGTCCTTATTGATCGTTTCGATCTCTGCTTCCAGCTCTTTGATCGCGGGAGGGCGGGTCATTTGCGAGATGCGCGCGCGCGAACCAGCTTCATCCAATACATCGATGGCTTTGTCGGGCAGATAGCGACCGGTGAGGTAACGCGCGGTGAGTTTCACAGCGGCTGAAATGGCTTCCGGCGTGTAACGCGCCTTATGGTGGGTTTCGTATTTCGCACGCAGGCCGTAGAGGATTTTGACAGCATCCTCTTCGCTGGGTTCATCGACTTTCACTTGTTGGAAACGGCGCTCCAATGCGGCGTCTTTTTCAATGTATTTGCGGTATTCATTCAGCGTGGTGGCGCCGATGCACTGCATTTCCGATCGACTCAGCGCGGGTTTGATGATGTTCGAGGCATCCATCGCGCCCTCGGCCGAACCGGCGCCTACGATCGTGTGCAACTCATCAATAAAAAGAATCACGTTCTTCACCTTGCGGATCTCGTCCATGACAGCCTTGATCCGCTCTTCGAACTGACCACGGTATTTCGTCCCTGCGACCATCAGCGCGAGGTCGAGAGTAATCACGCGTTTGTCGCGGAGAATTTCCGGCACATTACCAGCGGCGATTTCCTGGGCTAGGCCTTCGGCGATTGCAGTTTTGCCGACACCTGCCTCGCCGATCAACACGGGATTGTTTTTTGTGCGACGGCACAAGATTTGTATGACGCGTTCGATCTCACTTTCGCGACCAATCACGGGATCCAGTTCACCTTCCTTTGCGCTTTTCGTGAGATCGCGCCCGAACGCCTTGAGGGCGGGAGTTTTCGACTTTCCTTCTGGTGCTTCTGGGCCATTCGCAGTGGGTTTTTCCTCCTCGGCAAAAGGATCCTCCTCGTCATCGGATTCGTCGGAATCACCGTCGTCCGCTTGATCCGCGGGAGTGTAATTCGGGTCAATTTCGGCGAGAATCTCGTTCCTAGCGGTTTGAATATCCACCTCCAACTGTTGCAGCACGCGGGCGGCAACACCGTCTCCTTCGCGCAACAGACCCAACAAGATGTGTTCCGTGCCAACGTAGGAATGATTCAGTGCCTTCGCTTCCTTATCGGCAAGAGCCAGGACTTTCTTGACGCGTGGAGTATATGGAATATTGCCAATGCTCTGTCCCGCCGTGCCGGTGCCCACTTCCTTTTCCACCTCCATGCGCACACGATCGAGATCAAGTCCCATGCGCTCCAGTACATTCACGGCGACGCCTTGGCCGAGTTTGATCAAACCTAATAAGATGTGTTCGGTACCCACATAATTATGACTGAACCGGTCCGCTTCCTTGCGGGCCAGGGCGAGGACTTGTTGGGCGCGTGGAGTGAAATTGTTCATCATTCAGGGTGTTGGGGTTGATCAGGAAAAGGTAGTTTTTTCGTTTGTTGTGAAACCTTAACAGGTGCAGGCACATTTTGCAAATGCTGGCGGATGATTTGTGCGCGGCGTTCGTCGCGTTGTTCGGGAGAAAGTTTCATGCCGACATGCAACTGGAGATGCGCAGGCTGGATTTCCATCAGCAAGGTATCACAGAGGCGCACGGTTTCCTGGGGAAAAAATCCGAGGTTCGCGCCGAGGCGAAGAATGGAAAGATGATTGAGTGCTTCCTTGGAATCGATCAGCCAGGCATGTTGTAAAACGCCGAACGAACGACCCATTTTATCGTGCAGCATGAGAGGTTCGTCTTCGAGTAACTTCAGTCGTGCATTCATCTCATGCGAGGCAACCTGGGAAATCACACGTTCCAGACGTTCGATAATATCCTGTTCACTCTCACCGAGTGTGGATTGATTGGAAATCTGATAAAGATTGCCGAGTGATTCGGTGCCTTCGCCATAAAGCCCCCGAACAGCCAAGCCCATGCGACCAATGGCGTTCAGCACTTGGCCGATTTGATCACTGATAACAAGCGCCGGTAAATGCAGCATTGCCGAAGCTCGAAGACCGGTGCCGAGATTCGTCGGACAGGTAGTGAGGAAACCAAGCTTGCGATCGTAGGCAAAGCGCAGGCGCTCCTGCAGTTCATCGTCCACTTCGTTCAGGGCGTCGAATGCCACGCGCAAATTGAGTCCCGGGCGGATCGACTGCATGCGCAGGTGGTCTTCTTCATTCACCATGATGCTGAGCGACTGCCTTCTCTCGATCACCGCAGCGCTGCCCTCGGTGCGGGCGGCATGTTCACGACTGATCAAATGGCGCTCAACAAGGACTTGTTTTTGCACAGCGGTGAGACCGCTCAATGATTGAGCGAATGCGTCCTTCATTTGTCTTAGATCTTGAATCACCGGAAGCATTTGTTCCATGGCCAGACGCCGCTGATCCGCCGTCGCCCAGCCGGGAAAAGGAGAGAGTTCCAGATTGCGCGCCAGACGAATCCGCGAGGTAAGCACAACGGCATTATCCACCGATCCACCGATCATCCAATCCGCCGGGTGACGAATCAATGTAGAAAAACGCATCATGACTGGAGCGAACTGGGTTGAATGGTTTCAAGATGACGGATCTCATCGCGCAACTGCGCGGCATCCTCGTAGTTTTCCGATTGGATTGCATTTTCCAAACGTCCACGCAATTCCTCGAGTTTTTCATCGCGCGCGTGAATTTCCTCAAATCCTTTGGGCACTTTACCGATGTGATGCATGCCTTGGTGCATGCCGCGCAAAATTAGTTCAAGCTCCGGACGGAAGGCGTCAAAGCATTTGCTGCAACCAAAACGGCGCACGCGGTTCAGGTCATCCACACTGAATCCGCAGTTCGGGCATTTCTTTGTACTACTGCCCCGTGTTTTCAAAGAATGAGGATTGCCCACGATCGCACTGGTGGGCGTGCCGGTCATAAGCATGTCCGCCAAAGAAAACCCCGTGGGATCCGTGACACCCTTCTCCTGCGCACAGCTCTCGCAAAGACAGACTTTTTTCATCTGCCCCTCGACCAACTGTGTCAGAAACACCGTGGCTTTCTGGTCGCAAAAATCACACTTCATGAGTCATACAAATTCGTTAGGCGCAGGGCGTGCCAGTCGAGTTCGCCAGAGCGCGGAAAGCTTCGATAAAACGTGCCGTCAGCGGACCAGGCTTGCCCTCGCCGATGGGGCGACGATCCAATGCAATCACAGGGATCACCTCGGCAGCTGTACCGGTGAGGAAGCATTCATCTGCGATGAAAATATCATAGCGCGTCAAAGTCTGCTCTTTTTTCGGAATACCCAACTCATCAGCGAGTTGTAGAATCACCTGACGTGTGACACCATCGAGTGCTCCATCCGCGACCGGAGGTGTGAGCAGCGTGCCATTTTTCAAAAGGAAAATATTGTCGCCTGTGCATTCGGAAACGTAGCCCTGTTCGTTGAGCATCACGGCTTCCATGGCGCCGGCCTGAATCGCTTCTACCTTGGCCATGACGTTGTTCAGATAATTCAAGGACTTGACTTGCGGCATCAGGGCCGCCGGTGCGGGACGACGTGTGGCGCAGGTGATGATAGCCAGACCATTGGTGTAATATTCCTCCGGATAGAGTTGAATGGTCGAAGCGATGATGAACATGCTTGGGCGGTCGCAAAGATAAGGATTCAGCCCCAGACCACCGGTGCCACGAGTGACCACCAAGCGAACGTAGCCATCGCGCAGGCCATTCGCTTTGATGGTATCGACGGTGAATTGCATCACTTGCTCCTGTGTCCATGGCAGTTTCATCACGATGGCGCGAGCCGAGTCGAACAAGCGACGAATGTGTTCCTCCAAGCGAAACACGCGGCCATTGTAAAAACGAATGCCTTCGAATACTCCATCACCATAGAGCAAGCCGTGGTCAAACACGGAAATTTTCGCGTCTTGCTCATCTACCAATTTTTCATCCAACCAGATTTTCATGTCCAACCCCAAGTTAGCTACGCCGCTGCTGATGACAAGCCCCTAAAACAAAGATTTTTTGACATGACGCATACAGGTGGTGCTGGATTTTCCCGTATCAATTGGCTAGCATGAGCATGTGAAACAGCTGCTCGATCGAATCGCGGATATCATGGCGGAAAAAAACTGCCTGCAGTCACCGCTTTGGGGCATGCACGTGCCACGTATGATCTTGCTCTGCTGATTCCTCGTTCCGCGGCGATGTCGTGGCGATCGGAATTATCAACGACGAGCTATCGGCTTTTCGCCGAATCAGAAAACTTCCATCAATATGAGGCGACGCAGGATTTCCCGCTGGCGCCCTTGGATTTGATGCTGGTGGATGATGAGGTATACGCGCTTTTGGAGCTAACGAAGCAATCATCCCCGCCTATCGCCACCCCCAGTGCGCAGGCCATGATCGCCCTCAAATTGCATGCTACCAAGAATCGCAGCTCCATCGAACGCATCAAAGCCATGCTCTCTCAGTAATGTTTCATTTCCCGAGGGCAAGGGCCCCGTTGCTCATCCGGTGAAATTTCATGACCCGTGTGTTGTGGCGGAGCATTTTGCGAACCTCAACATGCCAACGCCATCCGCCGAGGAACGCTGGGCGCGCAAGGCGAATGCCGAGCCTTTTCGTGGTGTGTGAACTAGGTTGAAAGATGTGACTTTTCCGCAAAGTCCCGCAAACAGCAGGTTCGTTGTGTCAGCGAACTTCCCGAGATTGAAGCCGTCCGTATCCGATCCGTGTTACTTTCATGATAGTGCGTTGAAGGTTGATCACGGGCTGCAGACTCGTCAAACCAGGAGTCGTCGCTAAGTCTCCGGAAAAGGTAAGATAGTCCTGATCTGCGCTGAAGTTGAGATAGCCACTTAGTGCACTTTTGATTGCCTCGAAAGGAGGAGCGAAGCCAGTGGCTTGTTCGTTGGGTTCCGTGTAGAAAAAGCCAGCCGGCTCGGAGGGTAACCAACTGACAAATGTGAAAGGACCACGGGGATATTGCGCATACACTCTTCGTTCCTCAGATATGCTGTAAAATGAGGGATTGGTGTAATCTTCAGGGTTGTTCGAATACGGCCCGTTATAGCTGTATATGACAGCGGCCACGAACTCGCTCGGGTTGTCGACAGGGTATGCCCAATTCGCATATACTTGGATGTTGTCGGAGCTCAAATATCTCCACACACCCGTAACCCGGTTGCCAAATGGAGTGGGCTGGACTCTGACCCGAAGACCGTTGTCCGACGTTGGGATTTGATAGATTTTGCGTAATTCACCAGCTACGAATTGTATTATCGGCATCACCGATTCATCGGGTGCATAGGCATCCTCAGCTCCGGCAAAAATGTCATTCACCACGGCATCGCCATACATGTCACCGTCCCTGCTATTGACCAAACCGTCACCGTCCACATCGCCATCCAGGCCGTTGGCGATTCCATCCGCGTCGATATCCAGTTCTCGCTTTTGATCCGAATCTTCAAGCCCGTCTGCATCGATGTCGGTTTCGCTGACTTCAAGGTCGGCGAGTCCATCGGCATCCATATCGAGCTCGGCACTATGATTGTTGGGAAGTCGATCGCCAACGTATTTGCCGCGCAACGCTCCGGATCGGGCCACACCCCCGTCGATGTTTCGATCGCGTCCGTTGGGAATTCCATCATTGTCGATGTCGGGGTCGGAAAGATTGGGGATCCCATCGCGATCCAGGTCTGACTGATTGGTGGTCTGAGAATAACAGAAGTGAGCTCCGCAAAGATGCATTGCCAAAAATGTCGATGCAAAGATGGTGTTGTAGCGCAAAGGTTTCATGACTAGTTGGTTTTCTCCAGAATATCGAGTTTTCGGGTATGTCAAATGAAAAGATCTCTGAAACATCAATGGCAATCCCGCGTAATGCAAAGGAGTTCTTGAAAATTTCACAATGAAGCGCCGCGATTGCCTTAAAACTCTGGCCGCACTGCCCTTGGCCGGCTTTGCTGAAACCACTCGTGTGGAAACTCCCGTGCTTCCCAAGCCCGAAGAGGGCATCGCCGAGGGATGGACCATTTGCGTGCTGCCCGATACGCAGAATTACGCGAAGTATGGCAAAAACCAAGCGCACTTCCAACGCATGACCGAATGGGTGGTCAAGCATCGCAACGCATGGAACATCCAACTGGTGCTGCACGAAGGTGATTTCGTCGAGCAAAACAACATCGCCGAAGGTGGCGGACGCGGATGGGGAGATCAAAATTCGGTATCGCAATGGGCCAGCGCAAAAAAGGCCATGTCGGTCTTTTCCGGAGTTCTTCCCGCCGTTCTGGCCACGGGCAATCATGACTACGGAATTCGCAATGCGGAAACCCGCGAGTCCCAATTTCCCATCATGTTTCCGCTGGACTGGAATCCTCTCGTATCCGATGGCAAAGGTGGCGGCATTCTGGTAGAGTGTGCGGCCAATGCGTTCGGCGTCAAAACTTTGGAAAACGCCGCTTACGAATATTCCGCGTCGGATGGACGGAAATTTCTGCTCCTTGCCCTTGAATGGGGACCGCGCCGCGCCATCGTCGAATGGGCCCTCGAACTTTGCCAACGTCCGCGTTTTGCCCATCATTTCGGCATTCTTTTGACCCATGATTTCATCATCCCCGGCGACAAACGTGACGGGCAGGACGGCAACCCCAAGCGTTCGGGGAATCCGCACACCTATCGCACATCCGCCGATACCCACGATGGCGAGGATCTCTGGCAACAACTCGTGCGAAAGGCACCGCAATTGCAATTGGTCCTCAATGGTCATGAAATGGGAAGTCACGTCGGCCGCCGCAGCGATCTCAATGATGCTGGAAAAATTGTACACCAATTGCTCTTCAACGCGCAGGGATTCGGCGGCGGTTCTGACGAAAAAGGAAATGGTGGCGATGGCTGGATGCGTTTCATGACCGTTTTGCCCAATCGCGACATCGAGGTGCGCAGTTTTTCACTGTTGCGTCATGAGGCAGGCCAGGATCCCTGGTGGCGGCATCCGCAATGGCTTTTCCGCGTGCGTTTCTAATTGAATCGACCCAACTCAGGCGGATCACGTTTTTGCTCTCATAAAAAAGCCGTGATTTTTGCTGTGATCGGTGGTATTCTCCCTTCCCGCACCATGTCCGACGCCAAGACCGCCATCACTCCCACCCGCAGCGAAAACTTTCCCGAATGGTACCAGCAGGTCATCCGCGGAGCCGATCTTGCGGAAAATTCCGAAACCCGCGGCTGTATGGTGATCAAGCCATGGGGCTACGGTATTTGGGAGCTGATCCAGCAACAACTCGATCGTCGCTTCAAAGCTACTGGTCATCAGAATGCTTATTTCCCGCTGCTGATTCCGCTTTCGTATCTGGAAAAAGAAGCCGAACACGCCGAAGGCTTTGCCACCGAGTGCGCGGTGGTCACGCATCATCGTCTCGAAGCGGAAAAGGATCCGGAAACCGGGAAAACCCGCATGATTCCTACGGGAAAACTCGATGAACCCTACGTCATCCGTCCCACCTCTGAAACGATCATTGGTGCCGCCTTTGCCCGCTGGGTGAATTCTTATCGCGACCTTCCCTTGCTCATCAACCAATGGGCCAACGTGATGCGCTGGGAAATGCGCCCCCGCATGTTCCTGCGCACCGCGGAGTTTCTTTGGCAAGAAGGCCACACCGCACATGAGACAAAGGAAGAGGCATTGGTGGAAACACGCCTCATCCACCGGGAATATGAGGCCTTCCTTCGCGACCACCTCGCTATTCCGGTGATTCCCGGTGAGAAGACAGAAAATGAGCGCTTCCCCGGTGCGGAAATGACGCTCACCGTCGAAGCCATGGTTCAGGATCGCAAGGCCATCCAGGCTGGCACTTCCCACTACCTTGGCCAGAATTTCTCCAAAGCCCAAGACATTAAGTTCACCGGTCGCGATGGTGCCATCCAACATGTTCATACGACTTCTTGGGGCGTTTCCACCCGCATGATCGGCACGCTGATTATGGCCCACTCCGATGATGATGGACTCGTGCTGCCGCCTCGCGTGGCCACTCAGCAAATCGTCATCATTCCTGTAACGCCCAAAGAGGACAGCAAGCAGGCGGTGATCGATGCCTGCCAAGCTCTTGCCACCACACTTCGCAACCAACATTATCACGGCGATCCACTCCGCGTACATGTCGATACACGCGACATTGGCGGCGGTGTGAAAAAATGGGACTGGGTGAAAAAAGGCGTGCCGATCCGCATCGAGATCGGTCCGCGCGACCTCGAATCCCGCAAAGTCGCCCTTTCGCGCCGCGATCAGCCATCGAGTGAAAAATCTTTCCTCGATAAAGAAGAATTCCTCCGCCAGGCCGTGGAAGTTCTCGCTTCGATCCACCAGACTCTGCTGACCCGGGCGACTGCCTTGCGCGATGAAAACATTCACTATTGTGACAATCTCGATGCCTTCCACGCCCACTGGAGCAAGGAAAACCCCGGCTGGCTGATGACCCCTTGGGCGGCATCCGCGGAGCAGGAGGACGTGCTCGCCAAGCAACATAAAATCACCATTCGTTGCCTGCCCTTGGCCGATGTGCCCTTGCCTAAAACACCGGCTTCCGCCTCGTGCATTCTCACAGGAACGCCCACCACACAGTGTGCGATCTGGGGTCGTAGTTACTAACCATTTCCCTCCAATCCATGTCGAACTCCCGTCAACTCCGCAACGCCATCCTGATCATTGGCGGAGTGGCCTTGGGCATCATCTCTCTGTGGGCAGGGCGATTCCTACCCGGCAGTGCCGGAGAGATCATGGCGCGGATTTTTCATATCATCACCACACCCATCATTCTCGAAGCAAGTTTCGGTATTCTGGGCATCGTCATCGTCATGGCTCTCGCGCACTTCAACGAGAAACGTGCCGACGAGTGGGTGGAAATGGACTTCCCCGAAGATCACAAAGATCGTTGATGAGACCGCTCAGATGAGGTAAGATTTTGGTAGAACCGGTTTCGCAGCATGCGCTTGCGCAGTGGTCTTGCAAAATCGACAAATGCATGGATAATGCGACGAACCTTCGTTTCGCTATGAACTCATCATTCCGCAGATTTTTCACGCTTTTTCTCGTGGGAATTGGTGCCTATGCCTTGGTGACTGGATTGCGCATGTGGCGTGAGGGACGATCCTTTCCCGTTTTTTTTGCGAATTCTCCAGCGTATCAACCGGAAAAATATACCCTGCCTGAACAGGCACCTCTGGATCTCGGGGAAATGGATATTCTCTCCCGCCTCAATGAGGAATACGCAAGACTCACTCAAGCCGTGGTACCCTCGGTTGTGAGCATCGATACCGCCGGTGTCCGCGAGCAACTGCTTCGCGACCCATGGGGCCGTGCCCGAATGCAGCGGGAAATGACGCAGGGCCAGGGATCTGGAGTGATTGTCACAGAAGAAGGACATGTGATTACCAATCAACATGTCATTTCGGGACAGAATCAAATCCAGGTCACCTTGCACGATGGCAAATCCTACCAGGCGACCTTGATTGGCGAAGATCGCATGCTCGATATCGCCGTGCTCAAGATCAATGCACCGGGTCCCTTTACACCACTCAAGCTGGGCGACTCCTCACAGGTCAAAGTCGGACAGATCGTTTTTGCCGTCGGCAATCCCTTTGGCTTGAGTGAGACAGTGACGCAAGGCATCATATCCGCTAAAGAGAGATCCATCTCGGATCAACAACGAGATCTGTTCCAAACCGATGCCGCCATCAACCCGGGCAACTCAGGAGGTCCGCTGGTGAATTTGCAGGGAGAAATCGTTGGGATCAATGTGGCGATTTACTCACCGGATAAGACGAACCCCGGCTTCCAAGGTGTGGGTTTTTCGATTCCCTCGAACGATGTGAGAGAATCCTTGAAACAAATTTTGGAAAAAGGTCGTCCCGTTCACGGGTTTCTCGGCGTGCGCGTCCACCCCATCGATGAGCGGGTCAAGCAGGCCATCGGTTTTAATCAGGATCAGGGAGCTTTGGTGATTGATGTGGTGGAGGATTCACCCGCCGCGCAGGCGGGCCTGCAGCGTGGAGATGTCATTTTGCAATACAATGACAAGCCCGTGCAGTCGACGATCCAGCTGATCACCATGGTGCAGCGCAGCGCCTTGGGCCAAGAGATTCCCCTGAAAATTTGGCGCAATGGAAAAGTCATGAACGTGACCACCAGCATCGTGGAAAACCGCTCCATTTCTCAGCCCATCGATTCAAAAGGCAGTACTACCATGCAACTGATCCGGCAATATGGTGTTGCAGTCCGATCCTTCACCGCCATGGAAAGTGCGAGGGGCTTGTCTGGTGTGGTAGTGACCGATGTTGATCCACGGGGGCTTGCTGCTTCATCGGTGGAAATCGACGATGTGATCATTGCCGTCAATCAACAACAAGTGATCGATGCGGAGGATTTTTATCAGCAGTTCATCAACTCGATCGCCCGCCAAGCCACCACGCTGACCATGATTCGCAATCGTCAGGCGATCGTTGTTACGCTGCAACCGATCGATCCATCTACGCCACCGAAAAAATAGTCTTTGCGCCATGCAGCCGCCAGACATCCTGGCCGAGCAAACAGCGGCGCCCAACGACGCATCCTTTTCATCATGATCCCATCATCCACCAAGCAGCCTCTTCACGGAAACCGCCGTTGGCAGCGCTTTCTGGTAGGACTCGCGAGACTGGGTTTGATCGCCGCCGCCATGGCATGTCTGTGGTTTCATCGCGATGACGAGATACTCGATGTGAGTGCTTGCCTCAAAGCAGCGCAGGAAATTTATCCGGATGCTGTGAAAACGGGAGACCAGCAGGAGGGATGGTTGCCTTTGCTTTCGGATCACTCTCAGTTGTTAGGCTGGGTCACCACCACCAACCCGCAAGCAAAACGCATTCAAGGATATTCCGGACCATCGGAACTATTGGTCGTTGCCGATCCCCAACGCTGTGTGAGACGCGTGCTTTTTTGGAAAAGTTCCGATACGCTAGGTCACGTGCAAACCGTGCGCCGTGATTCCAAATTTTGGAATCAATGGAACGGGCGAAGTGAGACATCGTTAGGGATTTATGAAACACCGCGACTGGTGAGTGGTGCTTCCCTCACCAGTGAAGCGATGGCACGCGGACTTGCCGCAAGGTTCGGTGCCGAGGGCCTGGCGAATGATTTTGCTCGTCAGCTCGAGGTGAAAGATGTGGCTCTATGGTTTCCGACTGCAACGGTTCTCACGGAAACGGACCGGCCGGGCTGTTGGGAAGTGCGGGATACGCAACAGCGGCTGGGATTCGTGCTGCGCAGTTCGCGTATGGAGGTCACGGTGCGTGGCTTCAATGGTGGCTCCGATGTGTTGGTGGCGCTCAATGCTGATGAATCCACGATTCTCGGCATCGCGATGATCGACACCCGTGACAACCAACCTTATATTTCCGATGTGCGTGATGAGTTGCGCTACACCAATGGATTTGCCGGTGTGCCCGTGAGCGATTTGATTTCTTCCCAGGATCATACCGACTACCTTCTGGTGAGCGGTGCCAGCACCACGGCAAGAGCGGTCTGGGCGACGGCTCAGGAAATGGTACGCCGCCATTTGCTAGAAAAGCAATCATGGACGGTTCCCTGGCGTATTTCGTTAGGAATGACCTGGCTTGCGGCAGGATTGTGGTTGGGATTCCGCGGCGGAAAAAAATCCCGTGTGCTGTTTGCGCTGTGCTCCGTGATCGCCGGGCTCACGCTGGGATGGATGGTCGGACAAGATCAGCTCATGGGATGGGGCAGAAATGGTTGGCAATCCTTGCCCGCCTTGCCATTGATGACGATGACCGCTATCGCTCTGATAGTCCCGGCATTCACGGGCAAGAATGTCTATTGCAGCCGCATCTGTCCCCACGGCGCCGCACAGACATTGGCGGGAATGACTCTCAAAAAACGATGGTCTTTGCCTGCAAAGTGGCACCGTGTTTTTTCCTCTCTTCCTTGGCTGACATTGGTCGTCATTTGGGGTTTTGCCATTGCTGGAATGCACTGGCCGTTTGCGCAGGCGGAACCGTTCGAGGTATGGAGCGCCGGATTTTATGCACTCATGCCTGCGTTGATTTTTACAGTGGGTCTCGTGACCGCCTTTTTTCTGCCACAAGGTTACTGCCATTACGGTTGCCCCACGGGTGCTTTGCTCAAATTTCTCACCCACTCACCCGGACGCTGGACACGTCGTGACGGCATCGCTGCGTTGCTGGTGGCAGTTGCATGGCTGACTTCGCTGATATGAGCGCGTCGCATCGACAATTCACTCGCTTGAGGCTCGTTTTAGTCTGTGGTTTTCTGGCAATCACCGCCTGGTTGTTCTGGCGCGGTAAGACACCTGACATCCTGCGCTGCGAGGGACAAGCGATGGGATGCTCGTGGACCTTGTTGTATCGTCAAAAGAGCTGTGATTCTTCGATGCTCAACAGCGATGTGCAGCAAGTTCTGGATCACTGGGAAAACGTGATGTCGACGTGGAAGGAGTATTCTGATCTTTCGCGCTACAATCGCGGTGAAAAAGCCAGTGCGGATTTGCAGCGGGTGTTGGATCTCGCGGAACAAATGCGCTTGAAAAGCGGCGGCGCGTTTGATGCGCGTGTGTTAGATGCCGTGCACCGGGCGGGATTCGCACCAGCGGGGCAAGGCATCGATCTATCAGGCATCGGAAAGGGTTTTGCTGTGGATCGAGTGGCGGAAACCTTGCGCGCGCGAGGAATCAACGATTTTTTGTTTCAATTAGCCGGTGAAACCATGGCCGGTGACGTAGCATGGGAAGTGGGGGTGGAGGCTCCTGATCCGTTATCGCGCCGCGTCGTAAAAACCATATTGTTACAAAACCAGGCCATGGCCACTAGCGGCAATTACCGGCAATTTCGCCACAGCGACGAAGGCATTCGATCGCACATCATTGATCCGCGCACCGGACGCCCGGTCATCCGCGGGTTTTCCGCAGTGACGGTTATCGCTCGTGATGCCGCCACCGCTGATGCCTGGGCCACCGCTTTGTTTGTGAGTGGTGAACGCAGCGCGCAGGACGATATGCAGGTTTTTTGGCAGGAGTGATCGAGGACCATCATTTGCGGCCACGTCGCACCTTGCGCGCGAATTTCACCATGGCTTCTTCTTGCTCCTCAATGCGTTTCACCAACTCCAACTGCGTCCGGCAACGGTCGAGGTTGTGATGTTCGCGATGGGTTTTGAAATAAACGTCACCTTCGAGATAATCGGTGAGGAAGCGGATGCCGATTTCCAGTGTGATGAGCTTGCCGGAAAACGCGAGATGATCGACTTCCACTTCGTTGATGAAATCACCCGCGGAATCAAGATAGCCCTCGACCAGCGCTTCATACATGGGCATGCGCATTTGCACTTTCGTAAGATCGGTTTCATCTTCTTCCGCCGGGCTCGTTGCGGTGCGTACCAAATCACCGAAGTCATACAACGACAGACCGGGCATGACGGTGTCGAGGTCGATCACGCACACCGCTTCATCCGTTTCGGCGTCGATCATGACGTTGTTGATTTTGGTATCATTGTGCGTCACGCGTGTCGGGATTTTCCCCTCCTCATGCAGACCAATCAAGACGCCGGTGATGTTCTCGCGCAGACAGATGAAATCGAACTCCGCGCGCACCGATGCCAGACGTCCGCAGGGATCAGCCGAAGCCACCTCCATGAGCCGTTGAAAACGGCGGGGAGTGTGGTGAAAGTTCGGGATGGTCTCTTCCAGTTCATCCGGTGATAGATCGCTGACCAGATCCTGAAATGAGCCGAAGGCGCGCGCGGCCTGATAAGCTTGGCGGGTGTTTTCCACGACGTCGTAGGTCTGGCACCCTTCGATGTAATTGTAGCACCTCCAGATCCCTCCATTCGGTCCTTCCACCCAAAAGCGTCCACCGCGCCCGGGATAGAGATTCAACGTTTGCCCACCCAGATCTTTTTTTACCCGAAGCACCTTCCAATTGATGTGGCGTGTCACGCACTCGACATTCCTCATCACCGCCAGCGGATTTTTGAATACGTTTTGATTGATGCGCTGCAGAATGTAGCGCTGGCTTGTTCCATCGGGAGACTCATAGGTCGCCATGTAGGTCGTATTGATATGACCGCTTTCAATTTCATGACCTTCCACGAATTCGCCCTGAATCGCGAACTGATTGCCGATTTGAGAGATCGCCGAGAGAACTTCGGCGCTAACGGCTTTGATCGGGGAAACGGTAGGAACCATGGCTGTAAAAAATGATTCACTCTTATTAAGAAATCCAGAATGCGCTTGCAACACCAATGTGAAAAAATGACTGCGCCGTCCTGTGGTCGCGCAAGTGCGATCGATGGTCTCATCGAACAAGCAATTCTCATGGACAAATCGAGATAGCTCTGACGATACTTCCGAAGGAAACTGCAACTTTTTTGTCCATCCTCAGTATCGCGATTTTTCATGAGCACCACCACATCCGAACCACCGTCCCTCGCCGCCATCGAAGCGCAGGTCGCCGCTTCTTCCGCCTGGATTCAGCCGCTGCGCAAAGAAATCGCACGCTATTTGATCGGCCAGAACTCCCTCGTTGACCGCTTGTTGATTTCTCTTCTCGTCAAAGGGCATATTTTGTTAGAGGGGGTTCCGGGTTTGGCCAAGACACTGGCACTCAAAACCCTGGCCTCGCTGGTGAATGCACGGTTCCATCGCATCCAGTTCACGCCTGATATGCTGCCGGCGGACATCGTCGGCACGGAAATCTATGATCCCAAGGAGGCCCGTTTCCGAGTGAAACAAGGCCCTGTGTTCGCCAATTTCATTCTCGCTGATGAAATCAACCGCGCACCCGCGAAGGTGCAAAGCGCACTGCTTGAGGCTATGCAGGAAAAACAAGTGACCATCGGCGAAACGACCTTCCCTCTTCCCTCACCATTTTTCGTGCTGGCCACACAGAATCCTCTCGAGCAGGAAGGCACCTATCCATTACCGGAAGCGCAACTCGATCGCTTTATGATGAAAGTGATCATGGACTATCCTACCGAGGATGAGGAAATGCAGGTGCTGGATCTGGCTGGTACTACCGAGGACATGCCGACGCCACAAGCTATGGTCAGTCTGGAGGCCATTCAACAAGCGCGCAAAGTGGTGAACAGCCTTTACGTTGATGAAAAAGTCAAACGTTACATTGTGCGGTTGGTCCAGGCCACCCGGCGTCCGGATGACTACGGTGTTCCCATCGCTCCCTTGATCCGCGTGGGTGCATCGCCGCGCGCCACGATCAACCTCGCGCTCACCAGTCGCGCCCATGCCTTTCTCGATGGCCGTGCCTATGTGACTCCGCACGATGTGAAGTCGGTCGCCATGGATGTGCTGCGTCACCGTGTCACCGTCACCTATGAAGCGGAAGCCGAGGGATTGTCGAGTGAGCAAATCATCGAACGCCTGCTTAACGAAATGCCGGTGCCATGATTCGCAAAACCGTCCAACATACGATCAAGGCGGAGGACGAGGCGCGCGCGGCGGAAATTCTCGGCCGCGTCCGGCGTATGGAAGTACGCACCCACCGTCTGGTGAACGATGCGTTGGCCGGTCGCTATGCCAGCGTTTTCAAAGGGCGCGGCATGGACTTCGATCGCGTGCGCAATTACGTCGCCGGGGATGACGTGCGCACGATCGATTGGAATGTCACCGCGCGTACGGGCGAGGCTCACATCAAGGTCTTCACCGAGGAACGTGAGCTGACGATTTTGTTGCTCATCGATATCAGCGCCTCTGGGGATTTCGGTTCGGTGGAGAGTTCCAAGCGCGAACTCGCCGCAGAAGCCGCAGGTGTGTTGGCCGCATCCGCGATTCGCAATCGCGACAAGGTCGGAGTGATTCTTTTTTGTGATGATGTGGAACTCTACATACCCCCCGGCAAGGGTCGCACGCACATCATGCGCATCATCCGGGAAATTCTCTTTTTTCAACCGCAGCGTCGGGGCACGGATATCACAAGGGCGCTCGACTTCGCCAACAGCGTGCTTCACCGCCGCGCGGTGATATTTTTGGTATCCGATTTCTGCCTCGGCATGAATCACGAGGAAAAACTTTCGCGTTTGCTCACGAAGCTGCAAGTCAGTTGCCGTCGTCATGATGTGATTGCTTTATCGGTGGCAGATCCGCGGGAAATGAATCTTCCCGATGTGGGCTTACTTTGCATCGAGGATGCCGAGACGGGTGAGGTGGTGGAGTTGGATACTTCGGATCATACGGTGCGGGAAAATTATGCGGCACAGGCGAATCAGCGCCGTGACAACACCGCGCGCAAAATCCGTTCGCGCGGCATTGATCTGGTCGAGTGCTTGAATGGAGAGGATTGGATGCCATCGTTGTTAGGATTTTTTCAGAATCGTCGTCAGCGAACGGGATGAATCATCAAACATGAGTGGGAGAATTTCATGGCGACAATCGGGCTTGGTGGCGGCAATGGTCTCCATCTTGGCAAGCCATGCCCAGCAAGCTCCTGTTGCGGATGAAGACATTCGCGAGGCGCGCGGACTGATTGCAATCCCATCGCAACCGGAAACATCTTATGCACTATGGTGGATCCTCCTGGCTTTTGTCATCGTCGCGGTATTGACGTGGTGGATCTTGCGCTCTGTTCGCGCTCGTCGCGTGGCAACGTCACCGCTGGCCATTGCCATGCAACACCTGCGTGAAATCGAAAGGCAACAAGCGGAGTGGAGCGATGAACGATATGCCATGGAGGTGGCCGATGTGTTGCGCGCCTATGTCGTTGCGGCATATCAGATCGCCGCACCGCAGCGCACTTCACAGGAGTTTTTGCAGGAATGCATGCGCCAGGAACGCTGGCCAAACGTTTCGTTGGAAAAATTGCGGGCATTGCTTCGATCCTGTGATATCGCCAAATTTGCAGCAGGCCCTCTAAGCCCGTTGGAGCGTCAGGATATGGCATCGCAGGTGCGTGAACTGGTGCTGGTGCCGGTGTCTGTGGCAGAGGAAAATCAATCTTCATTGGAGGTATGAATATTTCCTATCAATTTGCCTACCCTTGGTTTCTGCTGCTGCTCTTGCTGCTGCCCGTGCTTGCGTGGTGGAAAGGAAAAATCGGGCCGGCGATGTCGCTGCGGTTGCCGAGCATCGATGATGCCGTCCGGGTCGGCGCCCGATCCCGAACCAATCCCGGTCGTTTGCTCGCCACTCTCGGTCTTTGCGCTTTTACGCTGATGATCATAGCGCTGTCTCGTCCGCGCAAAGTCAAAGGAACCAGCGATCTCGAAACGAAAGGCATTGATATCATTCTTACCATCGATGTCTCCGGCTCCATGGAGGCATTGGATTTCCAACTTCAGGGCAAACAGGCGAACCGCCTCGAAGTGGTCAAAGATGTGGTGGCAAAGTTCGTAGCTCAAAGGCCCGATGACCGCATCGGCTTGGTCGCGTTTGCAGGACGTCCCTACCTCGCCGCACCACTCACGCACGATGAACAATGGATCGCCCAGCGTTTGCAGGATGTGCAGATCGGTCAGGTCGAAGACGGCACGGCCATCGGCTCTGCCGTCGTTTCCTCCGTCGATCACCTGCGCGAGTCCGATGCGAAGAGTAAGATCGTTATTCTTCTCACCGATGGCGTGAATACCAGTGGATCGATCAATCCGCTCACCGCGGCCGAGGCCGCCAAGGCATTGGGCATCAAGATCTACACCATCGGTGCTGGCACCAATGGCGAGGCACCCTATCCGGTGCGCGGCATCTTCGGCACACAAACGCAAATGGTAAAGGTGGAGATCGACGAAAAAACGCTGACCGGGATTGCTGAGATGACAGGAGGAAAGTATTTTCGCGCCACGGATTCCGATTCGTTAGAGAAAATTTATGCGATGATCAACCAACTCGAAACCACCGCGCGCAAGGAGAAAAAATACGAGGACTACGATGAGTGGTTCGCCATCGCCTTGTGGCCGGGACTGGGCTTGCTCTTGTTCGAATGGATTCTGCGTCACACGCGTTACCGTCGATTGCCATGAAGATTTCCGCTGACATGTCTGGTTTGTCGTTCGCCCAGCCGTGGTGGCTGGCGCTGGGTTTGCTTCTATGCGTGACGACGGCATTGCTGTATCGGAAATTCGATCGTCGCCGTGATGTCGACCTCGCCAAACTCGCACATCCGCGCTTTCTTCCAGTGCTGTTCTGCGGCGACTCCCCAGAGCGTCGCAGGTTCAAACGTGCGCTGTGGCTGACCACGGTGTTTCTCCTGTTCACCGCACTTTCTCGTCCACAATGGGGCGAAGAATACCGCGAAGTGAAACGTCGTGGTATCGACCTGTTGTTCGCGCTTGATACATCCCACAGCATGCTGGCTGACGACCTTTCGCCCAATCGACTTGATCGCGCGCGCATGGGCATTCTGGATTTCATCGGTCGTCTCGAAGGCGACCGCATCGGCCTGCTGCCCTTTGCCGGCAGCGCGTATGCTTTGTGTCCACTCACGTTGGATTATGATGCTTTTCGTGAATCGCTGCAGGTGGTTAATACGCAGATGATCCCGCACCAAGGCACCGACCTCGCCAGTGCCATCCGCGAGGCCGGGCGCTTGTTCGAGGAAAATCAGAACAACCAACGCATCCTCGTGCTCATCACCGATGGCGAGGATTTGCAGGGTGATGTCTTGGAAGCGGCGAAAGAGGCAAGTGATCAAGGCATGGTCATCTACACCGTGGGCGTCGGAGATCCTGCGGGTGCTACCATTCCCATCCAATATCAAAATGGCAGACGCGATTTCATGCGCGATGCGAAAGGCGAGGTGGTGCGCACCCGATTGGATGAAACTACTTTGAAAAAAATCGCAGAGGTCTCCCGGGGGCTTTATGTTCCATTGGGACGTGGCGCCGAAGGGCTCAACACCATCTATCAGGAAAAACTTCGTTTGATGCCGAAGACCGATATGAACCAACGTATGGAAAGAATTCCGTTAGAACGATTTTCCTGGCCTCTGGCACTGGCGGTCCTATTGTGGCTGGTGGATTTTTTCTTGCCGGAGCGGAAACGTTCGTCAGTCATCGCTACGCGGATCATCATGCCGCTCTTGCTACTGTGGAGTTGCATGCCCATGCACGCGGCTGGATCCACAGTGGCCACCTACAATCGCGGAACGGAGGCATACCAGCGCGGTGAGTATGCCGATGCCATTTCCTCTCTGCGCGAAGCACTGCGCACACCCGACCTGTCGTTGCAGCAGCAGACCTACTACAATTTGGGCAATGCTCTCTATCGGATGGGGCAGGCGACTCTCGAAAAAGAACCAAAAGAAACCATAGAACAGTGGAAACAATCCATCAAAGCCTATGACGATGCGCTCGCACTACGCGCTGACGATGATGACGCTCGCTACAATCGGGACTTGGTGAAGAAAAAACTCGAACAGTTGCAACAGCAACAGCCTCAAAATCAGAAGTCGGAAGAGCAAGAAAAACAGGAACAAGAAAAGCAAGAGCAGCAAGAAAAGGACCAGGAGCAGCAAAATCAGTCATCACAGGATTCGAGCGAGCAGGAAAAAAAGGGTGAAGAATCCTCCGAGAAAAAAAACGAGGAGCAGGGTAAGGATGAGTCAGAACAACAGGCTTCATCAACAAAAGAGGGGCAAGAACAACAAGCCTCGCCAAACAAAGAGGGGGATCAGGATAAGCAGGGTTCACCACAACAAGCGCGGGAAATGACAGCGCAGGAGGCGCAGCAATTGCTCGATTCATTGCGGCACGAGGAACGCCGTGTCATTCCCATCCCGCAGCGGCGGGACGGGAAAACCGATAACACCACCAAAGGCAAAACATGGTAGGGCGCATTCATTTTCTTTTGATCGTTTTTTTGGCGATGGGCATACAGGCCTTCGGCGCCCAAGTGCAGGCGCTCCTGGACGCGAACCGCATCGCCACCGGCGAGGGCGCGTCACTCACCATTCAGGTCACCGGCGGCCAACCCGTTCAGCCGGAAATTCCGCAAGTCCCCGGCTTGATCATTGACTTCCAGTCGCAAAGCCAAATGTTTACCGTGATCAACGGGGTAACCACTCAGGCGGTTTCCTACACTTATCTCGTGGGGTCCCAGGTCGCAGGCGAATATACCGTTCCATCATTCATCGTAAAAGTCGATGGTTCTACTTTATCAACTACTCCGCAAAAATTGACGGTCTATGATGATGGCAGCGTCAAACCCGATCCTCTGGCAAAGAATCCCGGACAGGAGGACCCGAAACGATGGGGCAGGATGTCTGTTGTGTTGGCGATGCCGGAGAGGCAGGACATTTATCTCGGGGAAATTGCGCCAGTTCGCATTCAGGCTTGGTTCCCGATGGACGCGCGGGTGCAGTTGAATAGCGCGATTCAACCGGAGAGTGGCTCCTACACACTGCATCATGTGAACAACCAGCCGCAACAAACGGAGGAAATCAAGGATGGTGAATCCTTCCGGGTGCTGACTTGGTTCGGCGGCATTTCCGCGACAAAAGCAGGCGCGCAATCAGTGAAGCTTTCGATGAAGGTGACGGTGGCGCGGCCTGATTCCTCCCAGCCCTTGCTTCGTCCACGGCCGACAGCATCATCGGTATTTTCTCCCTTCGGTCGCGGTGCGAACACTCGCTTTAGTGAAAAGGAAATCACTTTGATCAGCGAGAACATGTCGCTTCAAGTCAAGCCCCTTCCGGAAGAAGGAAAGCCGGACGATTTCTCGGGTGCTGTGGGTGAGTTTGCCTTCGATGCTCTGGAAATTCCCTCGCAGTGGAAGACCGGTGAACCGCAACGCGTCGCCCTGCGCATCCGGGGTAGTGGCAATTTCGCCAACATGAAAGCACCGGAACTGCGTCCCGCCGAATTGTGGAAATGGTATCCGGGTCAGGATCAATTCACGCCCGGTGACATCGCCTCTTTTTCCGGCAGCAAGGTGTTTCAATACAATGCCATTGCCCGCAAGAACGGCGATTACCCAGTGGCGTTTGAACTCAGTTACTTTGATCCCCAACAGGCCCGCTATCGGAGCGTCCGATCGCAGGAACAAACGATCCACATCACAGGAGATCCGGTGATCGAGGAATCATCAGCGCCTCAAGCGGAAGTGGCTCCTCCGCCTGAGCCTTCGGAAAACCTCCGCGCGCCCTTGCGGTCAACGGTTTCTTTTTTGTCGATGCCTGTTGGTGCATGGCGCTGGTTCCATCCCATCATCTTACCCGTAGTTGCGGTGTTGCTTGCCCTCATGGCTCCGTTGGTTGCGATCGGAAAAAGGAAGTCACGCGATCCTCGGCGCTTGGCCCGCATGCAGCAACAGCGGGAAATCCAGAGAGCGATGAGACGCATGGTGCATGCGGAGCAACAGCAGAACATCATGGAGTTTTGGCAATCGGCCCTGCACTCTGTGCAGCTTGCCATGGCGAGCTCCGTAAAGATGGTTCCCGGGGCGATTAGTCTTCACGATGTCAACCAACGCTTTGGCGCGGATTCTCCTGTCACGGCGTTCTTCCGCGAGGCTGACCGCTGGACCTACGGTTCGGATCAATCGGCTCCTGACTGGGCGCGTTGGCGCTCCATGCAGCAACAGGCTCTATCTTCTCTACGCTCATGAAATCGCTTTTTCTCTTGCTGTTGTTGTTTGCGCAACTGATCCGTGCCTCAGCCGCGGACGCGGAGACTGCGCGCGCTTTGGCCGAGAAGGGCGACTGGCGCGCAGCAGTGGCAGCCTATGAAGCCATGGTTGATGCGCACCCGTATAACCCAAGTCTGCAGTATAATCTGGCTCTGTGTTATGATTACGCGGGAGATATCGGCCATGCGGTGTTGGCATACGAGCGTTGCCTGCGCTTTTCGCCTCGCTCATCGGATGCGCGACACAATCTTGACTTACTGAGAGAATCACATTCTCTCCCCGCAGTGAGTATGGTTGGGAAAAGTTTGCCGGCTTTCACCGCATGGATCAGCGCCACTGAGTGGCAATCGCTTTGCCTGCTGGCTGCGATCGTGATGATCGGTGGCGCATGGTGGTGGGTCCTCCATGCTTCACACCAAAGCCGCGTACCACCTCTCAGTGTGACCATGGTCGGTTTGTTTCTGATGATGGGATCCATCGTGATCCTGCAATTCCGTGAGAGAGAAGAAAAACGTGCGGTGATCACTGCGGCCGATATTCCGCTCTTGCTCTCGCCTTTTCCATCAGCAGAAGTCATCACCACCTGCCCACCTGGATCCATGGTGATGGTCGAGCAGACGCAAGGTTCATTTCTCTATGGAGAAATGCTGCCGCAGGGCACCAAAGGATGGTTGCCACGATCGGCGGTGCAGCAGGTCAGTTTCTGATGCCATGCCGCAAGAGCATATGTGGCTCTCCGATTGTGCTGGAGGCAGCGATTCGCGATCAGTGCATCAATCATGTTGACCACAGAATGCGGAGATCGGTATGAAATCAGCATTGCCAGCGCGTCAAAAAACTTTCAAACTTCCGCCCTCATGATCATCGCACCGAAAATCCGTGGTTTCATTTGCACCACCGCCCACCCTGAAGGCTGTGCCGCGCACGTGGCTGAACAAATCGCCGTTGTGAAAAGCCGTGGCCCCATCGCCAACGGGCCGAAAAAAGTGCTCGTGATCGGTTCGTCCACCGGCTACGGACTGTCCTCGCGCATCGCCGCTGCCTTTGGTTCCGGCGCCGCCACCATGGGAGTGTTTTTTGAGAAACCCGCCGAGGCTGATCGCTGCGGTACCGCCGGTTGGTACAATTCCGCTGCCTTTGAAAAAGCCGCCGCCGCTGATGGTCTCTATGCCCGCTCGTTTAACGGCGATGCCTTTTCTGATGCCATGAAAGCCGAAGTCTGCGCCGCGATCAAAGCGGATTGGGGGCAAGTAGATGCGATTATTTATAGTCTCGCCTCGCCACGCCGCACCGATCCTAAAACCGGTGAGGTTTACAAATCCGTGCTCAAATCCATCGGCGAGCCATACACCAACAAAAACCTCAATACGACTTCGGGCGTAGTCGATGAAGTGACCATCACCCCCGCCGAGGGCGACGACATCAAGAACACCGTGGCCGTCATGGGTGGCGAAGATTGGGAGATGTGGATCGATGCTCTCCTTGCGGAAAATCTTATCGCTCCCGGTACGCAAACCGTCGCCTACTCCTACATCGGCCCCGAACTCACCTGGCCGATTTACAAAAACGGCACCATCGGCGCGGCGAAGGAAGACGTGGAACGCGCCCAACGCGCCCTCGATGAAAAACTCGCCCCCATCGGCGGCAAAGCGTGGGTCTCGGTCAACAAAGCGCTCGTCACGCAGGCCAGCTCCGCCATCCCCGTGGTGCCGCTTTACATTTCCCTCCTCTACAAGGTCATGAAGGCCGAGGGCACGCACGAGGACACCATCGAACAAATGGACCGACTGTTCCGCGATCGCCTCTACAACGGCAACCCACAGCCCGACGAAGCCGGTCGTATCCGTGTCGACGACTGGGAAATGGCTCCCGCCGTGCAGGCACTCGTCGCCGAGCGCTGGAAAACCGTTAGCACCGAAAACCTTGCTGACTTCGCCGACTTCGAGGGCTACCAAACGAGTTTCCTTCGCCTCTTCGGTTTTGGCTTGGCAGGTGTGGACTACAGCGCCGATACCGACCCGAACGTTGCGGTACCATCGCTGCAATGATCCGATTCGCTAGCGTTCCTCTCACGGCAAGATCGTAATGCCATCGGCGAAATTCGTTTTTCCCGTGATGGCGAACCAAAAGGTGCCGAGAAAACCGAGGCCTGCTCCGAGGAAGATCAGGCCGCCGAAGACCGTTGCCATGCTGCTCGAATAGAAGCCTGTGGACAATGTGGCGCGCGAGGGATTCGAAGGATGATAATGGACTGTCACCGTTTTTCCGGTTTTGAGTTTTGCCTCAAGTTGATGGTTCGCCTGTTCGGCGCTGGAATTCGTATAGGAAGGATGAATGACATTTCCTTCATAGCTCTGTCCGTTGACGGTGTAGGAATACTTGACCACAATTTCCCAATTCGAACTCTCGGAGTCGTGAGTGATCTTACTTTCTACGTGCGTGAGTTCGCCGGTTGTCGTTGGCCAGCCTTGTGCCGAGATGCCCTGAACGATTTTTCTCACGCTTGCAATGGTCAACCATGCGCCCACAAGGATGAAAAGAGAACAGAACGGGACGATGAATACGAGCATGGATTTGTTCACGGGATGGGATTGGTTGGTAAGAGAAACAACGAGTATGTTGGGTGACATCGCATTGTCACACGGACGATACAAGAATCATGCATCAACGAGAAATAAAAAAACGCCCGCATTGTCATGCGAGCGTTTTTTGTAAATGCAAGAGAATCAACCTTATGCCCATTCGCTATCAAGCGTGCTGGGCAGGGGTTTGTCTTTCTTGCGCAAGGCGTTACGCATTTTGGTTAGCGCGCTATTTTGCAACTGGCGAATGCGCTCGCGGGTCACGCCGAACTCACGTCCGACTTCTTCAAGAGTGAGCGGACGTTTGCCGGTGAGGCCGAAGCGCTCATCGATGATCGCACGCTCGCGGCTGTCCAAAACAGTGAGCAGGCCATCGAGGTTGTCGTGGAGATTTTTATCGGAGAGCAGATCGAGCGGATTCGAGGCCTTTTCGTCGCCGATGATTTCACCAAAGTTGGTGGTTTCCCCTTCATTGATGGGCGCATCGAGCGAGGTAGGGCGTTGCGACGCTTGTTTGAGCATCGCGAGCTTGCGGCGAGGAATGCCAGTTTCTTCTGCCAATTCTTCATCGGTGGGTTCGCGACCGTAGGCCTCGGTGAGCATCGCGGTGATACGGCGGAGCTTGGCGATTTTATCGACCATGTGCACGGGCAGGCGGATGGTTTTGCTTTGATTGGCGAGTGCGCGTTTGATTGATTGTTTGATCCACCAAGCGGCGTAGGTGCTGAGTTTGCCACCTTTGACGGGGTCAAAGCGATCCACTGCCTTCATGAGACCGATGTTACCCTCGGAAATGAGATCGGACACCGGCATGCCATAGCCGGAATAGTCCTGAGCAATTTTTACGACCAAACGTAGATTCGCCTGAATCATCGTTGTGCGGGCGGCTTGGTCGCCTTTTTTGATTTTTTTTGCCAACTTGATCTCATCCTCCAGGGTGAGAAGCGGAGTTTTTGCAATCTCCTTCATGTAAGCCTTCATGCTGCTGTCGAATTCTGATGCCATGATATTCTCCTTGTTTGTTGTTGTCGTTGCGACACTTAGACTCCTCAATGTAATTGATAAATCGAAATTAGCAATGACTCGTCTAATGATTTTTTTGTCGCAATAGCAGTCTAGCACAAAGCGTGCCCACATTGGATAGCGTCGCAAACCTCGCAATTTGCTTGTTTTCTTAAAAAAGGAGGGGTAATTTTGCTTATGATGGCTGCATCGATTTGGCTCGATTGAGACAATTTGTCGCATATAAATTTTTTATCCCTGAAAATTGTGCGCCTCTTGCAAAAGAAAGTTGCCAAGTCACAGGATTTTCGTCAACTTGACACTGTTCAGATGATTACTCGAATTTATTCAGCTGCGTTGCGCGGGGTCGATGCCCTCGAAGTGGAGGTGGAAGTAAATGCCTGGGGCTCGGAAAAACCGCAGATTTTTGTGGTCGGTCTGCCTGATGCCGCTGTGCGTGAATCGATCCAGCGAGTGACCTCTGCCATCATTGCCTCGGCACTGCCCATGGCCGATGGAAGTAAAACGGTAAACCTTGCCCCCGCTGATGTCAAAAAGGAAGGCCCGTCTTTTGACCTTCCGATTGCTCTAGCGATGGCATCGGCCTGCGCGGAGTTGTCCCTTCCTGCCGATGATTGTTACGTTGTGGGAGAATTGGCCCTCGATGGCACGGTCCGGCCGATCAAAGGTGCGCTTCCTATTGCTCTTGAAGCCCGCGCCCGAGGGAAAAAACGCCTGATCGTCCCCGCTGCGAACGCGCAAGAAGCGGCGATCGTTGAGGGTATCGAAGTCTATGGCGTGGACTCCCTGCACCAGACATGGAGCTTTCTCACCGGGCTTGAGCCGCTCGCTCCCTGCGTCATCGATCGCAAGGCATTCTTCGAAGCTCACCGCCACTACGAAGTTGATTTCGAGGAAGTCAAAGGTCAGTACCAAGTGAAGCGCGCGCTCGAAATCGCTGCTACGGGTGGGCACAATATTCTCATGGTCGGGCCGCCAGGGACCGGCAAGTCCATGCTCGCCAAACGCCTGCCCAGCATTCTTCCGGACATGAGCGAGGAAGAGGCGATCGAAACGACCAAAATCCACTCCATCGCCGGCTATCTCGATCCGAAAAAATCCTTCATCACCACACGTCCGTATCGCGCCCCGCACCATACCATTTCCGATGCCGGACTGCTCGGCGGTGGCACCAATCCGGGTCCCGGTGAGGTCTCGCTTTCTCATCACGGTCTGCTGTTTCTCGATGAGTTGCCGGAATTTCGCAGACAGACCCTGGAAGTCATGCGCCAGCCCCTGGAAGACGGCCACGTCACCATCTCCCGCGCCGCCGGATCGCTGACCTTTCCCTCCCGCTTCATGCTCGTCGCCGCGATGAACCCCTGCCCCTGCGGCTACTATGGCGACTCCAAGCGCGAGTGCCGTTGTGGGTCGCGGGCGATTGAAAAATACCGACAGAAAATTTCCGGCCCGCTTTTGGATCGCATCGACATCCATGTGGAAGTGCCCTTAGTGGATTTCAAAGAACTATCCTCCACCGAGCTCGGTGAAAAGTCCGCCACCATCCGCGAACGAGTCGCGGCAGCGCGGGAAATCCAAAGCCAGCGCTTCCGCAAAAACAAAGGCGTCTCCACCAATGCCGCGATGTCCGCCAAGCTCGTGCGCGAGCACTGCGCGCTCGATGCCACCAGCACCAGCTACCTCGAGCACGCCATGGAGCAAATGAACTTCTCCGCGCGTGCCCACGACCGTATTCTCAAGGTAGCGAGAACCATCGCCGATCTCGCCAGCTGCGAGTGCATCCAAAGCGAACACATCCTCGAAGCGATCCAGTATCGTTCTCTGGATCGGAAATTGTTTTCCTAATCCCTCCCCCGAATTCCCATTTTTGTCAGGATCGTCATGCCGCGGTATTTTCCGAATTTTCGTGAACAATCCATACATCATTTCTCAAGCCATCCCAGATCAACGAGAAATGCATCGGCTTCGGCGAGGGTTTGGGCTTGCGCCTCGCCACGGTTGAAAAAACCATGTCCCTCGCCTTTGTAGCCGATCAGTTTGCAGGGGCGTTCCGCTTTTTTCATTGCGTTCTCAAAGGCGACGACCGAAGCATAAGGAACCGTGGTGTCCTGTTTGCCATGGAGGATGAGCGTGGGCGGTGTGTGTTTACCAATGTGATGAGCTGGGGAAATTGCCTGTGCCTCCACGCCCAATCGTTTGATGCTGAGCCTTGAACCGACAGTTCCCTGCGGTTGCCAATCGTCGGTGGGCGCGAGTGTGCAGGCGGGATTGAAGAGAACCATGGCATTCGGCCTTTCATCGCTGCCGTAACCGCTGATCGTGCCCGTGGCAGCGGCGAGGTGCCCTCCGGCCGAGCCTCCTGAGGCGGCGATTTTTTCCGGATCAATGCCGAGACGTTGGGCATGTTCCCGCACCCAGGCGATGGCAGCCTTGGCGTCTTTGACGCATTCCACCACTGGCACGCCATGCCGCGATAGAACCCGGTAGTCAGCCGTGATGGCGATCATGCCGCGCTTGGCGAAATACCGCGCCTGGCGCTCGAATTGAGTGGGACTCCCAGCGCTCCATCCGCCACCGAAAAAAAAGACGATTGCAGGCTTTTTGACAGTCGGCTGTGACTCACCAAAAATCCACAACTTCAATTCGGTGGTGCCGACTTTCCGATAGGTCTCAACATGAGAATTCACAATGGTCGGAGGATCGTCCTTGGCAAACAACGGAGCGGTGAGCAGGCAAAGCAGAATAACAAGAGTTTTCATCATGGTGGGCGGGATGGTAAAACCCCGAGATTTCAACCCCGTGGGGGCTTCATGGTTGCGCAGGAAGAATGGCAAAGTAAGTTTCTCCATTCTAGCATTACCCGCTTGGTACAATTCATCGCCATGCGATTTTTTGTTAGAGAAAAAATTCATCAAGCGAAACATGTTTTTCCCATGAGCCCCACAACGGCACAGACGGCGATGGTGGGGATGAGAGGAAATTTACCTTTCTGCATGGCCAGAAAGGCGCTGATCGCAATGGCGGCAGCGAACCAATCGAAGTCTTGCGACGGTGCAGGCCACAGTGTGTGCGAAGTAAAGGCCTCGGCGAGGTTAAGAATCACTCCCACCACTGCGGCGGTGATCGCGGATAGTGCCGCACCTAGTCGGGGTTGTTTTTGTAGTGTCTCGATGAAGGGCGCACCGAGAAATACCAAGAGGAAACAGGGGACGAACGTCACCCAAGTGGTGAGCAACGCACCAACCGTGGCTGCCGCCAGCGGACTGAGCGATCCAGGGTGTTGCCAGGCGCCAACGAAACCGACGAACTGCAGGACCATGATCAAGGGGCCCGGCGTGGTCTCGGCCAGACCGAGGCCCGTCATCATCTGGCTGTGGCTCAGCCAGCCATAGGTTTCAACCGCTTGTTGGGCGACGTATGGCAGGACCGCGTAGGCACCGCCGAAGGTGACCCATGCCGCTTTGCTGAAAAACCATCCCTGCTGCGCCGGCACGCTGTGGGATCCCAAGCTCCATAAGACCCATCCGATGGGCAACCACCACAGTGTGAGACAAACCATCGAAACGATGAATGACCTGCGCCACGATGCCAGAGGCGCCGGTGGCAAGGCGAGAACCGCATTTTTCTGAGTGCTGGATGAGCCATGACCTTTTGCCGTCGCAAACTGTCCGGGCGCGTGGCGATGACCGATCCATCCCACCAATGCCGCGGCCAGAATCAGATCAACAAAAGAAATTTGAATCCAATGAATCAGAACGAATGACACCACTGCAATCGACCAAAGAGCTTGGGTCTTTAAAGCTTTCTTGCCGATGCGCAGCACTGCTTCCGTCACCACCGCGATCACCGCCGCATTCATGCCGTAAAACAACCCTTGCAACCATGGCCAATCGCCGCCTGCCATGAACAGCCAACTTAGACCAAACATCACAAACATGGAGGGTAATACAAACAAGGATCCTGCTGCGATGCCGCCCTTGGCGCCGTGCAATCGCCAGCCGAGGTATGTCGCCAATTGTTGGGCTTCTGGACCTGGCAAAAGCATGCAAAAATTCAATGCGTGCAGGAAATGCTCATCCGAGATCCATCGACGTTTCTCCACAAGCTCCTTGTGCATCACCGCGATCTGTCCGGCCGGACCACCAAAACTGATGCAACCGAGCCTCAACCAGTATCGCACGGCATCCGAAAAAAGCGGCATTGCCGGAGCCTTTTTCATGATCGGATTTTCCATTTGTCTTGCATCGTTTTTGTTTGATGGTCGGATAGGGGAAGGCAAAAACTCATTGTCCCATAAATACTACCGGGGCCCAACATTATGGCTGTGATGAATCAATGATCAGGAACTGGCCCAGGTAGTAGGAAAGACCTGCAGGCAGCGATTTCACTTGAATCACGGTGGTGTGTTCGCCAGCGGATTGTTCGGGAAGATAGAAGAAGCGGGAGTAGGGTTGGCGCGCATCGGTCTGCGGGCGCTTGAGAGTGAGGGGAGTTTGTTGATCGGTAGCCACTTCCAACTCCATACCATCACCTTGTGGGATATCGCTCAGGCCGAGAATGGTGCCGTTCCAGCGGAGGGTGATCGTTTCTCCAGCGTTCTCGCATTTCAATCCGCCGCGCAGCATTTGATGCGTGCGTCCTTTGATGCTGCCATAGATTTTGTCTTTGGTGGGATCGATGGACTTCCATCCCGCGCTGCGCTGCGCATCAGCGATGGCGCGCATGCCGGCGTTTTCCCAACGCTTCGGATCCAGTGGTTGCGGTAGCGGGTGCGCCACGGCATGATTCTTGGGCATCATGGCAAACATCGATCGCACGATGGTATCGCGATAAATCGCATGACCAGCCTCCTGCGGGTGGGTGCCATCCTCAGAAAATACCAGGTTGCCGTTTTGCCAGCCTTTGGCTTTGAAGAGGAGCGTGCCGGCTTTTTCGCGTCGAGCTATTTCCACACCGAGATCGATGGACGGGATGCCGTAGGTATTGGCGATGTTTTCCATGATGCTACCGAAACGTGGTGTTTTGCCTGCTTGTAGATCCTTCAGCATCGGCTCGTTGATGGTGTAAACGAGACAGATATCGGTGTGTGGGCTGTGCT
Organism: Akkermansiaceae bacterium; assembly: GCA_049240965.1. Classification (GTDB taxonomy): domain Bacteria; phylum Verrucomicrobiota; class Verrucomicrobiia; order Verrucomicrobiales; family Akkermansiaceae; genus UBA956. Next base: position 163,934 of record JBMLRP010000003.1, read on the forward strand.
TGCGGATCTGGCGCACGATCCCTTCCACCGAAGCGGCTTCATACCCGCCACCGCCATTGACGCGGTGTTCCATGAAAATCAGATCCGGCTTTTGTTTGAGCACATCTTCCACGATGCGGCAGGCACCGTAATCGGATCCCGTGCCTGAGATGGCGGCATGAATCTCGCTGATCTGGCATTTCGGGTATTGAGCCTGAAACCACGCCGTTGTCTTCACACGCCAACCTTCTGCCGCCGTGATGCTGCCGCCAAAGTAAGCGATTCGCACGGGGCCGTCCGCGTTGAGCTTGGCAAAAAAATTGGGTAAACCCTCGCGCACTCGAAGTTCCTCAGCTTTGTCCGGATCATGCGGAGGCATTGCATTTTTTTCCGCCATAGCTGGCGTTACGCCATCGAGATCATAGACGCGCACGTAATCGATGAGACAATGATCGGGCAATTTTGCCTTGGTGATATCCCCGGCCCAAGTACCGACTTCATTGGATAAAATCGCGTATTGGGGTGCTTGTGAGACCATACCTTCATTGGTGCGCCAGACTTCTTTCCCATCGTAATAAAATACGTATTCTTTTTCGCTCCAATGAACCGCATAGGTATGGAAGCCTTCGGTGAATGATTTGTCGATATGCCGCGTTCCGCGCACTTGATGATCCTTGCCATAGCCGTCCCAGTGCACCGCCATGTTCAGTTCGCCGGTGCGTTTGGGATACTCGATGACATCGATTTCCGTGCCGTCCATACCCTCATCACCGATTTTACCGACCCCGCTTCCCATCATCCAGAAAGCCGACCAAAAGCCGGGTTCCTTGGGCATTTGCATGCGTGCCACCCACAACCCGTGTTTGTGCTCGAACTTGCCCCTGCTGTTCACGCACCCGGTTCCGTATTTACCATTGTTCTCTTTCGTTGCGAGCAATTGCAGATTGCCCTGTCCATCGAGTTGCACGCATTTTTTCAACCACATGCCGCCCTTGCGCACGCTATCGCCTTGCGGTGTCCACTTGGTAGTGTCAAGCTCCTTGCCCTCGAACTCATCGTTCCATACCAAGCGCCATGCTTGTCCGTTCGGCAAAGCCGGCAGATTTTCGTTAGCCCGTTCATCGGCACATACAGGCAGGTGATCGGTGATCACGAACAACAATAAAATCAACGGAAGGGTTTTCATTAGGTTGGACATTCTTGCGTGATGCTAACACGCCTGCAAGGGCAAGCAATGCGGAAACCCGCCGCTTGATCGATTGACCAAAGTGTCAGGCTCCGGCAGTCGATCCATTCGAACTAGGAGCCTTGAGAATCATCCGGCTCAGCAAAAAATGCCAGCACCTCATGAGAAAATCGTGCCGCTTGCTCCCAAGGTAAACGATGACCGGCCGAGGCTACGCTCAAAGCACGAGCACGGGGAATTTTCGCACAAGCCATGTCCGCCAAGAAGCCGAATTTGGAATCTGACTCACCCGTCATCCACAACACGGGAATCTCGATTTCGCCGAGCCTGGGCCATAAATTTTCTTGAAGCCCGAGAGACCAAGTGAGGAAACTGCGTGCGATTTCCTTTCTCCTCAGGTGGAGCGGTGCACGGTCCAGCCATTGCTTTTGGGTGTCCGGGCTCATCTGTAGAATTGGCTGGGCTTGCCATTGCGTGAGAAATTCACTCCATGGATCGTCGCGACAACGCGATGACCACTCAGCATCCAACTTTTGACGAGCATTTTTTTCTTCTTCATCATCCAATCCGGGATGAGCCGCGATGATGACGGCACGATCCCACGGTGAATTCGGAGCTAGAAGAGCGTGCAATGCAATTCTTCCACCCATGGAATAACCAACCAGTAGGTTTTTTCCTGATTGGGCTGACACTTCTGCATTCAAAGCCAGGGCGGTGTCAGCCAGGGAACGTGGACAACAGTCCAGAAAGCGCCAGAGATCCACAGCGCGAAACTCATGCCCGGCGCGCTCCCAGGAATCGCGAAATAAATGCCAGTCCGCCGCAGATCCGACGGCGCCATGCAAACACCAGATGGTAGATCGTGACATGACTATCAATCGAGTTTTTCCCATGCCTTCCAAAAGTCGGCAGTCTGTTGAGGATCGGGTTGCACCTCTAATACCATTGCCTGATCACCCGGCTCAAAAGCATCGAGATCATCGTGAGAAGCCGCGCAAATATAAGGCATGCCCCACTGCGCAGCCCAGTTGGAAAATTGCGAGGCGTGGGCATTGATCATGGCTTCACGCGCTGCAGACTGCATCTGCTGTAAACGGGGTAATCGATCAAAAATGCGACCGCCGCGATTGTTGAGAACCACGATCACACGGCCTTTTTGTTCACACTGCTGGAGAATAAAAGGTGCTGCGAGATCGTAGAGCGCGGTGAGATCACCGACAATGCACCATGCGTTTTCCTCGTTAGCCGTCGCTCCCCACCATGTGCTCAACTGGCCATCGATACCATTCGCACCGCGATTGGCCAACACACGACTCACGGGTCTTTGCCATTGTGCAAAGGCATTCCATTCGCGAACAGGCAGACTATTTCCCAAAAAGAGAGAATTTGCCAACGTGGTATAGTGCGACAAGGTCCGCATCCATCCGGGTTCACTTTCAGGATAGGCCTCCAACAGTTCCTCAATCTGCGCAGAGCGTCGAGCGGTGTGCTCGAAATACCCCAGCGGATCTCCGATGCGTTGGGGATGTCCGAGTGATTTGAGTATCCGATGAATGGAACCCGTCACGACCTGACTCGTCCGCGCCAAACCAGAAAATCCCGTGCGCGTGACCGACCAAACTTCAATGGTCGGAGATGACTCCAAGTCTCTCCAAAACCGACCAGTCGGAACGTTTCCAATCCGTAATACTTTTCGTGGTGGTGACTGTCGGAGTAAACGATCGCCATCGGGCAGTCCGATGTGAGCCAGTGCCTCGCGTAAACCGCTCGTGGCATCGGCTAGAACAGGGATCCGCAAGGTATCGAGGAAATGCCACACTTCCTCTTGTTCTTCGGGTTCCAGGCCGCCGACCAGGGCCACCAATCCACCGGAATTGTCTTCCCTCAACCAGCGGGCGAGAGCGGCGACCGATACTGGTTTTGGCGAATGCGGGGAGTGCGAAAACTCATCCGAAAAGTCACAAATTGAAACGGTGAATTCCTCTTCCAACTCGAGGTTGCACTGCCAGGGGCCGCAACCAGTCCACTGATCGATCGGGCCAAAGCCTGCATGCGGTCCGTATAAATTTTCTTGTTCAATCGCCTGAGGCGCACCTGTGCCACGATAGATCGCAGGACGATCTGCCGTGATGGCCAGCAGAGGGCGTTGCTGGTAATGAGCCTCGATGATCGCTGGCAATAATTCCGCTGCTGCGGTGCCACTGGTCGTAACAACGGCACAGGGAGAAGAGGTCATGCATCGACCAAGAGCAAAAAAACCCGCGCATCGCTCCTCGAAATGCCGCCATAAGGTGACTTTTCCGGCTTGTTCCGCTTGCGCGAGAACTTCGATCAGTGCCGCGTTGCGAGCACCGGCGCAAACCACGAACTCACGAATTCCTGAGTGCAATGCAGCGCGAATGGTCTGTTCAGCCAGGGCAAAAGTATCCACGTGCTCTACTTATACCGTATTCCCGGCTCTGGCAAGATTGACCGACCAGCAAAATATAGGCAACTCTCAGCGCGGCGAAAGCCGCTTTGGACTGCTGCGAGAATCGCAGCTTTGGTTTGCGGAAGAACGTAGGGAAAAGAATCCATGATCTTTGCAGAACGACCCAGAGCGATCGCAAAGCGGTGATGCTCACCGCAGTCCAAAGCCTTCGGCGGTCATGCATGGGAGCACCATTTTTCATCAAACAAAACGGCTTCTTGTTACCAAGAAGCCGTTTGCAAAACATTGAAAAACAAAAACAAATCAGTTGAAACCCAAACGAATGGCGGAGCGGACGGGACTTGAACCCGCGGCCTCCAACGTGACAGGCTGGCGCTCTAACCAACTGAGCTACCGCTCCCCGTTCACTCGGGCGGGCGGAGGCTAGGAGCATTGTGACGATTTGGCAACAAGAAAATGAGAAAAAATTAACTTTTTTTCAGTCCTTCCATTTAACTCCAAATTTCGATCGCCGCTTCCAGTCCGGAGAGATCCTCGATACTGATGATTTTGGCCTCTTTATCGGTTTTACCAACCAAGCCCGCAATCACTTTACCGGGACCGAATTCAATGAATTGACGATACCCCATGGCGCGTAGGTTCTGAATCGATTCCGTCCAGCGCACCGAACCCGTGACTTGTTTTTCTAACATACTTCGGATCTCGGCGATATCACTCACTACCGAAGCTCCGAAATTACAGACCACCGGCACTTGCGGGGAATGCATGGCGACGCGTTGCAACTCCGGTGCGAGTCGATCTTGCGCGGACTGCATCAAGCGTGAGTGATATGCGCCAGCCACGTTGAGAGGAATCGCCCGGCGAATACCGAAGTCTTTGGCTTTTTCGACCGCTTGCGCAATGCCAGTCACCGATCCTGATAGCACGATTTGTCCGGGTGCGTTGAAATTCGCAACATCCACATCACATGTCGCGGCCAGCGCACGGATTTGTTCGATTTCACCGCCCAGCAACGCGGCCATTGATCCCTCGGTATTATCACAGGCTTCTTCCATCAATTCTCCCCGCTTTGCAACAAGGCGCAAACCATCGGCAAACGAAAATGTGCCTGCTGCCGCATGCGCCGTGAATTCGCCTAACGAAAGTCCGGCAGTGGCATCGATGGTCAAAGCCGATACCCGTTCGGCCAGCAGCTTCAACGCAACGAGTCCGTGAAGATACAGTGCGGGTTGGCAACGCGATGTGCGGGTTAATTCCTCCTCTGGTCCCTCGAACATGACTTTCGTCAGCGAAAATCCCAATACTTCATCAGCCTCATCCATCATGGCGCGGGCTGTTGCCGAAGTTTCATAAAAGTCTTTGCCCATACCCACTTTCTGGGCTCCCTGTCCGGAGAATAACGCGACGATGTTCATGTGGCGGTGATAGTAGCGAAGGTTTTCTTTCATCGGCAATCCCAAAACGACAACACTGTCGAGGAAAACTTCGGATTTGCCCTTGCGGCAGTCGCATCCTGAGAGCATGCTATGGGGCGTGTCGGACGAAATGGAATTGGCGGACTTGGACAAGCTGCGGCTCGCGATTGAAGCGCGCGATGCTTCCGCCTTGCTGGCCGTGGCGGCCGAGACCCACTATGCCGACTTGGCACATGAATACGAAAACCTTTCCGAGGAAGAGCGCGATTTTCTTCTGCAAATTATCGGTCCGGAACTGGCCACTGATGTGATTGGAGAATTGCCGTGGACTCTCATTGAGGAGGCCTTGTTGCATTTCAAACCAGCCCAATTGCGTATCATTCTGGGAAATCTATCAGATGACGACCGCGTCGATATTTTCCAAATTGTTTCTCCTGAAAACCAACGACGTTTCTTCTCATTGCTGGGACCTGCGGATGAGCAATTGACGAGAAATTTGCTCAAGTATGATGAGGAAACCGCTGGCGGCCGAATGACCACCGCGATTGGTCGCATCACAGCCGACATGACTGTGAAAGAGGCGATCACAGTGTTGCGGCGTCATCAGGATTCCGCGGAGACCTTGTCGCGTATTTTTGTGGTCGATGAGGAAGGCCGCCTTGTCGGCAAAGTGCGATTGCGTGATCTGGCATTTCATCCCTGGGCGACGATGATTCATGATATCATGGAGGACGCTGATGAGCGTGTACTGGCAACGATCGACCAGGAAGAGGCAGCGCGCATGCTGTCAAAGTATGACCTGATTGTGCTACCTGTTGTTGACGAATTCGATCACTTGTTAGGTGTGATCACCTATGACGACGCCATGGAGATTCTTCAGGAAGAGTCCACGGAGGATATCGAGAAACTTGCAGCCATCGGTGGCGAACAGTCAGAGTTAAGCTACCTCAATACCTCCGCGCAAAGCCACTTCCGTCGTCGTGTGATTTGGTTGGTCGTATTGGCATTTGTGTCGATTTGCTCGGGTTACGTGATGTATCGTTTCAGTTCCGTCCTTGATCAGGCTTTTGTGTTGAGCTTGTTTTTGCCGATGGTGGTGGCGGCGGGGGGCAACTCCGGAGGTCAGGCCGCAACCATGGTGATCCGCGCCATGTCTTTGGGTGAGGTAAACCCGGGAACCGCTCTACGGATTGCTTGGAAAGAAATGCAAACCGGATTGCTCCTGGGTGCCACTCTGGGACTGGCCATGGGATTGTTTATTTACTTTTTGCTTCCTTTCATGCAGGAGCAACATGATGTGACCTATACGCGTTTGGCGTTCACCGTGAGTGGCGCGTTGCTCCTTCAGGTCTTTTCCTCCACGCTGCTCGGTGCGCTGCTGCCATTGGGCGCACGCGCGATACGCCTCGATCCCGCCGTTGTGTCTTCGCCTTCGCTTGCTTCTACTGTCGATGTGACTGGAATGCTCATTTATTTTTCCGCCGCACGTTTCATTCTTTCAATCTAACAAAACATCATGCGTGACCTAAAAGATGGTATCCGTGCTCATGTTCGCATCGACTGGAATGGTCGAGTACACAAGCGCTTCCGCGGTACTGATGCAGACAAGCGCTATGCCAATGAAGTCGCCGTGCTCAAGACTCTCGAACAACGCGGATGTCCCTACACGCCCCAGTTGTTAGAGGAATATCCCGAGGATTTGTATTTTGTCAGTACCAATTGCGGTAGTCCTGTGCCGAATCTTTCGCGGGAAAATGCCCAGTCGATTTTCGCCGAATTGGAGCGTGATTATGGCGTGCGCCATGGTGATGCCGAACCCCGCAACATCACTTACTCACCCAAGCTCGGGAGGTTTTGTGTCATCGATTTTGAAATTGCGGAAATTCTTCCTCTGAGTGTCCGGGAGTCCTGATAGCTCGATGCCGCTTTTCCATTGAAGTGTGATCGTTCCTCGCTAGAATCGACAGGCATGAAAGATGAAATCGATGTGTTCGCCGGTGTGAGGGCGAGGCAGAAACGCAAGAGCCTGCCCTGGGCGTGGGTTGCCTTGATCGCGGCCATCATCAGCGTCATGATTGTCCTATGTTCTCCCCTTGCCGGCAAAATCAAGCGTGCTTTGCTGAGCCTGAAATCCGATCAACGCCGCAGCGCGCAGGAGGAAGCTGACCTGGAAAGGCAGATCGAGAACCGACTGCGTGCCGAATTCGAGCAAGAACTTGCCGCGAAGATGCGTGAAATACGCCAAACATCGCCCGCCGTGCAGCCTTCGACTCCCGCCGAAACCATAGCGCCAACGTTGGCGCCAGAACCTGTCGCCATCCTTTCCGGAGTGGATGTAAGAACACTGCGCAGTGGTATCCCTTTTCATTCCGAGGTCGTCATCGCCGATGGACAGCAGGCTTCGCGCGAACGCACGGACAAGGACAGCTACAAGGCGGAATACAAATTGACGGTAAAAATACCTCAGCCTGCCAAGACACTCGCTGAGTTGCAAAAAGTCAGTCCCGGTATCGAACAAATCCTGCCCAAACTTCCCCAATTGTTAGAAAAAAGCCTGGTTTCGCCGAGCTTCCAGGTGCTTTACAACAACAAAATTGCCCGCATCAAAAAGGATGCCAATTTGCTGCAGGAATTGGTGAGCAAACATAATTTCTACGATGTCGAAACCATGCTTCATCTGCGTGATCCCGCAAGCAAACGTCGTGTGTTCTTGATGCAATCGGAAATGGACGTGGTGTCTGATGGTTCGGATGGTGATCGTCTTGCCAACATGCCCCAGGAAATTGTGGAATCCACCAACTATCAACCCTTCACCAGTTACGGTTGGAAAAAAACCGGGACGACACCGAATCCGATGATCGCGGGTTGGGAGAAACGTATCACCAATGCCAAAGAGGAGTTGTCGTTACCCGCCACTACGACCGCTCGAAAGACTTGGTTGAAAGAGCGGATCGATTATTTGAAAAGGGGTATTGAAGACATGAAGGCACGCAGTTTTCTCGTCGCCGAGCATGACCCTTTCATCGTGATTCCTGTGCATCTCCTCACTGCGACCAACGATCCCTACGCGCCGCGCATCGGGGACTTCGCCGTAGTGATCCATGGCCCAAAGCTGTACCCTGCGATCGTGGGCGATGGTGGACCTACCTACAAGGTTGGAGAAGCATCGCTGCGTTTGGCAAAAGAAATCAACCCGAAAGCCACTCCCTACAGTCGTCCGGAGTCCGACTTGAAAGTCACTTATCTGGTTTTTCCCGACAGTCGTGATCCGGAGCGAACTGCTCCCGATTATGAAAAATGGAAAAAGCGCTGCGAGGAGTTGCTGGGCGAAATTGGTGGAATCGCCCCCGGGTATGCATTGCACTCATGGCCGAATACTTTTCCTATGCCATGAATGGCGCAATCGATGTCCTTTTGTCTAAAATAGGGCGAAAATGAAAATATCCATCGTGTAAAAAGCATCGTAAAACATGAGTCATCAAAATCAAAGTTCATGGGTAACGTCATCATCTTCATCGCGTTGGTGGCATCAGGAAGACTGGCTTTCCGTGATCGCGGCGGTGGTTTTGATTGCAGCGGTTTTGTCCGGATGGAAACCGTCCCTGCCTGATTTTTCCTGGCGCGATCACACCAATCTCTCGGATGTATTCTCGCTGTCTTCTCTTCAGAACATGGCAACCATCAGCACGGCGATGATCTTTTTGTCCTGTGCCGTGCTGATGGCTGCGTTTCGCCTCTGTGTATTCCGGTTTATTATAGGCGCGTTGGTGGTTCTCAGTCTTGCGTGGTTATCGCACTTTTGCGCCGCTCAAGTTCAAGTCAAGTCCCTGGGATTGGAATATGTCGTGTTTGCCCTGATTTTTGGGTTATTGTGGAGCCATTTATTGCCACGTCCGGCATGGTTGATGACAGCAGTGAAAACCGAATTTTTCATCAAGACGGGTATTGTTTTATTGGGAACAGGTATGCTTTTTGGCGATCTTCTCAAAGCTGGATTCCCCGGCATGATTCAAGCCTTGTTGGTGATTCCCGTGGTGTGGCATCTGACATTTCGCCTCGCACGCTGGTGGAAAGTGGACGATGAGTTTGGCGTGATGCTTTCCTCCGCTGTCTCGATCTGCGGGGTTTCCGCTGCCATCGCCGCTTGCGGAGCAATCCAGGGCGACAAAAAAAAATTGTCTTACGTGACATCGGTGGTCTTGCTTTGCGCTCTTCCGATGATGATTCTCATGCCTTGGTGCGTGAAATGGCTAGGACTCAGTCAGGCGGTAGGTGGAGCTTGGCTGGGGGGGACGCTGGATACCAGTGGTTCGGTGCTGGCAGCCACGGAAATGCTGGGTGAGACTGCGACGAAGACAGGAACGGTGGTAAAGCTCTCCCAAAACGTTTTGATCGGAATTGCAGCCTTCCTGCTATCACTATGGTGGAGCATGCGCGACCAGCGCGACGGTAAGGATGCTGCAAGGCCTACCATGGGTCTGATCTGGGAACGCTTCCCGAAGTTCGTTATTGGTTTCACCGTTGCCTCCGTGGTCTTCTCGTTTCTACTCTCGGCGGATACTGTAAAAGACTGCTCCAAAGTGCTCAAGGGCTTGCGTGAAATGTGGTTTTCAGCGGCATTTGTTTGCATCGGGTTGGAAACGCGTTTGGGTGATTTGTCGAAACTCGGTGGCATCCGACCGGCTTTAGCGTTTCTTGCCGGTCAGTGCATCAATATCCTGTGGACTCTGCTCCTCGCATGGTTGTTGTTTCGTTAAACCATTCTTCAGGAGGAATGGGCAAATCATGGTAAAATCACGCATTAGGGCATTTTGCCATAGATGACAGAGATTCTCTGATCGCGCGTGCGGGGGGGGGATCCCAACACGGGGCAGTGCTGATTCTCTTTGTCTGACAAAGGTTTTGCAAAAGTGCAAAAAAACCGATTTTATGCTTGCGCTGATGAAGACATGAATCTAGCTTCGCGCCCCGCAACACCAACTTTGCCCAGTTATGTCCAAGCACAACAGTCTTAAATCAGCTTCCACAGTGGGTGGTAAGCGTTCCGTTCTCAAGCGCTTCGAACGCGTGAAGCTCATGAAAGAGCGCGGTCAGTGGAAGCAAGGTCGCAGCCCGATTGGTCTGCCCAAGACCAAACACGAGGGCTGATGGATTGGTGCGCTTTTCGAAGCGCACGTCAATCATTCTCGAGTCACTTTCCTCAAGCGCGGGTCTGTCTGGATCCGCGCCTTTTTTCTTGTCAAATAACGCCACTATGGAAACTACCCGACTGAATAAATACCTCGCGGCCTGCGGTATCGATTCCCGACGTGGTTGCGATGCCCTCATCCTTGAGGGCCGTGTCGAAGTGAACGGTCATCCTTGTTTGAAACCCGGCACTCAAGTGAAGGATGGGGATCACGTGCGCGTCGATGGGAAACGCGTCACATTGCTACGAACCACGACGATTTTGCTGAACAAGCCGCGCGGGTTTGTCTGTTCCAAAGATGATGAAATGGGGCGTGATACCATTTATGGCTTGCTACCCATCTCTCTTCAGCATTTGCATCACGTCGGTCGTTTGGATGCCGATTCCGAAGGCCTTCTCTTGCTCACCAACGACGGAGATTTAACTCAGCGGCTGATGCACCCGCGCAACAAGGTGGAAAAAGAATACCTTGTCACCAGTAATCAACCTTATCAGCAAGAGCATCTTGATCTCTTTCTTTCCGGTGTTTACTCTGCTGAAGGAAAATTGAGCGCAAAATCTCTGCGTCGCATGAGTGCAAGGCGTATCTCGATGGTTCTCGATCAAGGTGCCAAGCGTCAAATCCGAGTGATGCACGAGGCGCTTGGTTACCAAGTCACGAAACTCGTTCGCGTGAGAATTGGCAGTCTTTGGGGTGGTGATCTGGAAGTGGGTCGTCATCAATTATTGGGTCCTGAAGAAATTCTCAAGGCCTGCACGAATCCCGCTACCGTTGCGCCGAAGTCATTGGTGCGTCAGGATGGCAAGGCTCACAAGAGCGCGAAAAAATCCGCAACGAAAAGTGCCAGACCATTGGCAAAAAAATCCACTGGCAAAACCGGACCCAAACGCCGGTTCGAAGCGGAACCACCGCAGCGTAAGAGCAGTCGCGCCGTTGCCAGGCGTCCGCGCAAATACTAACTGCAAAATGCAAATGACCATGCTGTGCCGGCATGTAATTCGCACCTCACTGAATTTGCTTCTGGCCTCACGCCACGTATGCACTCGTATTTGATGGACAGTGACTCCACTCTCCCGGACTTTTTGTTTCTCTCTAGATCATAGCCAAAAGAATAGACGGGGGATCTGGAGATGGCTTCCATGAGGCTTCCGCTTTTGGAAAAAGCTTCCCGGCTGAAAGCAAGCGACAAGGCTGGTTTATCGGCACAAAAGTTTGTCGCCTACAGTTTCATCCCTACCATAGCTGACCCGGCGGCTTGGAAAGTTAGCTAGGTTTTTGGAACCAAATTTGGCCCAAATTTTCCCGGATGGAGCCAGTTGCGTGAAGAATCATCGTAATTGTTGGGTCCGGGGTGTGTTGATAGGGGGGGATTTATCCCCCTATTTTTTACTTCCATGCCGCTACAGCATACTTTCTGTGCTCAAAAACGCTTTTTCTCCAGAAATTCATGGGAAAGTGATGTGATCGACTCTGAGAAAATAGTCCTTGGGAGGGCGATCTTGTCGAGATTCTAGCAAATCAGGGGTGGATGATAGACGAATTGGTTCTACTCACATCCAATCTAACATGTAGCAGAATGGTTCGTGACTGTGATCAATTGCCACCATAAGGTCTAGCCTAGGAACTACCATCTGAGAAAGCGTTCGCCTATTTCACGCTACTGTTGATGGCAATCCATCCCAGCATTGGCCGAGTTCATCCTGCTTTGGCATGGTTTCATCTCATCCACCGCGACTACTTTCGATTGATAGGTATGTTTTTTCTAACCCGACTGCTCCACATTCCGTGGCACGGCGGGAAACAAAGACAGAAAGATACTATGATGAAAAATATCCAATCACTCGCAATCATTACCGCGCTCGGCCTAGCCGCATGTTCTTCAGCAATCGCGCAGGTCCACCCTGGCGGCGAGAAAGCGCAACTTCATGAGGGCCCTCAGCAACCCCTGAAAGATGCCACCTCCGCCGTGGCGCACATTGCCTCAGCCTACAACAAGATCGCACCGTTCGATGTGAATGCGGACGGTCAGTTCGATGGGGACGAACGGCGCGCTCTGGGGCAAGCGATGCGCGATGGCAAGGTCGAGGGTCCGGCGACTCGCAATCCCGAGGGGGACCAAGCGGCTCACCCGGGGATTATCATCCAGCGTATCGCCAGCCTCTATGGTATCGCGTTTTCGTTCGACAAAGACGACGACGATACGCTGAACGAAGCGGAGCAGGCTGCGCTGAAGAGTGCGATCGAAAAGGGAGAGGTAAAACGCCCTGGCCTGGGCGGTGGACGTCCCTTTTAATACGGTATCCCCATTCAGTTCCGCCGGGTAGATCACCCGGTGGAACTTTGCTTTTGTTAGCGCATTCTGAATGATAACTTTCCCCTGCTGTGAGTCATTGTATCAATCCAACTACCGCCCGGCGCCGTCTCGTGAGGGGGCTGCTCGTGCTCAGTGTGTGGCTGGCATTGGGCGGTCTTTTCACGGCGCAATACTCGGCTATTGGCGGACTGGAGTTGGGGGAAGCGCTGAAACGTTCCACGCCTCTTTGGTTGGCGTGGTTTGTGTTTACGCCTTTGGCCGTGTGGCTCGGCTTTTCCTTCCCGCTGGAGCGCGCACATTTGGCACAAAATTTTATGATTCACCTCTTGGCCTGTGCTTCGGTGATAGGGACGACGCTGGTGTTGGACCACCTTTGGCAGGCAAATGCGCAGGCGATACAGAAGGGCGAGCCGCCCACTTGGATTACGCAAACGCCCAAAGCGCGCAACAGTGACGGTGCAATACCGTTTCGTGGCAGACCGCCAGGTGTGGGCATACTGGGTGGGCCGCTTTTCGCGCGCCTCGCGCTGAACGCACTCATTTACGGGATTCTCGTCAGTGTTTGTCAGGCCGTCATGTGGTCCCAGCGCGCCGGGGAGCGTGAGCATCGCGCACTGGTCGCGGAGGCGCGTTTTGCCGAGGCCAGACTTGCCGCGCTGCAAATGCAGATTAACCCCCATTTCCTCTTCAATGCACTGAACGGCCTCTCAACTCTCATCCTCACAGATGCACGCGCCGCCAATACAATGCTCGGCGAGCTGAGCGAACTCTTGCGCGTCGCGCTCGACACTTCGCGCGAGCCGGAAATTCCTCTGCGCCGCGAATTGGAGTTCCTCCGCCGCTATCTCGCCGTCGAACAAGTGCGCTTCGGTGATCGGTTGCGCGTGGAGGAATCCATCGACGAAGCGGCACTCGGTTCATTCGTGCCCACATTGATTCTACAGCCGCTGGTTGAGAACGCCGTTAAGCACGGCATCGAGTCGCAACGGGAGGCCGGTATCATCCAAATTCGCGCCGCACGGGAAGGCGACCGATTGCAGATTTCCGTTAGTGACACTGGGCCGGGATTGCAAAAACTTCTTCTTGCTATGGATCGTCCCCGTATAGGCTTGGCAAACACGCGTGCTCGACTCGAACATCTTTACCCGAAATCATACCGGTTTACAATCGCTAATGGTTACGCGGGGGGATGCATCGTTTCACTCGAGATGCCCTTTTGCACTGAGCCGCAACACATCACCCTGCATCCTGCATGAAAATCCGAACCCTGATCGTTGACGATGAACCGCTTGCCCGGCAAGGCCTACGCCTGCTGGCCAGTGAAGAACTGGATCTCGAAATCATTGGCGAATGCGAGAACGGTCCGGACGCCTTGGTTGTGATTGAGAACAACGCCCCTGCATTGTTATTCCTCGATGTGCAGATGCCGGAAATGGATGGTTTCGAATTGCTGGCGAAGCTGCCACGTGACCGCCTTCCGCTCGTGATCTTCACCACTGCATACAACCAGCATGCGGTTCGCGCTTTTGAGGCACATGCTCTCGATTACCTACTGAAACCCATCAGGCAGGACCGCTTCCGCGATTCGGTCGCGCGCGCGCGCATGCACATGAAAAATCAAGAGGCCAACGCCGCAGCTCGCGGGTTACTCGGACTGCTCGCGGCACAGCAGAGTTCTCAGCCCGGGCGTATGCCAGAGTCTTTCCTCACGCGCCTCACGATCAAGTCTCATGACAGAGTCGTGGTGGTGAAAATCCTGGACGTTGATTCCATCGAATCGGCAGGAAACTACGTCGCGGTCAACGTTGGCAAGGAAAGCCACATCTTGCGGGAGACGTTGAACGTGCTCGAATCACAACTTGACCCGGAGAAGTTTTTTCGCATCAGTCGCAGCGCAATTGTGAACCTGGAACGAGTGAGAGAATTACAACCAATGTCCAAGGGTGAGCATGTTATTGTGCTGCAGAACGGAAGGCGCCTCGCCATGACCCGCGGTATGCGTGATGTCGAGCGCGCATTGAGGTTTGGATGAGAATCAATCGAAGATGTCATGGCTTGGTTGAGAGAAGCTTCAACCGAAGATGGATATCAACGGTTAATAATGCCGGTTATTGTCCCAATTGACATTGGGATTGACTCTCACCACGGACGTCACAGGCAATCATCTGGAACCGCGCACCGACGCATGACCGCCGGGATCCAAATTTTTCCGACGACTTCTCATTGCAAGGGGGGTGGAATGTTGCTATGGTATCCCCATGACTCACGAACAAGAAAATCGCGACTGGACTGACAATACAGCGATTGCTGCTCCGGCGCTTCTCGGCACTGCGGCAGGGTTGCTGTTAGGCGAACTGATGCATCGTGGTGCTCGTCGTGGTATTGCTTTTGGTTTGCTGGCTCTGGGGATTGCCGCACTGGCCCCTTATACGGTCGGAGAAATCAAACAAAGAATCAATTCGCCAGCGACCAAGCGTGGCGCGCAGCGTCGTCTCCGCTCCATTCGTGAAGCTGGTGCATACGGGTTTGATGACGTTGACGAGCAATTGCGTGAGCAGGGTCTGCTGTGAAAATCGCGATCACTGGTAGCAGTGGACGTGTTGGCGGATCTCTGGTCGATTTCCTGCGGAGCACAGGTCATGAGGTCATTGCTCTGACGCGTGATGAGATGCCTCTACATCAACCATCTCTGCTGCGCCAAGCGATGGAATCGATCGATGTCGATGCCTGGATCAATCCAGCGGCCATGAGTTCGCCCGATGCTTGTGAGCGAGATCCCGAGATGAGTCATGCAGTGAATGTGGTAGCACCCGCGATCATGGCGGAGGTTTGTAGTCGCAATGACCGCTATTTACTCCATTTCAGTACGGACTATGTCTTTTCTGGAAATGCGGCTGGCAAAAAAACTGAGCAGGATGCAACAGAACCATTGAATGTTTATGGTCGGCATAAACTCGAGGGTGAAATGGCGATCAGGCAGAGTGCTGCGCGCGCCACGGTGTTGCGGGTTTCGTGGATTTACGGCGCCCGTGTCCCTGCATTTGTGGAGCAATCCATCCAGCGTCTCTTTTCTGGTGAAACCATTCATGCGATAGCGGACAAATGGTCGATTCCCACGGCCATGCCAGATTTGTGTCAGTGGGTTAAAATGCTGATCCGGGAACAACCTGGTGCTGTGATCCATGGTTGCCATGGCGGCGAGCCTGTAAGTTGGTATGGCATCGCCATGCACCTACGAAACATCTTGAATCTCCCGGATGCCGGCGAAATTTGCTCGACGCAGCTTGCGGATGCTCATCATTTTCTCGCGAAGCGTCCTGTGAACACGGCAATGGACAATCAAACTCTTGCATCCATGTTATGCCATCCGATTGATGATTGGCAAACGGCCATGACGCGCGTGGTGTCAGAGCAGCCATATCACAAGACCATAAGCCCTTAAAGTCTCATCGCAATTGGCTTGGGGATCGCGGCTTGCGAGTCATCGATCGCATGCAATTGTGTGGATCGATTGATGCACAACAAAAGAGCTACCGACCATAAGGAAAACATCAGGTTCGTTCCGCCATAGCTGACGAATGGCAGGGGCAGTCCCGCGTTGGGTAGGGTTCCGATCGTAACGCCAATATTGATCATGGCCGGAATCAGCAAAATCATGGTCAGACCTAATGCGACACAACGACCAAAGATGTCGGACGTGTTCAGCGCCACCAAAAATCCACCGATCGCCAGTGCCACATAACAAAGCAACACAGCGAGACTGTAATAAAGTCCTAACTCTTCTCCGATCACGGGATAAATGAAGTCTGTATGCGCTTCGGGCAGGTAGCCATGTTTTTCGATTCCGTTGCCCAGCCCCATGCCCTCGGGTCCTCCATTCCCAAAGGCCAGTAGAGAGCGCCATTGTTGTCGGTTGGTGTCCTGATACTCCTTGGGATTTTCTTCGAGATGCAGCCAGGCATCAATCCGCTGTCTGCGAGTTTCATCTTGCATGACCATCGTGTAACCGAGAAAAGCCGCTAACAAAAACACCGGACCTAAATAACGGAGTTTTACGCCGATGCAAAACAACGCGGCCAGGCATGCCACTGCCAATGCGAGGGCGGTATCCATGTCTTTTTCGAACAAAATCAACAGTATTGGAACTGATAAAATCATGCCCGGTAACACAAAACCCTTCCAAAATGTGCGCAATTCAGAGACATAACGAGCGTAGTAGGCGGCGATGCCGAGAATTGTCGTGATTTTACCAATTTCAGACGGTTGGAATTGGGGCAAACCAGGAAACTTGACCCAGCGTTTTGCACCGTTCACTTCCACTCCGATTTTAGGCAAGTAACACAGTGCTAGCATCACCGCACCGGAGAGAAAAATCCACAATGCCATCTTGCGTAGCAACTCAGGTTTGAGCTGATGAATGATGAATCCCACGGCGAGAGAAAAGCCCAAAATCTTGGACTGTTTTCCTACCAGCAGATGCGGTTGTTCCAGACCATTTGCCCAGTAACTCGTGCTTGCCAACATGACGAGACCCATCGCGACCAAGCAGCCGACGGAAATGAGAATCAGGTATGTGGCAAGACGCGTCATCAATACTGGGTCGTCGGGATTTTTATCGTCTGGCCGATTTTCAAACTTTTCTCACTGGTGATACCATTGTGACTCATGAGAGTCTTCACAGTGATTTGATTGTCGCGTGCAATTTTGTAAAATGTATCTCCTTGGCGCACCTTGTAAGTTTTTTCGCTGGATTCTTTTTGTTCTGATACAGGCGTAGCGCGCGGAGCGGTTTCCAGATCGATAGACGGACGAACAAGAAGAGCTCGTGGAGATGGTCCCTCTGTTTTGCCTCCATTCCGCAAACGCTGCATTTCTTCTGGCTCGATGGCGACAATTTCACGTGGCGGCACTCGCAAGACCAATCCCGAGCAGAGATCGACGTTGTTATTGGCGGAACGCAGTTTTTGCTCGTTGATGTTCCATTTCCGGGCTACGGAAGCATAAGTATCTCCAGCAAGCACCATGTGGCGGTCATCGCCACGCTCGATTTGCGGTAAATCCGTCATGCTTGTGATGGCGGAGGAGCCGTAGTTGGGGCGATCACCCGAAACCGCTGCTGCAGCAGATGCCAAAGGTTTTTGTGAAGGTGTTGGCCCTCCCGGTGACTGACTTGCTTGGTTGGTTTCCTTGTAGCGATGAATGAAAAAGAACAACACGCCCGCGACATGGATCAGGGCGATGACAATCAGAACGGTGCCGACATTCTTCATGCGCGGAATGTCTCCATCAAGCTCCGCGGGGTTGGCCGCCGCTGCTGTGACGGGACGTTTGATTTTTGCATGCAGGATGCGAAACAGCCCTTTTTTCACGGGCTGGCGTTTTACGGGTAATTCACGTGGTTTCATGATGCGTTGCAAGTTTAGGATAGTTGATGAACGAGTTGTCGGAAACTGTCGCCGCGGTGCTCGTAGCCGCGGAACATGTCAAACGAAGAAGTGCCTGGGGAAAATAGTATGGTGGACCCGCGTGGAGCGAGTGCTCTCGCAGCATGAATGGCCTCGTCCAATGTATGCACGACCTGCGTGGGAATGGCCTCCTGCATCACGTGGCCGAGAGGCTCGGCAATCTGGCCGAAGGTCACAGCCGCTATGGCTTTTTGTTGCAATAATGGTATGACAGGGCGGTAATCAAGACCCTTTTCTTTGCCTCCTGCGATTAATACGACGGGTCGAGTTTGTGAACGCAAAGCACTTTCTAAAGCATGCAAATTGGTAGCTTTGGAATCATTCAGATACTCAACACCATCCAAGGTGCGCACCAATTCACAGCGGTGTGGTGGTGGCACGTAATCCACAAAAGCGGCTTTCAAGTTGAGTGGGCGGCCCAATACCCGGCAGGCCGCGATTGCTGCCATGATATTTTCCGCATTGTGCAAGCCGCGGAGGCAGGTGTCATGGTCCACGTGCAGAACTTGCTCGCCTGCATGTTCGATGATGATGCCATTCGATGTCCAGTCGCTGTGTTCATCGATGGTGGAAAATGTCACCACCTTGGCACGTAGAGGTGGAAGCTTTTCACCTTTGCGAACGACCGCTGTACAGTCGCTGTCCTGATTTTCAAAAATGCGCAGTTTCGCCTGATGATAACTTTCCACCGTCGGATAGCGGTCCATGTGATCAGGAGCGAAATTCAACCATACCGCGACATGGGGTTTGAAGTCGACAATGGTCTCCAACTGAAAAGAACTTGCCTCTAACGAAATCACCTCGGGCATGGGGGATTCCATCACCACTTCAGCCAGAGGTTTGCCATAATTCCCGCAAGGCACGCACGAAATACCGCTTTTGTTGAGAATCTGGCTGATGATTTCCGTTGTCGTGGTTTTTCCATTGGTGCCCGTGATGGCGATGGTAAAGCCGGAAAAATAATGCCAGGCGAATTCCATCTCTCCCACCACCTGATCCGCATGGAGCGAAAATGCCTTGACCAGAGGGCCGAAGGTATCGATGCCAGGGCTGACTACCAGCACATCGGATTCGACGGTCTCACCGATTTCTGGCGAAGTCGATGGGTGAAGCGCGACCACCTCTGAGAAGCCAGTGATGGCATCCGCTTCATCGTAGACACTCACACAAGCGCCTTCGCGCAAAGCCAAGGCGGCAGCGGCGCGTCCGCTGCGCCCCGCACCCAATACAACCACATGTTTTCCCTGAAGAGTCATCGGATTTTCAATAGAGCAAGACCGAACAATGCCAGCATGATGGAGAGCAACCAAAAGCGGATGATGACCTGGCTTTCATGCCATCCACCCAATTCAAAATGATGGTGAATGGGTGCCATGCGGAAGATGCGCTTTTTCCTTAATTTAAAACTACCGACCTGCAAAATGACGGACATCGCCTCCATCACAAATACGCCACCAATGATGACCAAGAGCAACTCCTGCTTTGTGGCGATGGCTGCCGAACCCAATGCTCCGCCGATGGCCAGCGAACCGGTATCGCCCATGAAGACTTTCGCTGGATGGCAATTGAACCATAGGAATCCGAGACCTGCACCCACCAAGGCCATCAAAAAAACCGCCAACTCACCAATAAACGGATTATGGGGAATCACCAGATA
Source organism: Akkermansiaceae bacterium (assembly GCA_049240965.1). Taxonomy (GTDB): domain Bacteria; phylum Verrucomicrobiota; class Verrucomicrobiia; order Verrucomicrobiales; family Akkermansiaceae; genus UBA956. The sequence continues at coordinate 183,570 of JBMLRP010000003.1, forward strand.
ATCCGTGGCAAGGAAAAAATGTCCTGCCAGATAAGCCAGTACCGAGTATGCCAGAGCCGTGGTGATGGTGCATCCCGTGGCCAATCCATCAAGACCATCGGTCAAGTTCACCGCATTTGAGCAACCGATGATAATCATCGCAAAAAAAGGAATCACCAACCAACCAAGTTGAAGGATTGGCGTTTTCAACAGAGGGAAACAGATCGCATCAATGCTCATTGGCTCCTTGCCTAACAGAAATCCTTGCCCGGGTTGGCCCAAGCCCGAAATTTCAGGTTTGAAATAAATGAATGCGGAGGCAATCAGCGCGATCATGAGTTGCCAAAAAAGTTTTTGACGACTGCTGATTCCATCGGATTTTTTCTCTCTGACTTTCTTGTAGTCGTCGCAATACCCTAACAATCCACAAGCACCCATGGTGCAAGCGCAAACGGCGACGAAGGGATTGAGCGGATTGGCGCAGAGTAAAGTGGCGATCAATACGGAGCTCAGGATCATGACGCCTCCCATCGTGGGAGTACCGATTTTCCCTCCATGGAGCTCGGCGAGTTTGTGTACCTCTTCCGCCGTGCGGATCGGTTGCCCAAGCTTCAGGGAAATCAGTTTGCGAATGACGCGTGGCCCTATCATCAGGCTGATGCTGAAAGCCATAACACAAGCCACCGCCGCACGGAAGGTGATATAGCGGAATAAATTCAACGCGTCAAAGGTGTGTGCCCAGTCAGGTTGACCCGCGGATTTTTCGGCGTCGAAGGCTTCTTTCCAAAATTGATAGATCCAGTATAACATCAGTCGTCAGGGAAAATTTGTTTCATCACGCGCTCCATCGCGGCAGTCCGACTGCCCTTGAAGAGTACGACGTCTCCTGCTCGCAACTCGTGGGAGAGCCAGGCAGCCGCGGTTTCACGCTCCGAGAAATGGCGCGCGTTTTCGCCAGCATGGCGGGAGATCAGATCGGCTTCGTTACCGACGGTGATGGCATGGATCGGCAATGCTGCGGCACAAATCCCCACGCGTTGGGCGCCTTCTGCAGCGTGAACACCGAGTTCACCCATGCGACCCAATACGGCAAAACGACGCCCGCCATCGGGAACATCCTGCGCAGCCAAGGTCTGAAGACCTGCCATCATCGATTCGGGATTCGCATTGTAAGTGTCGTCAAACACGGTAATACCACGGCTTACAAAACGGCGGAGGCGACCGCTGGTGAGGCTTGCCTGATCGAGACCTCGTGCGATTGATGCACAATCCATGCCGCATGCATGACCGGCAGCGGCGGCTAGCAAGGCGTTTGCCACCATATGTCTGCCAGCAACGGGCAAGGTGACTTCAGCGTGGTTCTGATCGATTACCAAAGTGAATTTCATGCAGCCCTGATTTTCGCGGATTTGAGTTGCTTGGATCGCATCCTCGGAGCCGCCCGTGGTCATGATGCGCGCTTTGGTCAGACTGCGGATCAGTGGTAGGAAATCACAGTCATGAGGTAAAATTAGCAATTCGTTTTCGGTAAGTCCACTGGCGATGGAGGCTTTTTCTCGAGCAATGTTTTCGCGCGATCCAAGAAACTCGATATGGCTCGAGCCGATATTGGTGATGATGGTGATCTGCGGCTTCGCGATCGCCGCCAAGGGGGCAATTTCGCCCGGATGATTCATGCCCATTTCATACACCGCAGCCTGATGATTTTCGCATGTGGACAATACCGTGAGAGGCAGACCGATGTGGTTGTTGAGATTGCCTCTCGTGGCGAGAGTGGAAAATTTTTGCGACAACACCGCCGCTGTCATGTCTTTGGTGCTGGTTTTTCCGTTAGATCCGGTGAGACCGATGACATGAAGAGAAAGCTGCGAACGCCACCATGAAGCGAGTTTTTGCAGAGCGTCGAGCGGATTTTCCACCAATATGACCGCGCCTTTATGTGGTTTTCCGCCATCCCAGGAAGACACCACAACCGCAGTAGCCCCCCGTTCCAAGGCTGGGCGGGCAAATGCATTGCCGTCGAAATTTTCGCCACTCAATGCGACAAAAAGACTTCCTTCGCGCAATTGCCGGGTATCCGTGCAAACACCGCCGCAAATCAAGGCGTCTCGATCACCTTCGACGAGACTTGCGTCGATGATGGAGGTAACTTGTTGTGCAGTGAGCGGTTTCATTCCGTTCTGTCTCTACGTCGTGGCTGATGGGTTTTACGCGGTGGCAATGACTCGCGGAATTTCGCGGCGGCGACCACACGATCGCGCAGTGCTTTGATGGCCTCACGGCGATCATCGAAGTCGATTGTGCGATCGGAAAATTGTTGATAGGTTTCGTGTCCTTTGCCTGCGATGAGTACGATGTCGCCCGCGCGGGTGGCGGCGATGGTGTCATGAATCGCCTTGGCGCGGTCGACAATGGTGACATGATGTGTTCCGCCCATTCCGGAGACAATTTCACGGATGATGGTCTCGGGATTTTCATTCCGTGGATTGTCCGAAGTCACCACGCAATAATCACTGAGGCGTGAAGCCACTTCTCCCATCATCGGACGCTTGCGCGCATCACGATCGCCACCGCAGCCGAAGATGGTAAGCAGACGAGCGGGTTCGAGTTCCAGCAGGGTGCGACAGGCATTTTCCAAAGCATCTGGGGTGTGGGCATAATCGACAAAAACCGTCGCACCTCCGGCGTTACCGACGTTTTCCATACGCCCCGGAACCTGCGGTGCATCTGCCATCAAGGGCACCGAATCACGCAAGGGAATGCCGCATGCTGCTGCCGCTGCCAATGAACCCACGATATTGTAAGCGTTGAAGCGACCGATCAATGGTGCGCGCACCAAGAACTGGCGGCCCTTGTGGTTCAATTCAAATTCCATACCCCGCGAGCTTTGGCGCAGGTTGTTCATGCGGAAATCACAGTGCACACCGAAGCCGAAAGTCCACACCGGCAATTTGTCCTTTAATGACTCTGCCAGTTCGGCTCCATAGGCGTCATCCAGATTGATGACGGCTACGGGTTTTTTGCCTAACGGATCTGCCGCCAGTGCGTCGAACCAAGCTTTTTTCGCGGCAAAATAGTGATCCATGGTGCCGTGGTAATCGAGGTGATCCTGGGTGAGATTTGTAAAAATACACGCGTCGAAGCCGATGCCTGTTACCCGGTGCTGGTCAATCCCATGAGAGGATACTTCCATGGCCACACCGCGGCAGGCATGGTCCGCCATACGCTTCAGGATCGTTTGCAGTTCGACTGCTCCTGGCGTAGTGCTGTGCGCTGTTTCTACCGTCTCTCCGTCATCGATACGAACCGTGCCCAGCATGCCAGCCCGGTGCCACGATTTCTTCATCAAATGATGCACTAAAAACGCGCTGGTGGTTTTACCGTTGGTACCAGTGACGCCGCAAAGCTTCATCGAGCCAGCAGGATTTCCCTGCAAGGCCACGGCGCATTTTGCCAGTGCATGACGAGCATCGGACACCTGCACCCAAGCATGATTTCGGCTCAATTCCGCGGGTGGAGCCTTTTCGGAAATTACCGCGATTGCGCCAGCTGCCAATGCCTGTGGAATGTAAGCATTGCCATCCACACTCTCTCCTTGGAATGCGGCAAAGATCACGCCTGGGCGACAGTTACGGGAATCATCCGTAACCGCATCAACCTCAATGTCAGTAGGACCAGAGGCGATAGGGCGATGAAGAAGGGGTAAAAGATCAGCAAGTTTCATTGATTGGCAACAGAAGTTTGAACCGCTTCGGTGGGCATGAGGTGCATATGGTCTGCGATGCGTTTAGCCGCCTTGGCGAAAATGGGACCTGCGATCGTGCCACCGTAGCGCGCGACCTTATCCGTCTGAGGATCGTCGATCACCACGATGCAGACAAATGCAGGTTTGTCAGCAGGAAGCATCCCGGCGAAGGATACGGTGTAACGGTTTTTGAAATATTTTTTCGATTCAACATCGTATTTTTTTGCTGTCCCGGTTTTTCCTGCGACTTGAAAGCCGGGAACGGCAGCTTGGAACGCAGTACCGTCCTTGGTCACAACAGACGTCATGCATTGGCGAAGTTTTTCCGCCGCATCTTGGCTAATAACCTGCCGCACCAATTGGGGGCGCATCTGGTGCATGACGGTGCCGTCGTTTGCGATCTCCGCCTTCAGGATCTGCGGCTTCAACAATTTGCCACCATTGGCGATCGCTGAATAAGCGCAGGCAACTTGGAGAGGGGTGACGTTCACCGCATAGCCGAAAGTCATACTGGAAAATGTCGTCGGATTATCGCTCTCACGAAAGTATCCTTTCAACTCGTGACCGAGAGGAATACCAGTTCTCGCACCAAATCCAAAATTACGGACGTATTGATAAAAACGCTGCATGCCGAGCTGTGAAGCGATTTTGTATATGCCGATATTGCTTGACTTGCCGACTACCCATTCAACAGTCAAATTATGATAAGGATGGTGATCCTTGAGCTCCAGCGATCCTTGTTTGTAAAAACCGTTGTTGCAGTTGATGACCGTCTTCGGCGTGATCATTTTCTCATTCAATGCACCTGCGGCAGCGATCGCTTTGAATGTCGATCCCGGCTCATACACCATTTGTGTGGCGAAGTTAATGCCATTGGTGGCGATATTATCCCGTGTGTTGAGATTAAACGATGGACAATTGGCCAATCCGAGAATGCCGCCAGTATGAGGATCCATCACAATCACACAGCCTCGCGGCGCGGCATGCTCCTTGATTCCCGCTGACAATTCTTCGTGAATAATCCTCTGGATTTCCAGGTCCAAAGTGAGCTGTATATTTTTTCCCAAAAGTGGTGGCTTCGTCAAACCGGGCTCTGGACTGATTAACATTCCGCGGGCATTTGTCATGCTTTTGCGATACCCATCGTTACCTGCCAGAGTGTTTTCAAAGGCTCTCTCTACTCCAAATACACCTGTCTCTTTGTCATAGTTGTAATTTTCGAGCTTGGTGCCTTTGAGGATGGTATAGCCCACGACATGGCTGGCCAATTCCGGTTCGACATAGCGCCTACGTGAAGTTTTTTCTAAACTAAATCCCTGGATTTTATTTTCATCGATCACGGCCTGCACACGGTCGAACATCTCTTGATCCATGTTGCGTTCGATCAAAAACCACATGCTTTTAGGATTTGCTTCGATGCGTTTTTGCAATACATCGCGGCTCAATTTCATGGCCGGAGCCAAGTGTCCGATCGCATAGGCGAGATGTTTTTGTATGAGAAAATTCTCGTCTTCGTAACGCAGCATTTTTTTCACCACGGGCCTAAGCTTGTGCCGCTTGCCCTGCTCGGTAAGACTGCTCCAACCCGCCGTTGCGCGCAGTTCATCCCATGCGAGTGCGTAAGCAGCGAGTTCCGGATTCTTCAAGTCGTATCGATCGACACGCAATTTCGCCACGGTTACACTGCGTGCAATCAGTTCATCGTTACAATCCAAAATATTGCCACGACCTCCCGGGAGGAGAGTGATGGTCGTATTGAAATTTTTCGCCGCCTGTTGGTAATGCTTTCGATTAAAATACTGGATATCAATCAGGCGCGATGCCAGGCAGCTGAAGATGCCTGCGATGAGCAGGAATACCAGTGTACAGCGGCCATGAAACGAAAACTTCACTGCTTAGTGTCGGTGCGTCTGTTGCGAGATGATCGGTGATTCATCGGGAAGTAATTCGATACGATTGGGAGGTGTCGCGCTTAATTTGCTTCCATGAAGTTGCAGCTTTTCGCGCAAATCATATCGCCCCAGTTGGCGATCGATTTCTGCTTGAAGACTGGGAATGTCGTCCTGCAAGAGAGCCGCGATGCGTTGTTCCGTGGCTTCAATTTCCCGGGCGGTCTGGATTTGCAAATTCCGATAGGTCACGTAGCTGATGGCGCCTTTGGTGACGATCGCCATCGCAGCGAGTCCCACGATCCAGAGATAGTAGTTCGATCTTGGTTGTTGAGTGGAATTCATGATAAACAAACGTGGTGATGATTGCGCAATGCGACCCGTAGCTTGGCGCTGCGGGCCCGGGGATTGGATTGCAATTCGGCAGTTCCCGCGCTGATGGCTTTTTTGACAGGCAGGGTAAGGTGAAACTCTGGATTGTCTCGTGGAGCAGGCCACGTGGGATCATCGATGAAGGGCTTCGACCTATGTTGAAAAAATTGTTTGACCATACGATCTTCGAGGCTGTGGAACGTAATCACCAGCAATCGTCCGCCCGGTGCCAGACAGGAGATCGCGTTTTGCAAAGCCTGCTCCAACAGGTGCATTTCCTCATTGATGCGCATGCGAATCGCCTGAAATGTGCGCGTTGCTGGGTGCGTGCGACCGTGCCGTCCCAGAGTCTTTTCGATGCATGAGGCAAGATCGGAAGTGCGGGTGAAGGGGGTTTTGCGGCGGCGCTCCACGATCAACTGGGCGATTCGTCGCGCTTGCGGTTCCTCGCCCCACTCGCGCAAAACTTGAAGGATTTCTGACTCACTGGACTCATTGACAAACTCTGCTGCTGTCATGACGGCGTTAGGCCCCATGCGCATGTCGAGCGGCCCATCATGCTGAAAAGAAAAACCTCTCTCGGCACAATCGAGTTGATGAGATGATACGCCCAGATCCAGTAAAATGCCCTGAACTTTTCCCGATGATGGCAGGCCGGGATGATCGGCCATTTCCGAGTAATTCGCTTGGAAGGGGATCAGCTTGTCGGCGTGGGCAGCGAGTCGATGCCGTGCATAGTCGATGGCTTGCGGGTCGCGATCGATTCCCAGAACTGTGGCGCCTTTTTGCAAAAAAAGTGATGTATGGCCTCCCCCTCCTAGAGTGCCGTCAATGATTACGTCGCCTGGTTTGGCATCCATCCACTCATCGACTTCCGCAGGAAGAACTGGCAAGTGATATGGCGGGAGAGGAGCCGTCCCTTGCTCCTCCACCCGCCCAGCCATAAGAAAATCAGAAGTCCCAATTGATGGGGAAGGCGAACGCGAAGCCATCACCCATTTTGCGACCCCTACTGTCACACAGCATGGGGTCATTGCGGGAAAAATTGGCGGGAGAGGAGCCGTCCCTTGCTCCTCCACCCGCCCAGCCATAAGAAATTTCGTGACTACGGATGACTTTTTTTTTGTCCAAACGCTGCGATTCTGTCCACAAATCCAGTGCGCAAGAAAACTCTGCCACTGCAAGCACAGCAGGGAAAGGTTCAGGCTTGGAAGAGTGGGAATCATCGATTTGTTTAGAAAATTCCTAGATCGCCAAAAGTCTCGCTGACGCGAGCCTTCTGGATTTCATTTACCTTGGCGTAGTCGGCAGAGTTGTAGATGTCGAAGTATTCTCCGCGGCCCACCATCATCACGTTCGACTCGGCTTCGATATTTGCCCGCAAGCTCCACTCCTTGGGGATCAGGAGTTTCCCTTGGTTGTTCACATTCACCGGGAGAATGCCTGAGTGCAAAAGTTCCAATGCCTCACGAATTTGACCAGCAGAGCGGTTGGGATATTCGCGGATGTCGCGCGCCATATCGGCAAAAGCGGCCAAGGTTAAAACGCGGACACAGGGAATACCGTAGCGTTTCGATTCCTGCAGAATCAGTTGTTGCCCCTCCTCCGGACGCCAAGCCACAGGAATGGATACCCGAAATTTCGGGTCCATTTTATGCTCTTGAAAGCCGTTGAATTGTGAAAGAACAAAAGACATGTAATTGAATACGCCTAGGTGCAATTCAGTACACTTGAAAAATTTTCTGCCGTCAAACTTTTTTTTCAATACACTCGATTTTTTTTGGGCCCTCATCTGCAACCGCTAAAAATCGAATCAAATCATTGATTATCAACGGTTTTTATCTTATTCGAAGTGGGGAATTTTTTTCAATATTTACCGATATTTTAGACATGTTAATAAATAAAACTTGCTAAAATTAAAATTTCGTTATGCAGCCTTTGCAAAATTTCGTTTTCAAAGATCCCAAGGACTCTGGTTATGGTGTATGTTGCGTTGCGAGGTAAACGCTCGTTTTGGTGGCGGAATCGCTATGGCATTGACGCCGCGCAGATGGCATGGAATCTTCCTGCCGATGATCGCACGCATTCGTGGAAAAGTCTGGGAAGCCTATCCCAATCGTCTGATTCTGGACGTGCAGGGTGTGGGTTATGAAATCCACGTGCCATTGAGCACTTTCGACCATCTCCATCCGCACGAGGGTGCCACGGTGGAATTGAGAACTTACTTGCACATCCGTGAAACTGCTCATACTTTGTATGGATTTGCCACGGAAGAAGAGCGTGATGTTTTTCTCCTTCTCATCGAGCGCGTTAGCGGTATTGGACCCACAACCGCAATGTCGGTTCTCAGCGGCATGCGTGTTTCCCGCTTCAAGGAAGCTGTCGTGCGTGCGGATGTCGCAGATCTCTCGCGGATCAAAGGGCTTGGCAAAAAAACCGCTGAGCGCATCGTGCTGGAACTCAAGGACAAGGTTGGTGTCACGGAAACATGGGAATCCGCCGCCGGAGGTGGCATCAGCAATACCGCCGCGGATGCCGAACTGGCACTGATCGCCCTCGGTTACAAGCAGGTGGACGCGCGTAAAGCCGTCAAACAAATCCTTGAACAAGAGAGCAACTCCACGGTGGAAGAGCTCATTCGTGGCGCTTTGCGTTTGATGTCATGAGCCCCCCAATCCCGCAGTTGACGCAGGAACAGATCCTGCGGGCCATGCCCGATGGCGGTTTGTTTGGTGCCGGAACTTGGCGATGGTCGCCACAGCCACTGACGCTTTCGCGGAAGTTGCTTCGTGAGCTGGAAGGATTGGGTCATGTTTTGGCGCAGTTCCAACGCGCCAGTGATGCGATCTACCGACGAAGCGCCAGAGGTAAGATTTTTCCATGGCTTGCTGAAAGCCTCGATCGCGGCAAGCCCGAATGGATGGTCGCCACACAGCGCCGCGGCGACAGCGCCGCGCATTTCCCCCGCGTGATTCGTCCTGATTTGTTGCTCACGGAAAAGGGATTTGCGCTGACGGAGATTGATAGCGTTCCCGGTGGGATCGGCATCACTGCCTGGCTGGCTCGTCAATACGCTGCGGCAGGATTTCCGGTTGTGGGCGGAGCGGAAGGCATGTTGGAAGGCTTCTCCCGTATCCTGCCATCCGGTGGAGTCGTACTACTTGCTGAAGAGGCGGCCGACTATCGTGCAGAAATGCTCTGGCTGCTTTCACAACTGGGCGAGAAACGCACAATCGAAGACGCATCGACTCTGAAAGCTGATGAAAGCCGCGCTCTCTATCGGTTTTTTGAATGCTTTGACTGGCATAACGTCCCACAACTCGCTGATTTTTGTGCCCGCGGTGGGCGTATCGAAACCCCCATCAAACCCCATCTCGAAGAAAAACTCTGGTTGGCATTGTTTCACATGCCCGGCCTGAAAAAACTCTGGCAACAGGAACTGCGCGCCAATCAATGGCAGCGGCTCAAAGAATTGATTCCGACTAGTTGGTTTGTCAGGGATATTGATTTGCCGCCTGATGCGGTTCTGCCAGAGTTGAACGTTGTGCGTTGGCAAGAGGTGATGAATTTCAGCCAAAAAGAACGACAGTTGGTATTGAAAATTTCCGGCTTCGATCCCCGTGCCTGGGGCTCACGCGGGGTCTTCATCGGCCATGACATGCCAGCATCCGAATGGCGTAATGCTCTACGAAACGCGCTCGATGACACCCAGAGCGCCTGGATCATGCAATCATTCCGCGAGACAACCATCATTGAACATCCCGTGTATCAAGTCGATGGCTCGATCGCAGTGGAGCCGGGACGCGTGCGGCTTTGTCCCTACTATTTTACCGATGACTCAGGTTACACCCGCTTGCATGGTTGTTTGGCTACCATCGTTCCCATTGATAAAAAGAAAATTCACGGCATGAGCGACGGTATCCTCACCGTGGTTTCATCGGAGGCTGGTTAGTTACAGCTTCTTTACTGGGAGAGTTGAAATTCGCTTTCTGCTATCACGATGCCATTCGCCTTGATTTCGATGAGGTGCAAGCCCGGATAATAGACCCTGGTGGAAACGGGGCGGAACGAGTGTCGCCGTATGCACCGCTGGAGTAGGTTCGGAACGAGGGCGATGTCTTTCCATCGAAATACCTTGGGGCTCGTGCGGCCATTCGCCTTTCGATGATGGATCACATAATCCAGACGGATTGTTTGGGAAGAAGAGCCAGCGGAGATGAGGTCGAGGGAGAATTCCAGTTCTTGCCCCATCGCGATGTGTTTACGATTCAAGTGCAGTTCGGCTTCTTGGAGCAGCGGTTGATCCAATTGATAGATTGAGAGAGCCTGGGGGTGTCCTTTTTTCAGAAGATTTCTCAACGCATGCCGGATCAGTCGTTGGCGATCCTGCGATGCCCCTCTTTGCCAATCACGTGCCAACTCTACGACGCATTCAGGGTGATCGCGGGCATTGTCATTCAGGTGATTCGCCACGGATTTTCTCACGTATGGAGAAGGATCATCGCGCAATGCCTCCAACAAATGCCATGTGCGTTTCGGCTGTTCGATGAAACCGCGCAGTTGCAAACCCCAGGGCAATCGTGGTCGCGAACCTTCGGAAACCAGACGACGCACGTGTTCATTTTCATGATGAACCCATTGGGATACGATGGGCATCACTTCCTCCGGACGGCTCAGCCAAAGGTGACGAATTCCGAATTCCGAGGTGAAGCGCATGGTCAATTCCTTCAACAATTCCAGCGCTAATGACAGGGATTTGTCTCCGTGTCGTCCGACGTATTCCGTGAGCGGTAGGATCAGCCAACCTTGAATCCCCTGTTCCGTGGTGCCCTCGCTGCGGGCATTTCCATCGACCGCAGGATGCAAGGAGTGGCGAATGCATTCAGCCGCTGTGGGGAAATCCGCGGGAAGATACTCACACAGTGTGTTATAAATTTGTTCACTTCTCTCCTTGAGTTCGAGCGAGTCAAGATTCCCGGATGCTGCTTTGACAAAAGCCCGCTGGTTCCAGGAAGGAACATGACGGCTCAGCACTTTAGCCATGGTCGAGATGCCTCTCTCATGAAAAACGTTCTTTATGGGTTCCACGTTTTGAACTGTGACGATTCATGAGGAGCGTGGTCAAGCAAGATGCACGAGATCGAATGTGCCGGGCATGGGAACCAGCGGGGAAATATTTCTCGCACGCAGTATGAAATCGGCTAGAATGAGACTATGAAAACGATACCATTCACCTTGGCTTCCGCCTTTCTCTGGCTGCCCTTAAGCGTTCATGCGGCGCGAGAAACCCCCTTTGATTTTGGACCGGGCTTTCTCTCCTTTTATCTCGACAATGATTTGTTTGCCAACCGCGACCAAGACTATACCAATGGCGCAAGGCTGTCATGGATTTCCGGCAATCGGAAAATGAAAGACATTGGTGCCGTGCAGCGCGCGTTGCGTCCGCTCACCAGTGATGACACCTCACCGCAATGGCTGCAAGATCTGACCGGATTTGATGATCCAGATGAAGTAGCCTACAATTACGGATTTTCTCTGACGCAGTTGATGTTTACGCCCGAGGATTTTCTTTCCCGGACACAGCCCGAAGATCAGCGTCGCTACGCTGGCTGGACAGCGCTGGGTTTTTCTCTGCACGCTAAAGACAGCAAACGTCTGAACACTGCTGAAGTTCTGTTAGGTATCACAGGTAAATACGCATTTGCCGAAGAAACCCAGGATTTCATTCATGATGTCAGAGACATCGAGAGCTTCCAAGGATGGGACGAACAAATCCCTACGGAAGTCACCTTGGATCTCTCATTTTTACAAAGAAACCGACTTCCGCTCGGCACCGCCAACTCCGTTTTGAGCATGGATGGCTTCACGGAATGGGGAACCAGGCTTGGCACATTTCGCACCACGGCGCAAGTCGGTGCGATGATGCGCGTGGGGCTTTATCTGCCCACAGATTTCAGTGACCCACGCCTGAGCGAAACTTCTTATACTCATAAATTTTTTACTGGGGAAGAAAATGAGAATCATCCCTGGTCTCTCTATTTTCTTACCGGATTCAGAGCTTTTGCCATTGCCCATGATGCGACGCTGGATGGACCAATTTTCAGTGGTTTTTCCACTGGAATCACCCGAGAACCATTTGTCGGAGAATTGTATGCTGGTATTGGATGGCGCATCCGCTCAGTGGAAATCAGTTATGCTCATACTTGGCGCACGGAAGAATACCGAGAACAGCCTGGTGACGCGAATTTTGGCACAGTGAGCGTGCGCTTGCAGTTTTAACGGATTCATCCCGTGCGCGATTTCCTACCCCATCATCGTCCCGCTCTGGTTCTGGCGCCGATGCAAAGCGTCACAGATCTGCCTTTCATGCGAGTGATCGCGCGTCGTGGCGGACCGGATTGGTTCGTGACGGAATTTTTTCGTGTGCATCCAGCATCGAAACCGGATCGTTATATCCTTCGTTCGATTCGTGAGAATTCCACCGGCATTCCGATTTTTGCGCAAATCATTGGCTCGGATTCTGATGCGATGGTAAAGGAGGCGAAAATACTCTTGCGGGAAAACATTGCCGGTATTGATCTGAATCTTGGCTGCCCCAGTCCCACGGTCTGCGGCAAGAGCGCCGGTGGCGGACTATTGCGTCATCCCGCGGAGATCGATCGTATGATCGGCATGTTGCGTGATGCCATCCCCAGTCGTTTTACAGTAAAAACCCGCGTCGGCTATGCGGACGAAAGTGAGTTCGGCACGTTGTTGGAAATTTTTCGCAAACATGCCATCGATGGTCTTACGATTCACGGACGCACTGTGGCGGATCGTTATCAGACACCGGTGCGTCCGCATTGCGTGGCGAAGGCGGTGGCCAGCTTATCATGTCCTGTCATCGCGAATGGCAACGTTGTTAACGCAACGGCGGGTGTCAATTATCATCAACGCACTGGCGCGGATGGCTTGATGATCGGGCGTGGTGCGATCCGCAATCCATGGATTTTCGATCAACTACGCGCACAGTATCAGAGTGCCCCGCTGCCTCAACCGCGTGCCTGCGATCTGTTGGATTATATCGAGGACCTTTACGCCGAACTTGCGCGTGAGAGCAAAGAGTTTCATGAAGTTCATCACATCCAGCGGATGAAAAAGACCATGCTTTACATCGTGCAGGGGCTCGGCGATGAGTTTGAGCAGTCGATGCGCCGCATGAAAACCGAGGAAGAGTTCTTTTCCCTGTGCCGCGGCGCACTTCAACACGATGGCTTACTCCCCGATGTCCCGCCGGAGCAATCCAAATTGTTTTGCGGGTTTCATGCTCTTCTCGCGCCATCATGACCCAAAAAGAACAGGAAGGTGAGGGCCCCGACCGGAAGTCGCTGGCATCACGGCAGGATATCACCATAAATCCCGGGGTCGCTGCCATCAATCATTGTCGCACCACAGGCTTTTTCGTAAAACTCCCGCGGTCCCACGCCGCCAATGACCGCGTATGCGTAGCCCATTTCGCGCATGGATTCGAGACACTTGAATAACAAGGCTTTTCCCAAGCCCATGCCACGCGCGGCTTCGTCCACGCCTGTGGGTCCAAAAAATCCACGCATCGTCGTCTCATAACACGCGAAACCCAGGATCGCTTTGTCTTTTGTTGCAATAAAACAACTCACCGGTTGTCGTGTCATCGCGACCTCGATTTCGCTCACCCACTTTGCCGAAAAATGCCTGCGCGCGAACTCCGCTACTGTATGTTTTTCAAAGGCACGCGCACGCCGCAAGGTCACTCCATGCGCAGCCACTGTCTCATACAAACCCACCGCATCGGGTAACGCGTATAACCTGACCAACAGATCCACCATGGTGGCAGGCTACCGAATTTGCCCGACGATGCCAATAGAGAAATGTCCATCTCTGAGCATGGTTGTATGGGCTGTCGCTGTGGTGGAAGCGGTTCGGAAATTTTGCGACTCTTGCTGCTGTCAGTATAAAATAGCTTCAGGAACTTACGCTCATGCCGAGGCTTTGATAAATTTCTCTGGTAGCATTGCTTTTATTCAGCGTGTAAAAATGAAGGCCATCCACACCGCCGTCGAGCAGTTCGGAGCATTGTTGTGCAGCGTAATGGATTCCCACTTTTTCCACCGCATGCGCATCATCTTGGGCGCGGGACAGTGCTCGTAACAACTTGGCGGGATAACGCGCACCGGCAGCGAGCTCGGCCATGCGTTTCATGGAGGAAAGCGACGTCACAGGCATGATGCCAGCGATCAAGGGAAGATTGACTCCCGCCAACACGCATCGATCGCGGAAATCGAAAAAATCGTGGTTGTCGAAAAATAATTGTGTGCAAATGTAATCCGCACCCTCATCGCACTTGGCCTTCAAATGATCCATTTCGAGCAGACGATTGGGTGTATCGGGATGTCCTTCGGGAAAGCCAGCGACGCCAATGCCGAATCCTCCGAGCGGGTGTTGCCCCGATTCGTTGAACTCACGAATGAAACGCACCAAATCCGCGGCATGGCGGAAGTCTCCCTGGGACCAGTCATAGTCCTTCTGTTGTCGTGGTGGATCTCCGCGCAGTGCCAGAATATTGCAAACCCCGAGCGCAGCATAGCGCTGCAAAATCTGCTCAATTTCAGCTTTCGTGTGACCGACACAGGTCAGGTGTGGAATCGGAGGAATGCCGGTGGTTTCGCGGATGCGGGTTACCAGTTGATGGGTGAGTTCGCGCGTGCCGCCGCCAGCGCCATAAGTAATCGAGACAAAAGAAGGATGTAGCGGTTCCAAATCGCGTATGGTTTGATACAACTCCTCCGCACTCGCTTCCGTACGAGCGGGAAAAAATTCAAAAGAAAACGAAGGCTTGCTTTGCCGTAAAATTTCGCGAATGTGCATTTTCAAGCGAACTTTGTCACAGATGTGTCTGAGGCGAAAGCAACATTTTTCAGAAAAGCGCACAACTTTTTCGCTATTTTACGGTTTTTCCCCTACAACGGCACAACAATCATGAACAGAAACATCACACATTTCATGCTGATTTTTACCGCGGTGGCATTCGGCCAAGGTAAGCCCGAAGCCCCGAAACACCGTGCTCAGGAGCAAGGGCGCGACAAAATGCGCGCGTTGGAGTTTTGGAAACAGGCAGACATCAATCATGATCAGAAGCTCTCCAAAGAGGAGTTTCTGCAATTGCCGCGCATTTCGCCATTGCCCGCGGAGAAACAAGATAAACTTTTCACTCACCTCGACAAAGACAAGAACTCGAGCCTAGAGCCAGCAGAAATGATTCCACCCAATGCTCCAGTGAATCCCGGGAGCCCAGCTACTCCCGATGGCAAACGCCGAATGTTTCCACGCATTGCGGAAATGGATCGTGACGGTGATCGTAAAATTACCTTCGATGAATTTGAACAGGCTACGATGGGGACGAAGCTGCCCGAGGATCGGCGCAGGAAAATTTTCGATAACATGGATCGAAATCAAGATGGGGCGCTGAGCCCGGAAGACGGCCCGCCACAAGGGCAGGGACCACGCCGTCCCGATGCCCGGCAGGATGGTCGTCCGGATCGCATGCCCACGCCATCGCCGGCCCGTGGCTTTGGTGCCGTGGATACGAATCAAGATCAAAAAATCGATTTTCCCGAGCTTCAGCAGTTTCCTATGGTAAGACAACAATCGGAAGATTCGCAGGAAGATTTGTTTGAAAAAATCGACGTCAATCGAGATCTTCGTATCGATGCGCAAGAGTGGCAGAAACATTGGGAGAATCATCCACCCGGAAGCCTCAAACCGACCGAGCGTCCCGCAAAGCCACAGCCTGCTCATCCAAAGAGTGGCAGCGATGAAATGATGGACGATCAGATGATGGAAAACGGTATCTAATCCGATAAATCTTCCTTTACATCAGAATCGGAAAAGTCACCATGCGTGAACATTCATGCAGCGACTTTGGCGTATTTCTTTGCTCACAGCAGTTCTTCCGATCGCAGCGCAGGAGGTGCTCCAGCCCCCCACTGAAGTGGCTCCGCCGCCACCGGTGGCAATCCCCCCTGTTTCGCTCACGCCGAATGTCCCGCAGGGGCATCCGCAAGAAGTCAATCTCGAGATGCCAGAGGGTGTGGACATCGCCATTCAGGGGAAACTCACACCATTAGGAAGCGATGGGAGAAAATTTCTCGTTAGCGGTCCCATCGAGCTAAAAACGAATCGCGGAGAAGAGGTTTTTGCGGATCGTGCGGAACTTGATCTGGAATCATCGACCTACACACTGTTGGGCAACGTCAGTGTTTTCAATGGACCGATGATTCAGCGGGGGAATCGTGTGGTGTATGACCTAAAAACCAAAAAGCTTGATACTCAGGCACTGAGCATCAGCTATGATCCCATCATTCTTGAATCGGGTCGGTTTGAAATGACCGAAGACGAGCAAGGGAACCGGATTTTTATGGGCACGAGTGCAGGTATTACAACGAACGATGTTCAATCGCCGAATTACTGGCTGCGGGCCGACCGAACCACGCTCTACCCCGGTGAGCGAGTCGTATTTGACAACCTCAAACTTTACATTGGCGATACCCCCGTGTTTTGGCTGCCCTATCTTAGCCAACCCCTCAATGCGGATCTTGGTTACCGAGTTCTGCCCGGCGGTCGAACCAATTGGGGTCTATTTTTGATGCAAAGCTATGGCATCATGTTAGGCGGTGATGACAGTCATATCCTTGGCGAGGACAAGCCGTGGTTGTTATCGAGGTGGCGATTTGATGCGCGCTCTCGTCGGGGACTTGCGGGCGGTGTTGATTTGCTGGATACCCGCGTTGAGGATAACCCGAATCTTGGATGGTTACGTTTGTATTATGCCGATGACCTTGACCCCTCGATCGGCAGGTCGGGGATTCCCCGCGGCCCGGTGGGTTCGAATCGCTACCGCACGGAATTCCAATACCGGACGCCGCTGTCATTTCATGACTCGTTGGATGCCGATGCGGAATACGCGATGAATTATGATCTGCATTTGTTAAGTGACAACCACATGCTTGAGGATTTTGATCCGCGTTTTTATCGTGACAATGCCCAACCGGATAACACGGTTTTTCTCACTCGCCGCTCGGAAAATTCCCTGTTCACCGCGTTAGCCCGCTTGCGCTTGAACGATTTTTATCGAGCGGACCAGCGGTCTCCCGAGCTTTCTTTTGATCAAATCCGCCGGCCGATCAGGGATTCTGGAGTTTTGCATGAAGGACAAACCTCGTTTGGTGTCTACCAGGAAAATATGGCGGATCCCACCCGTGACAATCTTCTGGGCTCCCTGCTTTCCTTGCCTGATGGTGACCCGGGTTTAGGTCGTCTCTATCCTCAAGTTGGTCGATATGAGAAATTACTGATCGAACAAATGCGTGATTTGCCCCCGGGAGATCCAAGATATGACAAAATTTACCAGCAACTCACACAGCCAGAATTTATTCGTTTTCATACGTATCAGGAATTTTCCACACAAAAGACGGTGGCGGATTGGCTTCATCTGACTCCACATATCGGAACAGGTTACACCAGGTATTTCCATGTGGGCGGCCCCGTGAATGATCAGGACCGAACCCTTTTTTCCACTGGTATGGAGGCATCTGTCAAAGTGCATCGAGATTACCCCGATTTCCAACTGGATGATAGGGGGGTGAACGGATTAAGACACACCATCCAGCCCTACGCTAACTGGTCATATCTTTCGGCAGGAGAATTGGGAGAGAACGCCCCGGCGATTGATCGCATGGCCTTCATGACAAGGCCCGCACCCATCAACGTGGGAAGGTTTGTTGCGATTGATGACTTATCGAACTGGAACCTCGTGCGCCTCGGCGTGAGAAACCGACTCACCACCCAGCGCAATGAAGGTTCTCATGTGTGGATGTTCATGGACACTTATCTTGACAGCTACATCAATGATCCGGAGCTGGATCGGGATTTTTCGAATCTTTACAATGACATCAGCTGGTTGCCCCTGCCTTGGCTCGCGGTGGACCTTCAGACGCAATTTCCCATCATCAGCAGCGGCTCGGGATACAACGAATTCACTACCGGACTGCGATTCATGCCTACTCCGGATTTTGAATTCAGTATCCAGCAACGCAATTTGACGAATCATCCGTTTTTGCCTGATTCCAACCGTGTCAATTTCCGCGCATACAATCGTGTCAACGAAAACTGGGGGCTGGGAATTGTGCATCAGTGGGAATTCGATGATTCGACTCTGGAATGGGAACAATACACGGTTCACCGGAATTTTGAGAATTGGATCGTCAGCGCGGGCTTGACGCGTCGCGACAACAGGGTGCGCAGCGAATACGGCTTCATGATCAGCTTTACCCTCAAGGATTTTCCTGACGTTACGATGCCGTTTCGCATCGACAACAACTGACGGATTTTTTCAGCGTGATGCCCATATCGCGCACATATCTTGAGTTTCGGTGGGTTGCGATTGCGTTTGAGATAAGAAAAATCTGATTTTTCACATCCAATCCTTTACAAACTCCCCGCGAACTGCCAAATCCCTGCGAGTTTACACCCGACACGCTCGATTATGCCCAAAGACACTTCCATTAAGAAAATTCTCGTCATCGGTTCCGGCCCCATCGTCATTGGACAAGGTTGTGAATTTGACTATTCCGGTGTTCAGGCTTGTAAGGCGTTGCGTGAGGAAGGCTATCAGGTCGTGCTCGTGAACTCGAACCCGGCCACCATCATGACCGATCCGGAATTCGCGTTCCGTACCTACATTGAGCCGATCACGCCCGAGGTCGTGGAAAAAATCATCATTCGCGAGAAGCCGGACGCGCTGCTGCCCACACTCGGCGGCCAGACTGCGCTCAATACATCGATGTCGCTGTTCAAGTCGGGCACGCTGGACAAACACGGCGTGCGTATGATCGGCGCGAATGCCGATGCCATCGATAAAGGCGAGGACCGCCAACGTTTCAAGGACGCGATGCTGAAAATCGGCCTCGATGTCCCTCAATCCGGCACCGCCCACACGATGGAAGAGGCCCGCGCCATCGCCGAGCAGATCGGACGTTTCCCCCTGATCATCCGCCCCGCCTTTACGCTCGGTGGTCAAGGCGGCGGCATCGCCTACAATCGTGACGAATTCGAGGAAATCATCACCCGCGGTCTTGATCTCTCGCCCGTCAGCGAAGTGCTGGTGGAGGAATCGCTTCTCGGTTGGAAAGAATTCGAAATGGAAGTCATGCGCGACCATGCTGATAACTGCGTGGTGATTTGCTCCATCGAGAACCTGGATCCGATGGGCGTTCATACTGGTGACTCAATCACCGTCGCACCGATCCAGACGCTCAGCGACCGCGAATACCAGATCATGCGCGATGCCTCTTTCGCCGTGATCCGTGAGATCGGCGTGGAAACAGGTGGCTCCAACATCCAGTTCGCCACGGATCCCAAGACCGGACGCATGATCGTCATTGAGATGAACCCACGCGTCTCCCGCTCCTCGGCTCTCGCCTCGAAGGCCACTGGTTTCCCCATAGCCAAGATCGCTGCAAAGCTTGCGGTTGGCTATTCGCTCGATGAAATCCGCAACGACATCACCCGCGAAACGCCGGCGTCCTTCGAGCCAACCATCGACTACGTGGTCACCAAAATCCCCCGTTTCACCTTCGAAAAATTCACCGCCGCCAATCCGGTGCTGACCACTTCGATGAAATCGGTGGGGGAAGCGATGGCCATCGGCCGCACCTTCAAGGAGTCCATGCAAAAATGCCTTCGTTCTCTGGAAACCGGCCGCTGGGGCTTCGGCTTCGATAGCAAGGAACCACAAGCTCCCACACGCGAAGAAATCGAACGCAAGCTCCGCGTGCCCAACGCTGAGCGCATATTCTGGCTTCAGACCGCTTTCGTCGCCGGTTACACGGTGGAGGAAATTTATGAGATCACCGCCATCGATCCCTGGTTTCTGCGCCACCTTGAAGAAATCGCCAAAGAGGGCATGGCGCTTGCATCGCTTCCACTCAAACGCGCCAAAAAACTCGGCTTCTCCGATCGCCAGATCGCGAAGGCAGGCGGCGTGAAAGAAGACACCGTTCGCGCCGAGCGCAAGGCCGCGGGTATCGTCCCGACCTACCGACTCGTCGATACCTGCGCCGCAGAGTTCGAAGCCTACACACCCTACTTCTACTCCTCTTATGGTGAGGAAAACGAAGCGCGTGATTCCGAGAAAAAGAAAATCATCATCCTTGGCGGTGGGCCTAACAGAATCGGCCAAGGCATCGAGTTTGACTATTGTTGTGTCCACGCTTCCTTCGCCCTAAAAGAGCTGGGTTACGAGACCATTATGGTCAATTCAAATCCTGAGACGGTTTCCACCGACTACGATACATCTGACAAACTGTTCTTCGAACCGCTCACTCTCGAAGATGTTCTCAACATCTGCGAACAGGAAAAACCTGATGGTGTGATTGTCCAGTTCGGCGGTCAAACGCCGCTCAACCTGGCTGCCGATCTGAAGCGTCACGGGGTCCCCATCATTGGCACTTCACCCGAGTCCATTGAGCTTGCCGAGGACCGCAAACATTTCTCAGCACTACTTGATAAAATCGGACTGAAACAAGCGGAAGCCGGCACCGCTGTATCTGCTGAAGAAGCCATCGTGATTGCCAATCGCATTGGGTATCCCGTGCTCGTCCGCCCATCCTTCGTGCTCGGTGGCCGTGCGATGATGATCGTTTACAATGACGAAGAACTTTCCCGTTACATGCGCGAAGCCGTAACCGCCTCGCCCGAGCGTCCGGTGCTGGTGGATCGTTTCCTCGACAACGCCACCGAGGTCGACGTCGATTGTATCGCCGATGGTACTACGGCCGTAGTAGGTGCGATCATGGAACACATCGAGCAGGCCGGCATCCACTCCGGTGACTCCGCCTGCATGATTCCCGCCTTTTCCCTCAGCGTGGAAATCCAGCAACAAATCGAAAGTGCTGCGATCAACCTCGCGAAAGAACTCAACGTGAAAGGACTGATGAATATCCAGTTCGCCGTCAAAGACAACGAGCTCTACGTGATCGAGGTCAATCCGCGTGCTTCGCGAACCGTGCCTTTTGTTTCCAAGGCCATCGGCATACCACTCGCCAAGTTGGCGGCGAAAATCATGGTCGGCAAGACCCTTCAGGAACTCGGCTTCACCCAGCGCATCATCCCCGCGCATTTCAACGTTAAAGAAGCCGTGTTCCCTTGGAACCGCTTCCCCGGCATAGACATTGTGTTAGGCCCGGAAATGAAATCCACCGGCGAAGTCATGGGCATCGATGCCGACCCCGGCATGGCTTACGCCAAGGCCCAAATGAGCGCCTTCAATCCTCTGCCCACCAAAGGTAACGTCTTCATCTCCGTCAGCGACCGTGACAAACCGCGCGCCGTCGCCATCGCCCGCGACCTTGCGGACATGGGCTTCACCATTTTCGCCACCGGTGGCACCCATCAGCTTCTGCAAAAAGAAGGCATCGCCAGCGTCCGCGTCTATAAGATCCTTGAAGGCGCGCGCCCACACTGCGTGGATATGATGAAAAATCACGAAATCCATTTTGTGATCAACACCCCCAGCAGCCACGAATCGCGTGCCGATGAAGTGCAGATCCGTGCTGGCGCGATTGCGAACAAAATCTCTTACGCGACCAACCTTGCTGCCGCTGAGGCCAGTGTTCGGGCGATACGTTCCCTGCAGAAAAACGAACTGGCAGTCCGCTCGATCCAAGAATACCACGGCATTGTCTGAACCGCGCTGCCTTAGTCGCGAAAAGTGCGGAATCATTTTACACTAACCAAGATTAGGTGATCCGATTTCGCTCCAGATGTCGTATTTATAGGCGAAAGGGGGCTGTGACTTGTCTGGCCCGCTCACACACCACATGCCGCGCGTGCTCCATGGAATGCCTGATCACCCATCCGGATCCTCAACACCTGAGGATGCGGCGATACAGTTGCTTTTCCGCGTAGGCCAGCAAGATCGCGCAGCACTGCAAACTCTCTATGATCGGTGGTCTCCGACGCTTCTTGGGATTGCATTGCGCATTCTCCATGATCGAGAAGAAGCGGAAGAAGCGATGCAGGATACTTTCGTGAAATTGTGGCATCGTGCTGTTGATTACGATGCCGAAAAATCCGAGCCATTCGTATGGTGTTTTACGATCATCCGCAGTATTTGCATGGATCGTATTCGATATCGGAACCGTCAGAAACGCGATTGTACCAAAAATGATTCGCGTGATGAAAAAGAAATTCCCGAGCCTCAATTTGATCCACAAATTCTCAGCTCTGACACCATCGCATCGGTCAGGCATGCAATCAATTCATTGCCTGATGACGAGCGTCGCTGCCTGGAACTGGCAGTTTTTTTTGAATACACCCAGAGAGAAATTTCCGATGAACTTCAAGCGCCTCTCGGAACCGTGAAACATCGGTTGCGTCGGGCTATGGCCAAACTCCAATCCATGCTATCGCAACATGAACTCACCTGATGATTTTCCACTTGATGCTTTCGGAATGGAGCATACAACTTCGTTGAATCCGCGTAATCGACAACGACGCGATTTATCCGACCTTGTGTCTGCAGTGATTGCGATGGATCATTCCGCGCCGGTGAGACCGCAGAAAAACTCATGGCAGGTGATTTCTGTAAAGATTTCATCCAAAGACGAGACTTCCCGGAGTTTTCCGATTCCAGCATGGCTGGGGTGGGTCGCTGCGGCGGTGATAGCAACTTATTTGCTAATCGACAGATCGAATCGCAATGGAAATGCTAGTATAGCGGATCAACCATTGGAAAATACGATTCAAATGCAGCCATCTGATGATCATGAAAGTCATGAACAGTCCCAACACTCCCCTCAACTATCATCTGACACGAATCAAAATCAGCATCGCCTGGATCCATCTGGCAAGCCCCGGGAGACGAATCACTCGCGTGATCCGCAACGCAGCTTGATTCAGGAAATTGACATACTGCGTAAACAAATTGCTGTTCTGGCATCACGGGATGCTGAGCGTCTCGTGCCGCAACAAGGGGTTGCCTGGCCCATTATCATGAAATTAACCGTTCCGGGAACCGATCCTGCGGCTGCGGAGGTTCCAGATCCGTTGTTGGGTTCGATGTTACGATTTGATGTCGACGATCCGACATTGCCCGCTCTCTCACCATCAAGCGCAAAGGCTGCTGCACCCACCCGGGCTGAAAAAGACCCATCGTTGCCGAGTGCCGTGCCAATTTATGATCCCGCGCGCGATACTGGATTACTTGTGATTAGTAATCTCGATCAGCCTGCTGAAGACAAAGCGTATCATTTGTGGGTTGAAAGTGACACATCCACCCAACCGGTATTGGTCGGCACGTTACCCGAGCACGTTTCCTCATCCGAGAACTTTGCTTTCAAACTCGGGGCCGTTGGTATCATACCAGATCGATTTCTCGTGACTCAGGACTCTCGTCATGCACCAGAATCACCCAACAAGGCTAACACAGTTTTGCTGGGGCCTTCACCAAAACCGTAACAAAAATTTGATTTACTGGTCCAAGAACTCTGTGTTACACGTATAAACAACAGCGACAATACTTCACAAATCTCATGAAATTGATCAAACACTTCATTATTGAACGCAGCTGCTGTGCTGATTTTCCACAAAGCATTCAGGAGGGTTCTAAGACTTTGCGTTACCTTCACATCATGCCAATGATCGTGGCGACACTGATCTGTTTTTTGCAGATGGTCTCGCCTTCGCATGCTCAGGCTTTCGGCATCAGAAATCAGCGAGCACAGGTGGCGACAACGCAAGAGGTGTTGCCGCACAGCTTGGAAGAGGGATATGTGCGCTTTGAATTCAAAGCGAAATCGCGCTTTTCTGGCCCGCTGTCCATCTCTTTGCAGGGAATGAATGCGGAAAGCGGCCGCTGGCAATCACTCGCCACTGTCAAGCGCCCAAGTTCAAAGGTTACCCGCATGAAAATCCCACTGGCATGGCAGAACGCGGATCTGCGTGTGGTCGCGAATTTCCCCTCATCGAAGGTAGGGCGAGTTCAAATCCCCTCTGCTCTCGATTCCGCTGATCAGACTGTGACTTTCTCTTCGCGTCGAGGTGCCCAGCTTTATTCCATCGAGGCTCGGCCTAATGCTCAATCAGAATGGTCCCGTGTCAGCACCATGGCTGCAACAGCATCAACATCCCAGCACCAGGCCAAGATTCCTGCTACCATTGCAGCCGGATCTCAAGTGAGAGTGGTTGCCGTTCTGGGAGCGACGACGGTGTTACCCTCCTCTCTCGTTTCGTCATTGCCTACCGCCATGCGCGAGGGTCCATCACGGTTCAGTGCCGAAAAAAACATCATTTCTGCACCGCTGGCGAATCGGGGGGATGGCGTTCTTGCATCTTCTCCAGACTCAAATTCCGGGGTTGTTTCCAGCACTGTTGAAGAATCTGATATTTGGAAAATTCGAGGCAAAAACATTTACTTTTTTAACCGTCTGAAGGGACTGCAAGTGATTGACACGACGAACCCTGCGGCCCCTGTGATTACAAGCCACAAAATGGCTGCATTGGGCGAGGAAATGTATCTCGTTGGAGGTGATGAATCGGCAGCTGATCGCGCGCTGTTGATCACGGGAGTGCCCTGGAGCCCCAGTGCTGGTGAATCCACTCGCATCCATGATATTTCTCTAGCAGGCGCCGAGCCGTCACAGCTCGGTTCCGTCGACTTGGCCGGTTCTTACGTGGAAAGCCGAATGATTGGTAATTTTCTCCATGTGATTACCACGAGCTGGATGACAGAAACCGGTTTGTGGCAACCCCGCACATTAGTTTCCACCATCGATATTGCCGATGGCAATCGTATCCTTGATCAACGCACGCTTGAGTTGTCCGCATCTCAGGTTGGGGCTACCGGCAAATATCTTTGGATATCCGCAGAGAATGGACATTACTCGATGAGTCAAAATTTGATTGTTTTTCCGATCTCCGCAAACGGCTCGTTGGGCAAAGAAAAACAGACGTCAGTAGGTGGCAGAATTCAGGACAAGTTCAAGGTCGGGGACACTTCGGATGGCCTGGCTGTGATCGTGCAAAGCTGGCAGGAGTGGGAGCAAGTCACTACCGTGGAAACTTACAAGGAAGAAGAGAACAGCCTTTCTCGTCTCGGGAGTGTGGAATTGATTCGCGGAGAATCATTGTATGCATCGCGTTTCGATGAGAACCGTTGCTACGTCGTAACGTTCAGACAAACCGATCCACTTTGGATCGTGGATCTGTCTGATCCTGCAACTCCATTGATCCGTGGTCACCTTGAAGTTCCGGGATGGTCCACTTTCATTCAGCCCATCGGTGATGTTCTGATGGCTGTAGGTCGCGATGGCGGAAAAGTTCAGGTTTCGATGTTTGATGTCGCCGATCCTGAAAAGCCGACATTGGCGCAGAGAATCGATGTGGGTGAATCGTGGTCATGGAGTGAAGCCGAGTGGAATGAAAAAGCTGTTAAAATCCTGCCTGATTCTGGCCTGATCTTGATTCCTGTGGTGGAATATCAGCGAGATGAGATGAGTCAGCGTGTCTGCCTCGTGGATTTCGATGTGTCCGCCCGCACTTTGACCAAACGGGGTGCGATCAATCATGATTTTGCTCCACGCCGTGCAGCTTTGATGGAGAACGAGATGATTGCCTCTGTGTCCAATCGTGAGTTGCTTTTGGTGGATGCCACCAATCGAGATGCTCCTGTTGTCGTGACCGACCGGTTGCTGGCCTTTGGTGCCGACCGCGTGGCCATTCATCAAGATACGGCCTTGATGATTGAGAATGCTGAGAATGCTTGGAGCAGTCTTGCGCGCAAAGCCACGCTGCGCACGGCTTCGCTGCAGCAAGTCAATACGATCGTGGAGGAAATTGAGTTGCCCTGCTCCTCAGTGAGTGCCGCAAAGGTCTTTGGTAACCGACTGATTTTGTTGGAGGATGATCAATCTCCCCAGTATGGAATTTTCGCACGCATGTCACAACCTATCAAACAGGGCGCGAGTTTGAGTGTTTGGTCCTTGGAAGATCCGAAGCGTCCTACCCTTATAAGTCGATTGTCACTGCCGATGGAATTGGGTTCAGAGCTTCAGCTTTTGCCCCTGGATGGTGATCGTATCGCAATCACCTCTCGCGCCAGCAGTTGGTGGGGTTACTGGATCAAGCCAATGCCATTGCTCGATGTCCGTAATTCCGTAGCCGCAAGCAGTATGGCCATCATGCCTCCTCGATTCGGGAGAGGTGGCCAAACCATGGAAATCGCCATCGTTGAGAATCTTTCAGATGCGCCAACAATCGTGGGAACATGGAGCCTCGAGGGTGACTCATACAACCAAATTTCCGAGGTTTTTTCAAGCGGCGATTTGTTGGCATTCAGCTTTGATCAGCGTGAAATGACGCAAGTGGAAACATTCCGCAAAGAAGGTTGGTCGACCAATTCTGTGCGTTCATGGCTGCAAATCTTAGACCTGGCGGATCCCGCAGCGCCCATGCCATGGGCTCCAGTGCAGATTCCGGGTCAACTCATATCGATCACAGAATGGACTCGTGCAGGAGCTACGATTTTCACGTACTCTGGCGATCGTGTGGCGGCTCTTGGTTTCAATGGCGAGACGGCTTCGGTCGTTGCCGAGACGGATGCCGGATTTGCTCACCTCATGATCGGAAGCACGCTTTACGCGGCTTTCTCAGACGGGATCAGCAAACGTCAATTTTCTTCCATCAATGGCGCCTGGGAACCAGCGACTGCGTGGATTCTCAATCAGGGCAGTGCCATTCACTCGCTGCGAGAGGTGAAGGGTCGTTTGGTGGCTGTCAGCCAGAATCAAGCATGGATTTTGGGGAGCGATGATAACTTTGTTGGCTACGATATCGTTGGCAGTGCGAATTTTTCGCATGCCGATCTCTCTGGCGACTCATGGCTTGTTCCTGCCGGGGAATACGGGCCCATTTTGTTAGAGCCTTGAGCAAAGAATGCTCGCGGCGCAGGCCGCTTTGGACTGCTGCGAGAATCGCAGCTTTGGTTTGCCGGGGAGACGCGGGGAAAAGCATTCGTCATCTTTGCGGAACGACACGGAGCCATCGCAAAGCGGTGATGCTCACCGCAGTCCAAAGCCTTCGGCGTAGATCGCGGTAGTGCATAGCATACCAAAACAAAAAAGCCGGGGAAATTCCCCGGCTTTTTGGTTGACTGGGAAGAAGTTTACTTCTTCTTGCCTTTGGCAGGAGCTGCAGCTTCTACCACAGGGGCTTCTTCGACAACACGTGGCTTGGCCAAGTGTGCAACGACCACTTCGGCCGCGTGGGTGGCTTTCACGCCTGCGGGCAACTGTAGATCGCCAATGTGCAGGGAATCACCCACTTGCAGGTGGGTTACATCCGCGGAAAGGGTGTCTGGCAGGTCGTTAGGCAAGCAACGGATTTCAAGAGAATGCACATTGTGCTCCAACAGGCCTCCTCCATTTTTCACGCCCACAGGCTCACCAGCCAAGTGCAGTGGCACGTGTGCGGTGATCTCGGTGTTTTCATCGATCGCGCGGAAGTCGGCATGAATCGCGGCGCCGGTGATGCCATCGTGTTGCACAGCTTGCAAGAACGCGAGTGAGGTGCCTACACCCTCGATATCGAGGTTGATCAGAATATTTTCCGAGCTGCTATGAGCAAGCACGTCGTTGAAGGCACGGGCATCAACTTTCAAATTTTGATTGGCTTTGCCCATTCCGTACATCACGGAGGGCAGCCAGCCTTCTTTGCGCATTTGATTGAGGCGACCGGAACCTGTGCGGTTGCGGAGAGCGGCTTTGAGATTTGTTTTCTTGGACATGATACGCGAGCGTTAGTGTTGGGAGGTGAAGTTCCAACTCCACCTGCGGGGCGGGGGATGTAGCGAATTCCGCCCGACTTGTCAAAATTTTGTTGCTGCCGAGGAGAATATTTTCTGTTTTTTCGCAAAATCGACAAACTTTTCCCGGAAATTTTGCGATTTTCCGTTCAGTAGCTCAATAGGCTCCGGCAGATTCGCTGAAACGATAGCCGGCTTGGTAGCGCCCGGTTTGCTCCTTCGCGAGTTGGCGCACCAGATCATTGAGCAATGCCGAGGCGCCAAAACGGTAGCGATCGGGGCGCAACCAAGCGTCTCCCAGCGTCTCTTTGACAGCGATGAGAAATTGAATCGCTTGTTTGGCCGTGCGTATGCCTCCTGCGGGCTTCATGGCGATTTCCACTCCCGTGGCCAGAAAATGATCGCGTATCGCTTCCAGCATGACCTGGTTGTTACCGAGGGTGGCATTCCCTGAAGTTTTGCCAGTGCTTGTTTTGATGAAATCTCCCGTCCTTAGAACGCGCATCGCCAAAAACGAAGCCGCGCGAATGTTGTCGTATGTCTCCAGTTCGCTGGTTTCAAAAATGACTTTCAATGTGGCATCGCCACAGGCATCTCTTACAGCAGCGATTTCATCCTGCACGCGCGAGAGTTCACCACAGAGAAACGCACCACGCGAGATCACCATATCGATTTCATCCGCGCCATCAGCAATGGCGGCTTTGACCTCGGCAAGACGGATCTTCAAGGGCGACTGTCCTGAGGGAAAAGCTGTGGCAACAGAGGCGATTTTTACCGCACTTTTTTGCAAAACCCGGCGTGCCGCGGACACCATGGCGGGATAGACACAAACAGCGGCTGTGGAAGGCGCGGAAAATTCATCGGCCGGATGCAGTGCCTTGTGACAGAGTGATTCGACTTTTCCCGGTGTATCTTTGCCTTCCAAGGTCGTGAGATCGACCATCGAGATCGCCAATCGGAGAGCAAAGTCCTTGGCGTTTTTTTTGATGCTTCGAGTGGCATACTTTGCCACGCGCTCCTCCACGCCCACGGCATCAACAGGTCCGATCTCGTTAATGAGTTTTTTCAAAGGAGAAATCATCGGTTTGGGCATACGTTCATTATGAAACAGGCTTTGCCTGATGCCAAGCGTGAAAGCAGGAACATCACTTCGGCATGAGATCGATACCGAATTTTCGTAGCACGATCACCGTCAACCAGAACAGCGCGATGGTCATGAGGCAATTGGCGAGCAATGCCGGCCAGAAGCCCCAACCCTGTCGCAACAACCATGGGAAAACGAGAAACATCGGCAAGGTAGGCAAGACGAACCAAAACGTTCCCTCCGCGTGATTCGCGATGCGGGTGGTCGTTTGCTTTTCCTGATGCATCCAAATCATCGCGATCAAGGAAGTGAAAGGCAATGCGATGAGCAGCGATGAGAGCCGGTCATTCACGAGCTGAATTTTATTCACCAATATGATGATGATCGCCGTAACGACAATTTTCACCACATCCAGAGGAGTGAAGCTCAGGAGTTGAGTCCAAGGAAGTTTCATGAGCAAGAATACAAGGAAACAGATACCGTGCTATCAGCTTTCCTCAAACAAATTTGCTCCAGATGAAAACGATACAGAAAGCTTATTCCGAAGGCGGCGGGGCAAGATCCTTCATTCCTTGTAAACCCTCCATCATGGCTTTGAGGCCGGTGGTGAGTTTTTGCGCGCTAGCCATCGTTTGATCGAGTTTCTCCAATTCCATGGCGGGAAGATTGCCATTTTGGAATGGCAATTGCTGGGGATTTTTGGTCTGGGCCTCCGAGGCTTTCTGCACGATGCCCGCCAATTGCTGTTGCTGCTCGGGTGTGAGAATTCCTTGCAATTGTTCGGCGAGCAGGGGATCGCTCAAATCATTTCCGCCACGTCCCGAAAAAGCGAAGCCACTGACGTTGCGCATCACGGCCAGGGTCTCGTTAGAAATGGCATCGTATTCCTCCTGCGCGATTTCTCCACGCTTGAGGGCATCGCCGGCGAGGATGGTTTCCATCATGCCTGAGGGATCCGCCTCCAGTGCTGCGGCCAATTCGTTCACGGCATCCATGCGCTCGCCCACTCGCTGTTCGACAATGGCAGAGGCTTTGGTTTTTTGTTCTTCCGATAATCCGAGGCGCGATGCGAGCGAGTCGGACGCTTGTTTGACTGCAAGGTCTTTGGCCGATGATGCTCCAGCCAAGCCCGCGCCCATATCCGCGAGTTGCATGGCATCTTTCATCAGGCCCGCCATGTCTTGGGAAATTTTCTTGGATAGCTTGGTGCGGCCATCGCCATACTTTTCTGCAAGCTTGGCCCATGCGCCATCAGCTCCACGGTCGTTCGATGATGCTTTGGCACCTGCAGCGGGCGGCGCGCCATTACTCGTAGAATCGACTTTCATCGCAGCGGCCACAGCCGACACCGTAGCGGCTTCTACCTCCGTATTCTCGTTTTTGCCCATGCGGGAGCCGAGATAAATTCCACCAACTAGCAAGCCCAGTCCGGCACCTGCGATCATCAAATTTTTCTGTTTCATATGGATTTGAACACAGGGTTAACGTTTGTGCGACGAGATTTCGTGCAAGTTTCGTGACAAAAACTTCTTTCCAGAAACGCGCATTCGTGGAGTATGGTCAAAGATTTCCATCACGACCTTATGAGCCATGATTCATTTTCCGAAGTTTCCCAAACCGGTTGGTTATCACGATTGGGTAAGTCCATCACGGGAGTGGTCATTGGTTTGGCGCTTGCCGTGGGAGCGTTTCCTTTGCTGTGGTGGAATGAGGGTCGCAGTGTCAAAACCTACCAAGGCCTGAAGGAGGGCGAAAAAATTGTGATCAGCGTTGCTGCTGAGACAGTCGATTCGGGAAATGACGGCAAGCTCGTGCACATCGTGGGACACGCCCAAGCCCATGACGAAGTGACGGATCGAGTGTTCGGAGCCAAGCTTCCAGGAGCCATCAAGATCCGCCGCACGGTAGAAATGTTCCAGTGGGTCGAGACCAAAAAGACCACCAAAAAGACCAAACTCGGCGGAGGTGAGGAGAGCGTGACAGAATACAACTACCAACAAGATTGGTCGGAAAAATATCACGCGTCTTCGGAATTTCGCCATCCGCAGGGACACGCCAACACCAAACCAGCGTATCAGAGTCAGACATTCGTATCGCAGAATGCGGTGCTTGGCGCCTTTGCCCTGCCGGAGTTTTTGATCGATCAGTGGAAAGACCTGCGCCCGCTGAAAGTGGGCATCGGTGATTTGAAGCCTGAACACCGTGAGAAAACTCAAGTCCAAGGGGATTGGTTGTATTTGCTGGGGCGCGCGGACCGTCCTGTGATTGGTGATTTGCGTATCAAATTCGATTCCATTCCGGCGGGTGATGCCAGCGTGCTGGTGCGGCAGGTGAGGGGTACCTTTGAGCCGTATCTTACGCAAGTTGGCACCAAAATCGCGCGCGTCCAATCAGGGGTTCACAGCAAGGAGTCGATGTTTGCCGCCGCACAATCCGAGAACACGCTGCATACTTGGTTGCTGCGCGGTCTGGGTATGTTGTTGATGTTGATCGGTCTCGCTTTATTGTTTCAGCCTTTCAAAATCCTTGCTGATATCCTGCCACTGGCCGGCAGAATCGTGGGTGCGGGCACAGGGATGATCGCCTTTTTGTTAGCGGGCATAGGCGCTACGCTGACCATCTCGCTCGCATGGTTGTGGTACCGACCGTTACTTGGCTGCGCAGTGTTGGCCGGCACACTGGCTCTGTTGGTGTTATTGATCCGACGTTTGAGACAAAAAACTGTTTGATACCCGAGTTGTTCTTCGCCATTGGAAACAAAGCAGGTTTTTCTCATTGCCGGCTTTGTGGCACTGGATCATTATCAAAAAAATGAAAAAGTTTTTCGCTCTCATTATTGCCGGTCTCAGCGCATGGGTTTTGTTCACGCCATTCGATTTACCCCCGATTCCTTTCTTTTTCATCGATGAAGCCATCGCTCTGCTTCTGTTCACCAAGTCGATGTCGTATCTAGGTTTTGACGTTTCACGTTTGCTGCCCTTTCTCCCGAAGCGCAGTCGGGGAAAAGGCTCTGCGGCATCATCGGTCGATCCAACCGCTGCAGCGAAGAAGTCGGTGATCGATGTCTGATTCCGGGTGCCTGACACAAGGAACACAGGGCAAAGCTTGCATTATCGAAAGATCAGAGATACAGATTTCGTATCTTACCTCGAACATGAGCGATTCAAGCGAAGCAATCAAACCTCGGAAGCCCATTTTACTAACTCTCATCGGACTGGGTGCCTGTGCGGGCATGCTGGCGATGCCGGTTCTCGCCGGGCCACCCAATGGACAAGCCCTGCCAGATATCATGCGTTTTCTCGGACGTTTTCATCCGGTCATTTTGCACCTGCCCATCGGCATTCTCACTCTGGCTTTACTGAAAGAATTCGCCTCGCTGTTTTCACGCGAGGTGCAGTCCACCCGCAGCATCATGTTTTTTGCTGCGGCTTCTTCCGTGTTGGCGGTGATCGCAGGCTTTCTTCTTTACCAGAGCGATCTCGACGGAGAGGCCACCGATCTCGGCAACCGTCACTTGTGGGGCGGCATCGCTTTTTCCTGCGTGACTATCTTCGCTTACATCGTGAAGTCCTGGACGGATGCTGGTGCCTGTGCCGCATGGTTCTATCGGTTTTTATTGGTCGTAAGTGCAGGCGTGATGGGCTTCGCCAGTCATGACGGTGCCTCCATGGTGCATGGTACCGACTATCTCAGCAAGTATGCTCCTCCCGCCATCAAGCCACTGCTGGGCGGGAAGGTGGAATCCACTGACGCTGCTCCGGATGCCCCCGCCGCCGCTACCGAGCCGCTCGTCTATCAGGATGTCATCGCACCGATGATGGAGGAAAAATGCTGGAAGTGCCACAATGCCGATAAAATCAAGGGTAAGTTCCGCATGGATACTTATGAACTCCTGGTCAAAGGAGGCAAAGAAGGTGCAGGTCTGGTTGCGGGAGATGCTGCCAAGAGTAATATTGTGATTCGCTGTGAATTGCCCATCGATGACGATGAGCGCATGCCTCCCGATGAAAAACCCGGTCTAACAGACGAGCAGTTGGTTGTTATCAAGTGGTGGATCAATGCCGGTGCCTCACCTGCGTTGAAACTCAGCGATGCCAATGCTCCTGCTGATGTTGCGGCCATTCTCGCGAAACAAAAACCCGTAGTGAAAAAAGCCGCGGCTACCGCTCCCACCACAGGTGCTGCACCTGTAGAGGCACCGAAATCCGATGCCAATCGCGATGCTCTGAAAGCCGCCATGGCGGAAGTGCAAAAGTCTTTCCCGGGCGCTGTACAATTCGAATCCCAGGCATCCTCGGGGTTGACCTTTACCGCGGTCAGCATGCGCGGCAAGTTCTCCGATGACGATACCGCCAAACTCGGTCCCGTGATGGCTGGTCTGGTTTCTGCGGATTTTTCCGCCGCACTCATCACGGACAAATCACTGGCCCTCCTGAGTCCCGCCACAGGCCTGCGCGCACTGCGCCTCTCTGAAACGAAAATCTCCGACGCAGGCATGGACAGCATCGCCAAGATGACGGCACTCGAGTCGCTGAATCTTTACGGTACGGAAATTTCCGATGCCGGGTTGCAAAAACTCGCCACACTCCCACAATTGAAAAAACTCTACGTCTGGCGCAGCAAGGTCACTCCCGCCGGTATTGCCGAGTTGAAAAAGAAACTCCCCCAATGCACGATTGAAGTGGGGATGTGATCGGTATCTCCCGGATCTCCTCGAACCATCCCACAGCCATGAGGGATGGTTTGTTTTTTGGAATCAATATCGTTCGATTGATCTGTTCGGTTGTATGCATGGTCGGTCAGGCAACTTGGCCCGCATACAGATGCTTCTGAAATCCGGAAAAGGCATGCATCACTACCGCCGGATCTCCGCCTAAGTCCGCAACCGCGTCGACGATCGAATCGTTGTATTTCAGGCGCAACAGAGGATTCAGCTTGTTGGGAGATAGCTCTTCCACGCCGACGCTGACATAGTGATCGAGCACGAAATCAAGAAACGCTTGTTGCTTGGCAGAAAATTCTTCACTCACCCGCAAACGGGCACGAGCCGCGCGTTCGCGGCGTTCGATGGGTGGACGGGCGTAGGCCACATTCGCCAGCACATCAAATAGATCGCTATTCTCCGCTTCGATGATGCGTTGCATCTCGCTGAGCTGTTCCGCGCCAAATCCCTGATCGGCGAGACCTTGCAACAACTTCGCCCGCGTCACGGGATCGCTCCACAGTTGTCGCAATTCTTCTTCGTTGGAGAAAAATGCGGGCAACTTGCCGAAGAGCATTTCCATGAACTGCTGAGAGGACATCGGTGTGCCATCGGGATGCCAGAAGGTGGTCGTCATCATGTGCTGAATGCTGCGCTCTTTGCCATCAGCCAGTTTTACTGTGACCTTGTTGCGGCGTTTGCACTCGCAGGGTTGCTTGCCACAGACAGGACATTTTTGCTTGGGGCATCCGCAGGGCGATTTTCCGCACTGAGCGCATGGGCGTGGTGGTTTGACTTCACAAGTGCACGGGCTGTTGCTGCACTTGTCACAGAGCTCGGGGGCGATGGGTTCACCGTCCCATTCGGGGTCTTGAAAGTGATGGTGTGCTTTGACGAAATCATAGATCGTGAAGTAATCCTTGCCATCGTAGAGTCGCGTACCACGACCGATGATTTGCTTGAACTCAATCATCGAATTCACCGGACGCAGCAGAACGATGTTGCGGACGTTGCGGGCATCGACACCCGTGGAGAGTTTCTGTGAAGTCGTTAGAATGGTGGGGATGCTCTTTTCGTTATCCTGGAAATCTTTCAAATGCTGCTCGCCCAGAGCGCCGTCGTTCGCCGTGACGCGTTGGCAGTATTGCGGGTTTTTGCTGCGTGCGATTTGATTGATGTAATCCCGCACCGCCAGCGCATGTTCTTGTGTCGCACAAAACACTAACGTTTTTTCGTTCTGGTTGATTTGCGCCATGAAAAGATCCACGCGCTTTTTTTCCCGCTCGGGAATGTGGATGACGCGATTGAAGTCTTTTTCTTGATAGCGACGCCCCACTTCGATCTCGCCGTCGATCACCACATCATCTGCCGTGTAAACATACTCATCCAGCGTGGTGGAGATTTGTTTGACCTTGAAAGGTGTGAGAAAGCCATCGTTGATGCCATCCTTGAGCGAATACGCAAAGACCGGTTCACCGAAGTAGCGGTAGGTATCGACGTTGTCCTTGCGTTTCGGCGTGGCGGTGAGGCCGATCTGCACCGCTGGGGAAAAATACTCCAAAATCGCCCGCCAGTTGCTCTCATCATTCGCGCCGCCGCGATGGCACTCATCGATGATGATGAGATCGAAAAAATCCTGCGGATAATCGCCGAAATTGCACTGGGTGGCGAGGTCATTCGCGCGATTCGCGCCAAAGGGAGTTTCCTCCGCCGCCAGCAGGGTTTTCTCCTCAACCTCGGTAGGATCGTCTTCTTCCTCCATCTTCTGCCCGACCATGAAGGTCTGGAAAATGGTGAAAAAGATGCTGCCGTTGGTGGGCACACGTCCTTTTTTGCGAATGATTTCCGGATCGATGCGGACCAATGCATCATCGGGAAAAGCGGAGAACGAGGTGTAGGCCTGATCGGCGAGGATATTGCGATCCGCAAGAAACAAAATTCGTGGTCGGCGCGTGGGCTCTCGGCGGAGATTCCAGCGTGCGTGAAAGAGTTTCCAGGCGATCTGAAAGGCAATGAATGTTTTCCCGGTGCCAGTGGCGAGCGTGAGCAAGATGCGTTGCTGTTGATGCGCGATGCCTTCCATCACCCGCTCGACAGCGATGTCTTGGTAATATCGCCCCGGATGCGAGCCGCCTTTGTCCTCGTAAGGCACGGCAGCGAGCCGATCACGCCATTCGTTTGCTTCCGCAAAAGTGATGGACCACAGCTCGTCCGGTGTCGGATAGGCATCGATGGGGCCTTCCTTGCCCGTCGTTCTATCGATGGCATAAATCCCCTGTCCATTGGTGGCATAGGTATGGCGGATTGCCAGCTTTTCGGCATAGTTTTTCGCCTGTGCCACGCCTTCCGTGAGTGCACAGTCCCAGGCTTTTGCCTCCACGACGGCGAGCTTGATGTTGTGGTATTCAAGAATGTAATCCGCCGTCAGAGCCTTGCCGCGTTTGCCATTCCCTTCGATACGACCGGGCACGATCGAATACTCGCGGCGAATGCGACTGCCCGCGATCACACCCCATCCCGCCGCTTTCAGCGCAGGATCAATGTGCTCGGCTCTGGTTTCGGATTCGTTCATGATGGCAGGGGGACTCGTGGTAGGGGGCTTTTCTCATAGAATACGAAGCCCACTCGGCGGATGTGGTCCAGCAGTGCCGGATGGGTCAAAGACGCCATCGCGGACAAATCCATTTGGTAGGGCAATGATAGATCGTCCAACGCTTCGTCGATTCGTGCCAATTGGGAGAATCCGAGATCGCTGCCGCACAGAGTGAGATCGATGTCCGAGCCGGGGCGATGAGTTCCCATGGCACGTGAGCCATAGAGCAGGGCTTTTTCCACTTCCGGGAACTGTGCCAGCACTCCCTGAATGCGTGCCACGGTGCTGGGGGATAAGCCGTGATTCATGCGGATTCCTCCTTTTCCAGCTCGAGAAACCGACGTTGAAATGCCTGAAATGCGGGCACATAGTGCGTCTGCACCGCCGCCATGATCTTCCCAGCCACATCGTCATTGTAGGTATGGGACGACTCGTTGCGATGTTGGATCATCTCCATCCATGCCTCACCGTTTTCGACCAATCCAGCTGCGAAGGCCGCGCGAGTGCTGTCCCGTGATCCATAGAGTTTTTCGGCGGAACCCCGGGCCGTGAGGAAATCCTTGAGCGTGTTCCAAGCCAGCTCATGAGTGCACTCGAAGGCCTGAATCAGCCCCTGCCGCTCCAGATCCGAGAGCTCCCGTTGCTCCGCCAGTGCGGACGCCGCGCTCAACCGCGCGAAAGCGCGCTTGAAGTTATCAAAGCGCTGGATCCAGCGAATGTCGGGGCTGCTCATACGTAGCAATCTAGAGGAATCGAAGGGTTGAGTAAATCAGGAAATCTCAGAGCTCTCCCGAAAATGCTTGGTGCAACAGGGATTTTTTCAATGCCTCCAACGCGGCGAGTTTTTGCTCGTACAGCGCGGCGAGGCGTTGGGTTTCGGCGGCGAGGCTTTCAAATTGCTCGGCAAGCCTCGACTGATCTGAGACAGAATTCGGAAAACGAATCAGCAACGGGGAAAGATTAGTTCGTGTAATTTGAGGCTGTGCTGCGCCGGTAATGGCTTTCGAAATGTCGATTCCTCCACGGAATAAAAATTCGAGAAACTTCAATTCAAGCGACTCGTCTAGCGGACGGATGACCATAGCATTGCCCGTAATCCATGACTTCGGTTCGGAAATATTCACCGAGCCACAAGTCGCCCCGCGACACGTCACCAACAGTTGCGGTTCTTCGTGATTGAACTTGTCGTATCGTCCGATGACACCATTTGCGCCAAATACGGGAAACGGACCATTTGGAACAAGGTCTTTCGTTCCAATGGTTTTAGGCTGATACATTTCGCAAGTCTCGCCCAACCTCTTCTCCACCCACCCCTCTCCGCGTTGGGTGAAGACGGATTGGAGGTGGCTTTCGAAGAGGGCGCGGGCGTTTTGGAGGTTCTTTTGTGCGTGGGCTTTGGCGGTGGCGAGGCCCTCAAACGCTTCGTCCAGCAGGCCGACGATCCGTTGTTGCTCGGCTAGTGACTCGGGAAAGGTTATTTCGAGCGGCTCAAGGTTTGTCCGCGTGATTTGAGGCTGCGCTGCGCCCGTGATGGCTTTGGAAATGTCTATTCCGCCACGGAAAACATATTCCAAGTAGCGCATCGCCAAAGATTCGTTCTTGGGGCGTACGACCATTGCATTGCCGGTAACCCATGAACGCGGTTCGGAAATATTAACCGATCCACACGTCGCGCCGCGGCACGTAATTAGAAGCTGAGGTTCTTCGTGGTTGAATTGGTTGTAGCGGCCAATCACACCGTTCGCACCGAAGACAGGATACGCGCCGTCCGCGACCATCTCTTTTCCTGAGATGGTTTTGGGCTGATACATTTCACACGTTTCGCCCAGCGTCTTTGTCTGCCACCCCTTCTTCATCGTTGACCTCCCTTCTCCAAGGGCAAAGCCCTGCCCCAAGCTAGCCTAGGGCAACGCCCTAGGTTTGCGCCACGCACAATCATGAAGGGCTGAAAGCCCGTCCTAACCAGGACGCCGCATTTGGGTCGGGCCGTTGGCCCTCGTTGGATCTGTGGACGTGATCCCCAGGGCGTTGCCATGGTCTGTCGTAGCATCGCACCGTTGGTGCTCTTCAAGGGCAAAGCCCTGACACTAAGGTAGCGAAGGGCAACGCCCTGGATAGGGCAACGCCCTAGGTCGGCACCACGCAAAACCACAGAGGACCAAAGGTTCGCCCTAACCGAAGCGTGACATTTGGGTCGGGCCGTTGGCCCTCGTTGGATCTGTGGACGCGATCCCCAGGGCGTCGCCCTGGGCTGTTGTATTGTCGCACCGTTGGTGCTGAAGAAGTTTCCAGTGAGTTCTCTCATACCAGCAACCGTTTGATTTTTTCCAGCACCTCTGCGCTCTCGGCGTCCAGTGCGGCGATTTCTTGCATGATTTCCTGCGGGCTGCGGTGCACGACTTCCTCGCCGCCGTTGGGGTTTTTCACGGAGAGGTCGAAGGTTTTTTTGTCGATGTCCGCCACGTCCAGACTCCAGCTTTTTGCGGAGTCGGCAAAGGTTTTTTGCAGCTCGATGAACTCGGCGAGGTCGGCATCGTTGAGCGGATTGGTCTTGCCCATGTTGCGACCGGGGTCGAGCTGATAGAACCACACCTTGCGGGTGGGCGCGCCTTTTTCAAAAAACAGCACCACCGTTTTCACTCCCGCGCCGATAAAGGTGCCGCCGGGGCAATCGAGCACGGTGTGGAGATTGCATTCTTCCAAAAGCTTCTGACGCAGACTGACGGAGGCGTTGTCGGTATTCGAGAGGAAGGTGTTTTTGATGACCACCCCGGCGCGGCCACCGGCCTTGAGGATCTTGATGAAATGCTGAAGGAAAAGAAACGCGGTCTCGCCGGTGCGGATGGGGAAATTTTGCTGCACTTCCTTGCGCTCCTTGCCGCCGAAAGGAGGATTGGCGAGGATGATGTGGAAGCGGTCCTTTTCCTGCACATCGGCGAGGTTCTCGGCGAGGGTGTTGGTGTGGATGATGTTCGGTGCCTCGATCCCGTGCAGGATCATGTTCATGATCGCGATGACATAGGCGAGGGACTTCTTTTCCTTGCCGTAGAAGGTACGCTCCTGCAGGGCGCGGTCCTGGGCGGTGGTGCGCTGGGGGTTCTGGGCCTTGAGATAATCAAAGGCCTCACAAAGGAAGCCCGCGGAGCCAACGGCGGGATCACAAATCGTCTCGCCCAGCTGCGGCGCGGTCACGGCCACAATGGCGCGGATGAGTGGGCGCGGGGTGTAGTATTCGCCACCATTGCGCCCGGCATTGCCCATGTTTTTGATCTTGGCCTCGTAGAGGTGGGAGAGCTCGTGTTTCTCGGTCTGGGAACGGAAGCGCAGTTCATCAATGTGGTCGATGATCTCACGCAGATTGTAGCCGCTCTGGATGCGGTTCTTGATCTCGCCGAAAATTTCGCCGATTTTGTATTCGATGGTATTTGGCCCGGTGGCTTTTTGTTTGAAGCTGTGGAGGTAGGGGAAGAGCTGCGCATTGACGAACTGGATCAGGTCATCGCCGGTCATCGCGCTGTGGTGATCGATCTTGCCGTCTTTTTTCGGCGCGGCCCAGCTTTCCCAGCGGTAGGGGGCATCGAGGATGGGCGTGTAGGCTTTCCCCTCCAGCGCGGCCTCGGTGGCTTT
>JBMLRP010000004.1:0-222251 GCA_049240965.1 Akkermansiaceae bacterium
TGATTTGATTCAAATCCTTTCACTCAACTTGGACCAGTTTTTTAGGCGGCGGTCACCCGGGCAAAATTATCAGGTGGAATGGTCAAGTGATTTGGTCACATGGCATTCATCGGGTGTTGTACCGACAGGATTGACAGGCTCCTTCACTGTGTCGATTGTTTTGATGGGAAATCATGTTGCAGAATGGAAGCAACGAATGTTCGTTCGCGCCAGGCGTTAATTGTTAGAAAAATCCATGACGATTCGTCTCACATATTTCTTATTACCAATTTCATGTCTTCTGCCCGTAGGAGCACAAGTGGTCGTGGAACGTTTTTTTTCAGTTCAGACAGAGATTCCCGAT
Source organism: Akkermansiaceae bacterium (assembly GCA_049240965.1). Classification (GTDB taxonomy): domain Bacteria; phylum Verrucomicrobiota; class Verrucomicrobiia; order Verrucomicrobiales; family Akkermansiaceae; genus UBA956. The sequence goes on from JBMLRP010000004.1 coordinate 344, forward strand.
TATGGTCAATACGTGGATGTGAAAACGATTTCCGATACTGGATTGACTTCGATTTTGGATGTTGATGTGAGTATTCTGATGCGAAGCGCCCTCGGTGACACGATGCGTTTGGGAGACTACTTTGTTTCGTTAACTTATGGAACAGCTAGCGAAGAAGAGCGCGTTGCCGTGTTGCTCAATCGTCCCCGGGCAACCAATCTGAGACCTTGGGGAAGTTCACTCTCATCCGCTGACTTCGTCTTTGACGACTCGCAAAATGCTCCAAATATTTTCAACACCACAACATCCATCGGTGTGTTTTCTGCGGATGGCAGGCTATCCGTGAATCCGTATGCAACGGCGCAAGCTTATGATGCGTCTACGGTAACACATGGTCTATCGGCATTGAATGGACAAATTTTGAGTAGTGACCGCTGGAGTTTACTTGTTGCCGATACACGTCAAGGCGCGAAAGGCGAGTTGGAATCCTGGAGTTTGAAAATCACCGGTGACACAATGCTTGGTGGTATTCTCAATCCTGGCGCGGGAGGTATTATCTACGATAAACCCGACGTATCCAGCGAGGTTCTGGCGAATCTCGTTGTTGCTGGCAGTGGAAGCAATCGCGTAACAGCAAATGTTGCTTCGAATCTTGTCCTGAGTGGTGGACTTTCAGGTAGCGGGGAATTGATCAAAAAAGGATCAGGAAAACTCATTGTGGGGGGTGATTCTAATGCATTTTCAGGTCAAATCACCATTCAGAGCGGCGAGATTGAAATCAGGAGTAACACGGCGCTTGGTCAAACAAGCCATTTGTTGTTAGAAGGAGTGACGAGCAAAGTGATTCTGGCGAATGGATCATCCATTTCCACGAATGTGGTTTTGGCAAATCAGGCGGTGGCTGCCTTTGACGGAGCGGGCGTGATCTCAGGACCAGTCACGGGCGCAGGACAATTCATTAAACAAGGTAATGGCAAAATCGAATTGACTGGGAACAATACGTATTCCGGACAAACCATCATTCAGAGTGGTGTATTGCAACTCGGTAATGGTGGATCTGGTGGAGCCATTTCCACGACCAGCGCAATTATCAATGACTCCGCATTGGTGATTCATCGGAGCGATGTGGTAAGGCAGGGTGTTGATTTCACAAGCGAAGCGATTACCGGAAGCGGTTCATTCAGGACTTCTGGCACGGGAACCACGATTTTGACCGCGAATAACGCATACGCAGGGCAAACCTATATCAGTAGTGGTGCTGACCTTCGCATCAATGGCAATCATACGGGAGCGGGCGCTGTGAACGTGGCCGCGGATGCGATGCTGGGTGGTTCTGGCAGCGTGATGGGCGATATCAATGTCAATGGCACATTGTCTCCGGGAAATTCCATCGAGTCTTTTGGAACTTCCACAGTGAATTTTTCGTTAGGTTCTCTTTATGCGTATGAAATCAATTCCTCGATACTTGCCGCAGATCTTCTCTATTCCTAAGGAAGTGTAAACATTGACCAGGGCGTGATCCTCAGTTTATCAGACCTCTCGTCGCAATCAGTGCAAATCACCGGAACCAAATTCACACTCATCAGTTCGTTCGGTTCATGGAATGGTGGTTTGTTTCAATATGATGCCGGATCAGGTCTCGCGCCACTCGTCGACGACTCCTTGTTTACCTTTGGCGCGAACACGTGGCTTATCAATTATAACGACACATCACCCGGAGTGAATTTTGTCGACGATACCACCGGCGCCAGCAACTTTATCACAATGACGGCTGTGCCCGAGCCGAGCATTTCCTTGTTCTTTAGTTTTGCTGGCATATTTTCCGTGTTACGACGTCGTCGTGCATAATCCTCTTCCGCTCACCTTGCCATCAGGGTATTGTAAGATGCAAAAAATCAATCATTGCCCGACGTCGATAGGGAAGATTTGAATTTTTTGGAACAGATGGATTCGAGGGATTCATGCTACCGCTGAAAAAATCCGCCTTGTCGGGGATCGGATTATCGGTCATCTTTTTTGCATGAGCAGCTTTGTGGAAACTCTCTCGGAAGATATTAAAAACGCGATGCGCGCCAAGGACAGCGTGGCATTGAACACTCTGCGCGCGTTGAAGAGCGCCCTCACCAATGCATCCATCGAAAAAGGTGGTCTCGGTACACCGCTGGAGGAAGCTGAGTGTCTCGCCATCGTGCGCAAGCAAATCAAGCAGCGGCAGGATTCGATCGAACAATTCGAAAAGGCCGGACGCGCGGAACTGGCGGACAATGAAAAAAGCGAGCTCGCCATTTTGCAGAAATTTCTCCCTGCCGCTCTGAGCGAAAGCGAAGTCGCCGAGTTATTGGAAAAAGCCGTGGCGGAAACCGGTGCCACTTCCAAAGCTGACATGGGCAAGGTGATGAAAGTCTTGCAAGAATTGGTCGATGGACGTGCCGATGGTCGCACGCTTTCACAGGCTGTCATGAAACGACTCAGCTGAAGCCATGTTGCTGATTTCATGGAACGTCAACGGTATTCGCGCTGCTCTGAACAAGGGCATGGCGGATTTCATCCGTGCAGAACAACCGGATGTGTTGTGTCTGCAGGAAACCAAGGCGCGCGAGGAGCAGGTCGATCTTCCTCTGGAATTTGCCGGCTATCAAAGAATCTGGAATTCCGCGCAAAAGCCCGGCTATTCCGGCACGGCGATTTTTTGTAAAACCAAACCTTTGGCGATCGAATACGGCATCCGTCATGAGCACCATGACAACGAAGGCAGGGTGATTACCGCCGAGTTAGCGGATTTTTCGTTAGTAACGGTCTATACTCCGAATTCCCAGGATGAATTGCGAAGGCTCGACTATCGGATGCAGTGGGATGCGGATTTTCTCGCGTTTGTGAAAACCATCGAGGCTGAGAAGAAGAAGCCCGTGATCTTCTGTGGTGATTTGAATGTCTCGCACCAGGAAATCGATCTCGCCCGTCCGCGGGAAAACCGCCGTAATCCCGGGTTCACCGATGAAGAACGAAAGGGATTTTCGAACATGATCGAGGCTGGCTTTATCGATACCTTTCGCCATCTCTATCCGGAGAAACGCGATGCTTACTCGTGGTGGTCGTATCGGGGCGGAGCGCGCGAACGCAACGTCGGCTGGCGGCTTGATTATTTCCTTGCCTCACAATCGCTGCGTGAGCGCATCGCTGCTGCCGAGATCCTGCCGCATATACATGGATCCGATCATTGCCCTGTAAGCCTCCGACTTTTCTAACATCATGTCCCTTGAAGCACTGCGTGAGCGCCTTCATCAAACCGTTCTTGGCTCTGAGGATGCGGCGGAATTGCTACTGATTGCTCTGCTGGCGCGCGGTCATGTGTTGATCGAGGGTGCGCCGGGTATCGGCAAGACATCATTGGCTTCCACCTTGGCGCGGTCGATTGGCGGTGATTTCAAACGCATTCAGTTTACTCCTGATTTGTTGCCCGCGGATCTGCTCGGTTATTCTCTTTACCGGATCAATCAGGGGGACTTTCAATTCATTCCCGGTCCGGTGTTTGCCCACTGCGTGTTGGCGGATGAAATCAACCGTACCTCGCCGCGCGTGCAGTCAGCCTTGCTGGAATGCATGAGCGAACAACAAGTCACCCTGGACGGCGTGACGCATGAATTACCATCGCCGTTTTTGGTCATTGCCACGCAAAACGACGTTCATTCCGGTGGCACCTTTCCTCTGCCGGAGCCACAGCTCGATCGCTTTTTGCTGTCAATCCGCATGGAACTGCCTCATGCCGATGTGCAGACTTCGATCCTGCTGGCTCATGCGCAAGGCCGGATCAGCGCACACGATGGCAGTGAGTTGTTGACTCGTGATCGTCTTCTGCTTCTTCAGCATGAAGTCGACGGCATTTTTCTGCATCCTTCCGTGGCTAGATACATCACGGCTCTGGGTGATAACCTGCGCCGCCTTGCAGGCGACGAGCAAGGTGTCTCGGTGCGCGCACTCCTCAATCTGATGCAGGCGGCGCGCGCCAAGGCATTTCTCGAAGATCAGCGCGAAGTTCATCCGGATCATGTTCAGATACTGTTTCCGGCGGTTATGCGCCACCGCCTCACGATCGATGATCGCAATGAAACTACGTTGTTGATTCAAGCGGCATTGGAGCAAACCCCGGTGCCCTGATCCAACTCATGCAGAGTCCGCCTCTCGAGACATTTTTCGCTTTATGATCCGCCTAATTGCGTCTTGAGAAATCCAGCCGTGCGGGATGTGGTGTTTTGAGCTACTTGTTCAGGTGTTCCTTGGGCAACGATGGAGCCGCCGGCTTCTCCGGCTTCGGGACCGATGTCAATGACCCAATCGGCCTCCGCAGCGACAGCCATGTGATGTTCGATCACGACAACCGTATGTCCCTCATCAACCAATCGGTGCAAGACGTCGATCAATCGACGTACATCCTCCAAGTGGAGTCCTACGGTCGGCTCCTCGATCAGATACAGATTGCCCTTGCTGCCCTTGAGTTGTGCCATGCGTTTGCGGAGTGAACGACCGCGCGCGATTTCACTCACGAGCTTGATCCTCTGTGCCTCACCACCTGACAAGGTTGGCGATGCCTGGCCGAGCGTGAGATAGCCCAAGCCGGTTTCGTTCAGCAAACGCAACGGTTCGGCGAGCTTTCCATGTGATTCAAAAAAAACAGCGGATTGCTCGATTGACATCCCCAACACATCGGAGATCGAGTGGTTGCGATAGAGAACCTCGAGTGTGGCGGAATTGTAGCGTTTGCCCTGGCATACATCGCAGGGCACCCATGCCGATGGAAGGAAATCCATTTCCAACTTGATGCGTCCGTTGCCCTTGCATTCTTCGCAGCGACCCCCCTCGGTATTGAACGAGAAACGTGAGGCGTCAAAGCCGCGCGCGCGCGACTCTGGCAACTGTGCGAACACCTTGCGAATTTCATCAAAGATGCCCACATAAGTGGCGGGGCAGGAACGCGAGGTTTTGCCAATGGGGGATTGATCCACTTCATAGACGGCTTCGATGGCATCAAATCCTTTGGCTTTTCGATAGAATGCCGCCATTTTGTTTTTCCCTTGATCACGCGCTGCCGGTGCCAGACAGCCGTGCATGAAAGACGACTTGCCCGATCCGGAAACCCCCGTCAGGACCGTGAGACAAGAGAGAGGAATCTTGACAGCAATGTTCTTCAAATTGTTCGCGCTGCAATCCTGCAACTCCAGCCATTGTGGTTTGCTCTGCAAGGTTCGGCGCGCTTCAGGCTTGGGGTGGGTCGCTGTCATCGAGAGCGCCCGCAATGTTGGCGAGGCGGCGATCTGCTGCACCGTGTGTTTCTTTTTTCCAAGCTGTGGTGGCTTGCCTTGATAGACCACTTGCCCGCCGAGGCGACCGGCGCCGGGGCCGAGGTCGATCAAATAATCGGCGGCAGCGATGGTGTCTTCATCATGTTCGACAACGACCAAGGAATTTCCCCGATCACGCAGTGCAATGAGCGTTTCCAATAAAGCGGCGTTGTCGCGCGGATGAAGACCAATGGTGGGCTCATCAAGCACGTAGAGCACCCCGCGCAAGTTTGATCCCAGCTGCGCGGCGAGCCGGATTCGTTGGCTTTCTCCTCCTGAGAGTGTGCGTGCCGATCGATCAAGTTGCAGGTAGCCGAGCCCTACTTTGGTTAAAAACTGAAGACGTTGATGAATTTCGGGAATGATATCGCGCGCGATCATTTGCTGGCGTTGGTCCGAGAAAATAAGTTGTGAGAAATGGTCTGACGCCTCATGGATGGGCATCCGCGCGAGTGATCCGATTTCCATATCCACGACCCGAACGCGGGCAGAATCTCCGCGCAGGCGATGGCCTTCGCAAAGCGGACATTCTGTCAGATCCTCCGCATCCATGCGCTCCATCGTGCGCTCTTCATCCACCTCGGCGGCGAGAAGGGAATCAAAACGAGACAGGTCGAGAACATGCCGTTTTTTAGGAACCATGCCGTAGCCGCGACATTCGCCGCACCAGCCGTGTGGTGAGTTGAAGGAGAAATGCCGTGGATCCAGGTCCTCGTAAGATGTTCCGCAGGTGAGGCAGGATTGAGAAGCCGACATGATGTGGAATTGATTTTTCGCCGTGAGCAAGCGGATGGTTCCCTTGCCCACACGCAAGGCCTCTTCGAGCTTTTCTCCCAGTGATTTTGTAGCCGATGACAAAGTGGAGATCATCACATCGATATCATGTTCCTTGAAGCGTTCGAGTGGGCGGAAGTCATTGGCGTCAAGGATTTGGCGATCGACGAGCAAGGTGTCATAGCCGTGTTGTACAGCCCAGGCAGCCACCTCGGTATGGTAGCCCTTGCGGCCTCGGATCAGGGGCGCGAACAAGCGGACCGGACCTTGCCTGAGCAAGCGCTTGAGGCTTTGCTCCATCGCCGCCAGAGATTGTTTTTCCACTGGTTGGCCACAACAATAGCGGGTGCCGAGTTTGGCATAAAGCAGACGGATGAAGTTCCATACTTCAGTGATGGTTGCTACGGTCGATTTGCTTCCACCTTGGGAAATACGCTGTTCGATTGCAACCGTGGGTGGCAAGCCAGCCAGATGATCGAGTTCAGGTTTTTCCAATTGATCGGCGAATTGCCGGGCATAGGCTGACATCGAATCCAGGAAACGCCGTTGTCCTTCGGCAAACAAGATATCGAAGGCTAGGGTGGATTTCCCCGAGCCGCTTAATCCGGAGATCACCACGAACTGATCGCGCGGGATACCCAGGGAAATGTTTTTCAAATTGTGGTGGCGTGCACCGTGCAGCGCGATTTCTTCCGTCGCTTTGACGATGTTTTTGTGCGCTTTTTGTGCCTTGGTTTTTTTGTGTCCCGCGAGACGTTCGCGGAGAAACCGTGCTGTTTCACCATCGCCTTGAGCGACGCTTTCGGGCGTTCCCGCGGCAACGATCCTGCCTCCATCGACGCCTCCGCCGGGCCCGAGGTCAATGACCCAGTCTGCGGTAGCGATGACATCCAGATGATGTTCGATGACCAACACCGAGTTCCCCGCATCGACGAGTTGTTGGAATACGAGCAGCAATGTCGCAACGTCGGAGACGTGCAGTCCCGTGGTCGGCTCATCGAGAATCAGCAACCTTCCACCTCCTTTGGTTTCGCCGAGCAGCGACGAAAGTTTGAGTCGCTGCGATTCACCTCCGCTGAGAGTGTTCAGAGGCTGGCCGAGGCGCAAGTATCCGAGTCCCACTCGTTCCAGTGGACGCAATAAATCGATGGCTTTCTGCGCAATTCGGGAAATCTTTTTTGATGAACTGGAGGTGAGTGCATGAAGCCGCTCCAGTGACATACTGACGGTAAGATCCAGCCAGTCGGCGATGCTCAGCTCGAGCAGCTTGAATTCAAGAGCTGACGGACGATAGCGCCGCCCCGCACAATCCGGGCAAGTCACTTGAATATCACTGAGAAATTGCATTTCCACCTGCTCGTAGCCCGCCCCGGCGCAACGGTCACAGCGCCCCTGTCCCGAGTTGAATGAAAAAAATCCCGGTTGTAATCCGGCGGACTTGGCGGCCTCCGTCTCACACAACAACTGTCGGATGAGATCGAAAGCGCCGCATTGCACGGCGGGAGTCGACCTTGGTGTGCGGGCGAGAGGTGATTGATCGACTAGCATCACTTCGTTCAACCACTGCGATCCTGACAAGCTTTGTAATGGCGCTGCTTCACGCTCGTCACCGGGGTCCTGGCCGAGTTTTTTGGCAAGATTCGCAAACAACACATCATGGGCCAGGGTCGATTTTCCTGATCCTGATACTCCACTGAGACATACGAAAATGCCCAACGGAATCTCGACATCGAGCTTCTTGAGATTGTGTCGAGTGGCACCTTTGATGGCAATTCGTTGCGAATTTCGAGAACGTCGTTTTTTTGGAATCAGTATTTTTTTACGACCGTCCAACCAAGGAATGGTTCCCTCATTTTGCCGCGGATTGATCGCCGGTCCCTGATAAACCAGCGTGCCACCCAACTCACCCGCCGCAGGTCCCAGGTCGATGATTTCATCGGCCGATGTCATCACGGCTTCTTCATGTTCCACCACGACGAGTGTGTTTCCCTTGTCGCGCAAACGATGCATCACTCCCACGAGTCGCTGAATATCCCGTGCGTGGAGCCCTACCGTGGGTTCATCCAGCACAAACAAGGTATTGGTGAGCGAGGCGCCCAGACAAGTGGTGAGATTGACGCGCTCCATTTCCCCTCCCGACAAGGTCCGGGTCTGGCGATCGAGAGTGAGATAAGCGAGTCCGACATCGACGAGGTATTGCAAGCGCGAGTGGATTTCTTTGCGCACGAGTTCCAGTGAGGTGTCCTTACTCGTTTGTTTGCCAAACCAATCGGCCAGTTCTCCGACGGGCATTTGCCAGATTTCCGGCAGGGATTTTCCTTGAACCCGGAAGCATAGCGCTTCCGCGCGCAGACGTTTGCCACGGCACAGCGGACACTCGGTGTAGGAGCGGTAACGTGACAAAAAAACTCGCACGTGCATTTTGTAAGCTTTGCCCTCCAGCCAATCGAAAAATCCTTTGATTCCATACCATTGGCCATCGCGCCAGGCTTCATCCGGATCACCGCCTTCGCCATACTTGATCCAATCTTGTTCGTCTTCACTCAGGTCCTCCCATGGTGTGTTCACGCTGATACCTCGCTGTTTACAACAGCGCAGCAAATCCTTCTGGCATTCCTCGCCACGTTCGCCTTGGAATGGTTTTACAGCGCCTTCGCGAATGCTGAGGCTTGAATCAGGCACGGCTTTCGCAAGGTCGATTCCTATCACCCGCCCAAAGCCACGACACTTCGGACAGGCACCGCGCGGACTATTGAAGGAGAATAATCCCGCACTCGGTTCGCACAGGGTGAAGCCTGTGTTCGGGTTGATCCAGTCATTGCTGAATTGTCGCATCGTTTCCGCCGCGGCATCGGTGCCACACACAGCGAACGATCCGCGTCCGTGCCGCGCCGCGGTCTCGAGAGCTTCCAGAAGCCTGGCTCGTTGGCTCGATTTGACCATCAGTCGGTCCTGGACGATCCATACCCGGCCCGGAATCTGGTGATGAGGACAGAGATCCGGCTCATCCGTGCGATATACCTTGCCATAGAGTAAAACACGCAAAAATCCCTGCTGACTGAGTAGAGGAAAAAAATTGTTAGGTGTGGCCGCTTCGGGCACGCCCACGGAAAATAACAGCAAAATCGCTTGGTCCACACGTTCGGCAAGAAGCCAAGAGAGTGCTGAATCCGGGCTCTCAGGGCGTATTTCTTCTCCGCTTTTCGGGTCATATCCTTGGCTTGCGCGCGCGAAATAGACTTTGAGATAATCATTGATCTCGGTGAGGGTGCCCACTGTCGATCTCGTCGTGCGCACATGATTTTTTTGTTCGATCGCGATCGCCGGGAGGATTCCATCGATGGATTCGACATCCGGTTTGTCCATGCGATCAAAAAATTGGCGCACATAAGGAGAAAATGTTTCCACATAACGCCGTTGCCCCTCGGCATACAGGGTGTGGAACGCGAGGGAAGATTTTCCCGAGCCTGACGGGCCTGTAACGACGGTGAGTTGCCCGTGTGTGACATCGAGATCCAGGCCTTTTAGGTTGTGTTGGCGTGCTCCGCGGATGCGGATGACAGCGTTTTTGTCGCGTTGCGAAGTCGGTTTTTTTGCCACGGCTCCAAGCTACGCGTTGACGGGAAATTTTCCAGCGGAAACATGGGACAAATGTCGCTTGCGGTAGTGAGGATCTTTCCCTAGCCTTTTGCACCGCCGCGGTGCGATAAACCCGCGTCGCCGAACGATATGTCGAAATACGCAGGTGAGGAAGTGTTGGTTGTGCGTCGGGCCCTGCTCGATGAATTGGGCATGTTTCACGGTATCCTCACGGAGCAAACGGATCGGTATATGGAGCGTTTGCTCGATCCGCAGAATCATTTTTTCATGGATCGTGCGGCGGCGGAGGAAGATCCCTCGCATAAGCAGTTGATTCCCTATTGTGTGTTTCGCTGTGGTGATCGCATCCTTCATTACACCCGGGGCAAAGCCGGCGGCGAGAGCCGATTGCACGCGAAAATCTCCGTCGGCGTTGGTGGTCACATCAATCCCATCGACACCGGTGACGGTCGCGTCGGTCCTGAAGCATACTTTGCCGCCGTCTCACGCGAGTTGGAGGAGGAATTGGTGATCGGTAGCAAACGAACCAGTCGTATTATTTCTCTGTTAAACGATGACAGTAATCCCGTGGGCCAGGTGCACCTCGGGGTTGTGCATTTGGTGGACCTTGATGACGAAGAGGTTGCCTCCCGAGAGGATGCGCTGACCGATTTGCAGTTTAGTTCGTTAGATGACCTGCGTGGTCCGTTGTTTGAGCGGCTCGAGACCTGGTCTCAACATTGCATCGTGCACTTGGCGGAAAACGGCTACTGAATTCCTGGACAAAGACGCAGTTCCCAAAGCATAAACATGGGAAATTGCTCGGCGGCAAAATGCTCCGCCCTACTGCGGGGGCCGATTTGTGATCGGCGATGAGTGAAAAGTTCGTCACAGCCTGTGATAGCCAGTCCTGCTTTCGATAAGGCATTCACATAACTGGGCAGTGGCCGGTGGTAAAATTTCGTCTGCTGACTGTTTTTCCGTCCGGGATGAGTGGTGATTTGGATGGTATGTTCGGTACCGTATCGATCAACTCTGCGATACTGGATCTGTTGTTCCGCATCCCAACCCCAGTGGGTGTGTTGCGGAAAACGGAAGCAGGGATGCATGAAAACCAACAAGGCCCTACCGTCTTGGGTCAGACTGCCCGCGATGTTTTGAAACAAGCCACGGAGATCCGGCACATCGTGAACGGCCATCAGGCAGATTGCGATATCGTGGGAACCATCAGCCCACGCGGCAGGTTGGCAGGCATCGGCCACGAGGTATTTCTGCCGGGGGTCGTCCAGATGTCGTTGTCGTGCCGCGGCGATCAATTGCGGGCTGGCATCGATGCCTTGCACCTTTGCGGCACCGGCGTGTCGAAGCATTTTCCCGAGAAAGCCCTGACCACAACACACGTCAATCACGTGCTTTCCCGTGAGATCACCCAGTCGCTTCATTAAGGCGGGTACGATCACATGCTTGTGATAATCGGAACCCTCGTCACCGACGAGTTTTTCATACCACTGTGCGACCTGATCCCAGCCTTTCTCGGCTGTTTTTTCGGCTTTTGAAGTAACAACAAGGTGAGGCTTTCGGGAGTCTGCCTGTCTCTCTCGTTGGACGGCGCGCTCGGTTTTGTGGGGTTTCATTTTTTCCCAGTAAGGAGTTCCGCCTTTGCGGTTGCTGCCGGGGTCTCCCGATTTGCGATTCGATTTCATGGTTTTCTCAGCTTTCGTTCCAATCGCGACGCCCTTGCATCGCTCGCAGCAGGGTTAATTCATCTGCGTGCTCTAATCCACCTCCCGCCGGCAGTCCTTGTGCAATGCGAGTGATGCGGCAATCGCGACCACGCAATTCGCCCGCGAGATAGTGGGCGGTGGTTTCTCCCTCCACATCTGATCCGAGCGCTAAAATGATTTCCACTCCGCTCTTCGCACGACGCATCAGAGGTTCAATGCGCAAGTCCTCCGGTGTGATATGATCCAGTGGAGACAGACGTCCGCCCAAGCAATGGTAGACGCCGCGAAACGATCCCGATCTTTCCATTGGTAATACATCCGTCGGTTGCTCGACCACGCAGATCACCGATCCATCACGTTTGCTTTCATCGCAAGCAGGGCAATTTTCCGCTGTTGCAAAAAATCCGCAGCGCTCGCATAGGCACAACTCCTGCTCCGCGACTTCGAGAGCACGTGCGAGCGCCAGAGGCTCCGCGCGCTTGTGTTGCATCAACCACACCGCCATGCGTTCTGCACCGCGCGGTCCCACGCCGGGCAATCGTTTGAGCTCGGAAATGAGTGCAAGAACTGCGGCGGGATATTCAACTCGTGCCATGTCTGTTAGATTTTTGCGGCAGGATATGGATGGCGATCCGCCGCTGCATTAGCGTTTGATGCCGAAGATTCACAAGGTAGCTGATGCTGATGCGCGTAAATGAAAGCACAAAGACCACTCCAGAAGAGAGCGATGATCGGCATTGTGGGAGGTAATTTCCAACTGGCCAGTGCCAATACCGGCAACCACCCTGCTGTCAGCAGGGTCAGACTCAACCATAAAATCAATCGACGCCACCAATGGGGAGTGGATAACATCAGTAAAGGCAACGCATAGGAGAGAAGGCAAGTCATCATCAATACCACGGGTGCGGGCACATCGCGCATGCCTTCGCCCAATCGTCTGGTCCATCCCGTCGCCCATGCGTCTATTGTTTCCCAAGAGCCGAGCGTGTCCATCCCCACGACCAATACCAGTGCCATCGTGCCGATCCACAAGCTCGGCGCGAACACGTGACCTGGAGTAAGTTCAGTGCGAGCAGGCATGACTGTTGACTGGCACAGGATTACCGAGTGTTCAAGGAAAATGCGAGGGAAGCAGAGTCAAGCGTCAAAATCGCTTTTGACATCGGTGCGAATTCTGTTTCATTGTCGACGCGATGCCTGACTTGCTCCCGACAGTTCCTGATGCCACTGGTCATTTCGGCCCCTTCGGTGGCATGTTTGTTCCGGAAACATTGATGACGCCATTGCAAGATCTCGCGGCGGCATATCAAAAGGCCCGCCAGGATCCCGAGTTCCAGCGTGAGCTTGACGATTTGTTGCACAATTACGTTGGGCGGCCCACTCCCTTGTATTTCGCGGAGCGTTGGACTGAGCTACTGGGTGGAGCAAAAATTTATCTCAAACGCGAGGATCTGCTCCATACGGGAGCTCACAAAATCAACAATGCACTGGGGCAAATCATACTGGCAAAACGCTTGGGCAAAACCCGCATCATCGCCGAAACAGGTGCGGGTCAGCACGGAGTCGCCACCGCCACGGTTTGTGCGCGTTTTGGGATGGAATGCGTGGTCTACATGGGCGCGGTCGATATGGAACGTCAGGCGCTCAATGTTGCTCGCATGCGTCTCATGGGTGCCAAGGTTGTCCCTGTGACAGCAGGCCAAGCAACGCTCAAGGAGGCTGTTAATGAGGCGATGCGCGACTGGGTCGCCACCGTCGATCATACCCATTATATCATCGGTTCTGCCCTAGGTTCTCACCCATTCCCCATGATGGTACGGGATTTTCATCGCGTGATTGGCATCGAGGCTCGCCGTCAAATTCTCGAAAAAGAAGGACGTCTGCCCAGCATGCTCGTCGCCTGTGTGGGCGGGGGTTCGAATGCAATGGGTCTTTTCCATCCTTTTCTCAACGATGCCGATGTGCGCATGGTCGGAGTTGAGGCGGGGGGCGAGGGCATCATGCCCGAGCGTCATGCGGCTCGTTTCCAGGGTGGAAAACTCGGTGTGCTTCAGGGCACCAAAACCTGGTTGCTTGCCAATGATGATGGGCAAATCGAATTAACGCACTCGGTCAGTGCTGGTCTGGATTATGCCGCCATTGGGCCTGAGCACGCTTATTTGCAGAGCATCGGACGGGTCGAATACACCTATGCGACCGATGCCGAAGCTCTGGCCGCCTTCAAGACATTGGCTACGACCGAAGGGATTCTGCCCGCTTTGGAAAGTTCCCACGCGATGGCCTATGTGCATAAGATCGCCCCACTTTTGCCCAAGTCCGACATCATTGTCGCCAACCTCTCCGGTCGCGGGGACAAGGACGTCGAACAAGCCAGCAAGTATCTGCTCTAATCCCGGGGTTTTGTGGATCTTTCTTCGTCCGTTGTTGAGAAAAAACGAGATTTTTTTTCATTTTCCAGTTGCCAACCGAGCATCCTTAATTCTATGCTCCGTCCAGCATGAAAAAAATCTCGCTTCTTGCCTCCACCATGATCGCCCTCACGGGTTTGGTTTCCGCCGATATCCAAGCTCCTCCGGGCGCCGATTACACGCCTACCCGCAAGCTCGGTCGTGCTGTGTCCAACATTCTCTATGGCGTCGTTGAAATTCCTGAAAGCATCGTTCGCAAAACCGACACCTACGGTCGTAAAGGTGGAACCGCCTACGGCGCGATCGATGGCACCAACCGTGCTTTGCGTCGTCTTGGATACGGCTTTTATGAATTGGTAACATTCTCATGCCCGACATATCGCGGCACCTACAAGGCGCCTTATGAAAACTGCGGTCAAGACGGTCGCATTGAAATGTCTCCTTCTCAAGGATTGTCAGAGTTCCCCCCTGAACTGGGATTTGATACTTATTACTCGCATTCTCGTTCTCAGACTTGGTAATCATCTGAGCGATATTTGCATCAAAAAACCCGACTGTTTTGCAGTCGGGTTTTTTGTTTTTATGTTGATCGGATTCTTATGGCGTGTAGGTGAAACGATAGTATCGAGAATTTTGACTAATACTGACGGTTTTTTCGATCATGCCTGATGAACCCGCCGCCACTTGCTCCACGAGAGTCCAGTCCTTGAGATTTGTCGAACTTTCCATTCGATAGGTTAGACCCGGCGCGACCAGAGATTGTAAGGTCAGGGTATTGTTCGGATTTTTGATCACCGTAGTGGCATTAGGGGGGAGAATGATCAGCGTGAGCTGGTTGTTGGCATTGAAGGGTGAAGCCCATTTCGCATCCGTGTAGACATTATTACCCGTGAGTGTGCGAAGAAATGCCGCGAGCTGATCTTTTTGCGTTTGCGTTAGATTCAGGTTTTGTAACGCGCCGCCGGGTCTTCTCAGCCGTGGATCCAAATTGGTGTTGTCACCCGGGATCAGGTTGTAATGGTTGATCACGTCTGCGATCGATGCCAGACCACCGTGGTGCATCAATGGACCATTTGATTTTCCGTTAGGGCCTACCATATCCCGCAAGCTGGGGGAACGCGTGTTGGTAAGGTCGGTTCCTCCTCCGAGTGATGCCGTGATGCCATTATTGCGACTGTTGGGATCGATGGCGAATTCCGGTGATGCGTGACATCCTGCGCATCCAGCTCCACCACCGGGTCCGGGAGGATTGAGAAAAAGCGCCTTGCCAGCATTTTCCTGTGGCGTGAAGTTGGGGAAGTTTTGGTTATCCTGGACTTGGGCGCGACCGACATCATACTTCGAGTCTAACGACTGAATGCTTCTCACAAATTGCGCGAGAGCATTTTGAATCCGGGTCTCGGTGATCGTAGCCGAGCCATAGGTCATGGCAAAGAGCACGCGGTATTCAGGAATTGCCGTGAGTCGAGTAACCAGATCGCTGAAGGCTGGATCTCCACTAGTGCCGCTGAATCCCATTTCTGTGTGATCACGCACGGGTTGTGTGGTTTGTGCTTCGAGCGTTGCTGCACGTTCATCCCAGAAAAAACGACTTTCTGTTGCAAAGCCTGCATTGACCAAACGCATGGAATGACGTCCTGTCGTGCCATTGACTCCTGTGCTGGCGATGGCCGTATCGCCAAACGCATTTGCTTGTTGATGGCAGGATGAGCAGCTCACCGTGTTATTCCGGGATAGTCGTTTGTCGTAAAACATCACCCTGCCCAGTGTCGCTCCCGCATCAGTGATCGGATTAGTCACGGGCGTATTGGTACGGGTAATGTAAATCGGCTTTGTCTGATTGGCGTAGTTGGCCAGTTTCGTTAGATCAACCACACCCGGTGTATTGGTGGATGCGCTTTGTGCAAGGGCAAGAATCTGAATTCCTGCCATGAGCCCGATGATGAGGGAGATCGTTGTTTTCATAATGGTGGACAATTGTTGAATGACGCTATCATCATGCGACAAGCACCTCATACTCCCAGCATTTTTACGCCCTCTTTACAATTCTTAACAATCGCAGGAGATGACAATCCATGCTGATGACAGAATCGCGGGCAAAAGGATGACAGATGCGCATGCTTCCGGCGGTAACATGGTCGAATGGTCGTGCGTTTTATGGTTTTCATGATGTTGATGTGGCCGCTGTGCGCAGCAACGTTTTTTGTGTCTCCCAGTGGTCAAGATGAACATCCCGGCACCATGGATCAACCGTTCGCCTCATTGATGCGCGCGCAACGGTTGGCGACAGCTGGAGACGTGATCTATCTGCGTGGTGGCACGTATCGTTTTCAAGAAGAGCAGATTGCCAAAAAGGAAAAATGGAGAGCTCTGGTGTGCTTGTTTGATCGCAGTGGGGAACAAGGGAAACCTATCCGCTATGAAGGATTTCAGGATGAAGAGGTGATACTTGATTTTTCACAGGTCAAACCTGCGGGCCTGCGGGTCCATGCTTTTCGAATCACCGGCTCGTGGCTGCATTTCAGCAAGATCACATTGGTTGGTGTTCAGGTCACGGCCAAAGGGCACACGCAATCGATCAATGTTGAGAATCTGGGCAATCATAATATCTATGAGCGGCTGGTGATGCGGGATGGGCAGGGAATCGGATTTTGGCTGGGCAGTGGTTCACACAATCTCGTTTTGAATTGTGATGCTTATCAGAATCATGACAGCACTTCTGAAGGTGGACGCGGGGGCAATGTCGACGGCTTCGGTTTCCACGTGCGCAAGGGCAGTGTGAACAATGTCTTCCGCGGATGCCGTGCATGGTTGAACAGCGACGATGGATTCGATTCCATCAACACGAGTGAGGCGATATGGATCGAAAATTGTTGGGCTTTTTACAATGGCTATGGGAAAAAATTCGAGAGCCTCGGTGATGGCAATGGCTTCAAGGTCGGCGGCTATGGATACGCGCCAGCAGATCAACTGCCTTCGGTGATTCCGCGGCATCGGGTCATCGGCTGCATTGCAGCTCGCAATAAATCAAGTGGCTTTTATTCCAATCATCAGGTGGGTGGAATCGATTTCATTCACAACAGCGCCTATCGGAATCGCTGCAATTACAATCTCCTGGGGCGTCTTCGTGACCCTGCCAAAAATGTTCCGGGTTATGGCCATGTGTTGAAAAACAATTTCGGCATCCATGGGGGAAAAGAATTGGATCAGATCGATCGCGCGAAATGCGAAGTCAGTCATAATTCGTTTGATTTCAAAAATCCTGTGACAAAGAAGGACATCGAAAGTCTCGATGAAAGACAATTGATGCGACCAAGACAAACCAATGGCGATTTACCGATCATTGATTTTCTCAAACCCAGGGCAGGATCTCCGTTGATCGATGCTGGGGTGGATTCTGGACGTTCTTTTCGAGGCAAGAAACCCGATATCGGCGCCATCGAGCGTGAGTGAAAACGCCGAAGGCTTTGGACTGGATCCCGCGCAGGCAAAGCTGCGATTGCTCGCAGCAGTCCAAAGCGGCTTCGCCGTGCCTGCTATCGCAAGGTCGCGATAAAATCCTGCGCTGCTCGAAGATGTTTTTCTCGTTTTTCTCCGGACATTTTTTCCCAAGTCCGCACCATCATGGATAGGCGCGGATTTTTCAGGAAAAACATTGAGTGCTCGTCGATGAACGACCAGAACAAACCATCCCAGATGTCGCACCAAGGTCCACTTTCTTCGTTCGACATCTTTTTCAGATAGTTCGATCCCGAAAGATAAGGTTTCGTCGTGAAAGTGCCACCATCGGCGAATTGCGACATCCCGTAGACATTCGGCACCATCACCCAGTCGTAGGAATCGACAAATAATTCCATGAACCAACGATACACATCATCGGGGTGGATGCGACAGAGCAGGAAGAAATTCCCCAACACCATGAGTCTTTCGATATGATGACAATATCCCTCGCGTAAAAGCAAACGAATCACCCGATCCACGGGGGCGATTCCTGTGGTTCCATCGTAGCACGATTGCGGCATACGGCGGGTGAAGTTCCAGAAATTTCTGCGGCGAATCGAGTTGCCATGGAATTGATAGATGCCACGCATGAATTCCCGCCAACCGATGACTTGACGCACGAATCCTTCCAATGAATTGAGTGGCACGCGATCATGATGTGCCATCACGGCATCGATGACCTGTTGTGGATGCAACAAGCCGATGTTGAGCGCGGGGGTGATAGCGGAGTGATAGAGAAACGTGTGATCGACGGCGATGGCATCCTCATAAATGCCAAAGTCGTGCAGGCGTTCGATGACGAACTGCTGCAACCATTCCTCCGCTTGTTCGTGCGTGACAGGCCAGCGGAAATCCTCCGTTGTTCCTGGATTTTGTGGAAAATCCCTCTCGATTTCATTCGCGGTATGCTGCCAGTTCCCGGAGTGGGCATGAGGTTCTCGCGGCACGATGTGACGTTTGGGCAATTTTGCCCGATTCTCCGCATCGTATGACCACTGACCTCCCTCGGGACCATCGTCTTTGTCTAACAAAAGACGCATCCTTTTGCGCTGCGCCTCATAGAAGCGCGCCATGAATGGCTTCTTTTTGCCGGCAAGACTCGTTTCTAAAAAATCCTTTGGGCTCAGGAAGTTAGGTGATTCGTAAAATACGAGTGAAATGTTTTTTTGGTCGGAAAATCGTTTGAGTCTACGGCTGAGAATTTCATCAACAGGGTCGACGATGTGAATTGCCTTGATGTTCTTTGGTAGAATTTTTTCCAACAGTTGATCGCTTGTTGTTTTCTGAGAGTCTGCTGCTTTGATCTGTTTCACCATCAAGCCGTCATCCGCCAGTTTACGGGCGTAGGCTTCCATCGACAATCGATGGAGGAGCAGTTTTTGCCGATGCATCGAGCATGGCCATCGTAGATCGTTGCCGAAAAACAGCGGGTCTTCGATCAGATAGACGGTACGTCGTGGCGAAACGCCCGGGTGCAAGGCAAACAGTTGATGGGGGTAGATCAGGGTGATTTCCATCTGTTAGATGCGACGTGGTGCGCGATCAGCCTTGGCATAGGCGAGACGGGCTTCGGGTTGCAGGGTGAAGTAGGTGTCCAATGCCGCGGATGCCAGGCATTCCATGGCGGATAAATCGAGCGAGCCATCCGTTTGCATGGGCTCACTGGTTTGCACGACCGCGACGCGGCCAATGATCATTTGTGTGCCGTTGGCGGTGATGTCGATGATTTGCTCCAGAGTCATGCCAATGCGGAATCGGGATTCTGCGACAAAGGGCGAGGGGAACCCGTCGTGATATTCTTCCGTCAGTCCTGTGGCGGAAAATTCGGAAACGTCACGCGGGTAACGTGCTGAACATTGGTGTGCTGCATCGAGGATTCCCGGATGAAGATGATTGATGGTCCAGTGATTGGTGCTGAGAATATTGGATAGAGTGTGACGTTCTACCAGATCCGGCCGGCTGATCATGCCTAACAACGCGGGATTCGATCCAAGATGAACCACGCTGGAAAACGGTGCAAGATTGGTACGTCCTTCTTTGTCGATCGTGCCAATCAAGGAAATCGGTTTAGCTCCCGGTAGAGAAGTGGCGAATTGCACACGGACGAGTTTGTCCATAGCGGTGATGTCTTCGGCTGTGATGGTGAACATGGGATTGCAGAAACTAGAGCGATTTCCGCAGAAAGCAAACGTTACCTCGATGTCAACGTTTCTGTTGACCGCTGATTTGCTGTTGTAATTCTGGTGCAAGCCCGCTGTTTTGTAACCATTTTGCAGCTTCGGCCGGGTTTTGCCGGAAATAGATTTGTCCGGCTTGCGTGATGGAACGTTGACGTAGTTTTGGATCGGAAATGCTTCCCGCCCACTGGATGGCCATTTGCGGGTTTTGCCATGCGTACCCACTGGTAAAGCCACTGATGGATGTATCCCTTTGCGGTGAGTTTGGCATGGCGGAAAGATACTTCGTTGCCGCTGCGGGGTCACGATCCTCCCAGTCGTTAAAAGCGGTCTGCAAACCTGCATTCTGCCCTTTGCCCGCCGGCAAAGACTCCAGCCAGTTCACGGCAGCCTGAGGATTTTGTTGTGTCCATGGTCGGGTGACGCGTTCGATCGCAGAAGCGGCGAAATCTTGATCGGCGTAACGAGCCACCCATTTTCCCGCGGCCTCAGGATTACTGCGCGCAAATTCATTCGCGATGCGGTTCATCGCGGCGCCTTTCATGGCACCATCAGGCAATTGATCCGACCAGATGGACGCCGCTTCGGGGCCGTCCGCACGCAGTGTCTCGGTTGCCACCATTTCCATCAGACCTGGTGTGTCTTTGAAGCCCTGATCTTGGAGTCGCAATACAAATTCCGTCGCCAGCGGGCGATTTGAGTCGGACAGTCCATTGACCAAACCTCGAGTCAGTTCCCCGCGCTTGTCTTCGAGTTCCTTGGGCAGGTTCTCCCACATCGCCAAAGCTTCTTGCGGCTTGACAGCGGCCCAGCCGGATAAAATCGCGGATAAAGCACCATTGCGTTTTTGGTTCTCGGGATCTTCAAAAGCTGCTTTTCCTGCGACCGCTCCCAAGCTGTATTGGAAGTCCCGCCACTGTTCTTCGTTGGCACCCAGTTCAGTCATTTGTTGTTGGATTTTCTCGACATTTTCGGGAGTCATCGATTCGAGCAATTGTGCAAATGCCAGACGTCGTGTGACGTGACTAGGATCCCGCAGGGCGAGGCGCGCCAGAGTGTCCAGGTTAACGTCGAGATTCGCGCCAAGACGTTTGGCGAGCGTATCGGCATGGTTTCCTTCTGGATTTTCTCTCTCACGTTGGCGGCGTTGTTGCGAAGCAATCGACTCGCTGGTGGAACTCTCAGAGGAAAAACCGGCTTTCGTTCCCGACGACATTGCCGGTTCATCAGGAAAAGAAGCTGGCCTATGCTTGGAACCCATCAGAAATGATGCTAGCGCAACGATAAGCCACACGAGGTGCAAGGGCCAGGATGATGGTGGTTTCATAAAAAATCAGAGTAACATCGTAGTGCTACGTCGAACCCATGAGGTAAGTTTCAACAAAATACGGCACTGATTCGGTCGCGTGAGGCGGACCAAACATCAAGCCGCGTTTGCTACCACCATCAATGACGATGATTCCTGCAGTTGCTATTTCGGTGTCCCGATTACCAATTTCCCCTTTCCCGAAAGCCATGCGGGATGGGTTGTTGCTTGATAGACTCCGGGCGTAAGAACGTTTCCGTCAGTGGTGACAATTTGCGATGCAATATGCGCAGTGACATGTTCTGCCAGGTAGATTGTTGGTTTGTCACCCGTGAGTTGAATGGAGTGGTCACGCAAATGATAACCATCACTGAGGAATTCCATACGGTTCAGGCGCACTGTCTTCTTCAAGCGCACTTGACCTGATTTTCCGGCAAATACAGCGCAATGATCCATCGCACCATGATCCTGCCAGTCAACGGACATGGCTCCATCATTCCAGTTTTTCGCGCCAAGCTCGTCCCACTCCCCTGAACCTCCGCGCGCGTCATCACCCCAAAACAGCGGGCTTGCCGATGACGATTCGCCTTTGTGCACACGCACAGCATCCATGGTGAGCTGGACTTGGGAGTAATGGATGCCACTACTGTTCGATGCATTGGTGAAATGAATCGTATGCTTGCCCGGCGAAAGATGGAGAAACCGACAAACAGGCATACCCACCATCGCAACCGGTGCGTAGTGATTGCGCGACATCCATATGGAAAAGTCTTTGTTTTCCAAGACATAATGCGCCGTGCGGGCCGTCGTATCACGTGTGGAGATCACTTCGACACCTGATCCTGAGAAGGTGAGATGCCCTGTCGCATTTTTGAGAAAACTGACATGAGCGTCATCCTGCCATTCGCCGGTTCCACGGTTTTTCTGCTGACTCCAGTAGTCAGGGCGCGTCACAATGAAACCATCAAGCGCGGAAATAAATCCCGCTGGATGGGGATTGATGTATTTCCCGATCAATACGTGCGGTTGATTGGTGAGTCCGGTGATGCTAGCCAGTGTGCGGGATGTTTGTCCACTGTGACAGTGCACGGTGGAATGTTCCTTGCCATCGATCGTTAATGCCAAATCACCGCTGCCATGCGCGGATCCGCCCAACACTTCCACCGATGTGCCGTGAAATGAAAAGGTGAATGTATGGCCATTGATCCATGACGCGCCGCGCGGTTCCCATAGTCCCTCGAGAGCGGCAGAGCGTGCGTCGTGCCGACTGGTCTCCGAGAAAATAAAATCAGGATCTCCATCATTGATCAGGTCGCTCACGCGGAAAGCATCCACATGGATTGACTTGCCGCTTCGTTTGATTACGGAAAGTGTATGCTTGCCGCGTGCCAGATTCGCTTTGGAATAAAGAATGCCAGAAGTAACACGTTCACTCTGCAAGTTGATTTTGCCTTGGGTTGCCCCATCGATCGATATCTCCACCTCACCGGATTCCGGTCCATTGGTGCCGATCCATGCGACATCCGTGCCCTCGAATGTGAAATGGAAGGCACTCCCATTCGCGGAGGCTTCATGGCGATCACCCCGGTATTCTCTTCGAGCAAGGTTGCGATCATATCTCCAGGATGGACCTTCATAGCGAATGGCGCGACTCGTATTATTCACGCAGCCCACGGCTCCCGGTGTCATGGCATCCATGACGATGACAGTGTCCGGTTTCTTCCACTCGACTCCTTGGGGCAGGGTAAGGGAGATGCCTCGATTGCTTTGTTGCATTTGCAAGACCTGACCACCATCGAGCAATCGTGCTCTTGAAAAAACTTTTCCATCGGCCGCAGGTGGCAGTTGTAATGTAGGTCCCTCAGGCGCCTTGAGCACATGGAGATATTCTTTTTGATCATCCGCTGATTTTGTGGCGACGCCCCATGTGAGGTCGGCATAGCGAACCACCACTCCACGATAGGGTGGCAGGAAGGAAGTGCTCGCCTGCGTGCCATGGATCGATTCGGCGATGGGTGTCAGCAATTTCACAAATCCATCGAGAATCGGCCTGGCAGCCGGATCGAGTCCTCCTTTTTTTTCTCCGCTTCCTCCCAAGGCATCGATGCTCCATTGGATTCCTCCTCCCATCCGATTCGCGGCCGCCTGAATCGCGGTGGTGATGAGCATGTCCTCGGGAGATTTTGCGGTTTGGGAAAAAATTTGATAGACGGAGGACTCCCGTCCTTCATGGAATTCCCATTGCACTTCCTGTACGCCTTCATCCACGCCATAGCTCTGGAAGCCGCCATTATTATGAGTTAAGATCAAGTCCGGATTGCGTTCTTTGATCGTGCGCATCAGGCGCGGATAATCGACCACTTTGTCCTGAGTACAGTCCTGGAAGTTTTCATCGATCCACAAGCCGTGGAGTCTGTCGCCGTAGCGGTCGATCAGTTCTGCGAACAGATCATTGATCCAGTCATTGTGCGGTTCGACCACGGGTTGATAGGGGTGACAATAAAAAAATGCGGGGATGCCTCGTTTGCGGCATTCGTCCAACAGATCACCCAGCAAATCGCGCTGGGGACAGCTGACGCGATCTGGTGCCCATTTTTTCATGGCAGCACTGGGAAACAATGGACAAGTGCCTGAATGCCATGCCGTGAAGACCACATACTGCGCTTTGGCTTCGATCAGTTGATTGACGTAGTTTGTGACATCGAAGGCATTGGCAAGTTCATCGATGGTTTTTGCGACCGTGCCATCTTCGTTAGGTCGAAATGCGGTCATGCCGTAGCCGTTCCAGACGTAGTGACTGAAAATGCCGTATTTCAGGGACATCCAGTCGGTTCGGCGCGATTTGCCATCAACCTTTTCCCCATTCCGATAGAGTTCGATTTTCGATGAGCTTTGGGAGGGCTCGATCAGTTTCGCGCCGCCCATCAGGTTGATGCGCGCGCCTTCTCTCAGCCGGGCTGCCGATAGATCCAGAATGCCCTCATAGATCGTCATCACTCCCCCTAGTGAAACATCGCCTTCGATCCGCAAGGTGCCGGTTCCGCTTTTGGAAAAGCCACAGGCTCCTCCCGCTTCGTTGATGCCCGACTGAAAAACGACATCCACGGCATCAGGACCGTCATCGATCACAAAAGAACATACCGAAGAGACTTCGTGCGGAATCGTGATTTGTTCCGTGACGATCCGTTGTTTCGCGGCAGCAAATACGAATCCCGCACGGTTGGAATCTTTGCTGACGCCTGATATTTTGACGAGATCAATCGCATGCGCTGCGCCGGCGATGCAAACGATAGACGAGACGAAGAGGGGGGCGGCTTTCAAAAAACACATGTGAACAATCGATTATTTGGTTGCGCCGCCGATCAGACAAATTTCCCGATAGACGTTAAAGCCGGAGGGACCATCGCCGAAATCCAATCGCACTGCGACGACTTTCTCTGCATGGACCGCGACTCGCAACTGTGTGCCACCACCCGAGCTCTGCGCTTTCACTTCTTTGACCTTCGTGAATTTTCCGGGCGCATCCGCTTTGGCGATCCACACGCTGTAATTCTGGCTGGCGCGCGCATCGGTATGTCCGGCGAAACTGCGAATTTCCGATAGATTGGCACCTTGTGGATTTTTGATGCGAAACAACAGGCTGTTACCATTTCCATAACCACGATAGGTTTTCCCATCGTCCTTGGTTTCAGCTGTGCCTGAGCCGTTTCGAGTCGTACCATTCAAGATGGGGCTGGCATCGCTTGATCCACTGGCTCCTTGGGTCGGTCCGGTTTCTTCGGTTCCACTCAGATCAATCAGAGATTTTTTTTGCGGTAGATCCAGTTCAAAACCGTCAGGGGATTCTGACTCTTCATGAACGGGGATTTGTGCCGCCAATTCTTCAGTAATGCTGGATGTTTGCTGGTGCCAATCTTGCGCCATCAATCGTACCGGCCCTAACAATCCGGACGGCGCGAGCTTCGAGTCTTTGGTGAAATAATTCCATGTCGTGAATGTCACTCTTTGCGAGGAAGGACGGTTGCCTCCTTTGACGAACCACTCAGGAAACCGCTTCAAGTATTTTCCTCCCATGTGACCGGGCAACCACTCACAATCTTCGGGTTGTTGTTCATCGCCGATCAATCGGTTCGACCAGACATTGGTGACGGAAATTTCCAGTTGATTGCCGGAAGCCTTGAGTAGACCTGCTGGCACACGAATCTGCCACGGAGCACACCAGACCACACCGAGGTTGCGTCCGTTCAACCGCACCTCTGCCAAGTGTTGGACCGTCCCGAGATGGAGTAATGATTCTTCTTGCGGGGGAGAGGCGATAGCAAATGTTTTGCGGTAGACTGCCGTGCCGCTGTAATAACGAACCGCCGGCTCGGCATGCTGGGTCCAATCGGTCAATTCGGGAAATGTCATCGCACGATCCGGGCCACCCCATGCGGGATCAAAACCGACCTCCCATGAACCTCGCATTGTTTCAATCTCTCGCGTTATTGGGAAATTTCGGTTCGATGGCTTGGCGGCGGTCGACGCTTTACGGAAAACGATGAAGTAGCTTTGCTGTGGCTCCATTTCTAACAGGCAGCGTATGGAACCAGCCTCATAACGGAAATCGGTGAGTGAGCGCGTAGTTCCCGTGACGGGATCCCAGAGCTCTGGCACTTGGTTGCCAACGCGAAATGCCCCCAACACTCTTGCGGCTTTTTTCTCCAGATTGGCGATGAAAAACGCGTGCTGATTTCCCTGCTTGCGGTGGACGCTTCTGACTCGCGTGCCGCCATCGATCGAGACTTGCGAAAATGCATTTTTTGTTTCGCATGTGCCCCATTGCAGCAACGCCTGGCAGCGCGCCAGATACGCGAGCCATGCTTTGCCGGGTTCCCACCATGTTTGAGTGCGACCAAAATGTGTGCCCCACTGCCCCATGGTGATTCCCGGTTTGATCCGCTCACCCCACGGTTGATGCGGATTGGTGTGCAAGATGAAGCGATTGATACCCGCACAAAATGCGCCATCGCCGGCGCCCTTGAGCCACGCCGGTGTTTCTGTCCATTGACTGTTTCCGGGTGCTCCGGTAAAGGCTTCGGCTTCGAGGATGTTGTGTTTTTTACCATCGCCTGCATTCAGGATCCCGCTTTGGATGCCATTCGAAAATTCATTGCCGGACCAGAACTCTGTCATCACGCGGTGCACATGGGGAGCGACTTCTCCCGTGTGAAAGGGACCGCCGTAAGGTTCGCAAACAAAACGAATTTTTTTTGCAGCAAGCATGCTTTCCATCGTGACAAAGAGAACATCTCGATAGAGATCGGCGATTGTGCGATCAAAGTCGGCCCGAAATTGATTTGTCTCCGCTTCACTGCCGACTTGGCGTCCTGCGAACGTGGGCAGGAATGCTCGAATCGCGTAACCGCGGCGTTTCTCAAACTCCTGGGGCATGAGTGGCGTCCAGGAAGGTTTTCCCGCCTCATAGCTGTCGAGCAACACGTGGCGCAGTCCCGTTCCCATCAGTGGACCCAGATGCTCCTTGAGTCTGCCTATGACGTGATTGAGGTGAAATTCCACCGCCTTGGCATTCATCTTATCACATTCCAATCCCATCACCTCCCACTGATTCGGTTGTGTGAGTGCTCCCATGGTGGTGTGGCCGAATCGCAGAATAGTCCATTTTCCACTCGCTGGCGCCGTCCATGTCAATCGGCCCTGAGCATCCATGTTACGAGTGAGGTCCATCACCGCATCCTTGGCAATGATACCGTCACTCGGCACAGCTAAAACGGCGATATCTCGCCAAAAGGTTTTCCGCCCCTCGATCACGGGCTTTTCCAGTTTCCCCGTCACTTTGTTGATCATGGGAAACAACATGTCGCCTTCAGGTTTGATGGTGGGCTTGGGCAAAATCCCATCAAAGGTTTTTCCTGCTTCCACTTCGGTGCTTGAGGAGAAAATCTGCTGCATCGCCAATTCCGGGGTGATCCAGGGTCCGCCTGTGCTCGTGTAGCCGGGGCAGTTGTGGATTCCGATATCAATGCCCAATCGTTTGCCCTCGGCGGCAGCATGACGCACCAACTTCCACCACGGGTCGGTAAATGCGAGTAATCCGTCAGTCGGTGAGTTCTCAATATGTCCGGCCCATGGCGTGCAGACATCAGCCATGCCAAAAATCGTAGCCGATGCGATGCCTGCCGCGGCAAAGGCCTCAAGGTCTGCCGTGATCCCTTTTGCGCTGACATTGGTGCCCATCCAATGCCACCAAACTCCCGGTCTCGCATCCTCGGGCGGATGTCGAAATACGGTTTCGAGATCGTTCTTCTGCGCGAAAAGTGGATTATGCAAGGATACGGATGAAATGATAGTAAAAAATACAGTGCGTAAATTGGCTGTAAAAAAACGATGAATCATATTTTTCATATGGTATAAAAAAGTATTGGTAAAAATGAGAAGTGTTTTGGCTGTTCGATTACTTGCTGAAAATACTATGGGTTTTTCCTTGGCGATCAGAGACAAAAAGCGGGGATGCTTTTTCCAAGCATCCCCGCGATCGTAAAAAGGAATGAGATTATTTCACCACTTTGAGGCGGCCGAACAAACTTGTGTTAGAACCTTTTGATACAGAAACCTCGACTTTTTCCATTCCGTTGCTCTGGTCCGTGACAGTGACTCCTGTGCCCCCCGGAATTGCCAACGATGTCCAGCCACTGAGGTTGGTGCCGTATTCGAAGGTTTGCGTCGTATCAGCGGCTGAAGCGCTTCTGCGGTAGAAGGTGAAGACAAGATTGGCTCCTGAGGCATCGACCGCAGGCAAGATGACCGGATTCGAAACCGATGGATCTCCATCCTTCAGCACGAATTCGAGAAGGTTGGAAATTCCGTCATTGTCAGGATCTCCCGACAAGGTTTTATCGGAGAGATTCGGCCAGGTGGATTCGATCCAGCTCAGGAAAGGATCGCTGATGGGTCCGTTTGTCACGGTGAGAGAACCTGTGCCGGTAATGAAGCCGCCTGAGTTCGCTGCAGTGTAAGTGCCGGGCGACATCGCCACGCCACCGAGGGTAAGTTCATCGATCGTATCACTGCCACTGAAATTCAGTTGTAGTGTTGCTCCTGTGTCGACGATGACGTCAGCACCATCGGCAAGATTGGAGTTTGACGTTCCGTTACCGAGAGTCAATGTTCCTGCCAGAATCGTGGTGTTTCCGGTGTAAGCATTCGAGGCTGACAACGTCATCGAACCTGTGCCTGATTTCACAACAGCTCCCGCCGCAGCTGCAAGTCGGTCGTGGACCGGACCGCTGACGATCAATGAGCTGTCGCTGGATACATTGAAGTTTTGAGATCCGGGAAGGGCGAGTTCTGCCGAGATAGTCGAAGTTTCACCACCTTCAGCATAGACAGCGGAAGCGATAATGAAGTGTCCCCAGTCACTATTGGGCGGATGGGTTCCCGTGACACTGCCACCCAGCAGAGTGAGGCCGCTGACAATACTGTTGGCTACCGTATTCGTGGCAAGAGTTCCGCCGTTCTGCACAATGATCGGACCTGCGGTGCGACCGTTGAACCAAGGATTGCTGGCACCTGTGGCCCATGGCACAGTCGCGAACAGCGTTGCTCCCGAGGCAATGTTGACTTGTCCAAGGGTAATATACTGGCTGTTGAGTTCTACCGTTCCCGACTGGATATCGAGGCTGTTGAGGTTATGATTGTAAATTCCTGCAAAGTTATCGCCGCTTCCTGCATAGAGCTTGAGCGTTCCACCACCTGTTTTGGTGACACCTCCATAGGATGCCAACTTGGAGTTGATCGTTGCCGTGGTGCCGGTCTCGACTGCAATCGTCGATCCATTCAGTGAATCAAGAGTGAGTGTTCTCGATGCGCCTGTGATCGTGTAGTCCAATGTGGAGAACGTCAGGTTACCAATCGAGCGGTTTGAATCGAGGGTGATGGTGGTTCCCGTTGCTCCAATGAAGGATGCCGTTTTATCTTGTCCAGCGGCGACTCCTCCATTCTGCCAGTTCGCCTGTGTCCCCCAGTTTCCGCTTTCAGTGGCGGTCCAGATGCCGTCATTGGCGAGAACGACGAGAGATCCCGTGCCCGTCAATATTCCGGGATGAGTGGTGGCATTGAAAGTGCCGCTCCCCTGATCGACGCCATCGATTACCAAACTTCCCACTTCATCGCTGCCCGAGTAGTCAAGCTGAAGAACCGAGTCCACGGCAACAACGACAGGTGAACCATTGTCCAAATTACTGGAAGATGTGCCATTGCCAACAATCAGGGTCCCTTGATTGACAGTAGTCGTTCCGCTGTAAGAGTTTGCTCCACGGAGAGTCATGGTTCCCGCGCCGTTTTTGGTAATGCCCATTCCGCTGGAAGCTTCCGTCACTGCGGCAGTGATTCGGAGATCTTCCGCGGCATCGCCGTTGGCAACATTGAACAAAATCCCGGTGTATCCATTGTCGGCACGCATGCGGATACGCCCTGCGATGACAGAGCTGTTGGCGCTTGCGAGAGTGTTGACATTGACTCGGTTCCATTCGAGTTGAGGACCAACAGGATCGCTGGTGCCGCCGTTACTCTGGAGCAGACCACCTGTCATGGTAAGACCATCTGCAATGCCCCAAACGTGAATGGCACTTGCACTGGTGATCGTGCCACCGTTGATGGAAACGGAGGAAAGTTCACCTTTGTATCCGAGACCCGTTCCGTCTCCCGTAATTTCTACAACTCCCGCTGGTTGGACAGTGAGGGAACCTCTGATGCGTCCGTCTCCGCCTGATGCATCGAGATGAAGTTTGCCTTGATTGACCGTCGTAGGGCCAGTGTAGGTGTTGATTTGTGTCAGCTTCAGAGTGCCCGCGCCAGTTTTTATCAGTCCGTAGCTACCGCCGTCCTGATAGAATCCTGATACGGTAAGAGTGTCTGCTTCCACGGCGACGGTGGTATCACTGCGCAAGCAGTATCCTGCTCCACCGCCAGGAGCGTTGGTAAAAGCATTATTGCCGGAAATACTGCGGATGGCACCGGCACCTCCTACTCCCGCGCCCCAGACATGAAAGTGCTCGTCCAGACTGATGCCGCCTTGCAGAGCGAGTGTGGCACCATCTCCCACAAATGACATCGTGGTTCCATTGTGTCCACCTACGCCCAGGGCTGTGCTGCTGGTTGCAAGAACGGTTCCCGCATTGATGCTGAGTTGTCCACTGAAGCTATTCGCGCCTGAAAGCACCAAAGTTCCGCTACCAGCTTTGTTAATGCCACCATTGGTGGTTATCTGGTTGTGAATGACTCCTGAGTAGTTGAGTTGGCTGCCGGCATCGACCGTGAAAGTGCGTGTCCAGTTGAGAGCAGTATCTGCCGATACGGTGGAAATGGCATTTCCGCCTGCGGTCACATCGCTCTTGATATGCAAGGCGCCCCAATCTGCATTGGATACCGTGGAAATGATCGTGCCCCCGTTCAGAAACAACCCGTTTTTGATGGTTTGGGCGAGGTTCAGAATCGACCAAGTGCCCCCTTGATTGATGGTGATGGATCCCACACTATTGCCATTCCACTCGCTGCTGGTAGTCCAGTTCTGATTCGTGACGAAGGTGGCACCGTTGTTGATGGTCAGCGGGCCGTATCCGAGTGTGTGAATGCCATTGTCTTGTGCAGATCTCGATGCGGTAAACGTTCCTCCATTCAGTGTGATACCGCCACTCGAACTGTTCCAGCCGGTCACCGTCATCGCGCCATCACCCGACTTGGTCAAGGCTCCAGCGCGGATGGATCCAGTGAAGTTCAGCGCTGATCCCTCATCCACGGTGATGTTTCCATTGTCGAGATTCACTTGCTGCGCGCTGATGGTCGATACGGTGTTACCGGTCACGGTCGTTGCATCGTCGAATGTCCATCCTCCCCAGGTGCCACTGGGGCGTATGCCTCCCAGTTCGCCGCCGGCGAGCGTCAGGTTGTGAATGTGGGAGTGACCATGCATGGTCAGATGGCCACCAGCGTTAATCCTTGTGGAGTCGATGGCCCAGTAGCGATTGTCACCGCCATTTCCATTCACGAAAACGGAACCCAATCCATTGATGGTGACCGCACCAGCACCTGAAATATCTCCTGCTACAGAGTCGCTGAGGGTCAGGAGTCCGTTGTTAAAGGAGTAGCTCGATGCATTCCATGACACTCCGCCGTTGACGGTGATCACGCTGGACATCGGCGCATTGGTAGCGACTTCCAAGAAAGGACTCAATGGACTGTTAAAATGCATCTGCGAGCCTGCTCCGCCAATGATGGCGAAGCCATGAAAGTTGGCTGCATTATCAACGAGACTTTGGAAACCGCTACTGCCGATGGACCATGTAACGGATGTATCTGATGGGTAGCTGCCTGTGGCATTGGTGGCATCGGTGATCGGAGTTGCTCCGGGAATCCCAGATCCATAAGTAGCTGACCAACCGCCGTTCGCCGTGGCGATGTAAGAATCCGACACCCCTCCGCCCCAATTGGCATTGGTATTTTGTAAAGTAACTGATGCAGGTGACAATACCGTCAACCCCGAAAGGCGCGACAGATTGAAGTGCATATACTGACCGTCTCCAGCGGATCCACGCCAGTAGAGTCGTCCGCCATCGTTCACACCGGCATTGAAAGTGCCAGATCCGCCAAGATAATCAACCCAGTCGGATGCAAGCATACGCACCGTGCCGGTGCCGCTAAAATCGAGAGTTTCCGCATGGATGGAGCCTGAGACAAGACACGTGGCCAGGACAAAATGAAGATAAGGATTACGAACGCCTTTTTTGAGCTGTGGTTTCATGTTAAGTGGGTTTTATTGAATGGGTTGATGAGTTTTTTCTCTTTCCATCAGATGAACGAGAAAGGTGATAATCGGTAGAGCGTGGATCAGTATTTTGCGACGTTACAGGTGGGTTTTCCTAAGACAGCGGGTGACGAATCGGGCTGTTTTAGTAGGGTGCTACCTTGTACACGATGACTTGGCTGCTATGCCATGCAATTATTCGGTAAAATCATGCACTTTTCCAGCAGGGTGCGCAATCAAGGTTCGGTAGAACAAGATTTGTGTTCGCATGTCCCCATCGAAATGATGTACTTTTTCCTGCATGAAACTCATTGATACGACCGATCGTCGATCGGAAGTGGGCGTTCGCAGTTTGTTTTCCTGCTCTGAGGAAGAGCCTGATGTTGGTCTCGCGGGAAAATTCCGCATTCACTTGCGTGGCTTTTTTTCTGCCACGGTGGGAGCGGAATGGGATTCCAAGGGTCGACGTGAAAGCGATTTTTTGCATCACATCGAGATGCCCTTGAGTGGTAAAAGATCGATCGTTCATCATGGTGAGATTTATCATCTCGAACCCGGAGAAATTTGGTTTCTTCCCGGAAATACTCCCGTTGAGCGGCAATGCACGAGCAAATGCGATCTTCTTTTTTTTAAGTTGAGTTGCGAATGGTTGCCGGGTGTCGATCCGTTGTTGGATTGGAAAGACCGTGGTCCGCGAAAAATCGGTCATTTTCAGCCCGAAGAATGGCTGCCGTGGCGAAAAATCAATCGTCACTACAGCATGTCTGATTTGCTGATTTTGAGAGGAACCATTCTCTTTTGGTTGGCAAAGGCGCTTCCTGAATTGGATGATGTGATTCGCAATCACTTGGCGACACATATGCAATTTAACAAGGCATTTTCGTTGATGGAAAGTCAACTCGGGGCCGATATCCGACTTTCCTCTCTGGCTGAGGCCCAGGGAATGTCGGTCGATGCATTTTCGGCGTCCTTTGTTCGAAATATCGGAATCGGCCCCAAAGAATACATCTCCCGACGCATCAATGAAAAGGCTCTTGCTCTCGTGACATATGGCGACATGAAAATGAAACAAATCGCTGAAATCCTGCGATTCAATGACGAGTTTTATTTCAGTCGATTTTTCAAAAAAATGAATGGTAGATCGCCGTCAGTTTATCGTGAGGAAATGAGAAAAATGTTTACGGGAGCTTCCTCGGTACGAGGGGAGTCAGTTCATCAAGGCTAAGCGGAAAACAAATCACGATTTTTCAAAAAACACTCATCATTCCATTTTCATGAACTGTCCCTGGTG
Source organism: Akkermansiaceae bacterium (assembly GCA_049240965.1). Taxonomy (GTDB): domain Bacteria; phylum Verrucomicrobiota; class Verrucomicrobiia; order Verrucomicrobiales; family Akkermansiaceae; genus UBA956. Next base: position 33,220 of record JBMLRP010000004.1, read on the forward strand.
TTGCGTAGTTGTTGCTTGTGGATTAACATCGACCTGTCGTCCATGAAAATCGATATCCTGACATTGTTTCCCGAGATTGCTTTGGCGCCACTCAGCGAGAGTATCATCAAACGCGCGCAGGTAGCGGGGGTGGTGGAAATCCGGGCGCATCAGTTGCGTGATTGGGCGACGGACAAGCATCAGAAAACGGATGACACGCTCTGTGGTGGAGGGCCGGGGATGTTGCTGAAGCCGGAACCATTGTTCTCCGCCATCGAGGATTTGCGCGGTGTTGATACTTTGGTGGTTCTCATGACACCGCAGGGAAAAGTTTTCAAACAAGCGGTCGCACGGGAGTTGGCGAAACATTCCCACCTGTTATTTGTTTGTGGTCATTATGAGGGTGTCGATCAGCGGGTGATTGATCAATTGATCGATGTGGAATTGAGTATCGGCGATTACGTGCTGACAAATGGCGCCATTGCCGCAGCGGTGGTCAGCGATGCGATTGTACGCCTGCTTCCGGGAGCGCTGGGTGACGAGCGATCCAGCGTCGAAGAGTCGTTTGCCGAGGAGAATCTTCTGGAAGCACCAGCATATACCAAACCGGCGGAATTCCGAGGATACAAAGTGCCTGATGTGTTGCTTTCCGGTAACCACCGTTTGATTGCCGAGTGGCAGCGCGCGCAGGCGCTCGTGCGTACGAGGAAAAATCGGCCTGATTTACTCGATTGAGGAATTGCGATGATCGATTTCCTTGAGAGAAATGTTTGCTGAAATCGGCAAGATCCACTAGTATCAAACTGTGTCCGATCTTTCTCATACATACGCTCTCATACTCGCTGGTGGTTCTGGAACTCGCTTTTGGCCTCTGAGTCGTGATCATCAACCGAAGCAATTGCTCGATCTTTTTGGCACTGGCACTCTTCTCGAGCAGACGATTTCTCGTCTCGAAGGCTTGGTTCCTTTCGAAAACATTTTGATCCTTACCAATGAGAAACAGGTGGCGGCTGTGAGAGAGATCGCAGCGCAAATTCCAGCCGCCAATATCATTGCAGAACCCGCCAAACGTGACACCGCACCAGCTGTTGCCTTGGGGATTGGCCTCATCGCCGCACGTGATCCGGAAGCTCTGATGATGGTACTGCCTTCCGATCAATTGATCACCAACACGGAAGCTTACCAATCTGTCATGCGCGACGCGCTTAAGGCCGCCTCGCGTTGTGATGGGCTTGTCACGATTGGCATCAAGCCCACTTGGCCCTGCCCATCTTATGGCTACATCGAGCGCGGTGAGAAAGCGAGTATCAGCGGTCTCGATTGTGAAAACATGCCCTACGAGGTCAAACGTTTCCGCGAGAAACCCAGCGCCGATCTCGCTGAGCAATTCCTTGCGCAGGGTGGATTCAGTTGGAATGCGGGGATGTTCGTCTGGTCGATCCCGGCCGTGATTGGCGAACTGACGCGCCAAGCACCCCAGCTCGCGCACTTCATCAGCGAATTGCGCCAATCAACGGATCTTGCAGCAACAATTGCGACGCAGTTCCCTGCATTGACTCCCATTTCCATCGATTACGCTTTGATGGAAAAAGCCAAACGCGTGCTGAATCTCGAGGCTACGTTCGACTGGGACGACGTCGGCTCGTGGATTTCGATCGCCAAGTATCTGCCCGTCCACGGCAACAACAACGCAACTAATGCCGCCCTTGCGGAAATCGATTCGGAAAATAATATCGTGTTCAACGCCCGCAAAAATAGTCAGATCGCATTATTGGGAGTGGATGATTTGATCGTCGTTCAAACCGATGACGCGTTGTTGATCGCCAACAGGCATCAAGCGGATGCGATTAAAAAACTCTCCCCCTTGCTGCCGGAACATTTGCTTTGATGACGATGCCCGAATTTCCTCATCCGGCCTTGGGGATTGATTATGGTGATGCGCGGATCGGCATTGCCGCGACCGATCCGGTTGGTATCATGGCCCACCCTGTGGAAACGGTTCACCGTCTGAAGCAAGATGCTCATGCCTGCATTTCCCGCGTGATCCGCGAACGTGGCATCAAAACCCTGGTTGTCGGTTTGCCCTGCCATCTCGATGGAAGAGAAGGGGAGTCCGCGCAGAAAGCCCGTCGTTTCATGGAGGAATTGTCCGAGCAACACCCATTGCTGCCGGTGGTATGGATCGATGAATCGTTCACCACGGTGGCGGCTGCTGCGAAATTACACGAAGCCGGTAAGAACGCCAAACGTCAGAAAGCGCTGATCGACCAAGCGGCGGCCGTGGAGATTCTGAATGCCTGGATGGAGCGTTTTTGACGCAATCGGCTTGAACTAAAAATAAATTTCCTCAATCTCCCACCCATGCAAACCTACTTGGACTTGTTGCGCGATGTTCTAGAAAACGGTGAAGTCCGCCATGATCGAACGGGCACGGGGACCTTGGCCGTGTTCGGTCGTCAGGTCCGCTATGATCTGCGCGAGGGGTTTCCATGCGTGACCACGAAAAAACTGCATCTTCGATCCATTATTCACGAGCTGTTATGGTTTCTTCAGGGAAGCACCAACATCGGTTACTTGCGAGAGAATGGCGTAAGCATTTGGGATGAGTGGGCTGATGAAAACGGCAACCTGGGACCTGTCTATGGCAAGCAGTGGCGCTCATGGCAATGCCCCGATGGTCGTGTGGTCGATCAGATCGAACAAGTCATTCAAAACCTCAAGGACAAGCCGGACTCCCGGCGTCATATCGTTTCCGCTTGGAACGTGGCCGATGTCGATCAGATGGCACTGCCTCCGTGCCATTGCCTGTTCCAGTTTTTCGTCCATGCTCCGAATGCTGATGGTGTTCGTGGTCTCTCGTGCCAGTTGTATCAGCGTAGTGCGGATCTTTTCCTCGGGGTTCCGTTCAACATCGCTTCCTATGCTTTGTTGACGATGATGATCGCCCAGGTGTGCGGTTACGAGGCCCGCGATTTTGTTCACAGTTTCGGCGACTTGCATCTTTATCAGAATCACATCGAACAAACGAAGCTCCAGCTCTCGCGTGAGCCGCGGCCATTACCTCAGATGTGGATGGACCCTGCGATCACCAGCATTCAGGAATTCCGTTTCGAGCATTTCCGTCTGGATCACTACGATCCCCATCCCGCCATCAAGGCTCCAATCTCGGTTTGATCATGAAACTTCCTTTTTCTCTGGTGGGTATTGTGGCAATGACGGGCAATCGTGTGATTGGACGTGATGGCACCTTGCCATGGCACTTACCGGATGACCTCGCATTCTTCAAAAAAACGACCAGTGGTCATCCGATCGTGATGGGGCGAAAAACATTCGATTCCATCGGCAGGCCACTACCCAAACGTCAAAATATCATCCTGACCCGAGACAAGTCATGGCAGCATGAGGGAGTGGATGTAATTCACGATCCCGATGGATTGTCGGATCTGATTCGCATGCCGGGCGATGTGTTCATCATCGGTGGTGCAGAGATTTATCAGGCGTTTCTGCCATTACTCGACGCATTGCTCATCACTCATGTGCATCACGATTATCCCGGAGATACCCATTTCCCCGAGTATGAAAGGATGTTTCCCCAAGAAGAAGTCATCGTGGAGCATGAGCTTTTTACCGTCAAACGGCATTCACGTTGTGAATCCATGAGCTGATTCCTTGGATGATTTCCGTGACAGAAAGGCAGGGGTCTTTTTCCAGCCCATGAGGAAATCATCGCGAACATGGCTGCTTTGTTATCCGATCGCGCCCAACCCTGCACCGGTGAGTTCTTTCGTATGCATTTTGCCATCGTGGCTGGCGAAAATCCCCGGGTGCGATTTTTCCCAACCGGCGTTCGCAGAGGGTACATATTGTCGTGAATTGGCTTCGATGGTGGATAATCCCGGAATGTGAGAGGCAATGCCTGCCGAGTGCACCAGTGATGCGCCGGGGCAGGTGAGGTCTTGCACGCAGAGAAACATGCCGTATTTTTTTCCTGCCGCCGCCATCAAGACGGCATGAGATTGCCCCTTGCAGGCTTTGAGGCAGGCTCCGGTGTAGCCCATTTCGCGCGCCAGCAGCAGGCTCTCCAGATCGGTGAGCGATTCGTCAATGACCACAGGATGATCCTTGGCCGCTGCATGCATGAGATTGCTGCGATTCTGCTTGAGGTCGCGCTGTGTCGGTTGCTCCAAATACAAAATGCTCGCGTAGCCACGTGGTGACTGTTCTTTCACTTTGCGCAGGAATTCCATCACGTAATCGACGTTCGGGCATCGTTCGTTAAAATCGACGCAATACTTCCAATCCTTTGTTGGCGAGGTTTCGCGCGCGACGCGGTCGATCGCCACCGTGCGTGCGATGTCCCACTCCAGATTTTCTCCCTGAAGTTTGATTTTGATGCGTTGTAAGTTGTCAAACTTGATCCATTCCCCCAGCGTTTCCGGCATGCCGTCGTTGAGACGCGAGGTAAGCTCGGATTCGGTCACGGCATCGACTCCACCCACCGAATGAAACATCCAGATCCAGTCGCGTGGTTTGGCATCCACTGCTTTGGCGAGAGACTCACCTTTGAAATCGTCATTCAAGTAGCGCGCAAGATCATGGCCTAACAATTCCGGCGTATAGGTTTCATAGCAACTCACTCCTAACGATTTTCCCATCGCATCATGAAGCGCCGCGTCGAACGCGCTGGCGGTGACCTGTGTGCAGAGTTTGGGAATGGGAGTGGGTAACGCCATTTCTTTGGTGAGATCGGCGGCGGCCTTGAGATATTCGGGTTCGAGTTGGTGATTGATTTCGATGGGATGCGCGCGTTCGCGAAATCCGCGGGTAATCGTTGCAATGCGCGCGGATAGCGCCTTCATGGCTCCCAGGGTGGCATCGTAGTTCATTTCCTTCGATGGATAGGCCCAGACATTGCCCATGGGCATCGAGCCGAATCCCTTGACGGTTTTTCCCGACGCAGTGGAGACCTCGACCGTGACATTGAGAAGAGTCACTCGATCAACGGCGATGCCGCCGAATTTGTAGGGACTGCGGTAACGGAACTCCTGAAATTCCGGGTAGACACTTTCGATGCGGATGCCGTGGGATGGTTTCATTTTGATGGCGGGGCTGGATTGCCCTGCGGCGGGCAAAGCGCTCATCGCACCCAGGGCTACAAACTGACGACGGGAAAAAGATCTCATGTGGTTTTCCTACTACATAGCAGGGACGCAGGCCGAGACAAGGGTGGAATTGTTGAGAGCGTCGGCGCAAACACGGGATTCACGCATTTTTCACGATTCATTCCTCACGCCTTCACACAGGCGAGCCAACGTGGATATGCCTGCGGGCGAACACCATGATGAAAACACAACGAGACGCACATCAGCAAAAGTGGATCCGGCATTTTGAAAAGAACCGACTGCATCGTCCCGAACCGGACTGGAATGCACCGTTCCAAATGGAGGAGAAAAAACGCCGAGCGTTGGCGTGGTCGCTGGCGGAATATCAACTGGGCGACGGCGGTGGCCCTTGTCGTTTGATCGCGCGCGATGCCGAGAATTATCGGCAAAGTTCGAATTACACGCAGATGGTGACCGATCTCTGGTTTCGTGAGGAGGCCGAGCACTCGCGATTGCTGAGCGGTGCCGTGAAGCGGCTGCGCGGCACCTTTGTCACGGATACCTTTGCTTTCCGCCAATTCCAGCGCGTTCGTCGTTTCATGGGCGCGCAATTCGAGATGCTGGTGCTGCTGCAAGTGGAAATCATCAGCACGGTATACTATCGCATCATCCGCAAGCACTGTGGCGACGACCCGATCGCCGCCATGTGCGGGTTGATTTTGCGCGATGAAACGGGTCATGTGAGTTACCATCGCGATCGTTTGTGCCAGGATCATCCCGGCGGTTGGAATCTCTGGCAGCGTTTGTGGTTTTATTTTCTCGGCTATGCTTGTGCTGCGGTGTTGTGGTTGGGGCATGGTCGATCGTTGCGGGCGATTGGCATGCGCGATGGAGATTTCGTCGCGCAGGTGCACCGCGGCCTGCGGAGTTTTGTGCGTGCCGTCCAACGCCGCACCGCGGTGCATGCCCCGGCGCAGGCGCCCCAAGTCACCGAGCGGAAACCACTTCACGCATCGTAGAAAATAGACGATCTTGAGGAAATCTTCCCTTGCGTCGGGGCGGGGATTGCCTAAGTTAACGGCGATCATGAAACACGCATCCCGCACCCTGGCGATTTTCACCGCTCTCAGCGCGCTTCCTGCCTTCGCTGCCACAAAGTTGTTCGAATCTTTCGAAGGTGATGGCTTTGGCTCCTGGGAGGAAAAAGGCAGTGCCTTCGGCAAGGCCCCGATCCCCGGCATCACCAAGGGCTTGACGTCGGAACTGACGGCCTATTCCGGCGAGAGTCTTGCTTGCTCCGCCCACGGCGGTGATGAAGCGACCGGTTCTTTGACATCGGCGGAATTCACTATCGAGGAACCCTACATCGTTTTCCTTCTGGGTGGCGGAAACTTGCCGGGAAAAACCTGCGTGCAATTGGTCGTGAATGGTAAGGTCGAGAAGGAAGCCACGGGGAAAAATTCCCTGCGCTGCGAAAGTGCGACCTGGGATGTCACCGCGTTGAAGGGGAAAAAAGCACGCATTCGGATTGTCGATGAAGAATGCGGCGCATGGGGCATGATCGCGGTGGATCATATCATTTTCACCGACTACATGAACCAGAAATTTCCGCCAGTGACCAAGGGCAACAAGCCCTACACCAAGGGCCTTGTATCGACGCCCGTGTTGCCCGGTGTGACCATTCCCGAAGGCGTGACGGCCAAGGTCATGGCGGATTACAAAAAGCAGAAAGTCACTTCCCCCACAGCTCTTTGTTTCGATGAAAAGGGCAACATCTACGTTTCGGAAACCCACCGCTTCCGCTTCGGGGTGGAGGACGATCGCGACAATCTTTACTGGTATCTCGACGATCTTGCCGCGCAAAAAGTCGAGGACCGGCGCAAGTTGCATGAGAAATGGAAAGACAAAAAATCCATTGCCAAGCTCACAGAGAAATCAGAGATCGTGCGTTTGCTGGTCGACCAAGATGGTGATGGCGTTTGCGAGACAAGCAAGGTGTTTGCCGATGGCTTCAATGACGTGCTCGATGGTACTGCAGCCGGTGTTTTTGCCATGGAGGGAACGGTCTATCTCGCCAGCATTCCGAACATCTGGACCCTGCGCGATAAAAACGGCGATGGCATTTCCGATGAGAAAAAAATCCTGCAAGGCGGTTTTGGTGTGCGCATTTCCCTGAGCGGTCACGATCTCAATGGATTTGCGTTAGGTCCTGATGGCATGATTTACGGCACGGTGGGTGACCGCGCTCTGAGTTTTACGACCAAGGAAGGCAAAGCCTATCATTATCCGAACGAGGGAGCGGCCTTCCGTTTCGAGCCCGATGGTTCCCACTTCGAACTGATCCACACCGGTCTGCGTAATCCCAAGGAGATCGCCTTCGATGCCCAGGGCAATGCCATCAGCGTCGATAACAATTCCGATCAGGGAGACAAGGCGCGCGTGGTTTACCTCGTGCCTGGTGGCGATAGTGGTTGGCAAATGGAGCACCAGGCCATGCATACGTTTTACAAGCAGATCGGACTGGAAGCTCATCCTGTCAATCGTTGGATGGCCGAGCGCATGTGGGAGCCGCAAAATGATGAGCAACCCGCCTATATCGTGCCAACGATGGCCAATCTCACCAGCGGTCCCTCTGGTCTCACGTATCATCCGGGGGCCGGATTTTTGGAATCGGAGGTGGGGCGTTTCCTTATTTGTGATTATCGCGGTGCTTCCGCCGGATCGGGGATTTATTCATTCAGTGTCGCACCGGAAGGAGCTGGCATGAAATTGGTCGATGCCCGTGAGTTCAACTGGGGTGTTGCAGCCACGGATGTCGAATATTCCTATGATGGAAAACTGGTTGTCGCCGATTATATGGGTGGATGGACTTCTCATGAAGATGGTCGTATTTATTCGCTTGATGCGGAAAAGAACACCTATCTGCCGGATGCGGTAAAACAGACCAGGCAATGGTTTGCCGAGGGCTTCCAAAAACGCACTACGGCCGAGTTGGCGGGCATGTTATCGCATCCAGACATGCGTGTGCGTTTGCGCGCCCAGGTGGAACTTTCCCGTCGTCCCGATGGGTTCGCAGTGTTTCAAACCGGACTGCAATCGCGCAAGCCCATGGAGCGTTTGCATTCGTTGTGGGGCGTGGGTGTGATCGCCCGTCGTGGCATCGTGCCGGCTCCCTTGGCCGACGGCTCGGCCGCTAAGCCCGATACGAGCCAAATGAAACTGGCCGCCAACTTGTTGATGGATCGGCTCAAAGATCCAGATGCCGAGATCCGCACGCAGGCATTGAAGATGCTGGCGGATGTCAAAGGCCTGCCGATGTCGAATCTGGGGATCGACGCTTTGCTCCAAGATGAATCGGCGCGCGTGGTGTTTTATACGGCATTGCTGGTTGCCCGCCAAGGTGACAAGTCCTTCGTGCCACAGATCTTGAGAGTGCTGAAAGCGAACCAGGACAAGGATCCGTTTCTGCGGCATGCCGGTTCTTATGCCCTGTCGCAGTTGTTGAAGGAGCAGGAATTCAACGCCTTGCGTGCCGAAACCGATCCCTCCGTGCGATTGGCCATGGTCGTGGCACTGCGCCGCATGAAGAGCCCATTATTGCAGGAATTCGTCGTCGATGAAAATCCCCGTGTGGCCGATGAGGCGATCCGTGCGATTCACGATCAGATGTTGGAGGAATGTCGACCCGCCGTGGCGCGGTTGTTGGATGACACCAAAGGAGTGAAGCGCACGGAAATGATGTGGCGTCGTTTGTTGCACAGTGCCTATCGTCTGGGCACGGCGAAGAATGCGGAACGTCTGTTGAAAGTTGCCAGTGATGAGGAGCTGCCCGCGAGCGTGCGTGAGGAGGCGATTCGACTTCTGGCATCTTGGAGCAAACCATTTCCGGTGGAGCAATCGATCGGCCGCTGGGCACCCTTGGCAGAGCGTTCGGCGGATGAAATCAAGCCGGTGTTGAGTGCCGGATTGCCTGCTTTGATTCGCGGTGGTGGTGCGGTATTGGCGAAGGCATTAGGCTTGGTCGAGCAATATCAATTGAATCTCGCTGGCCTGGGTGCCACGGATTTGCAAAAACTGGTGGATAACAAGACCTTGCCGGGCGCGGCGCGTGCGAAGGCGCTTGAGCTCTATGGTCAGAAAAATCCTGCCGATGTCGATCGTGCGCTGTCCGCATGGGCAAATGATGCTGATCCATTGCTGGCTCTGGCGGCTCTGCAGGAAATGGTGAAGCGTCAACCACAAGCGGCACTGGCACCCTTAAAAAAGTGGCTGCAGAGCAAGGAGGTGGCAATGGCCCAAGGCGCATGGTCGTTGCTCGCTAAAATCCCGGGCGATAGCGCTGCAGCGGAAATCGTGCAGGGGCTGGGAGCCCTGACCCAGGCGAAGGGTGTGCTGCCTTACGCCATCGAGTTGCTCGAAACCGCTGAGGTCCGCACGGAGGCATCGGTGAAAAAAGCGCTGGCCAATTGGAAGGCTTCGTTGCCCGCCGATGACATGCTGGCTCCCTGGAAAATCGCCATGGAGGGTGGCAATGCGAAACGCGGTGAACAAATTTATCTCTCGCATCCCGCCGAGTGCATGCGCTGCCATCGTGCCGGTCAAGGGCATGAGGCCGGCGGCGAAGCCGGTCCAAACCTGGCCGGCGTGGGCGCGCGGGGTGACCGCCATTTCATGATCGAATCGATGATGGTTCCCGGCGCCAAGGTTGCCGCAGGTTACGGTGTGGTGTCTGCCACGTTGAACAATGGCAAGGCGGTGGGCGGCATCATTGTACAGGAAACCAAGGACTTCATCGATATCGATGTGGGCGAGAGCATCTCGCGGGTCAATCGCGCGGACATCAAGGAAATGTCACCGCCCCTCTCCGCCATGCCTCCCATGATGGGCTTGCTCAAGCCCCGTGAGGCCAGGGATATGGTCGAGTGGTTGACTACTCTGAAAAAACAAGCGCCGGTGAAGAAAAGCCCAAAGAAAGTCGTTCCGATGAAGGTCAGTCAATCACGCGCGATGCCGGGTCATGACAACTCGGGTCTGATGATGGTTTCCACCGCGGAACCTGCCGCCAGCCCTGAGACTGCGGCCGCCGTCTCTCCGGAAACGATGGCTCTGGGCAAAACCCAGTTCGCTGGCTGCATGGCCTGCCATGGTGCCGATGGTGGGGGTGCGCCCGGAGTCGGGCCGCCGCTCGCGGGATCGGAGTGGGTGACCGGTCCGGTGGAAAACCTGATCCGCATCCAGCTCCGCGGCTTGATGGGACCGATCAAGGTTAAAGGCACCGAATACAATCTGGTGATGCCGCCGCAAGCGCACCAGAACGATGATCAGATCGCAGCGGTTTTAACTTACATCCGCAACAACTTCGGCAACCAAGCCAGTCCCGTTACTGCCGCACAGGTCGCCGCGCTGCGCAGCGAGGTCGGTAAGCCCATGCTCAATGCGAGTGATCTCATCGCACCACCGAAATCAGCCAGTCCTACTACTGGCACAGGTTCGAATCGCTCCGCCAAAGGCTCGGCTGCTGCATTGACTCTCAGCGGCCGTCTGGGAATTCCCCTGTGGGCCGCTGGTTTGTTGATCCTGTGGATCGGACTTTGCCTGCGCATCGCACTCAAGCCACGGAACTGAGTGCGACCAGAGAGCTGCTGATTTCTTAGGTTCGACTCACCAAATCACAGCGGAGCGCTCCATCTTTTTTCTGCGGCTACTCGGAAAAAGGTCAGGCGAAGACTTTGTCTACAGGCATTCCCTTGTCAGCGATCTTGAATGGGCGCTTCGATGGTGACATGATAACAAGATCGTGAGGTAATCCCAGCGCCTTGGCGATGGTGGCATTGAAGTCCTGCACCGTAACGGGATCGGCTTTGACTTTTCCGCCGCTGGCATCGGTCTCACCGTGTTTGTAGCCGCCCTTGATGCCACCACCCGCCAGCAGGCAGGTGTAGGCGCTGGGGTGGTGATCCCGTCCGTCCTTGTGCTCGGCCTTGATTTCCGGCGTGCGACCGAATTCTGTCGCTACCACGACCAATGTGTCCTTGAGTTTTCCGCGTTTGTCGAGGTCAGTGATGAGCGCGGCGTAGGCTTGGTCGAACTCTTTGCAGCGTCCTTCGACAGCGGTGAAGTTGTCGTAGTGGGTATCCCAACCACCGAGCTGCACTTCCACAAAACGCACACCGTGTTCCACGAGACGACGCGCAAGCAGGCAGCCTTGGGCGAAACGGCTGGTGCCGTAGAGTTTTTTCGTGGCTTCGGATTCCTCGTTCAGGTTGAAGGCCTTGAGATCCTTCGAATTCATCAATCGGATCGCTTCCTGATAGAGATCCTGATAGGCCTGAACATCCGAGTTGGCATAACGCCCATGGAACTGTTTGTTGAGTTTATCGGCGAGGGTTAGGCGTCGATCGAAGTCTTCTTTCGAAACATCACTGACTCGACGTGAATCTTGCAAGCCTTCCTGCGGGCTGCCGATCGGAGCGGCTGCATACTTGGCTCCGAAAAATCCACCTCCTGAATGATCAGCGGGGGTATCAATCGAGACAAAGCCGGGAATTTCCTGATTGATGCGACCACCCAGTTTCATCACCCATGAGCCCAGTGATGGATGTTTGATGGTGCCTCTGAGGTTGTAACTGGTGTGCATGACGTAGGCGCCTTGTTCGTGGGCACCTTGGATTGATGTCATTGAATTGATCACGGCAACCTTGTCCATGACCTTGGCCGTCTCGGGAAGGTAGTGGCCGACCATAATGCCGTCCGCAGCACTGGCGATGGCATTGGTGGGTCCCATGACTTCCTTTTTCTTCGGCTTGGGGTCGAAGGTGTCGACGTGGCTCATGCCGCCCGCCATGAAAAGATAAATCACATGTTTTGCCTTCGCAATATCGGCGGCGGAGGCTGGAGCGGCTTCGGCAATGCTGGCTCCCATCATGGGGAATAGATGCACACCGAGGTATGCACGGGCGGCGTTCGAAAGAAACTGCCGGCGGGTAAATTCATCGGGTTTTTGAAACGGATTCATGGTGGTAAGGGGTAGGTGAAGGATGATTTATTGCAGGAACAAAAATTCCGAGGACATGACGAGTGCAGAAACGATGTTGCGGATACCGTTTTCTCCCGATGCAGTGATTTCTTCTTTCATCCAGCTCATTTCCTCACTGGTGGGAGGGCGGTTCAGTACGGCTACGTAGATGCGGCGGATTTTTTCTTCATCGGTCTTCGCGCCTTTCAGTCCTTTGTAAAGGTGGGAATCGGGATTGTTGACCAGTTGCCTTTGCACAAATCCGTTCATCAGGGACAATACCTGACCAACGTTGGGATCGCGGCTGGCACCTTCGACCACATCGCGTTCGGACTGGCCAAACAAGTAGAGAAAGTGCGAGCGGGGAGCCGGCGAGGGAAGTTCCGACGCGCGCACCTGGGCATCGTTGTTGTAGCGTTGCACGGAGTTCATGGACATCATCGAGTCGCCCCCTTTGCCGCCGCCTCCGCCGCTCTTGATCTCGGACGAGAACTGGGCGAAATAATCGCGCACTTCTTTTTCCGATTTCAGCGCCAACACTTCTTTCGATAGCTGGGACATATTTTTTTGTCCCACCAGCACGGGGCGTCCGTTGAGATAAATGCGGTCATCTAGGGAGCGCAGTGGTTTTTTGTCAGGATCTCCACCAGCTAGAGTGATCAAAGAGTCCCAGATCTGCTCGGCAGTAAGGCGTTCGATTTTGCGACCATGGAAGTCATCTCCGGTTTCGACCGTGGAAGGATTCGGGTTGGTGGCAAATTGGAAAGTCTTGGTCAGCATGAGCACGTGTTGGAAATTCCGTAGGTCATACTTGAGATCGATCATGGTTTGCACCAAGTGCATCATCAGTTCCGGAGCTTGCGTCTCCTTGGCTGGAATGAATTCATCGACGGGTTCGTAAAATCCTTTGCCCATGATGCGCTTCCACATGCGGTTGGCGATGACGGAAGGAAACTGTTCGCCGTTTTTCGTCGTCACCCATTCCGCCAATTGCTTGCGACCATCGTTTTCATCCTTTTTCTCCGACATCCTGACACCTTTGCCGAAAGGTGTTTTGGCTCCGACCATGTCGCCAGGTTTGGCGTCACGGTATTGGTAGTCGGATGGCAGGCTGATGCGTCCAACACCACCACCGGACAGGCTCATTCCGTAGACTTTATCCCACATGATTTGGGCGATGTTGTATTCCTGGCCCATGGCGCGGCGATCATCGCGCAACTCATTCCAAAGAGGCGCCATGTGGCGTTGATTCAGCGTGTCTTGTCCGTGGGTAAAAGCAGCGAGTTGATAAAAATCATGGCGCTCGGTTTTGCCAAATGGGTCATCATGACACTGAGCGCATTCCATTCGTGAGCCTAGGAAAATGCGCATCGAGTTTGCGAGATTGTCGAGGGGCATGCCACGGTCGCGGGTGTAGTATCCCACTGCGGCTGTTTTTTGGTCCCAACCATCGCCCTCGGCGGACAGCAAATGGTTCACGAATTGATCCCATGGCATGTTTTCCGTCATCGCCGTGCGGACCCAGTGGCGATACGGTTCGTTGTTGGCCGTGCTGCCGATGCGGCCATCCGCCAGACGCAACAGATCGAATGACCAGTTGGTCATGTGACTCGAGTAGCCTTTCGATCGCAGGAGGTAGTGAACCAATTCCTCCCGTTTGGAAGGGTCATCGATTTCCAAAAAGGCACGCGCTTCTTCGATGGTGGGGATTCTGCCGACACTAACCAAGAAAGCCCGGCGCAAAAATGTGGCATCATCGGTCACCTGGGGCACGGGAAGTTTTTTCAGTCGATAAAAATTCGCCACGGCTTGGTCGATTTTGAGTGCCGCCTTTTTGAGTTGTAGCAACTCTTCCTGCTGGCCAGGAGATTCAACTGCCCAGATCAGGCATGGGATGATCGCGAAAACGAGGGTTAACCGTTTCATAAGATACTTAGGTTACAAGGTTGTCGGCTCGCGTCAATCTCGTTTTTTGACATGGATATGGTCGATGCATCGGGAGATTGGATGATGTGTCAATGATTTCACTGATGTATGCTTGGCAAAAAAAACAATCCCGTCTAGGTTCGCTTGTATGGTCACGCCATTTTTGAATCGTGAACTCTCTTGGATCGAGTTCAATCAGCGCGTTCTGCATCAGGCGCAGCGCACCGACCTGCCCCTGCTGGAGCGAGTGAAATTTCTGGCCATCACGGCATCGAATCTCGATGAATTTTTCCAAGTGCGTATCGGCGGTCTGAAATTGTTGCAGCGCGCGGGACGCAAGACCCCTGATGCCAGCGGACTCACGCCCACCCGCCAACTGGAGCTCCTGCGCAAGCGCATCCTTCAATTTGTCGATGATCAATATCATCTGCTGCACGGTGTGTTGATGCCGCTATTGGCGAAACATGACATCCATTTCCTCGATGTCACGCGTTTGAGTGAATCACAAAAAACCTCTCTGCGCGCCACCTACGAGCATGCCATTATGCCGGTCTTGACTCCGCTCTCCTATGATCCGAGTGAGGATACGATGGCCTTGCCTGCGCTCACGCCCATTCTGGCATGCCGGGTGCACAATCCCGAGACTCATGAAAAACGTTTCGCTTTCATTCCACTGCCCGAATCATTGGGCCGGAGAATTCCCCTGACCAACAGCCCTACGACTTTTATTTTGCTGGAAGACCTGGTGGCTCTCCATGCTTCCTCGCTGTTTCCGGGAGAAACGGTTACTTCCTCGGGGGTATTCCGCCTGACTCGAAATGGCGACATCGCGGTGGATGATGACAACACTCATGACCTCGCTGATGAAATGGAAGAAGTGCTCACGGCCCGGCGCTTTGCTGACACAGTGCGCATCGAAGTCCCCATTTCCTGCCCACGTGAGTTGATATCGGCAATCCGCAGTGCGACGGGTGCGGGCAAAGAAGAAATTTATACCATACCGCGTGGACCTGTGGGCCTGGCGAGCCTGATGGATCTGGCATTCATTCCGGGATTCCACGCGCTTCGCGACGAGGAGTGGCAGCCTCAGAACTCACCCGATATCGCCCCTGGCGCCTCGATGTTTGAAGCGATTTCACAAAAGGACTTGTTGCTTTTTCACCCCTACCAATCCTTTGATCCGGTTCTGCGTTTGTTAGAGGAAGCCGCTGTTGATCCCAACGTGTTGGCGATCAAGCAAGTGCTGTATCGTACGGCAAAAAAATCACGGATCATCGATGCGCTCATTCTTGCCGCGCAGAATGGCAAGCAGGTCACGGTATTGGTTGAACTCAAGGCCCGCTTTGATGAAGCGCGCAACCTGATGCGAGCCGATGAATTGCAAAATGCGGGTGCAACCATCGTCTATGGCGTCAAAGGATTGAAGACCCATGCCAAAATCTGCTTGGTCGTGCGTCGCGAAGAAGGCTCTTTGCGGCGATACGTGCATCTCGGCACGGGTAACTACAACGAGACAACAGCCAAACTCTACACCGATGTCTCTTACCTAACCTGCCGACCGGATTACGGGCATGACGCTTCTTTGTTTTTCAATGCTCTCACAGGGCGCTCCAAGCTCCTTCGTTTCCGCCATCTGATTCCAGCGCCCACACAGATGAAACCGCGCTTGTTGGAATTGATTGCCTCCGAGGCTGATCGTGCCAAGCTCGGCGAACCGGCTTGGATCATGGCCAAAGTGAACTCCCTGCAGGATCCCGATATCATTCAGGCGCTTTACAAGGCATCACAAGCAGGAGTGGAAATCTCCCTCAACATCCGCGGTGTTTGTTGTCTGAAACCCAACGATAAAAAATACTCGAAAAACATCCGCGTGGTGTCGATCATCGATCGCTATCTCGAACACGCGCGTGTTTTCGCCTTCCATCAAGGAGGGCAAAATGCTGTGTTTATTGCATCGGCGGACTGGATGTCGCGCAATCTTGAGCGTCGTATCGAATTGATGATCCCCATCGAGGATCCCAGCTTGAAACGAAGATTGATCGGAGTTTTGAAAAACTGCCTGAGCGATAACAGCAACGCGCATCTGATTTTGCCGACAGGTCTATCGACGCCCATTCTGCCCGCGAAAGGGCAAAAGACCTTCCGCTCGCAATTGCATTTTTTCCGCGAAGCCAAGCGATTGGCCAAGGCGCGAGAGCACGAGCGATCTCTCACGTTCGAACCGCATACGCCCAGTGCGTGAGACGATCGGAAGGGATGGATCATGAATGATCGAGACAAGTTCATCATTTTTTGCTCGCCGTTTGAATTTGTTATGGCAATTTCAAAACAACTCCTATGAATCGTCGTAATCTCCTCGCACTTTTGCCTGCCGCAGCCGCTGCCACCATGAGCCGATCATGGGGTAAAGCGCTCGACTCTTCGATTGTCACCGAAGCTGGATTCACAATCTCGGTCCAGTGCTGGTCTTTGAAAAAGTTCAGTCTGTTTGAGGCCATTGAAAAATCGGCGCAAGCGGGTGCCCAAGGTGTGGAAATTTTTGCCGGCCAAATCCTCAGTCCCGAACATAAAAACGTGAAGGTTGGTCACGATATGGGCAAGGAAATGATTGCCGCCTTGCAGGAGCACGCCAAGAAGCACAAGATCGCAATCGTGAATTTCGGCGTGGTTGCCATTCCGAATCATGAAGAGGAGGCTCGCAAATACTTTGAGTTTGCCAAAACTCTTGGGCTCTATGGTATTTCGACGGAATCCATCGGTGCGATCGACGTGTTGGAAAAATTAGCCAAAGAATACGACATCAAGGTTTGCTTCCACAACCACCCCAAACCCACGGCATTGTGGAATCCCGAAACCATCAGCAAAGCCATTGAGGGCCGCCATGCGAACTTGGGCTTCTGCGCGGATCTTGGCCATTGGGCCTCATCGGGGCTCAATCCTCTTGATGTGATCAAAACCATTGCTCCTCGTGTTCACGCCTTTCACATGAAGGATCGCGCGAGCATCACGGGACCAACGCATGATGAGATTTTCGGCAAAGGCATCATCGACCTCGCCAGCATTCTCGATGAAGTGCGCAAGCATGGCTTCAAAGGAAATGTCACGATCGAATACGAGCACAACTGGGACAACAATGTGCCCGATATTGCTGGTTGCGTTGATTATCTCCGTGCCTACGCCAAAAAGAATGCGTGATTAGACTTGTTTGCGAAGGTGGGTGAGACAGCACAAGGGATTATTTTGCGGCTCACGAAATTGACTGAGACGAGCCTCATCGTGCGCTGGTCAACTGCGGATTATGGAATGATCGATACCGTTGCGAAGGGTGCGCGTAATCCGAAAAGCTCTTTTGCTGGTAAACTCGATTTATTTTTTGCTGCTGAATTTTCGTGGCAAGAGGCAAGACGCGGCAAGTTGCATCACTTGCGTGAATGCAAGGTTGTGGATTTTCATGAGGGTCTGCGGCGTGATTATGCGACCATGATGCTGGCTGGATACTGTTGCGGGTTGATGGAGCAGGTGTCAGAGCCTGAACACCCCCAGGACGAAATGCATGATCTATTGTGTCGTGCCCTCTCACATCTGAGTGAGGCTGGCGCCAGCATCAAGGCACTCCGGCATTTCGAACGTGAAATGGCCAGGCTTCATGGTGTGGGGCGTGACCGTGGTGATGCCTACATCGAACTTGCCGAAATCGGTGCTAGTTTACCCCAACTCCGCAACGAGTTGATCCAGCGATTACGGTAAGGTTTGCGAGTGGAGTGTTGGTCCTGTGCCTTTGGTCAGCGCCTTGCCACTGCCTCGATCTTCCAAGTCCCCTGAATCTCACCGCGATTCCATCGGCCGCTTTTCTTTTGTAACTGCCCCATGCGAAGGTATTCGTCATGCCATTCGCACCAATAGGCACCTCCGGGTGGCATGAACGAACCGGTATTGATGACGAGGAGGTCATCCCGCTCCCATACTCCACCGCGATGAAAATGTCCGCAGATCATGATTTCACAGGAGGGGAAATAACGTTTCGCAAACCATCGTGTTTGTGAAACCATCGTTGCCCATGAACGAAGCATGAGCCAGGCTCTTCCCGGTGGCGTAATGGCATCCCAGACGCGCGCGAGCAGGTTTTTTTTGCGAGGATACGTTGGTGGCACCAGCATGCGTGAAACTTCACGAGCAAGGGCGAAGCGCTGTTCGACAAGATCCTGCGGATGGGCATGGATCAATTGCCGGAGTTCTGACGCCTTCTGCATCGCCATGCGACTCCAGGGGGCGACTTCGGGGAAAACGGCATCGCCATGCATGACGATGATTTTTCCCCCGGCAAGGGCGAGAAAATCACAGTCGCAATTTCCCGGATCGTGGTTTCCGGGAAGTGAGATGATGTCGACTTCCAAACGCTGGCAGAGCGTTTGGAAATCACGCCACAAACGAAGGCCGTCATCGCGAAATTCAAGCGCGAGTTCCTGCCAAGTATCGCCATTCAATACCACTGTTCCTGCTCCGCGCAACACAGGTTCGAGGGCGGCGACGTCGTCGAGAACCGACGCTTTGTGTCCGAGGTGCAAATCCGATAGAATGAGCACGGGATGTTTCATGGCATCAGGCGCTGGCGCACGGCTTCATAGAGACAAACTCCCGTGGCCACGGATACGTTGAGGCATTCAACTTTGCCGGACATGGGGAGCTTGCAGAGGAAGTCGCAATTTTCCTCGGTGAGACGACGCATGCCTTTGCCTTCGGCCCCCATGACGATTGCGATGGGGCTTTTGAGGTCCATTTGATAGATCGTCTTGTCGCATCGATCAGAGGTGCCAACGATCCAAATGCCGGCTTCCTTGAGCTTTTCCATGAAACGGGCGAGGTTGGTCACTTGGAAAAACGGCACCCAGTCGGCGGCACCCGTCGACACCCGGCGCACGGTTTCGGTGATGGAGGCGGCTTTGTCCTTGGGCGCAACCACGGCAGTGACACCGGCCCCATCGGCAGTGCGCAGGATGGCGCCGAGGTTGTGTACGTCCTGGATGCAGTCGAGGATGAGCACGAGGGGGACAGGTGTGGACTTGAGGAGTTCCCAGATATCGTCCTCGTCGCGCGCGGGCACGGCATCGGGCTCCGGCCCGAGGGAGCGGACGTGGCGGTTTTCGCGCGCGCCATCATGGCGGTCACGGCCAGGTTTTCGGAATGGTTTCATGGTGATGGGGTGAGGGGAGTCATGCGTAATGCTTCATCAGCGATTTCATTTCACGAACGGCTTGTTCCATTCCAACGCGCATGGCGCGGGAAACGATGCTGTGTCCGATGTTGTATTCCGTTAGATGTGGCACGGCTTCGAGTAACCGGCAGTTGAGATAGTTGATGCCGTGCCCAGCATTGACTTGCAGGCCGACTTCGTGCCCGACGAGTGATGCCTGTCTGAGTCGCGCGATTTCGGCATCGACGGTCTCTGCCGTCGCATTGCCGAAACAACCGGTGTGGAGTTCGATCATTTCCGCGCCCAGTTCGGCTGCGCAGCGGACTTGCGGAATTTCAGGATCGATGAAAAGACTGACTCGGATGCCCGATTGTTGCATGAGGCGGATGCAGTCGCCCACCTCGCGGCGGCGGCTCACAATGTCCAGGCCGCCCTCGGTGGTGACTTCCTCTCGCGTTTCTGGCACAAGGCAAACGAAGGCGGGTTTGAGACTCAGGGCGATCTCGATCATTTCTGCGGTGACGCCCATTTCCAGATTGAGCGGCACGTTGATGGCGTCCTTGATGCGGAAGGCATCCGCTTCTTGCATATGGCGCCGGTCGCCGCGCACGTGGATGGTAATGGAATCCGCACCACCATGGATGGCATCAAGGGAGGCTTGCACGGGGCATGGTTCAGCATTCAGTGAATGCGGCAACAGTGCGTAGCGCGCCTGGCGCAGGGTGGCGACATGATCAACATTGACTCCGAGCAACAAAGACATGCGCCAATCAACACGCTGACAAGGCATTTGGCAACGCTGGATTGCCGGAGGAAAGGAGCAAAGTTTCCCCGATTTGTCTGATTTCATCTCACACCGCTGGTGATTCGCAGAGATGCAAAATGAGCGTGCTGGATTGTGTGGTATGAGAGCGCGGATCGTAGCTTTGGAGAAAGCCTTCGATCTCCAATCGCAAACGCTCACAATGTTTGTCCCATTTTGTGGTGCCGCGGATTTGCATCGCCGCCTCCTTGATGTGCAAAAAACGGATTTCGTTGGCGCCGGCGGCACACAAATCATCAATCTCCTGGCGCAACATCGGAAACAGGCCTAATTCAACCACGCAATGGTGTTCCTGCATCAAACGCAAGAGGCAAACCTGCACGGGAGGCGCCATCGGTTTCAGTGCACGTGCGATCGTCTCGCAGCCGATGTGTTCGAGCATGCGCCGCATTTTGTCATAGAGCGCCGGTAGCGGCAGTAATCGCAGCGGGCATTTGTTTTCCAAGTAATGAAATATACCCTGACAGATTTCGTCGATGAATGGAAAATCCTGACGGTTCGCGTCATGCATGGCTCGGGACAAGGCATCACGCAGCCACTGGGAATCGTAGCACGATACCTGATGTCGGCCGACTTGGAGAACGGGGCGGTTGCCGATGAGTGCGATCACTGGATTTTGTTAGGGAAGCAGGGACGAGGGTTAGGTGTAGGGCGGATGAGCGAGTGGCTGGGATCAAAAAAGGGACTAGTCTTTGAACAAACGGCGTTGCAGAGGATCACGCGAGGCGCGACGCTCGAGGGCTTGGATTTCGTTGATAAATTCACCTACGTTATCGAATTGTCGGTAAACGGAAACATAACGTACGTAGGCAACGGGGTCGATGGAATGGAGTTTGTCCATGACTTTGGCACCGATCGCCGCGGAGGGGACCTCGGTCAAATGGTCTTTGTGCAAATCGCTCAGAATTTCTTCCACCGCGCGATCCAAGCGATCCATGGAGACGGGTCTTTTTTCGCAGGCCTTGACCAAGCCACGAAATAATTTCTCACGGTTCAGAGCTTCGCGAGTGCCATCGCGCTTCACGACACGCAATTCCGTGCGCTCGATTTGCTCATACGAGGTATAGCGGTAACTACAGAGCAGACATTCACGACGCCTACGGATCGTGGTGCCGTCCTTCGACATCCTCGAATCGAGGACTTTGTCTTTCAGGGAACCACATTGGATGCAACGCATGAGTCGGAAAATGTCGCCGAGAAGCTAAAAAGAACATCTAGTAGTGTCAAAATGATTTGTGTAGCAGGTCTCGTATGTTGCTAAATCAAGGGGTGGGATAAATACTAAATATCTAGTAATTCTTAAACAAATTGCAAATCAGTGAAAAATGCCAAGGAGATAGCCGAGGCACGCGGCGTTGAATCCCATGAATGACACAAAGGATTCTCGATTTTTGATAGCTGCTCGCTACCCTCTGTGTAGTAACAAGACTTTTTCTGCATATGCGTTTGATCTTACCATTATTGTTGTGCCTATCTGCTCTTGCAGCGTCGCTGATTCAGCCGAAAAAAGAAGCGCGTCGACTGGAGGTATTGTTTTTTGGCGCCCCCACGGCGGCTCATCCCGGGCATGATCCGGTGACGCGTTATCGGGTGATCAAGCGCAATCTCGGCACCGCAGGGATCAATTTCACTTATTCGGAAAATCCTTCCGAGGTGTTCAAGGCTGATACCTTGCAACATTACGATGCCGTGATGATGTATGGCAACTGGAGTCAGAACCAAGCCATGCCGGCAGAGCAACTCAAAGCGCTGACGGACTTTGTGGAGAGCGGGCACGGCTTTCTACCCATTCACTGCGCCTCGGCATGCTATGGCGGTTCGCCGGAGTTCATTGAATTGGTTGGCGGTCGCTTCAAGTCGCATACGAGCGGCGTGTTTGAACCGAAAACGGTCAATACCAAGCACCCCATCACCTCTGATTATCAGGGGTTTTCCGCATGGGACGAGACCTATGTGCACGACAATCATGGTGACGACCGCACCATTCTTCAAACTCGTGATGAAGAGCCCTGGACTTGGGTGAGGCAGCAGGGCAAGGGTCGGGTATTTTACACCGCATCGGGACATGATCACCGCGTCTGGGATCAGTCGCAGTTTCACGAGTTGCTGAAACGCGCGGTCTACTGGTCTGTCGGATCAGAGGCCTACGATCGACTCAAGACCCTGGCATTGCCCAAGCTCGAGATGGAGTCGATGAAATTACCCGGATACCTCAAGCGTGAGTTGATTCCCCAAGGTCAAAAACCTCTCAAGCCAGAAGACTCGATCAAAATGGCGCAAATTCCTGTAGGCTTTGAAATTTCGCTCTTTGCCAGCGAGCCTAACATTGTCAATCCGATCAACGTAGCTTGGGATCACAAGAGCCGGGCGTTTGTGCTGCAGACGGTGGATTACCCGAACAACCTCCACGACGATAAGATGGGCAATGACAAGATCACGATTTGCGAGGATACCGATGGTGACGGCCGCGCCGACAAATTCACGGTTTTTGCCGATAAGCTCTCCATCCCTACTTCACTTTGTTTCGTCGGCACCAAGCTTCTCTGCACCAATGCGTCGGAGATTTTGTTGTTGGAAGATACGAATGGCGATGACAAGGCGGATGTGAGAAAATCCATCATCGAGGGTTTTGGCATCGGTGATACTCATGCTGGCGTTTCGAACATGCGACTCGGCCTCGACAACTGGGTATACGCCACGGTCGGCTACAGTGGCTTCCGTGGCACCGTGGGCGGGAAGAACATTTCCTTCTCTTCAGGACTGTTCCGTTTTCTGCCTGATGGCTCGAAGTTGGAATACTTGCAAAGTACGACCAATAATACGTGGGGTCTTGGTTTTACGTCTGATTTTGATATTCTCGGATCCACCGCCAACGGTAATCCCTCGTGGGTTTACACTTTCCCGAAGGAGCGCTATGAGGCATTTGGTTTGAATCAGCCGAAAACTCCGCGCGCCGATGATAATCCCCTGTTTAATCCCTCCTCCAACGATATCCGTCAGGTGGATCAATTTGAGCGCTATACCGCCGGAGCGGGTCATAGTTTCTACACCTCCACACGTTTTCCTGAAGAGTATCGCGAAAAGTATGCTTTCGTAACCGAGGGCACGGGTAAGTTGGTCGGGCAATTTGTGGTTGAGCCCAAAGGTGCCAGTTATCAAGCAAAGCAGTCCCACAACAACCTCTACAGCTCGGCGGATGCATGGTCAGGTCCTGTGGCGGCGGAAACCGGACCCGATGGAGCCGTGTGGATCAGCGATTGGTATAACCTGATCATCCAGCACAATCCCACACCGAACAAAGCTAATTCGGGTCTCGATGCCAAAAACGGCAAAGGAAATGCTTATGAAACTCCTGTGCGTGACACTCAACACGGTCGAGTCTATCGGATTTATCCCTCCAACACACGCGACGACAAAAATCCCGGTGTGGATCTGACAAAACAAGATACCTTGGTGGCAGCCTTGTCGCATTCCAATTTGTTCTGGCGCATGACAGCCCAGAGTTTGTTAGTCCAGAGAGCGAAGAACGATGTGAACTCCGCGCTGAAGGAATTGGTGGGCAAATCGGGTATCGCTTCGCCTCACGCCTTTGCCACACTCGCGGCATCGCATGCCTTGGATGATGCAACGGTTGCATCGGCATTGCGCTCATCCAATCGAGCGTTGCGTCGCATCGCCATCGACTATGCGGGAAAAACCGCACCTGCTGTTTTGTTGGCATCTTCCACTGGTCCGGATCTCGGCGCGAAGTCGCCTCGTGAACTGGCAGAAAAATTGGTGGCGCTCTCTTATGGAGCGCCATCGATGGAATTAGCGAAAGCCCTCCATGCGATGACCACGGATTCCTCGAAGGAATTATTCGCTGACACCGTGCTGGCCGATGCCTGGCAAATCGCCGCGCGACGCAATGCTGCGGAAATCATAGCTCTCGTCGATGTCCAAGGCGGCAAAAAAGACGCGGTGGTGGCTCCTGCGAATTTGATGCCGAACGCTGATTTTTCCGCGCAAGAAAATGGTCAGCCGAAGGGTTGGTCGTTGCGCATGTATGGCGGTGATCGCAGTTCCGTAAAACTCAGTGTATCGGATCAAGGCCGCAATCAAAGCAAGGCACTGCAATTGACCGCAACCGAGTCCGTGGATGCCGGCGCGGGGATTGAACTGCAATTGGAGCCAAACACGAGTTATCGTTTTTCTGCCTGGGTGCGCACCGAGAACGTGAAGCGCACGGGAGGGCTCGGCGCGATGATCAACGTGCATGGAGCTCAGGAAAAATCCAAGGGAATGGATGGAACCAAAGATTGGCAGTTGCTGAGTTTTGATTTCAAAACCGACGGAGATGGCCGCGAACTACTTCATTGTCTGCTAGGTGGTTACGGTGGATCTACCGGAACTGCATGGTTTGACGATCTCTCTCTGACGAAACTTGGCGGTGGAGGAAGTCCGCAATCGGCGCTCGATGGTCTGCGGGCTTGGCATGCCAATCAAGCGAAGCCTGCCGTCGTTGCTGAAAAGAAAAACAAGATTGATGCGGACGTGCATAAGCGTGGTGCGGCGGTCTATGCACTTACCTGCACTGCTTGCCATCAACCCGATGGCCAGGGCACGCCGGGGGCTTTTCCACCGCTGGATGGCTCGGAATGGCTGGTCAATGATCCGGAGTTGCCGATCAAAATCGTGCTCAAAGGTCTGCAAGGACCGGTTACCGTGAAGGGCGTGAAATTCACCAGCGTAATGCCGCCACACAACGACCTTGATGACCAGAAAATCGCCGATGTATTGACTTTTGCGCGTCAGTCTTGGAGCAATGATGCTACATCAATTTCCGCTGATCAGGTAAAAGCTGTCAGAGACAAAGTGAAAACACAACTTCAGCCCTGGACTGCGAAGGATCTGGGTAAAGAATGATGTGCTGAGGGGAGAATCAATCCTCAAGACACTCTGATCTTGAGGATCGAGACCCATCTGTCAGTGACTGCCAGTGATCTCTGGCGGTCGGAAAGAATGGGGCGGGGAGCGATGATGGATCAAATGCGCATCGCGTTGAAGCCACCATCGACAATCATTTCATGACCAGTGATGAAGGATCCTGCACTGGCTGAGGCGAGTAGCAGGGTAGCCCCGATCAATTCTTCGGCATTGCCGAAGCGGGAAGCAGGGGTTTGACGAAGAATGTCCAATACTCGCGACTCATCAAGAACCTTGCGGTTTTGCTCGGCGGGGAAAAAGCCCGGCACCAGTGTGTTCACGCGAATGTCCTTGTCAGCCCACTCACGCGCCAAGTTTTTGGTGAGATTGTGCACCGCGGCTTTCGAGGCCGAGTAGGTGAAGACGCGCGACAATGGGCTGAGGCCGGAGATGGAGCCGAGATTGATAATCGAAGCAGCCTGCCCATTTTCGATGAAATAGGATCCGAATACCTGGCAGGCGCGAAACACCGCACTGAGGTTGGTATCGATAATACGGGCATATTCCTCCTCGCTTACTTCCAGAAACGGCGTTGGGGAATTGGTGCCGGCTCCGTTGATGAGGATATCGACTTGGCCAGAGCGCTTGATGACGGTATCTAACAAATTTTGCAGAGATTCACGGGAAGTAACGTCGACGGGCACGAAGTAACCTTTACCTCCGTGAGACTCGATCTCGGCGAGGCGGCGTTCGGCTTTTTCAGGAATGCGGCCACCGAGCACCACTTCCGCGCCGGCACGTGCGAGGCCTACGGCCATGGTGCCGCAGAGTTCACCCGTGCCGCCGATGACGACAGCGACTTTACCAGAGAGATCGAAGAGAGATTTCAGAAATTGAGTGGTGGGCATGGACATAAATGATTCAGGTTGCGCATTGACTATGAGACCAGCCACGCCTGATGGAAAGGGGAAATGCACTTCATCTCGTAAGTTTTTCGAATTATGAATGCAGCCATAAGCATCCGGTCCAGGATGGATCCAAAAATGACGGAGCTTTTTCCTCGTGCAAATGAACGGAGAGTTGCCGAATTTTTCATCACTTCACGGGAAGACTCAAAATTTCAGACTTCCCTTCAGTCCGGTTTCGCATCAAGCTATCGCCCATGAGCGACACCGCTGTGACGATTGCCGGCACGGGAAGTTATGTGCCCGAAAAAATCCTGACCAATGCCGAGCTGGAAACACGCATCGACACCTCGGATGAGTGGATTACCACCCGCACGGGTATCAAGGAGCGCCGCATCGCCGCTGAAGGCGAATTTACCTCACATATGGCAACCAAGGCCGGCTTGAAGGCATTGGAGCAAGCAAACCTCGCGTCTGAGGATATTGAACTCATCATCGTCGCCACGATCACGCCGGATACCCTCACGCCAGCGACAGCCTGTTACGTTCAGGAAAATATCGGGGCGCGCCGTGCGATCGCATTTGATGTTTCCGCCGCCTGTTCGGGTTTTTTGTATGCGATGGAAATTGCCCGTAAGATGATTTCTGGCGGTGCTGTGCAGAATGCACTCATCATCGGCGCGGAAAAGCTTTCTGCGTTCGTGAATTGGAACGATCGCGGAACTTGCATTCTTTTTGGTGATGGCGCTGGCGCCGCAGTATTGCGCACGGCTCATCCCGGGGAGGGTCGCATTCTTGCGATGGATCTCGGAACCGATGGTTCACTCACTCATCTCCTCAACATCCCCGGTGGCGGCTCGGCGAAGCCGATTACTCCGGAGAACGCCGATGAGCATCTTGCCACCTTGGCCATGCTCGGCAAGGAGGTCTTCAAGCATGCGGTGACGCGCATGAAAAATGCGGCGGAAACTGTAATCACGCGCGCCGGGCTCCAGCCCTCGGACATCGCCTGTGTGATTCCGCATCAGGCCAATCTCCGCATCATCGATGCCATCGCGGACCGACTCTCCGTGCCTAACGAAAAAGTTTTTGTGAACCTTCATCACTATGGCAATACTTCCGCCGCCGCCGTGGCGATTGCCCTGGATGAAGCCAACCGTAGTGGTGCTTTTCAGCGTGGAGAAAATATCGTGCTCGTGGTCTTTGGTGCCGGCCTCACCTGGGCTGCCGCGGCGATTCAGTGGTGACAAAAATGATTCGCCATCCCGAGGTGCAATCGGCATAACAGGCGCGTGACGAAAGCGTTTTTGTTGGGAGCGGGTTTGGGAAAACGATTGCAGCCGTTGACGAATCGGCTACCAAAACCCTTGGTGCCCTTGGTGAACCAGCCGCTGATTCATTATGCTTGGGAGCGTTGTCATGCCGTGGGTTGCAAGGACTTTGCGATCAATACCCATCACCTTCCGCATATGTGGCAGGATTCTACCTGGGGCTGGGGTTGTCGCAGTTGGGTGACTTTGCCCGAGCGTGGCGAAAATGGTGAACCCGTCGTATGCGGGCAATGGAATGATAGTACCATTCGATTGTTTCATGAGCCATTGCTGCTCGAGACGGGAGGAGGATTGCGCAATGTTCGGCACTGGATGGGGAATGATCCTGTTCTTGTTCACAATGGCGATATTTTTTCCACCATGCCACTCGACCGATTGCTCGAAGCGCACCAGGCATCCGGTTTGCCGGTGACACTTGCTTTACGTTCGCAAGGAGAAGCCCGGCACATTGCGTGGAGCGATGGTAAGGTGATTGATATCCGCAACAAACTGGGGCGCGCCGAAGGAACCCATGTGTTTAGCGGAATCTACTGCATGAATGCGGAGTTATTCGACTTTCTGCCAGACGAATCAGTTACATCGGTGATTCCCGCTTTTTTACGTTTGGCCGAGAGGCAGCGACTGGGTTGTGTGGTGATTGATGAGGGCGACTGGTGGGATTTAGGCGAGAGAAAAAGCTACTTAGCCGCTCATCAACAGCTGATGAAAGGAAATGTCATCCATTCCTCGGCACGGATTGGCGAGGGTGTTTTGATCGAGAATAGCTGTATCGGAGCAGGCGCTTGGATCGGAGAGGGTTCCATCATCCGCGACACTGTCATTTGGCAGCAATCGCACATTCACAGCCATGCTCACTTGGAGAGTTGCATTGTTTGCTCTGGTATGCACGTTGCGGGAGATCATCAGCATGCGGACCTCTGATCCATTGGATGGATCATTCTTGCGGAAGCGGCCGGCGCGGCAGTAGCAGGGAGAACAGATCGACGTCCACCATCTGCGGCTGCCCCAGAAAATCCAGCAGAACTTTCACCCGCTCGATTCCCGGCAACACTTCGATAATCGATCCTTTCAAGCCCTGAAGCGGACCATGGGCAAGTTCCACTTCGTCACCTCTCTCAAAACGTGGTTTGATGGTTAGTGTGTCATTCACAGCTTCATCCTGCCAGGTTCGCCGCATGTCTTCCACCACCCTTGTTGAGACGCTGGGAATCGTGTTACCGAATTTCACGAACCCCCTGACCCCCTGACAATAACCGACGGCGCGCTGCATTTCTGTGAGGCGGAATCGAGCCAGAACGTAGCTGGGGAAAAGTGCTTCTTCCCACCACACCTTGCCGCGTCGTGTTGCTTTGCGATAGCGCAGCATCGGGCAAAACACCTCGACACCGGCAAGCTCGCGCAAATGCTCTGCAGCCAAACGTTCCCGCTTGGTCTGGGTTCTCACGACATACCATTCCGCTTGTTCTTCCATTTCATTCACCTAACATACGCTGGATGATGGGTAAAACCACTCTTCCCCGACTTACCCATGAATCGAGTTTTTTCAAACGACGTTTGTAAAATTTCTGCAATGCCTCATTTTCCTCTGTCCCGGCGTGCTTCATTAATTTCACGACTTTGCCTTTGCCGCTTTCCAAGTGAGGACGAACTTGCTCGCGGATGAAACCTCCTACCAACCGCTTCAGGTCAACGTCGGGTTCGTAAAGTGTTCGCCGGCTGCCATTGGCCTCCGCTTCTTTGACCGCACCCAGCTCGCGCAACATTCTCAGCCCCTGGCTTGCCGAACCTTTGCTGAGCCGCAACTTGCGCACCACATCGTCTAACGAGAGTGCATCGGGGGAAAAGAACAGCAAACCGTAAATTTCTCCCAGCGACTTGGGTAGTCCGATGACTTTGACGGCATCGACAAACACATCAATCACCTGCCGCTCGAGTGAGCTCAGGAATGCCTGGTTTTCTCCGGCAGGCGGTATCGAATTCATGGAGGAACTCTAGCTACAGGGGAATTTTGTTCAATTCTTTTTGAACAAAATTCTGCCAATCTGTCAGCGCCAGTTGAATGCCGCGGGCCTTGTGCAGGGTTTCCTCGTATTCCATCGCTGGCACGGAATCAGCCACAATTCCGGCACCGACGTGGTAGTGCAGTTGGCCATTTTCTCTGACCAAGGTGCGGATCGCGATGTTGAATTGGGATTCTTGGTTGTAGCCGAGATAGCCGATAGCACCGCAATAAAGGCCGCGTGGCACAGGTTCCAATTCCTTGATGATTTCACAGGCACGCTTTTTCGGAGCGCCCGTGATGCTGCCGCCGGGAAAACATGCGGCAAGGACGTCGATGGCATCGAGTTCATCCCGGATTTCCCCGCGGACCGTGGAAACCAGATGGAAGACTTGCTCAAAAGTTTCCAACTGCAGCATTTCATCCACCCTAACGCTGCCGAAATCACAGACTTGCCCGAGATCATTGCGAAGCAAGTCGGTGATCATGACCAATTCAGAGATTTCCTTGGGTGATGTTTGCAACTCATAGGCAGAGCGTCGGTCTTCGTCCGCATTCGCAAAGCGGGGGCGCGTGCCCTTGATCGGACGCGTTTCCACTTGCCTGCCGCTGATGCGGAGAAATGTTTCCGGCGAAGAACTGAGGATTTCACGCCCCGCCATCTTCATCCAGGCCGCCATAGGAGCAGGGGATCGGTCCCTGAGTTGAGAATACAAGCCTGCGAGCGAACCATCGTCATCACAGCAAGCGCTGAATTGTTGCGTGAGATTCACTTGGTAGATATCACCCGCGGCGATCCACTCGCGGATGCGTTCGACAGCGGAAATGAACTGTTCACGGCTCATTGTCGCGCGAAAATTTCCGAGTTGGCATGGCGAATAAGTTGCGGAATCTTGCAACAAAGACGAGAGTCTGCCGACTTCGTGCCATTGTTGTTGCTCGTGCTGATAAATCAGCATTTGTGGATAATGACCGAAAGAAAACGTGCCATCGTAATCAATCGATCCACACAGACCACCCAACGGGTAACCACAATCGACAGATTCCTTCTGATGATTGAGCCATGCCTCTCGTAAGCGTTGCTGATCCGCCATGGAAGCAAGATTTCCCTGGATCAGATACTCTGGTTCAGCGGCAATCAGGGAAATCGCCGGTCCTGCTTGATTCGACGTGTTTCCCGATGAGTCAAAAAAAACGAGGCTTTGTAAGTGTGACAATTGCTGCGCCACTTCCCACGTCGTCAATTTATGCCATGATTGCGAATGATGCGGTGGACGATTCATCTGGCGATAACATGCACGAAGGTTGAACAAGCGTCAACTTTTCCCCGTGGGGTGTAACGCCAACGTCTCGCGGGAAGGAGCGTAGACATCCTGGCGATAGGCTAAACACCCAGCGCGCGCAGTTGCTTGCGGATTCCCATTTTGGCTGCTGGTGAGAGGCGGTCGAGGAATAGCACTCCATCGAGGTGGTCGATTTCGTGCTGGAATGCTCTGGCCAAGAGTCCGTCGGTTTCCACTACCACTTCGGTTCCATCGAGTTGCTGGAATCTGGCTCTGACGATGGAGGGTCGGCCAACGGGCGCTCGCACTCCGCGGATGCTCAGGCAACCTTCGGTCTCAACCGCGCGCGGACCATCGAGTTCGAGAACCGGGTTGATGACCACCAGTGGCATTTGCTCGACCATATCGACCTCTTCATCATTGAGGGTCATGAAGCTCACACATCGTGGGTCGTGTGAGACATCGATCACCGCCATGCGGAGAGCGCGTCCGATCTGTGGTGCGGCCAAGCCCACACCATGTGCATGATACATCGTCTCCAACATGTTTTCCGCCAAGGTAACAATCTCCTCGTTGATTTCACTAACTTCGGCACACTTTTCCCGCAATACGGGATCTCCAATTTGCACAATATCTAACAACATGATTTTTCTTAATTTAGGGATTGGGTGATGAGCTTTTCGCGCGGGTGGGCATGACCTTGATCCCGAGTTTGTGAAGTGCTCCCCAGATTTCGACCATTTTGCCAAAAGGGGCTTTCTCGTCGGCTTCGATCTCCAGCGAGCGATCGGGATTGAGCTTGCGCCATGCTTCCAAATAGGAATCCAGCAACCCATCAGGAACTGCGGCTCCTTCCAGAGCCAGTTTTCCCTCCGCATTGATCGCGAGCACTGACATTTCATTCATCACCGTTTGCGTGGGCAGATCTTTTGCAGTGGGTAAGGTGATTTGCATTTGGTGACGAGGCCTTTTGAAATTGGTGGAAACGATGAAAAAAATCAGCAAAATGAAGAGGATGTCGATCATGGGGACGATCGGCACTCCAGAGTTCTTTTTGGCAGGTCGGGCGAATTGCATGAGTGTGTGTCAGTTTTTCGATGCACGGGCTTTTTGGCAGACGTGCACCAGTTTGCTCAATACCAGTTCCAATTCCGTGGTGAAGCTTTCAATTTTACGATTGAAAAAACTTTGTGCAATCACACATGGGATTGTGATTGCCAATCCGAATATAGTGGTATTGAGTGCAATAGCGATGCCGAGCGCGATCCGTTGTGCATTGCTGATATCGCCAGATTTGGCCATTTCCTGGAAGAGAAATGCGAGACCGCTGGCCGTGCCAAGCAGGCCCAACAAGGGGGAAACCACAATCACCACGTCGAGTGCCGTCATGCCGGTGCTGAGTTGCAATACTTCATGCCTCGCGGTTGTCTGCACTGCTTCGCTGATATCGGCCTGCGACTTCCCGCGATTTCTCACGGCCACAGCGGCGAGTCGCGCCAACGCCGTTTTTCCGCGTTCAAATTCCGCCAGCAATGGTTCTACTGTGCCGGCTTCCACGCATTCCTCGAAGCGATCCACCCGCTCCGCTAAAGCAGGAGGAATGATGAAGGCGCGACGCAAAGAGAGAAGCTTGAAAACAATGATGGTGAATCCCACGATCAGGCAGAGCAGAAGTGGATACATGAAGTGTCCGCCATCTTCGAAATATTTCCATACGATTTGCATGGCAGTGCGGGCGTCGGCGGTTTGCTGGGCGATCATGAGTGATTTGGGCATGTTAGAAATAGAAGTTATAGATCAGTTCGATCGGTTCGTCTTCGATCTCCGCTTTGAGATCTGAGGGAATGGGTGGGATTTTCGCTTGGCGTATCGAGCTAAGGGTGAAGCCTTTCTGGACTTCTCCCGCATCGATCATTTCGACCACAGAGATGGTGCGAACGCTACTGTCAGGCGCGATGACAAATCGAACGGTCAGGATCCCCGGTGTAATAAAATCACGGTATTTCGTGCAGTTTTTGTGCCATTCGGACTCGACTGCGCGGCTCAGCGCGCTGTGATAACGACCCATGGGGGTGTTGGCTACGTTAAGCGCAGAACGTCCTTTGCGGGTGATGGAACCACTGAGCTTGGTTTTGGTTTGGTTTCCACGAAATCCCGGATCTTCGGGCTTGTTGGGTGGCGTTGGTTTGGGCAATTCTGCTGTTGACGTCTCTGTTTTTTCCGTTGTCTCTTGAGCCGATTGATCGGCAATCTGGGGCTTGGGAGTCATTTCTTCCGCCGCTGGGCGTTCTACTGCTTGATCTCCCGGTAGGCTGGGGGTGTCGGCGCTGGCCATCGCTGCGGACTTTCCTTCGACGGGGGAGGGGCTCGGTGCTGTCGCATCGGCCGGAGTCGGAGATTGCTGTTCAGGTTTTTCGGAGGGGCGATCCTTCGGCATGGCTGTCGCAGGTTGCGGAGGCGTTGGACTCGGTGCATTCTGCGCGATTCTGTTGTGTTCAAGTGTTCCATCTTGCACCCGGCTCTCCGTGGTCTCGATTTCACCGGGGCGTCGCGGCTCCCGGCCCGCTTGACTGGGCATTTCTGGCGCTCCCGCCACGGGCAATGCGTCACTTGTGGCGATGGTGTCACGCTCTCCAATGAAATCCGCTCTTTCCGGTGGAGTTGAGCTTTGATCGGCGGATGTGCGTGCGAAAGAAGGTTTGCTGGGAGGCGGTGGCGGAGTTTCTGCTTCGGGTGTTTGTCGTGTGGGCTGCGCATCTGGCATGATCACCACCACCTGCTCTGGTGTCGGGCGGATGATCTGGCTAGAGTGTGAATTGAGCTCGGTTCGTATGAGAAGAAATCCGATGCTCAGAAACAAGGACAATGTCGTCAACATCGCAATCGCAAAAGACAACAACCACAGGAATTGTTGGTTTTTCTTTTGGCTTATGACTTCCGGTGTTGGCATGACCTCGTGAAATGCTGCCTTATTTCGCTCTTAATCACAAGGGCTTAGGCACGATTTTTCGATTTCTTTCTTTTCAAATGAATGGATGTCGTTCTGACTTTAGCCCATGCAAGCGCGCGTGACGATCATCGGGATTCTGGCGAGTCTGATGCTGTCTTGTAGCCAAAAAAATCAGGAAGAGGTGGTTCATGTTCCTGTTACGTGTCAACCGACGGAAGCTGCTGAGACAGCCATTACGCCTGAAGTCAATCAGCCGAAAGATGATCCTCATGATTTGGCCAATCAACTGCGCGATCCTGATTTACTGAATCGACTGGACGACCCCGGCACTTCCGCCCCGGACAATCCGTTGACAAATCCGAATCGCGGCAAGCCCGTGATGATCAAAGGCAGCGATCTTCCGCCCGACCCCACGCCCATCCCCCCAACCACGCCTCTACCTCCGTCGGAAAAGCCCGAACTCCTCGGCGATCGGGATGGTTCATCCAAAAAATCTCCCTGATTTAGCAAATCCCGGCACCTGAATTCGCGTTGTTTTGCTGCCATCCGGTTAAAATCGCTTTGGGGAATAAAAAATAAATTTTTTTCTAATGTTCTGGCGCGATTCTGCGTTATCTTCCACAAGAACATTCGATATCAGTTTTTGCTGGTCATTTCCAGTCGGCTGCATCAAATTTTCTCCGCCTCCACTAAAAACCATATCAACTCATTTTCGTTATGAGCCTTCACGCCCAACTCAGTCCCGAAGCACAAGCGCGTCTCGATGCGATGAAACGCAATTCGACGATTTCTTCCATCATCATCGCGATCCTCAGCATTGTGCTCATCGGTTTGTTGCTTGCCTTTATTTTCATTCAGCCCTTGTTCAAGGAAACTCCGGTGATCGTGACCTACAGTGCGAATGTGCCCGCCGAGGAGGTTCTGGAAACCAAAAAGGTGACCACCAGCTCGAAACAGAAGCCTTCGGCCCCCTCGTCTTCGAGCGCGAAGGTGATCGCGGCGGCTACGACATCCAATGTGGCGATCCCCGTGCCGGAAGTGGATGTGCAACAGCCATCCACGGATTTCGGTAATGGTGATGACTTCGGCGATGGTTGGGGTTCCGGTGGTGATGGCGGCGGCGGCGGTGGTGGTTTTGGCGCGATCCCCGCTACGATGCGTAAGCGCTGTTCGAAAGAGGATCGCTTGCAACGTCTTGCGGAAACCGGTGGCAATGAGCAGTGTGAGGAAGCTGTGCTCAAGGCTCTGCGCTGGATGAAAAAAACCCAGAACCCGGATGGTTCCTGGAACGGCGCAAAAAAATCAGCCATGACGGGTTTGGGTTTGCTGGCCTATCTGGGACACTGCGAAACACCACTTTCTGAAGAGTTTGGTGAATCCTGTTTGAAAGCCATGACATACCTGATCAATGTGGGTATGAAAAACCAAGGCAAATTGGCTGACAATGTGGGTGACAAGCACTGGTGCTACGAGCATTCCATCTGCGTTTATGCCCTGGCTGAGGCGACAACATTTTGCAAGCAATTGAGTATCACCGTACCGAATCTGCCTGAGGTCACGCAAAAAGCCGGACAGTTCCTCATCGACAATCAGCACAAAAATGGTGGTTGGGCCTACGGTTATGATGAGAGCGCTGGCGCACACACCGACGTTTCGATCACGGGGTGGCACATTCAGGCTCTGAAGGCGATGAAACACACTGGTCTCGATTTCAAAAATCTCAGCCGCTGCTCCAGCAAAGGTCTTGATTATCTGAAAGACAAACAAGATGACAACGGCGGTTTCGGCTACACGGGCAAAAAACCTTTGGCATCGAGACATGGTTACTACTCACTCACGGGTGTTGGTGTGCTTTGCTTCCAGATGTGGGACAAAGGTTCTTCTTCGGAAGTGCGTAAGGGAACCAAATACATCAAGAACAACTCGAAGCTGAAGTTTGGTACGGATGACTGTGATCTCTATGCCCACTATTACGAAGCGCAGGCGATGATGAATCGTGGTGGCGAGGAATGGAAGCACTACAATGGCATGATGCGTGATGAGGTGGTTAAAAACCAAAAGCCTGATGGAACATGGAATGGCGGTGCTGGTCACGGAGCCGGAGCTTTCTATCACACGGCGCTCTGCACTCTGATGCTGGAAGTTTATTACCGTTTCTTGCCCGGCACCGGTCAACATTGATCGAAGATGCTGAGACAAAGGCGATCCACGAATGGATCGCCTTTTTTTTGCCATCGCCTCTGATCCAACAATCCGCAATGCATTGATCATGATCCGCTGCCAATTTTTTGTTTTATGCTGGAGTCTACTGATGGCCGCCACAGCCTCGTCAAAAGATTCATCGCCATTGATGCTGGAAATGCAGGCTCAGATCAATCGACAAGAAATCGTCGGTGGTATTGCTGTTGCTGGTTCGGCTGATGGTGTGATCGAAATGGTAGTGGGTGGGCATGCCGATCTCGCACAAAAGCGCGCCATGCCCGAGGATGGCTTGTTTTGGATTGCCTCGATGAGTAAACCGGTCACGGCCTGTGCGATCATGAAATTGCAGGAACTGGGTAAACTGCATGTGAACGATCCGGTTGCAAAATATCTGCCATCATTTACCGAGTTGAAAGACTCGCAGGGAAAACCTGCATCGATTACCATTGGCCAATGCCTGAGTCATTGTTCCGGACTGAGTGAAGTTCCACGCGATAAGGAAGCGACCATGACATCGCTGGACGAAGTGGCAACTACCGTGGCCGCGCTCCCTCTCGTCTTCGCTCCGGGTAGCCAGTGGCGCTATTGTCAAAGCAGTATCAATACCGCCGCACGAGTGGTGGAAGTGGTGTCGGGCATGTCCTTCGAGAATTTTTTGCAGAAACATTTTTTTGTTCCCTTGGAAATGAATGATACGACTTTTTATCCATCGGAACAGCAGGTGAAACGCTTGGTCACTTCCTATCGACGTCAACAAAATCAGTGGCAGGCGGTTTCTTTGGGATTTCTTGCGGGGAAATCCCCATCGGATCGTCATCGTTACCCCCGTGGTAACGGCGGTCTGTTTTCGACCGCTCGAGACTACGGGCACTTTGCCCAAATGTTGTTAGGCAAAGGGCAATGGCGAGGAAAACGCGTGCTGTCCGAGGCATCGGTCAGAGAGATGACCCAAGTGCATACCGGTGATCTCAAGACCGGCTTTACTCCCGGCAATGGCTGGGGCTGGGGCGTTTGCGTGGTGCGTGAACCACAGGGAATCAGCGCGAGTCTATCGGCTGGATCTTTTGGCCATGGTGGTGCATACGGCACGCAATGCTGGATCGATCCAGTGCGCGGCAGATACTTTCTGCTGATGGTGCAACGGGCCGATTTTCCCAACTCGGACGGATCTTCACCGCGCCAACATTTGCAGGAAAAAGCCTTTGCCCTGAACGAGCCATGAGCAGTAAACCCGAGTCAAAGCCCCGCGTGGAAATTGAGGCCCCCAGCGCCGCACAGATCATGGCTGCGAAAAAAATGCGCCGTGAACGCGAGTTGTCGATCCTACAAGTCCCGACAGAGGAAAAGAAAAAGATACGACGATCCGGAATCGAGGGCGTGGTCCTGATGCTGCTAGCCGTCGTGTTAGCCTATTTTCTCCACCCCCTTGGCACCGTGGGCTGGCTACTGGCGCTGATGCCTTTCATCGGCGGCTTGATTGTCATGCTCAAAGGCTGGCAGTGATGCAACGCAATGTTGCAAATTTAACGATCCGCCACCAATTGCAGACGGGGCCCCTCTGTAGTGGGGTAGACCACACCCACGAATGCGGTGGGTTCTTCGACCTTGATCGTCTGCCTTTTCTGATCGCCCAATGTCACGTCCATACGAAGGGAGTCAAAGACACCTGCGTCTTGATCTTTTCCTGCGGCGAGAGAGATGGACTGATCCTTGATTTTCAAACCGACCTCCTCGTTGGTGAGATTGATCAAACGCAACGATGTCTGGTTTCTGGCCGCCTTGCTGGTGATGGTATGCCATCGCAAATCATCTCCTTTCCGATAAATCAAGAGAATTCGACCTATGCGACCCGCTTTGACCGAGCAGGCGTCGGCTTTATGGTCTTTGAAGCGAAACAGGGCCTCTTGTTCGGGTAAGGTAAAGGTGCCGCTGTCATGCCCCGATGCCAACGTAATGGCCTGAGTGCGATTGTCACAAGAAATCTCGATGGTGAGATCACCTTTGCCGGAAAGATTGACGACGTTGAAATTTCCGGCAACTGCCGGCAATACGAGTGACAACATCAGAATGAATATAGAACGCATGGGTTATTTTTTGGGTTTCATCCATGGCGGCAACTCTTGTTTTTCATTGCGCACCAAAAGTGCGGCACATGTTCGTTTGTGATTGCTGCCAATGAGAAGAATGTATGCACCTTTTTCCTGGGAATCGGGACATCCTCCGATGATTTTGCTGCTGTGCACGACATTGAATGCCCCACCATTCCACGTGGGCATATCTTCGATACCGAACAGCTCAAGATTGATTTTTTGCGAGCCGATTTCAAACATTTCTGGCTCGGGGCAAAACGACATCACCTGTAGCTTATGTCCTTTCGCATAAGGTTGAGGGCCGCAGCGCTTGATCCTGAGTTCGGGAGGCCGCTCGTTGCCATCGTTATCTTTTTTTGAACCGATTTGTTGGAGAAAAATCACGTAGAGAACCGTCTCGTCCGGATCGATGTTGATACTGCCCTTGGCAGACTTGTATCCTTCAATTTCCACACTGAGTTGATGCGCTCCCTTCGGCACGATGAACCATCCCGTAGACTGGATGGATTTCAAACCTCCGGGCATCAAATCCTTGCCATCGATGGTGACTTTACAGGCTTTGGCATTCGGCACCATGTTGGCGAGATTGAGAAACCCATGTTCCATCTCTTGGCACCAAGCGGTGAGAGTCAAGGCGCTGACGATCAATGCGGCGATGGCTTGGGTGAGAAATTTCATGGCAACTCAATTCACTGGCTCAGCAGATTCCGTGCCGAAGATACGGTGGATCCGCTGTGCACTCTTACAGCATTTCACGCGTCGACCTGGTCGGCAAGAGGAAATCGACTTTCGCGACCAGCGTATTGTGACAGGAATGTCAACGAGTCTGTGAGAGTCATGATTTTTCCATTGGCGCAGGTTTGTCCTTGCCCGCAAAGGAATCATACGCCATGGGTAAGACCATGACTCACGAGCTTGAAAACTTGTTTCAATTCCTGCGTTTTTCCAGCGTTTCTACGGATTCCCGCCATAGTTCCGATGTCAGGGCTTGCGCGCAATGGTTGATTGAAAAATTGACCGCGATGGGATTGAGTTCCGAACTTCATGAAACGGCGCGTCATCCGATCGTGGTGGCCCGCAATGAGCGCCGTTCCGATCGTAAAACAGTGTTGATATACGGGCACTACGACGTCCAACCCGTGGATCCCGTGAATTTGTGGCATAGCGCACCATTTGAGCCGGAGATACGCGATGGGAAAATCTGGTGCCGCGGCGCAACGGACAACAAAGGGCAGATGCTCGCTCATGTGCTTGGAGTGGAAAAAACCCTACGCGAGGAAGGTGAATTGCCAGTAAATTTGATTTTTCTTTTCGAAGGCGAAGAAGAAATCGGCAGTCCGAGCCTCACGCCTTTCTTGCAAGCCCACCGCGAGGAGTTGCGTTGCGATGTGATTGCGGTATCAGATACCGGGATGGTCGCTCCGGGCGTGCCAACGATGGGCTATGGACTCCGTGGCATCGCCTGCGCGGAAGTCACCTTGCGTGGTCCCAAAGGCGATCTGCACTCCGGAATCTATGGTGGTGCGGTGGCCAATCCCGCAACCGCGATGGCGCGTTTGGTCACAAGTCTTCACGATGCCGAAGGTAAGATATTGGTCGAAGGTTTTTATGACGATGTCCGTCCGCTGCAAGAATGGGAGCGTGCCATGTGGCAATCCGTCCCGGGAGTTTCGGATGCGGATTATCTTGCGGTGACAGGATCGCCTGCGGTCTTTGGTGAACCCGGCTACAGCTCGGCAGAACGCGTATGGGCAAGACCGACTGCGGAAGTGAATGGCATTGGTGGAGGCTATCAAGGCGAAGGGTCAAAGACCGTACTTCCAGCTGAATCCTTTGCCAAATTTTCCTTCCGGCTCGTTCCCGATCAGGATCCGAAAGACATTTTACAAAAAGTGAAACGGCATTTTGAAGCCCATTGCCCGCAGGGAGTGAGCATCGAAATCGAAATCGGTCATGACGGTAAACCTTATCATGCCGATCCACATTCCCCGTTTGGAAAAGCCGCCCAGCGGGCTTTGAAAAAAGCCTTCGGTCGTGAACCCGTGTTGATCCGCGAGGGCGGTAGCATTCCCATCATTCAGGCATTCCGTGAAATTCTCGGCGCGGATACTTTGTTGTTAGGTTTGGCGCTGCCTGATTGCCAGATCCATGCACCTAACGAAAACTTCCCGGTTGCTAATTTTGAAGCGGGGATTTTACTCAACCAGCACCTACTCCGTGAACTGTCTCTCTAGAAGTTGGATCAGGATACAAGGAAACAAGATCTGCCGCGGGATGCGGCAGACCTTGGGGGATCGAGTGACAGGGGAAATCACCAGAGACCTTCCAGCATTTTATTGCCGGGGAAGGGAGCGTTTGATTGTGGGCCGAAGAACATGCGGAAGCCGATCGATGCTGTGACATTATCCTGACCGTCCATGTTCGAATACTCGATGCCGCTGATCATTTTGATACGGTGATCGGCGATGTAATAGTTGAGTCCGAGGTAGACAGCTTGATACAGTTCGCCGGACGTCATCCCTGCGGGTCTTTCATAGCGCCTCTGTGGAGCGAGACCGTTGGATTCATCGGACGTTGCAATTTGATAGCGAGCTACAACCTGTAGCTCATCCGTTAGGTAGAAACCCGGTTGGATGTTCAGGCCAATGGCGCTGCCCTTTTCTCCACCGAAGCCGGTGGTCACCTCGGTCATCAGGGATGCAGGACCTTCCGTGAGAATCAGGGCACCGGAGACCGCATCGTCGAAGCGGGTCAGGTTGGTCGCGTTGTCATTGATGTCGCTGTGTAGGTAACTGCCGTAAAACTCGGCCGTGTCCGCTCCGAAAAGATGCCCGAGATTGTAGCTGCCAGCTGCCAGGTAGGACCATCCGGAATTGAGTTCGGTGAAATACGTCCACATGTCGCGGCCGGCGGCATTGGAGAAAACCCCCGTGTAGTATTCCCATTTCCCGACCTTGCCCAGCAATGTCACGGCCGGGGTATAGTCCAGCGACATCATGTTGGTGAACTGCGCCCTTTCGAGGTAGTTCATATAGCGGCTCGACACGTTCCGGTCATGCGTGAAGCGGTGTTTTTGCTGGCCGACGGTCAGGTTGACGGCATCCGTGAATTTCCAGCGCAACCAGAGCTCGGTGAAGCCGTTATAGTCTGGGTCAAAGTCCGAACCGCTAATGGCCTGTGCGTGAAGGGTCAGACGCTCGAACATGGTGGCCTGAAAACCGAATCGTGTGCGCCGATCTTCCCAGGCAGCATCGTCGCCGTTGCTGCCGCTGGAATCGTGATACTGTCCGTGGTAACGTCCCAACAGCCAGAATTCTTGCAGGTAAGGATTTGTTTTATCTTGATAGAGCAGACCTAGGTTTTTCAATTGATCACCCAGGGATACTGGTTCTGGGTGATTATCGATGACACTCTTGGAGTCTCGGGTCTCGATGGCCTGCAGGGGAGTGAGAGCCAAAGAGATGGCGATCAACGAATGTGACAGTAATGAATGATTCATGGGATGTTTGTGTGACAGGTTCGTCACGCGAGCGATCATGTGACAAATATTCTTATGGCAAAACATCTTTGTGTGACGATTTTGACACATTTGTCACAAAAAAAGGGGTGTTTTTTGGACAGAGGCAAAATGATCAACCGAAACTACCTGTGATATATTGTTCGGTCTGTTTTTCCCTTGGGTTCGAAAAAATCGTAGTGGTATTCCCGAATTCAACAAGTTTTCCGAGATACATGAAAGCGGTTTTGTCGGAACAACGACTGGCTTGCGCCATGTTGTGAGTGACGATGACGATCGTGAAACGCTTCTTCAAATCCTGGATCAATTCTTCGATTTTCAGCGTGGCCAGGGGATCGAGTGCCGCGCATGGCTCATCCATCAGGAGGATTTCCGGACGATTGGCGATGGCGCGCGCAATGCAAAGGCGTTGTTGTTGGCCTCCGGAAAGACCGAAGGCACTATCGTGCAGTCGGTCCTTGACGTCGTCCCAGAGGGCCGCATCACGCAGGGAAGTTTCGACGATTTCGTCGAGTTGCGTTTTGTCCTTGATGCCGGCGATGCGGGAACTGTAGGCGACGTTTTCGTAGATGGATTTGGCGAAAGGATTGTATTTTTGGAATACCATGCCGACGTGGCGTCGAAGTTGCAGTAAATCGATGTCGGGGCGCATGATGTTGATGCCGTGAATGTGGATCGATCCCGAGGTGACACATGCTCCACTGATGCGGTCGTTGATCCGGTTCAGGCAGCGCAACAAAGTCGATTTGCCGCAACCTGAGGGGCCGATCAGCGCTGTGACTT
Organism: Akkermansiaceae bacterium; assembly: GCA_049240965.1. GTDB lineage: Bacteria > Verrucomicrobiota > Verrucomicrobiia > Verrucomicrobiales > Akkermansiaceae > UBA956. The sequence goes on from JBMLRP010000004.1 coordinate 75,221, forward strand.
CGAAAGCGGGAATATCCACGGAAACATCAAACAGCGCTTGTTTGGTGCCGTAGCAGAAATCCAGGTGTTTGATCTGAATGGCGTGGTTCATGACAAGAGAAAGAGTTACCATTTCAGCTTCGAGCGCATTTTCGCGCGGAGATACATCGAACTGAAGGACATGACGGCGACGAGCAACAGGAAAACAAACACCGATCCGAATTGCGCGCGCTGAGTGTATTCGGAGTTCGGAATACGGGCGGCGAGCGTGTAGATATGATAGGGGAGTGCTTGAACCTGTGACGACAGCATCTCAAAGGGATGGCGGATGCCTTCCCAGGGCAGGTCATCCTTGGCGGCGACGGCCGCTGTGAACATGATGGGTGCCGTTTCACCCGCCACGCGAGTGATTGCGAGTAGGGATGATGTTAGAATGCCGGGCAGTGAGTAAGGTAAAACACTGGTGCGGATGGTTTGCCAGCGGGTGGCTCCCAGTGCGAGAGAGGCATCACGGAATCCCTGCGGAACGGATTTTAGCGATTCTTCCGAAGCGGTGATGATGACTGGTAGAATCATGCAGGCCAGCGTAGCGCAGCCAGCGAGAAGAGAAGAATTCCAACCTTGGAAACTAAGGAAGTAATCGGAGCCGAACAAAGGCACTGTGAGCAGCGAGCGGCTGGCGGGATCCTGTGTGATGACGGGAACCGCCAGCACGAAAACTGAAAAACCGAACAAGCCGAAGACGATGGAGGGAACGCCGGCGAGATTGAGAATCGCGAGCCGAACGGCCCGGATAAAGGGGCTGTCCTTGGCGTATTCCGAGAGATAAATGGCCGCGCTGACACCGAAAAACAAAGCGATCAGGATGGATCCGGCAGTCAGCAGTAGCGTGCCAACAATCGGACCGATGATGCCACCACCAGAATAAGAAAAGCTTTGATGATTGTAGACTGATTCTTCGCCGTGTTTTTTGACGTATTCGATGTATTCCGATGCTGCCAATTGCAGCCTCTCACCAGCGGCTGTGTCAAAGACGTGTAATGTTTGGTTCTTATCGAGCAGGAATGATACATTCACAAACGGGGGCTTGCTGGTAAATAACGTGGGCGCTCCGTCCCAGCAGATTTTACCAAACAAAAGGACTGCGATGAATAGTATGAGGTAGGTAAGCCCGGCGAAAACCGAACGGACAAGAAAGTCCCATCTTTTGCCCTTGGCTGATCCTTTGCGCACCAGTGTTTCCTCGGAAATCATGTTAGTGTTTCATATTGCGGGTGAAATGATGGGCGGTGGCATTGATGCCTAAGACAATCGCAAAAAGCAGGATGCCGACGACGAATAGCGCGCGGTAGTGAACGCTTCCGACTGGCACTTCTCCCAACTCTTGGGCGATGATGCCAGTCATCGTGTGGGCAGGTTGGAAAAAGGCACCGATACCAGCGCTGAAGTCAGGGATTTTGATGCGATTTCCCGCCACGAGCAATACTACCATCGTCTCGCCGATGACTCGTCCAAAACCTAACAAAATCGCGGCTAAAATGCCAGAAGATGCCGCAGGTACTACGACGCGGAAAGTCGTTTGGAGTTTGGAGGCTCCGAGGGCTTCGGATGCCTCCGAGTAGGCGCCCGGCACATTGTTGATCGCGTCTTCGGCCAGTGAAAAAATGGTGGGAATGCTCATCAATGCCAGTAGGCAACCTGCCGTGAAAATGTTCAGACGTTCATCCATCGGAAATCCCGGGAACCACGAGAGCCACGAGCTGGTGGAAAGTTCGCGTAGTCCTTCTCCTAACAGAAAAATACCGATAAACCCAAGAACCACGGAAGGAATCGCCTGGATGAATTCAATCACGGGTTTGATGATTTTTTGTTCGCGAGGATTCGCGAATTGGTTGGTGTAAATGGCCGCGCCGATACCGACGGGAATGGCAATGCATAATGCCACCACCGCGATCATCAGCGATCCCGTTAGGAGGGGAAGGATGCCATAAAAATCCTGCCACTCGCCTCCTGTAATCCAGTTTTTTCCCGTCAGAAATGAGTGGATGGTGGAAGCGTATGATACAGGCAAATCAGGCTTCCATGCGTCGATTTTCGAGGGAGATTTTTGGAGCTCTTCGAGGTAGTGTGGCAAGGCTGCTAATGCGGCACGCTGCAATTTTTGCGCCTCCGGTTGCTGGTAGGAAAACGCCAATTGTTGTTGAAGGGCGCTCAACGTGTCATGAAGGGCAAGGTGGGTTTGCTGGCAGTCCGTCTGTTTTTGCCGCAACGCCTCATGCGCAACCGAGAGATCAGGTTTTTCGCTGGTTTTTGTGGCAGCTTCATCGATCAATTTCTGTCGTGCCTGCGGGTCTTGTGTTTCCTTCGCGGCCTGCAGCAAGGTCTTGCGTTCGCGCTCCATCATGTCGGCCTTGCTCAATGCTTCCTTGGTGGATTTAACCGACCCGCTCATGTCACTCACAAGGCTGCCGAGAGCGGAGCCTGCGCTTTCAAATGAATCAATCACGGTGCGCGCCTTTTCCCAGGGAGCTGAGGCTTTTTGGCGGGCACTGGCATATTCCTGAGCCAGTTGGTTGACAAAGATCGGCGTTTCCTCGTTGTCGATGGGACGTTGCAACAGGGCGCCAATGATCGAATCGCGCTCATCGCCCGTCAGGCCGGGCGACGGCTTCAATCCTTTGACCGCGAGAGGCAGCAGAGCGATATACTGGTCCTGCAAACGCCGCAACATTTCCGGCTGGGGCGTGGTTTCCTCGATGGCGGCAAAGTAGGAGTCACGAACGCTGGCGGTGAAGTCCTCGAAGTCCGTCACCAGCGCTGCGGATTCGGTGGATCGCTGCAGTTCCTTGCCCGCCTTACCGTTGATCTCGGCAAAATAGGCTCGGTTGAGTATAGAGGAAAGTTGTTCGTGGGAGGTGAGGTTGGTGCGTGAAATATCGACGAATTCCATTCCAGTAATTCGATAGATCTCCAGTTCCCTCCGGTATCCGGGGAAAAATCCCAGACCTTCTTTGAGAAGGAATGCGACGATCAACAGCAAAATGACAATGGTGAGACCTGCATTAGAGGCAAAGAAGTAGCGGATCAACCGATCATATGAAAACCCTTTGCGTTGCAAAGAAGCTGCGGAGATCCCGACGGGTGATGGGGCTGACATGAAAAAAGAATAACGTTGGGTAAATGATCTCGCCCCGCATGGTAAAGGGCTGCGTCTGGTTGCTCAATGGTATTTTCCAAAGCTTTTGTGTCGGAAATGTCACACAAGTGCAATGCATAAAAAACAGCGCCGTCATCAACGGCGCTGCTGCGGGAATCTGAGCGAAGATTACTTGGCGTGAATGAAACCCGTGCTCTCGACCAAGGTCTGCCCTGCGGGGGAGTGCACGAAATCAACAAAAGCCTTGGCATCGGCCTTGGCGTTTTCGGGCAAATACAGATAGCACTCGCGAGAATAGGCGTAGGATTTTTTGTTCTCAGCAACTGGGGCGACGCCATCAATCTGAATGGCCTTGACACCGCGTGTTTTGGCATAGGCAAGTCCTACGTAACCAATCCCACCCTTGTTTTTCGCCACTTCCTGAGCAATTTGTTCGTTGCCGGCCATTTTCAGAGAGCTGGCGGGATAGTCGCGACTATCCATGGCCAGTTTTTGCCAATCTTTGTAGGTTCCGGAAGAGGTATTGCGGGTGTAGATCGAGATCGGACCGGGAGTGCCGCCAATTTCCGACCAGTCTTTAACCTGTCCGGTGAAAATTTTCGCTACCTGCGCTTTGGTCAGGTTGGAGATGGGAGAATTTTTGTTCACCACCACGCAGAGCATGTCGAAGCAGATGGAGTGCTCTACCAACGCCACTCCTTTCGCCTTGCAGTCGGTGAGTTCCTCATCCTTGGCCTTGCGTGACGACATGCCGATGTCGGCGGTGCCGTTGGCAAGAGCAGGAAACGCGGTGGAGGAACCTTCGGCGGCGATTTCGAATTTGGTCGCCGCATGTCCTTCTGCCTTGTATTTTTCGGCAATTTGAGGAATGAGCTTGGCTCCGAGGGTATCGCTACCTTTGAGGCTGATGGTTTGTGCTTGGATCGCTGTCACAAAAGCCGTGACGGTCAGAATGGTCTTGAGTAGTTTCATAGGGCGAGCAAGCTTTAAGAGCGAATCTGGAAATGGGCGAACATGCGATTGTGACGATTTTGTCACAGAGTGTTCTGATTTGTTGTTTTGCTTCGTCACAGTTTTGTTGTGTTGGTTTTCGGGGAATCAAAACATGTGCCGAAATGATTTGCCAGTGGGTCGGAAAACATTACCATGGCGAACCCCTTATCCTATTTTTATGAGCGAAATGAAACATGTAGCGATTGTCGGTGCCACCGGTGCCGTAGGTGAAGAAATGCGGTTATGTCTGGAAGAACGCAATTTTCCCGTGGGTCAATTGACTTTACTGGCATCCAAACGCTCGGTGGGAAAAACCTTTCCATTTCGTGGCCGGGAAATCGCTGTGGAGGAGTTGACGCATGATTCATTCGTCGGCGTGGACATCGCCTTGTTCAGCGCGGGGGGATCGATCTCAGAAGAATTCGGTCCTTCAGCAGCGGCTGCTGGTTGTGTGGTGATCGACAACTCATCGGCTTTCCGCATGGTGGATGGTGTTCCTTTGGTCGTGCCGGAGATCAATCCGCAAGCCGCTTTGGATCATCCGAAAAATATCATCGCCAATCCGAACTGCACGACCATTATTTCGTTGATGGCGCTCGCGCCATTGCATCAGGCATTCGGGCTGAAGTCGATCATCGCATCCTCTTATCAGGCGGTGTCGGGCAGTGGTGCCCAAGGCATCGCGGAGCTGGAGCAACAAGTGCATGCGCTTACGCATGGGCTGCCGTTGGAGCAAAGAGTTTATCCTCGCCAGATTGCTTTCAATGTAATCCCTCAAGTCGACCGTTTTACCGACAACGGCTACACTAAGGAGGAAATGAAAATGCTCTACGAGGGACGGAAAATCCTCGGACTCCCCGAGCTCAAGGTTTCCTGCACTTGCGTACGTGTGCCGGTCTATCGCTCACACTCGGTTTCAATCACAGCGGTGTTTGACAAGCCCGTCACGGTGGAGGCTGCGCGCGCGGTCTATGCTGGCAAGACTGGAGTGCAACTCAAGGACGATCCTGCCAATGGTGTTTTCCCGGTGCCTCTTGACACCACTGGCAAGGATGATTGTTTGGTCGGTCGCATGCGGAAAAATCTGGTGCTGGATAACGCGCTCGATCTCTGGGTGGTGGGCGATCAGGTGCGTAAAGGTGCAGCCCTGAACGCAGTGCAAATCGCTGAACTTCTTTAACGCAACCGTATGGCCTCTGTTTCCTTTGCCGATTATCTCCGTCGTTCCGCCGCCCTTGTGGACAAAGCGCTCGATGGTTTTTTGCCGAAAGAAAAAACCGCACCGCAGACGATTCACAAGGCCATGCGTTACTCGGTCTTCGCCGGTGGAAAACGGTTGCGCCCCATCCTCTGTCTGGCGGCGGCAGAAGCTTGCGGCGGTGATCTTCAAAAGGCCATGCCCGCTGCATGCGCGGTGGAGGTGCTACACACGTATTCACTGGTTCATGATGATCTGCCCTGCATGGATGATGATGACCTGCGCCGCGGTAGGCCCACTTGTCACAAGGTCTTTGGCGATGGCATGGCGGTGCTTTGCGGCGACGCGCTTCTAACGGAGGCTTTTCTGATGTTGGCGCAAACCGCGGCAACGCCGCGTTACAAGGTCGATGCAATGATCAAAGAACTCGCTCTCACCAGTGGCAGTCGTCATCTCATCGGCGGGCAAGTGATGGATCTCGAAGGCGAAGGGAAGTTGCTCACAAAGGCGCAGTTGGTCCTGATCCACAAGGCGAAAACCGCGGCATTGCTCACGTCATCGTTGCGTCTCGGTGCGATGGCTGTGAATGCCACACCAGAAAAACTCGATGCACTCACAATTTTTGGTGAATGCCTCGGATTGGCCTTCCAGATCATTGATGACATCCTCGATGTGACCCAAAGTACCGAAGTGTTAGGCAAAACCGCGGGTAAGGATGCGAATGTTGCCAAGGCAACCTATCCTGCCATCGTGGGGCTCGAAAAATCCCGCAAGGAAGCCGCCGCGCTCACGAAAAAAGCGATGGCCGCGTTGGAGGTTTTCGGCAAAAAAGCGGATCATCTCCATCAAATCGCCGATTTCCTTCTGGTCCGCGAGTATTAATGATCCAGGTGATCCCCGCCCTGAAAGGGCACCCGAAAAAATCCAAGTAAAAAGATCAAAATCAAGCTTCATCGCGGTTTTTTGATGCAAATGATCTAAGTTCACCTCATGCGTGAGCAGTCTGGACTCGGTCGTAGAAGTTCTCAACGTGTGACTTTCAGACGCATGAAGCGCTTGCGGGCACTGGCAGGTGCGGTGTCGGTGACGGTCACTGTCTCACCGGCGGTGCCGGGGTTTGCGGCGATCGTGCTCCATGTAATCAGATCGTCGGAACCTTCCACCGTGTAGATTAACTCGTTGCGCGCGCGCACAAAGGTGAGAGCGAGTTGATGATTGGCATTCACATGGGTGTTCAAGGTTGTATTGCTGCTGGTGGCGGTGGCGTTGAGTCCGAGTGCGTATTTGAGGAGGTTTTGCATACCGTCGCCGCTTGGAGTGGCGCTGTCGGCGGCATCGCCGGAGTTGGCGATTGTTCCGAAGTTGGTGAATCTCCACTCCTCATGGCTGGTCCACGTGATGAGAGTTGCTGTTACCTCGCTCGAGCGATCAGTCCCGTTCAGCGCGGCGATGCGGAAGTTATAAACGGTGCCGGGCAAAAGGCTGCTCACGCTGTAAGTCGAGGCATCGGAGGCGACGGTGTTTTCCGTCCATGTTTCGGAGGCGTCGGGCTTGTGTAAAATTTTGAATCCTGTGCAGGCTGCGTTGCCCGAGGTGTTGGGTGTCCAGCTGAGATTGGCGGTGCGATTGGTTGTTTGCGCGACGAGGAAATTCGTTGGGGCGATGGATGTGGGGCTGATGCTCAAAAGTTCGCTCCTTGTTCCTGAAAAATTGACGTCATCGATAGTGCCGACCACTTCGTATATCCCTGCTTCGCTTGGTGCGGTGATTTCTCCGTTGTAGCTGAGGCTTGTCGTGAGTCCCTCTGGGCTTGTATGGACTGATGCATATTTGGTTGTTCCATCATACACAGTGTTGAGGTTGCCCAGAGTGATGGTCGCGATGGCCTTGTGTATGGTGACGCTCGCCATGCCGGTGATGGTATGGTAGTTCGTGGTGTCGTTCGGAGTAAAGGTGAATGCATACGATGCAGTGCCGGCGTTCGGCACGGTGCCGGGACTAGTCCAAGCGAATGTGCCCGCGACTGATGCCTCGCCGCCGTAGAGTGTGGACTCGGAAAGTGCCTGGCCGTAGGTGATGGTTGATGCACTTGGTGGGCTCGTGACAGTGGGTGTTGCCTTGTCGGCAGTGATGCTTAAGGTGCCGGTGGTGGAGGAGTAATTTGTCCTGTCGTTTGGAGTGAAGACAAAGTTTTGGATGGTCATGCCAGTGTCGGGAGCGGTGTTAGGATTTTCCCAAGTGAAAGTGCCTTCGACCGAGGCCGTGCCACCGTTGAGCGAGGAAGATCGGAGCGTTTGTCCAGCTGCGATGGGTGTGGCGGTAGGGCTACTAAGAATACTCGGCGTGGCTGGTGTGACTGTAACATCAAGGTGGACCTGAAGCGTTTGGTAATTTTCAGAATCTTCCGGTGTGAAAGTCGCCAATTTGGTCGAAGTGCCCACGGGTGCAAATAAATCCGGGGTGTTGAATGCCCATGCGCCAGAGATCCTCGGCGCTGATGTCAGCCACCACCAATTGGGCACGCTCATCTGACCATCGGCAATGATCGAGTCGGCCAGCTTTTGGCCGTATGTGATCGTTGTCGTAGAGGGCAATGAGATGAGCGCCGGGATGGCTTTGCTCACCCGTACTTCCATCAAGACCGTGACAGGTTCGAAGCGATCGGTATCGGCAGGTGTGAAAACCAAGTTATGCATGCTATCTCCTGCATTAGGAATAGTACTTGGATTTTCGAAGGTAAATGTGCCAGGCACGCTGGCATTTCCTTCGAAGAGGGGATAGGAGGCAAGCGATTCGCCGTAGGAGATTCCGGAAGGGAAAGGTTTGCCTAGAATGGTCGGCCTTCCTCTCGTGACGGTGAAGTCAATCGTCTTTGTTGCCGCGAAGTCGGGATCAGTTCCAGTCACAGTAACTGAATAATTGCCCGGCTCCGTTGGCGGCGTTAAGCTGGGTGCGTAGGTTGTGGCCTCGCGACCGCTGTAAGTCGCGGTGAACGCGAAGCCTGCAGAATTGGCGGGAAGAAGTGGCGTGATGGCCGGCACAGAAACGCCGGTGCCAGGCGCTACATAATATACCTGCCCGTTCACGCGGTAAGCTCCTTGATCACCCGTTCGTCCCCACCACATTACCGAGCCATCCGACAGAATGATGTAGGTTCTGTCGTTGCCTGCGGCGATTGCCACGACATCCGAGACATTCCAGGGCACCAGGTTGATCATGTCGCCGCTGGGGTGGGAAAAGGTTGTTGCTTCTCCCCATGCGACGACCGTGCCGTCTGCCTTGAGTGCCACTCGATGGTTTTTACCCGCCGCGACAGCTATGACATTTGACAATCCTTCTGGCGCGACCGCCCAATATCCCCAGCCAACCACCGTGCCGTCCGACTTAAGGGCTACAGCGCCGCCCCCGCCCGCAGCTAAAGCAATGACGCCGGAGAGACTGGTGGGCACATTGCATTCACCCGTATCAGTCCTGCCCCAAGCGATCACCGTACCGTCGGACTTGAGGGCGAGTGATGCGTTGTCGCTCCCGGCGATGGCGATCACGTTGACAAGCCCGGCGGGGATGGTGCGTTGGCCGAAAGAATTGTCGCCCCAAGCGACCACCGTGCCATCGGACTTGAGTGCGAGTGCATGGTTTCCACCGCGGGCGATCGCCACGACATTCGACAGGCCAGCTGGCGCCGCACCCGTCGACAAGGAGCCCCATTCGGCAATCGTGCCGTCGGACTTGAGCGCCATCGAACTGCTTTCCCCCGTGGCCACGGCAACGACGCCAGTGAGCCCGGCAGGCACATTGCATTGACCTGCGGAATTGTCGCCGGTGGCTGAGACCGTGCCATCGGATTTGACGACCAGGACATGGCCGTAGTTGCCTGCCGAAATCAGTGAGCTTCTTGACGCGACAAAAGACTTGGGTTTGCCATCATAGGCTAGGCTTGGTGGTGGAACGATCGCGATGTTCAGCGGGCTGATGGTGCCATCGTAAACCGTCACCGGTATGGAGACCGTGACAGCTTTGTAGTTGGCGATATCGGTCGGAATAAAGGTCACTCGCTGCTCGGCTGCACCAGAGTTCGGTGTGGAGAATTGCGATGAGAAAACAAAGGTGCCTGGCACGTTGCTGCTGCCGCCTGTTAGGACCGATGTTCCAAGTTGTTGACCGAGTGTGATGGCTGCCGCACTTGGCAAGGAAGTGATCGACGGAGTTGCTGCGTTCGTTCCTTGAACTAGAACGGTTATACTGCTGGTCAACGCGTTATAGTTGACCGAATCAGTGGGTGTGAAGGTGAGGCTGTGCGTGCTTGCTCCAGCGGTGGGAATGAAGCTCGGTGTGTTGAATGCGAAGGTTCCGCTGACGGTGGCGCTGCCACCACTGAGGCTTACAGATGAGAGAGACTGACCTTCGGTGATGATCGCCGTTACAGGCAGTGAGGTCACTTTGGGTGTCGCTTTGGCGATGGTGAAATCGATCGACTTGCTGGCGGAGTAATTTGGATCGGTGGAGGTTACCGTGAGCGTGTAGTTTCCTGCGTTCTTCGGCGCTGAGGAGCTGGTAGTGTATGTCGTGCCCGCGCGTCCGGCATAGCTGAAGGAGAAGTTGAAATTTCCTACGCCTGTCAGCGGGCTTGGCACGGTGCCGGGCGCATTCCACGCAACGACGCTGCCATCGGTCTTGATGGCAAAGGCATGCGAGTAGCCGTGGGCAAGAGCCACCACTCCCGTGGCATTTGTCGGCACGGCATTGTAGTATGGATATCCTCCAGCACCAATCCCCCCCCAACTAACGACAGAACCATCGGCCTTAACCGCAAACGATGCGTAGCTGCCGGCGGTGATCGTGATGACTTCACTCAGACCGACCGGCACCGAGCATTGACCTTGCCCGTTGTTTCCCCAAGCCACGACCGTACCATCCGATTTTAGAGCGAGGGTGTGGTTGAAGCCGGCCGCGATCGCGACGACGCCGCTGAGGCCGGGGGGCACGGTTGCCTGGCCCTGGTCATTGTCACCCCATGCCACGACCGTGCCATCGGACTTGAGCGCTACGGCGTGATATTCCCCAGCGGCGACCGCCGTCACACCAGTTAGTCCTGCCGGCAAATTCAAGGTGGTTGTATATGCACTGTTGCCCAAAACGGTTACCGTGCCGTTTGCGCGCAGTACGACTGTCATTCTGCCGCCTGCAGCAGCGGCGACGGCATTGGTGATGAGATCACGCGGGAAGATGAGGGCTTGGCCTGGCCATTGATCAAGATTCAATGGGTAGCCCGATTGCTGTTGGTAGCTGTTGTTTCCCCAGCCTATGATCTTGCCATCCGACTTGACCGCCACCGAGTGCATGGATCCTGCCGAAACCTGTATAACGCCGCTGAGTCCGGTTGGCACGTTGCATTGTCCATGATTGTTCATGCCCCAAGACACGACAGTGCCATCGGCTTTGAGGGCAAGGGCGTGGTCGCGACCCGCTGAGAGATAGGCGTTTTGCGAAACGGTGTATGCCTTCGTTGCTCCGTCGTAGGTAAGATTAGGTGCAAGGAGGGAAATCGGCAGCGATGTGGTCGTGACCTGTAGTGATACGGTGGCAACTGTCGTGTTGTAGTTGGCCGTGTCGGTGGGTGTGAAAGACGCTTGCAGCGTGCGGGTGCCGGAGTTCAGCACCGTTCCGCTGCTTGGCGTGTAGCTAAAGTTGCCGGCCACGCTCGTCGAGGCATTGAGTTGGGTGGCGCTGAGTCCGGTGCCGAAGGCGATGCTAGCGGGTGTGGACCACATGATCGAGGGAGTAGCTTTCGCAATCGCGAATGTCTGCGTGGCACTTCCTGTGTAGTTGGCGCTCGTCGCCGATGCGGTGACCGTATAGTGACCGGCGTTGGTCGGTGCGGTGGATGTTGGTCCGTAGCTGGTTTCGCCGATGCCGCTGTAGCTGAAGCTGAATCCTGTGGAGATGCCTTGCGCAGTGGCGGTGAATGACTTTGCAGTGCCGTCATAAATGAGGCTGGCGGGTGGGGTGAGTGCGATGCTGCTCGAGTTGAGCGCGACTGCATTGACAGTGACAGAGGCTGCGCCGGAACTGGTGTTGTAATTCAGTGTATCCGCCGGAGTGAAAACGACCGTGTGGCTCGCATTACCGATGCTTGGCGTTGTGCCCGGCGTTGCGAAGGAAAAGACTCCCGGCACGCTTGCAACGCCGCCAGTGAGCGTAGCGGAGGCGAGAGATTGTCCGTAACTGATAGCTGCGGCAGTCGGGATTGTCGTGATGGTTGGCGTGGCCTTGGTGATCGTGAAATCGAGGCTCTTGGTACCAGTGTAGTTGGGGTCATTCACGGTGGCCATGACGGTGTAGCTACCGGCATAGGTTGGCGCCATATTGCTAGGTCCATAGAAAGTGCCCGCGCGACCGGTGTAAGTGTAGGAAAATTCATTCACACCCACGGCGGAGGCAACGTGTGTTTTGGCGGATCCATTGAAGGTCGAATTCGTCAGGGTTGGCAGCGTGATGTTCTCGGGTGTGATCGTTGCTTTGGTGACCGTGAGGCTAATTGCGGCGGAGGCCACTGCCGGGTTGTAGTTGATCGAGTCGGTCGGCAGGAAGGTGACGCTGAGCGTGTGGGTGCCGACGGGCAGTATTGCTCCGATCGAAGGTGAATAAACTTTGGTTCCCGGAATGGCGGCGTAGGTGCCTTGCGTCCACCCGAACGGGCCGACCGAATCGACCTGGCTACTGCTCAAAGGTGTGCCGTAAGGGATCGAATTTGTTCGATTTAGGTAAATGAGTGAGGGTGTGATTTTTTGAATCGTGAAGTTTTGGCTGATGCTTTTCGTGCCATTCGCATTGGTGGCGCTGACGGTATAGTCGCCAGCATTGATGGGGGCGGTGGTGCTTGGTCCGTATGATGTTTCACCTCGGCCTACGTAGCTGTAGGTGTATGACGTGCTGAAGTCGTAGCTGTGGGTGAAGGTTCCGACGGGCGGAAATTGTGCGGACACGGGCGGGTTGTTTTTGCCACGGTAGTTGTTACCCCATGCAACAATTGTTCCATCCGATTTCAGCGCGATTGAGTTTTGGAAACCAGCGGTGAGAGCGATGACCCCTACGCCGTTGACTGATGTAGGAACCGTTGATTCACCCTGGTCGTTGCCTCCCCATGCAACTACGCTACCATCTGACTTGAGAGCGAGTGCGTGGAAATCGGCGGCCTCGATGGAGGTTATGCCCGAAAGTCCAGCGGGTGGATTCCAATAAGATTCGTTGGGCTTGCCCCATGCGACCAAGCTGCCATTCGATTTCAGGGCCATTCCAAAGTGGGTTCCGGCTGCGATTGCTGTCACGCCGGACAATTCCTGCGGTAGGTAGCTGAGCCCGCTCATTTCGTTTCCCCAAAAAACCACTGTGCCATCGGCTTTCAGCGCGAGTGAGCCAAACTCTCCGGCTGCGATCGCTGTCACATGAGTCAGGCTGCCGGGCACGTTGCATTGGCCATGTGTGTTGTCTCCCCATGCGACGACGGTGCCGTTCGACTTCAGGGCGAGTACATGCTTTGAGCTAGCCGCGATTTTCTCGACGCCTGTGAGGCCTGTGGGCATCGCACTGCTGTAGCTACCCCACGCGACCACCGTCTTGTCGGATTTCAAAGCGACGGAGAGTGCATCGCCCGCCTGCACGGCGACCACTCTGCTGAGGCCATTGGGCACACTCGTTTGTCCATAGGTGTTGTGACCCCATGCGATCACTGTTCCATCGGCTTTCAGCGCCAGCGTATGATCGTTTCCTGTGGAAATTCCTGTGAGTGGACCAAGTGCGGTAGGTGGATACTTTTGTCCGAAGCGGAACCATCCAAAGCTCACCACGGAGCCATCGGACTTCAATGCGATGCTGTGCTCCGAGCCTGCGTCGATGGCCACGACATCATCGAGTCCGGCGGGAATGCTGGTGATGCCATAGTTGTCGCGATCGCCCCAGGCGACGACTGTGCCATCGGATTGCACCGCCACGGAATGACTTGTTCCCGCGGAGATCGCCACGATCCCCTTGAGACCAGTCGGAACTTGCGATTGGAAGGAGCCGTTGTTGCCCCACGCTACGACGGTACCGTCCGACTTAAGTGCGAGACTGTGCCATTCACCAGCAGAGATCGCCACCACATCGGCAAGTCCTGCGGGTGGCGTGGTGTAATTGTAAAACCCAACGCCCCATGCGACGACCGAGCCATCGGATTTGAGCGCCATGCTGTGACTTGCACCGGCAGAGATGGCGACGATGCCGCTGAGCCCGACGGGAACATTGCTCTGGCCGCCGGAGTTTGAGCCCCATGCGATGACCGTGCCGTCGGACTTGAGCGCGAGGTTGTGAACCTTGCCTGCGGAGATCGCGACGACATTGTTTAATCCGACGGGAATGCTTGTTTGCCCGGAGGAATTCGATCCCCATGCGATGACCGTGCCGTTGGATTTGAGTGCTAGGGTGTGATAGCCGCCAGCTGAGACTGCGATGACATTGCTGAGCCCTGCGGGCACGCTCGTTTGTCCTGCATCGTTGCCGCCCCATGCAGCAACCGTGCCATCGGATTTGATTGCAACCGAATGCAGGACACCGGCGGAAACGAAGGGTGCGCTCTGGGACATGTTGTATGCTTGAAATGATTTGGGGCTCGCATCATAGGTCAAGCTCGGTGGCGCGTAGATGCCGATGGAGGGCAGATGCTCGCGGTTGGTGAACCCGTAGAGATTGAAGCTGCCAATGGTGGGAGTGATCGTGATCGTGGCGGAGCCATTGGCATCGGCGAGATATTTGCAATCGATGCGGATGCCTTGGTTGTTGCCATAGGAATTTTGGTCCACAGCAACCTGCGCCAGCGTGCTTTGGAAGGTGAAGTTGCGCGCCGTATCTGCAGCGCCGACTGAAAACATCGAAAGCACATAACGGCCGCCAGGGTTCAGGCCAGAAAGCGTGATCGTTTGCGCGGAAGTGCCGGCACTGCCATGCACGAAATCATTCGCAAGGCTGCGGCTGGCATCGTTGAGGTCGTTGGCATCATTGGTGACAAAGCTGGCAAAGTTGCTTGTCGAAAATTTTCCGACTGCCGCCGGGTTGCTGCCCGAAACGCCGGTGAAGGAAATTCCGCCGAGCGTGAATGATCCGGCCGCTCCGAAGGAATAAGCGTGCGTGTAAAGATATCTGGGATCGATACCGCTGCTTGCTTCATCGGTCCACGGGTGAATGGTCCAGCGGGCTGCATCGACCGTCAACTGCACGGCATTTGCCGAGGCGAGTTGACCGTCCCATGCTCTAAGCGTGAAGGCATTTTGAAGGCCGGAGGTGCCATCGGCAGGTGTCCACAGCACCTTGTCGCTACCAGTAATCAAAGTCGTTCCGGGTGTCACTGCGGCCCAGGCCGAGCCGTTCCATTTTTGTAGAGTCCCAGAGCTGATGGTTTCAACACGAAATGAAATAACATCGCCATCCACATCCGTCTCATCAGCCGCGGCAACGATCGATGGGTATGATATTTCGATCGGTGTGCCTTCGGCATGGCCGGAGATGATGTCGATCGCGGTAAGCGTGGGTGCGTCGATAACTGGCGAAACAGAAACCACTGCCTGCACGGGTATCGCGGATTCCAGCGCCCCATCATCACGCGCGACCACTTGGAATGCGGATTGTGTTCCGTTGGCATTGAGGGAAGGCGTCCAGTATCCATGCAAGCTCGGGGTGATCACTTTGTTCGTTGATGGATTCCACGGAATGGCGGCTGCTTCGCTCGTGCCGATTTTCAAGTTGCCGGTGGTGATCTCCTTTACGACAAAGCCGGTGACCGCACTGTCGATGTCGGCTTGGTCGCCCTTGGCTGCCAAGGCAGCGAAGGTGATCGGGATCGGGGAATCCTCGGCGCCTGCAGTGACGGGACCCGAAAAACTCATGAGCGTTGGAGCGTCGTTGATCGACCCGACTGAGACCTTCACCAGTTTGTTAGAATCCGAATCAAGCGCGCCGTCGTGGGCTACGACGGTGAAGGCATCGAGCGAGCCGCTGAGCGAACTAGGTGGTGTCCAGACTACGCTTTCGCCCACTCCGATCGATGTCGTTCCAGCGGTGACTGGACGACCACTCATTGTGAGGGTGCCACCGAGCACTGACTCAATTCGAAATGAGATTGGATCGAGGGCAAATCCATTGACGATCGCAGTGACGCTGTTGTTAGGATCGGTCGCGCCCACAGCGGCAGCGAGTGATGCATAGGTGATCGTCAGCGGCGTGCTTTCAATACCTCCGGAAATCACAGCAGGATGGATGCTGGTAAAGTCTGGCGCTTGGTTCGTGATCGTGAGGGTAATCGGTAGATCTCTGGTTCCGAAGCCGTTGGACGCCCGAATGTTCACTTGATAAACGCCAGCGCTGCCGCTTCGCGGACAACCGGAGAGGATGCCTCCGGTGCTCATCGTTAATCCGGAGGGAAGCCCGGTGGCAGTGAACATTACAGGACCTGTGCCGGCCGCATAGTAATAGTGGCTGAAGTTGCTGCCGACCGCCATGGAGTGTGCTGTCGCCGCTGCCGGCGCACCATAAAAATATGGCGCTTCAACCTGAATGTTGTGAGTGGTGCGATCGGACCAGATTGTTGGGATTCCCTCGCGGGGACTTACTGAAATCCGATTATTGCCCGGGGAGAGTGCGAAGGTTGCGGTAAATGTGACACGGGTAAATTTACTTGGATCGCGCGCGACACTGACAAATTGTCTGGCCACTTGGCTGTTATTCCGAAACATGTAGACATGCCCACTCGTATGCCAGTTATCACCGGCGTAATAAAACTCACCACGCAGATCGAACGTCATGGTCACGGTTGCCGTACCATTTTGGTTGTTGGTCCAATTGGTCATTGTTGAATTCCATGTCTCAATGTCGCCCCAATGAACCATCGGAACATCGTCTTCAAGTTGGAGCGATAGACCATTGCGGTGAAAACTCGCAGTTGAGCCAATCATCTTGCTCTTCGCATCACCAACTTGAAATTCGAGGTCCGTGTCACCTCCCATGCCTGTGACATCCGTGCTGGCAGCGACGTGCGCATGCATCAACGTCGACAACTCATGGACGAAGGATCTTCCCTGAAAAGTCTCTGCAACACAGCATCCGTAGAGAAGAATCTGTGCATCGGCGGCAAGTGATTTTTTCCATGTCGAGACCTGGGGCAAATGGGCGCGAAGCATAGTGGCATCGATTGCTTTTTTACCAAACCAGATCACCCCATCGCTACCGTGCGAAATGACGCGGAGCACATCGATATTTGACAGATTGCCAAGCTCATCGGTGATTTGCGCAATAACATCGCCATCGCCTTCGATGGGAATCACCTTTGAGCCGACCAGTTCTTCTTTGGGGATGCTCTGAATTAATGCCGAGTCAACAAGAACCAAAGTTAGTGGAATTTCATCGCGTGTCGGATGCGCCAAAGTCATCTCCGGATTGCCCATTGCTGAAGAACCCGGCATGATGCAAAATAGACAAAACAACAGAATTTTTACCAAGTCACACGGATGAGCGCTTGGAGAATATTTTTCTAATTTTCTCATATGATCTCGAATGGGCATGGAAAATAATATCCCGAAAGTTTCGCAAATTGGTGAGAGGAATCTCCAATACAAGCGATTCCTTGACGGTCCAGAGGATCAAAGTGGATCGCTCAAAGAAACAAACGAACAACCAAATCAACCAACAACGGATGAATCATAAGGGAACAGAGGCAGGGATCAATCTTGAAGTAATGAAGTTGAATTTTACTTAGCTCAAAGAAAGCTTATCTGGATTTGTGAGAGGAAGCGTTGAGCGCATCATCCTACAAGAGGTGTTCACGGGCTTCTGTAAGCGGAGGCGTCCTTTCCTCGCAAATCATTCGAAGTTCATGCAACACCACCTCCAATATGACCAGAACACTGCCCGTTGTGGTTATGTTAAACTTGGCTGAAATGCACGAGGTCCTGTGCGAGAGGGCAATGCCATTGGCGAAAGTCTCCCTGCCAGGGGATTTTCAGTGATGTGGCGTGGAGCGCCTGCCTTGGCAGGATCAGGTCGCTGCGCAGTTCCTCGGTCCAGCCGGTTTCGATGAACTGGAGAAAACGTGATTCCTCAGTGCCGTAAATTTTATCCCCTACAATCGGAAACCCGAGATGCGCGAGGTGTACGCGGATCTGATGCGTGCGCCCGGTGAGTGGTTTGCAGGCGATCTCGCTGAAGGCACCTCGTGCGTTCGTCCACCGCCGCAGGCAACGGAAGTGGGTGGAACTGGAGCGACCCTGCGGATGAACCGTGCGCTTCAGCCAGATGGCGCTGGGTTTTACAAGGCCCTGACGGATGATGGGTTGATCGACATCGATTTCCTCCCACTCGGGATGTCCGTGAACCATGGCAATGTATCTTTTTTCCGCCTTGCGGTTTTGCAAGCTCATCGCCAAGGCGCGCGCGGCTTCGGTGTGCTTTCCCACAAGAACCAGGCCGCTGGTTTCACGATCCAGTCGGGTGATGATTGCGGGTTTCTTGCCATTTGCCATTTCAAACGCGAGCAATTGCTCGAGGCCGCAGAGCAAGGTGGGCTCCACACGGCCATTGGAGGGATGAACGATCAAGGGCGCGGGCTTGGCGATGACGATGTAGTCGTCACTTTCATCAATCACGGAAAATTCCAGGATCGCTTCCGGGCCTTCGTTCACGAGATCTCAGGTCGAGCGTTCAGGACATGAAGGTCCAGGAGATGTCCACCTGGATTTCAGGATGCAGACTATTGTGCACCGGGCAGCCGTGGATGGCGGCTTGCAGTAAGGGAAGTGCCGGATGGTCCGCGGCGATGGGCATGGTGATGGCCACGGGCAATGCAACAATGCGCCGTGGTGCATCTGTGCTCATGTGTTTTTGTACCACGATCTTCATGCCGGCGAGATCGATCTCCTTGCGCTGGGCGACGATGCCCATCACCGTGGCCATGCAGGTGCCGAGGGCCGTGGCGACAAGATCGGTGGGTGAAAATGCTTCACCTCGTCCGTTGTTATCCACCGGAGCGTCTGTAACGAGCGTATTGCCGGATGGAACGTGCTGTGCGGAACAATGAAGCTGACCTTCGTAATCGATGCGGATTTCTACCATGATGTTGTGGGTGAGAGTTGAGATGTTTCCGGATCTTTGTTGATCTTGGCGATCACCACGCGGAAGCCGTAGATGTTGTCACGACGACTGGAGAGCTTTAAAACATGCCGGAAGGCAATGGAAAGGTTCTCCTCGCGGTAGGTGTTCCAACCACCGCCGCGTACAACTCCATGTATGTGGAGAGAATCGTAATCATCCGCCACCCACTCATGAACATTGCCGGAAAGGTCGAAGATGCCATAGAGATTCGGCGCGAACGAGCCAACGGGTGAGGTTTTGACAAATCCATCCGTGTAGCCGCGGATGATGCGTTCGGGATTAACGTTGCCTTCCGATGCCGCGGTTTCATCCGCGAAATTTCCCGAGCCCGGCGGTGGCGGCCATGTTTTACCCCAAGGCCAGAC
This sequence comes from Akkermansiaceae bacterium, assembly GCA_049240965.1. GTDB lineage: Bacteria > Verrucomicrobiota > Verrucomicrobiia > Verrucomicrobiales > Akkermansiaceae > UBA956. Next base: position 94,086 of record JBMLRP010000004.1, read on the forward strand.
CTGCAGTCCTTGAGCATCCCTTTGTCCGGGCGTGCTACCCTTTTCATTTTGCAACCCAGCCATGAGTGACCATTCTTCATCCGTTGGCAATCGATATTCGTAGGAGAACTGGATTCGTTCGTCTTTTCGTTCGCGCAAGGTCAGCCATTCACAGAAAGCGATGGCATCGGGGCGCGTGATGTATACTTGAGGATGATCGGATTCCTGGGCAAAATCGGGCACCGGTCCCGGAGGGCGCTTGGTTTCTTTCACAAATTGAGCGTAGTCACCCACTCGCGTTTCCCATGCGGAGACCATCAAGTCATCTCCGACAGGCACAAATTTCATGCCTAACGCATTTTGCCAAGGTCGGCCGAAAATCACTCCTTGGTTTTCTTGTAATGCTACAGAAACACTCAATCTCTCGCCATTCTGCAGAGTGAGTTGTTGGGTATGTGGTTTGTAGCCATCCAGCAAAAACATCAAATCGATGGGGCCGGGGCGGATTTTTTCGATCAAGGTCGGTCCGAAGATTCGGCCGCGCGACTCATCATTCACATAAACTTCTACACCTTCTGGTTCGGCCACGACTTGAATGGAACCATAGGGAACCTGGCGCACGATCACGCGGAACGGCTTCAAGTTTTTTTTGCGATGTTCCTCGGTCAGTTTCGGGTGATCAAACGATGACTCGACACGCGCGAGAATTTCCTGATCGGCGGTAAGGTAGGAGGGCATGGCACCACGTTGATGCCAACTGCAAAAAAGCTCAGCCTCTGCCACCGTTGTAACGACGACGCGAGAGGTCTTGCCGTTTTCGCTGATTTCAATGATTTCGCCAATGTTTCCCGGTCGCTTTTCCGCGGCTACATATTGTTTCCATGATTTTTCTGATAGAAAATCCCGAGACACATGGAGGTCGTTTTCCGGTAGATAGCGAATGCCGAGGTGATCCACCCATGGCTCGCCGATGATGGGTGGTGAGAAAATCTTCATCGTTCCACCCAAAAGTTCTGGTTCTTGGGTCTCCGCAACTTCGTGTGTGATTTTCATTTCCTGGTAGCCGCTCTTGCGCAAGGTGAATTTGATGGTCTTGCCAACCGGATAGGAAAGCACGGCTGTTTGGGTTTCTCCGATATAAATTCCTTCAGCATCAAAAACAGCAGCCCCTTCGGGGTCACTGACAATTTTTACTTGTCCCATTTTTTGGATACCCGTGGTCTCGGCAAACTGCCGATTCAGCAATCGGTTCATCCATGTGACAAAGGTCTCCTTTTCGATGAATTTCCATGCAAGAAAGCTGATACCCGTCACGAGAAAGGCGAGTGTGGTAAGGACACCTGCGTGACGACTGCGCCTCCGTTTGCCTCGCTGAATCCGCCGCAGAGCCTCGGCAAGTTCACCTGCCGTTTTGATGCTGCGTTTGGAAAGTTGCGGCTCGCAAACGTCGCAGATCAATCGATTGAGCGCCAACCATTGCTTGCGGTCCGGACCTTGGGGCAGGTCGTCAGGCAGTTCGGGAAAATCCATCCGGTCTTTTCCCGTGGCAATCTCATACAGCACTTTTCCTAACGAATAAACATCGGCCTGTGCCGAACCAGGGCCCTCGGGAGGAACAAATCCCTCGGTGCCCACAAAGGTGCGTTGGCCTCTCGCGGCTACCAACCCGATATCGGCGAGTTTTGCCTTTCCTCCAACGAAGATGACATTTGATGGCTTGACATCGCGGTGTGCGAGTCCTTTTTCGTGCAGATGTTCCAGTGCCTCTGCAAGACGTAATCCGACATCGAGACATACGGCAATGGGCAATTGTTTGGCACGCGTGTCCTTGCTGTCCGCGCGCAGGGTCCGCGGTTCGTATTCGACCGGGTTGATCTCGGTGCCGTGGTGCATGTCATCACCCAGCTCCATAACATAGTAATAAAACGAATGACGATCCGGACTGCGCCCGACGTGCAGCACATTGACAAGACCCGGGTGATCACGAGAGATGGGCTCGAAGCGCAGAATTCCCTCAAACTCCCTCTCGAAGGTGCGCTCGTCCTCGAAGTCTTCCCTCCACACCACCTTGACCGCGCGCATGGCTCCGGTGACTCCACGAGCCAGCCACACTTCACCGTAGGCGCCGCCACCGATTTTGCGCAGCACCTCATGGTCAGGGATGATGAGGTCTGGTCGTTGTTTAATCGCCATCTTGCCGCAATTTTTCCAGTTCTTTTTTTAATACCGAGCCAACGCGGTGTTTGGCGAGATAGACTTGTGCCATGCTGACACCAAGATGCTTTTGCACCTTGGTGGCATCCCATTCACGCAGGACATAGTAGTCGAAAATTTGGTATTGTTTTGGCGAAACCTGAGCTTTGACGCGGGCGAGCGCGGCATCAGCCATGTTGCGACGCCACTCGTTGTCCCACACACGATCGAGTTGCATTCCGTTCGGATCTTCGAAACGATCGATCACCGCCGTTTTACGTTCATCATCCCACTCGCCTCCCGCTGAGGCCGTGTCTTTCTTGCGCTTGCGGAATTGGTCATTGATGCGCCAACGGGTCATGTTCATCAACCAGGACTTGAATGAGCCCTGCTCCGGATCGTAGAGCTTTTTTTTGCTCTGTTTGGCGATTGATAAAATCGTCTCCTGCACACAATCAAACGCCTCATCCGAGCGCAGCCCGGCCTTGATGGCCACGGCGTAAATGAGTTTCCAGTAGGTCTGATAGAATTCATCCCAGGTTTTTTGGTCTTCCCAATTATCCAGACGCGCGATGAGACTTTTGCGCGTTTTTGCACAGATGGAAGCCAATGCTTCATCGTCATCTGGTGATTTTGGGGCGTCGCTCATCTCCCTCGGTATAGCACAAGCACCCTGAATTGTCTCGCTAAGTTTCCGGACATCACGATTTTTGTTTTTGTCAGGTTAGACGCTACGGTTCACCGTTTCGCATCGGCTATGAATTGAAGGAAAAATAATGATTGCTTCCGATCTGCTGTCAGTGTTTGCTTTCGCCGCTGTCAGGGGCTGCGGAGGTTCGGCAGGCGAACCCCGCCAGGTCTTAATCGAAGCAACGGTAGTTTGTCCGTGCTTGCCGCAGATTCCCTGACAGCACTTCGTTCGATCGATCTTATCCCAGAATGGAATTCTCTGAGCTGTTAGAGCCGCGAAGTTCGATAGAGAAAAAATAACGAGCTCAAGAGTGCTTGTTGCCTTGATGCTGATCTGTGTGATCTGAAAGTTGGCACGCATCCTGCTAAATCTTCGGTGAACATCAAAAAGAGAAAAACCTCGTTTTGATCCAACCCGACCATACAATATGACTATACGATCCTATCGAGACATACCGACGAAGTTTCTTTTGCTCGGTGCCACAATGTTGGGCCTGCTATCTCCCATGGTAACGGCTCAGGAACCACCTCCTCCCGCGCCGGTTGCCGAAGCCGCGGCGCCTGCGGAACCAGCAGCAGCTCCCACGGTTGAAGACCGTGTGGCTGATCTTGAGGCTTACTTCAATAACGTCGCTCCTGCGCACCAGCTCAAGGACATCGCAGGCCCGGGACACAATGCATTCATTATGATTTGTGCTGCTTTGGTCTTGTTCATGACGCTCCCTGGCTTGGCTCTCTTCTACGGAGGGTTGGTTCGCAGCAAGAACGTGCTATCCATATGCGCACAGTGCGCTGGCATCGCCGGGATCGTTGTGATACTCTGGTGGGCCGTTGGCTACAGCTTGGTATTCGGAACCAATTTCAACTCTCCCTACCTTGGAGGCACGGAGTATTTCTTCCTGAAAGGGGTCGGCTCCGCGCCCAACACAACTTATGCTGGATGGATCTCGCAGAGTGTATTTTGCATGTTCCAGTTGATGTTTGCGATCATTACTCCCGCATTGATCATTGGTGCTGTGGCTGAGCGCATGAAATTCAGTGCAATCATGCTGTTTGTTTTCCTCTGGATGCTCGTGGTTTATTTCCCCATGGCACACATGGTTTGGGGTGGCACCGGATTGATGAACGGTGTGTGGAACGGAGATGCCAAGATTCTCGCGATTGATTTTGCCGGTGGTACAGTCGTTCACATGACTTCGGGTTGGTCAGCATTGATTCTCTGCATTCTGCTTGGCAAGCGCACAGGATTTGGCAAAGAGAAAATGTCACCACACAGCATGGTGTTGTGCTTCGTCGGCACTGGCATGCTTTGGGTGGGATGGTATGGATTCAATGCCGGTTCCGCTTTGGCTGCTGACGGCGTGGGAGCCAATGCATTCATGACGACGACTCTAGCTGCTGCTACTGCAGGTTTTGTCTGGGCGATGATTGAAGGTTTTCACCGTGGCAAACCTTCGGTGCTTGGATTTTGCTCCGGGATTGTCGGTGGCCTTGTGGTCGTAACTCCCGCATGTGGTTTTATCGATGCGAGTGGCGCCATGATCATCGGAGTTTGTGCAGGTGTCGTGCCTTACATTTTTGTGGCGATCATCAAGGCTAAACTGGGTTATGACGATGCTTTGGACACTTTCGGAGTTCATGCCGTAGGTGGCACGTTGGGCGCGATTATGACGGGCATTCTTGCCACGAGTGATGCCAATGCCAACTTGCTGCTGGCTGACTATGCTGGCAAAAACGGTCTTGCAAAAGCCACAGCCGATGGTTCTCTTGCCTTGGATAAAGGTGCTCTCATGACGGGTCAGCTTACTGCCATCGGTATTACGTTGATTCTTTCCATCGTTGCTACCGTGGTCATTGCATTCATCGTCAAAGCCATTGTGGGTCTTCGTCCAACAGCTGAAGCAGAACGCGAAGGACTCGATATTTCCGATCATGGTGAGCAAGGCTATGAGCACTGAGTAAAAGACCATCTATAGAATTTCTCAAAAGATTTTCTCCTCCCAAGCCCGATCGAGTTCTTCTCGGTCGGGTTTTTTTGATTGCAATTTCGATATGGAAGCGCGTCATTTGCTGCGATGTTGTCGAGGATCAAGCGCCCGTTGATTTGTCTTTTCCTGCTCTGCACTGGCTGGACTGCGTGGCAGTGGTGGCGTCCCTATGAGATGGGATCTGCTGCTCCTTGGCAGGTGGAGCAGGTCACAGTGCGGCGCGATCATGGATTCGCCTGGGTGGACATCGAGATCTCCCCACGTTCCGGCGATATCATCTCCGCGCCACCCGTCGGACATTTTGCCAACGACAACGGCGTCACCCATCAAGCGGCGGATGCTCGAATCAGTCGCGATGGCAAAACCTGCCAGATCCGCTACTGGATGAATCTAGCGGAACTGGAGTTGCCTACGCGATGGAAATTGATCATGGATGATGCCTCCTTAATTATCAAGCAACCGGGTTTTTTCTCTCTCGATGACGGAGAAAGCCGCGTCTTCCGACAATCTCACTGGTAATATGAAATTTCTTCTCATCGATAATTCCAATACCCGCACGAAATTCCGCCTCGCCGATGCGCAGCAGCTTTTGCCTGAGCAGGAATGGCTGCCCACGTGTGATCTGACCGTGGATGCGGTGGAAAATCTCACAGCTTCCTGGGAATTTGACGCTGTGTTATTGTGCTCGGTGGTGCCGCAAAAAGCCGCGATCTTGCACACGGCTCTGGCCGCACGCGGTCCCTTTCATCAGGTGAGTTGCGCTAGCAGGATGCCACTGAGTATTGATTATCCCATGCCGCAGCAAATCGGCGCGGATCGCCTCGCGAATGCGGTCGGCGTGGTGCGGCAATATCCCGTGCCAGCGATCGTCATTGATTTCGGCACAGCGGTGACCTTCGATGTGATTTCGTCGGTTCCTGCCTATTGTGGTGGGGTGATTGCTCCAGGACTGGGTTCGATGAACGATTATCTCCATCGAAAAACCGCGCTGTTACCGTTGGTCGATTTGGCAGAACCGACGCAAGCAATCGGAAAATCCACGCAGCAGGCGATGCTTGCTGGGGCTGTGTATGGGTATCGGGGCTTGATCAAAGAAATTCTCGCCCAGCTCATCAAGGAAATTGGAGAGCCCACCACGATCATCGCCACAGGAGGCGATGCTGCCTTGATTGCCCGTGGCGTTAAAGAGATCCAGCATGTGGACCCCACCATCACGATGGAAGGTCTACGTTGGCTCGCAGTTGAGAATTTTCCTCAATGACGGAAATGACGGTGGCCGGTGAAGACCATGGCGATTCCCGCAGCATCGGCGGCCGCGATGACTTCTTCATCTCGTACTGAGCCGCCGGGCTGGATGCAGGCAGTGACGCCGGCATCGATCGCGGTTTGCAAGCCATCCGCAAAGGGAAACATCGCATCGGAGGCGATAACGGAGCCTTTGAGGTCCAGGCCGGCTTCCTTGGCTTTCCACACGGCGATGCGTGAGCTATCGATGCGGCTCATTTGTCCGGCCCCGATGCCGAGAGTGCGGTCGGATGTTGCGTATACGATGGCATTCGATTTGACGTGTTTCACGATGCGCCAAGCGAAGCGCATGGCACGCAGTTCTTCTTGAGTCGGTGGGCGCTTCGTTACGACCTTTTCTTCCAAATGATCCAAGCCTAAGGCCGTGTGATCCCGGTCCATCACCATAATTCCTCCCGGGCAGGAGCGAATGACGGGATCGGTCTTTGCCTTGAGGTAGGCCTCGTTCATTTTCATGATACGCAGATTTTTCTTTTTCTGCAAAAGGGCGCGCGCTCCTGCTTCGAAGTCTGGCGCGATGATCACATCCGTAAAAATTTCTGAAATCACGCGCGCGAGTGCCTCGGTGAGCGGGCGGTTGACCACGATCACACCGCCGAAAGGAGCCTGGCGGTCGGTTTCAAAAGCCTTTTGCCACGCGACGCGCAAGTCTTCATCATCCTGACCTACACCGCAAGGATTGGTGTGCTTGAGGATGCCGACAGTGGGACGGCGGAAATCAAGAATCAGGTCGGCAGCCGCCTCGATATCGAGCACATTGGTGTAACTGAGTTCTTTGCCTTGGATTTGCGTGAAACAAGAACTGAAGTCGCCGTAGAGAGCGGCTTTTTGATGGGGGTTGTCTCCGTAGCGCAGCTCCTGATCGAGGGGCAGATTGACGGAGAGATGGCAGCGAGTGCCGTTCTGGCATTTGCCCAGGTAATTGGTGATCGCGGCATCATACTGCGAGGTGCGCAGGAATACTTTTACCGCCAATTCTTCGCGAAGCGCCAGGGTGGTATCGCCACCGTTTTCTGTCATCTGCTCAAGCACGCGTGAGTAGTCCTTTGGATCGGTGATCACCGTCACACTGGCGTAGTTCTTGGATGCGCTGCGCAACATCGATGGACCACCGATGTCGATGTTTTCGATCGCTTCTTCGAGCGTCACGCCATCGCGCTGGATGGTTTGCTCAAATGGGTAGAGATTGACAACGACCAAGTCGATCGTGGGAATGGCGTGTTCTTTGGCCTGTGCCTGATGCTCAGCGTCATCGCGTTTTTGCAGTAATCCACCGTGGACTTTGGGATGCAGCGTTTTCACCCGACCCTCGAACAATTCGGGAGCACCGGTGTAGTCCGCTACATCGATCACGGGCAGGCCAGCATCTCGCAGCGCTTTGGCCGTTCCGCCTGTCGAAAGAAGTTCGACGCCGAAGCGATGGAGTCCTTGGGCAAATTCGATCAAGCCCGATTTGTCTGATACCGATAGTAAAGCGCGTTGGATGGCCATAGGTTGAGAAAGGATGGGACGTCGATCAGTGATCGACGCACGGCTGACGTAACCGACCGAACGACAATGAGCAAGCCTGGAATCTCGGGCACACAGATTCCTCGACGCCAGAGTTGGCTATCATGGAGTGAAATCACATTTTTTCGCATCTGCTATTGCAAATCAATCTCAATAAGGTAGAATCATCTCGTGTCAGCTACCGCCGCCATCGCCCAAACCATTCAGCAAGATTCGTTGATCTCGCTGGAGCAAGCGAAAGTTGGCTGCGAATTTCACATCCGTTTTCTCAACGGGCCGGCGTGCGAGAAACTGCGCCAGATGGGTTTTTGTGAAAGCATGCGAGTGAAGAAAATCACTGATGGCCGTAACATGTTGTGTACGGTATGCGGTACGAAAATGGCGCTTTCACGCGAGTTAGCGCATCAAATCCTCGGTCAAGCCACCGCTTGATTCTTCAAATCAATGCCAGAGAACATGGACACAGTGGCGTTAGCCGGGAATCCGAACGCGGGAAAAACCACGATTTTCAACGCGTTGACCGGATCGAATCAAAAAGTGGGCAATTATGCCGGAGTCACCATTGAAAAAAAATCCGGAGAGTTTTTTACCCCGCATGGGCGAAAAGTTCGTGTGGTCGATCTGCCAGGTTGTTATTCGCTCGACGCGGAAAGCCCGGATCAACAAATTGCGGCGCGTGTGTTGCGAGGTCAAGAAGCGGATGAACCGATTCCGCAGTTGATTGTAAATGTGGTGGATGCCTCAGCTCTGGAGCGTCATTTGATGCTGACCTTGCAGATGTTGGAGCTGGGTCGGCCCACGGTTCTCGCTCTGAATATGATCGATGTGGCGGAGCGTCAGGGAATTCGGCTGGACCCCGCGTTGTTATCCGAGCAACTTGGGATTGCGGTGGTTCCGCTGCAGGCCAGCCATGGCAAGGGTCTGATTGAATTGAAACAATCTGTGCGCCATCCGCTGCCGCAGCCTGCTGTGGTGAAGTGGGTGCATGACGGCATGACTGACGAGGAAAAACGCGAGGCTCGTTTGCGCCATATTCACGAAACCTGTGCACTCGCCGCGCGCCGGCCGGATGCTGAGCAAGTTGCTCTCTCGGATCGATTGGACCGTATTTTGCTTCACCCCATTGGTGGCTGGCTGGCGCTGATGGTGACCATGTTTGTCATCTTTCTCACGATATTTCGTTTTTCGCAGATCCCCATGGGTTGGCTGGAGTCCGTCCAAGAGTGGCTGCAGGGCACGGTATCGTATTCCATGGCTCCCGGCGATCTCAATGATCTTCTCACCCAAGGTATCATTGGTGGTGTGGGCAGTGTGTTGGTTTTTTTGCCACAAATCGTATTGCTGTTCTTCCTGATCGGTTTGTTGGAGAGCTCGGGATACATGGCGCGTGCAGCGTTCATGATGGATGGGCTGATGGCTCGTGTGGGGCTGTCAGGCAAAGCTTTTCTGCCCTTGTTGAGTTCATATGCCTGTGCGATTCCCGGTATTTTGGCCACGCGCACCATCGACTCGGCCAAGGAGCGTCTGGTGACCATTTTTGTGGCACCGTGGATGTCGTGTTCGGCGCGCCTTCCCGTCTACCTTTTGTTGGTGCCTTTGCTATTGAAGGAACAGGAGGGAGGCAGCACGCGGCAGGCTTTGGTCATGACCGCGCTGTATGCCACCGGAACGATCACGGCATTTGTGGTAGCGAAGTTACTGCGTAAAAAACTCGGTCCGGATGAGCAGAAGCACCATTTCATGATCGAGTTGCCACCGTTTCGTCGACCCCAGTGGAGTTACATTTTCCGCCATGTGCGGGATCGCGCCTGGGCATTTGTGAAAAATGCGGGCACCATCATCATGGCAATTTCGATCATCTTGTGGGCCTTGCAAACGTATCCGAAAAGCTCCAGCAACGATCCCGCAGATCAACTCGAGCACAGTGTCATGGGCCGAATCAGTCGTTTCATCGAGCCAGTGTTTTTGCCCATAGGACACGATGGCAAGACCGGTGCGGCCGTGCTCACTTCCTTTGCTGCTCGTGAGGTGTTTGTATCTTCGATGGCGATCGTTCACCATGTGGAATTCGCCGACGATGAGGATGTCGCGCGTGCGACATTGCGTGAAACACTCCAAGCTGCCTCTTGGCCAGACGGGCGACCCATGTTCACCACCGCATCAATCATCAGCCTATTGTTGTTCTATATATACGCTTTGCAATGCCTGCCCACCAGCGCTGTGGTAGCACGCGAGACCGGCTCGTGGAAGTGGGCGGTGGCGCAATTCTTTTTCATGACATCATTCGCCTGGCTCGCAGCCTGCGTGGTTTATCAAATTGGCACCCGTATCTTATGAACACGCTTTACCAGGTTCTACTTTCTTTACTAATCGTATTTCTTGCCGTCGTCTATTTGGTGTGGGTCGTAAAAAAAACATCATCACGGGATTGTGGCGGATCGTGCGATTGCCATTCTGCGAAAAAGAATGATCCGCCCTCCAAGTCCGGTTCGTGATCAGGCAAATCACAAATGCTTGAGCACTTTTGCTGCCGCCGCTTCAGGAGTCAGATGATGCAGAGAGCGCAGGATGTCTGGTTTGCCATGTTCGACAAATTCATCCGGCCATCCAATGCGCTCCACAGGTGTGTGGATTCCCGCATCGTGCAAATGTTCGATGACACCGGCACCAAATCCGTTATGTAAGACGTGGTCCTCGAAGGTGCAAACCACTCGACATTTGCGGGCGTATTCCTCAATCACACGGGCATCCAGAGGTTTGATGAAGCGGGGATTGATCAGAGCCACGGAGTAGCCTTTTTCTTCTAACATTTTTTTCGTTTGCTCGGCGACTTCAAACATGGTGCCCAGTCCCAGCAACGCAACGTCCGTGCCATCTGCCACAACCTCTGCTTTGCCGATTTCGATACTCTTTCGGGTGCTTGTGATCGGCGTGCCAGCGATTGGTCCGCGCGGGTAGCGAATGGCAGTCGGCCCGTCGTCATATTTCGCCATAAAATGCAGCATGTCGACAAATTCGGATTCATCCTTGGGCTGCATGAAAATCAAACCCGGCACATGACGCAGATAGCCGATGTCAAAAAGACCATGGTGCGTCGGGCCATCGTCGCCCGAAAGACCGCCTCGATCCATGCACAAGCGCACCGGCAGGTTTTGCAGGGCGATGTCATGAATGATCATGTCGTAGGCGCGTTGCATGAAAGTCGAGTAAATTGCGAGGAACGGGCGGATGCCGCGGGTAGCGAGTCCACAGGCGAAGAGTGCCGCATGTTCCTCGGCAATTCCCACATCGTAATAGCGTTCGGGGAGTTCGTTTTTGAAAATGTCCAAGCGCGTGCCGCCAGGCATGGCCGCCGTGATGGCGACGAGCGACTCATCTGCCTTTGCGAGATCTGTTACCGTGCGACCGAAAATTTCAGACGCCGTTGGTGGACCAGCAGCAGGAGTCGTGCCGTCCTCAATATTGTAGGCACCGAGACCGTGGAATTTCCCGGGATTTGCCAGAGCCGGTTGATAGCCACGACCTTTTTCGGTAATGATATGCAGCACCACGGGCTCGTTGAGCGTTTTGAGATGCTCGAAAGTTTTCACCAGTAATCCCACGTCATGGCCATCGATCGGGCCATAGTAGCGCATGCCGAATTTTTCAAACAGCACATTGGGGAAGAGCAGATTTTTTGCTCCTTCTTCCACCTTGTGAGCCAAATTGCGCACCGCTTTGCCGGCGATTTTTTCGACAAAATTTGCGGCCGTGTTGCGAACGGCCGCATAAGTCGAGTGGGTTTGCAGGGCATTGAAATACTTGGCGATCGCGCCGACATTTTTGTCAATCGACCACTCGTTGTCATTGAGAACGACAATGAATTTCCTGGTGGTCTCAGCAATGTTGTTCAGAGCTTCCAATGTTGGTCCGCAGGTGAATGCGGCATCTCCTGCGACTGCAATGACGTGACTGTCTTCCTTTAGTAGGTCGCGTGCCGCCGCCATGCCGAGTGCGGCAGAAAGACAAGTTCCTGCATGGCCTGCACCGTAGGAATCGTGTTCCGATTCGCTGCGGAGCAAAAATCCATTCAAGCCTTTGTAGGTTCGGATCGTGTGAATTTGATCCGCACGCCCTGTCAGCATTTTGTGAACATAACCTTGGTGCGCAACGTCGAAGACGAATTTGTCCGCGGGAGTGGAAAACACCCGATGCAGCGCTACGGTGAGTTCCACCACGCCCAAGTTCGGCCCCAAATGTCCTCCGGTTTTCGCCAGAGACGTGATCAGTGAATGACGAATCTCGTCGGCCAAAGCAGGCAATTGTTGTTCATGAAGTGCTTTGACGTCTTCGGGCGAATGAATTCCCGATAATAGAGGACCGAGCGCTGGAGGTTCAGAAGAGGCTGATGGAGTCGTCATCGTGATCGTGGGACGGCGTTGCCGTTGGGCGAACTTGGCACAATTCCGGATCAGACGCTAGTACGTTTTCATTTTCTTCTCGGATCGCCAGTTTTTCCAATCGAAGCTTTGCGGATTTGAGAAATGCATCACAATTCGACAGCAAGTGGCTCCCTCGCTCATAGCGGGAAATCATCTCCGAAAGACTCAAGGAATCGTTTTCCAATGCATCGACGATTTCCTCAAGCTCAGTCAGTGAATCTTCAAAACTGACTTGTTTGGCGTGTTCCTCTTTTTTTCGAGTCATGATGGATGATTGTTATTCTGCAGAGCGCAGTGGCTGATTGCTGTAGTAGACCATATCCATTCCAAGAATGCTGGCTCGGTAGCGGTATTTATTCGAAATGGGTGTCAGTTTGGGGTCCTTGTCGAACAGCGTCACTCCGGGAGTTTGCTGATACATGGTGGATAGGTAGCCTCGACCATCAATGATGAGGGAGGTGAAATCACCATATTGCTTTGTGATTTCCATGATGCTGCGGCTGCCATGAGAGGAAGGAGTGACGAGAATGCCCACAACCGGTGTCTTTAAATTGGCAGCCACACTTTCCATTTCCTCAAAACCTTTGATTTTTTTCGGTAGCCAGATGGCCAATCGATCGCAATACCACGCCACGGCCCAGGGCTGGTCGGTGATGATCATCTGATCTTTTTTTACGATTTTTTGTTGATCAAAGTAAATGTTGAGCCCTGCAGGATAGTAAGGGGGCCATTGAGGGAATCCTTTGTCTCCACGCGCCAGACCATATCTTGCCATATTGATGGATCCCAGTACGAGAGGAGCGGCACTCAGAAGGACGATGATGAAGTGATGAGCGTTAGCCAGCATGGGAATCGTATTCACGATTTCGAGCCTGCTCCACAGAATTGATAGAATTGCCAAGCCATAGGCCGTCATGATGGGGGCGAACAGGATGTGAATTTGATTGGGATGCGTGCCGTCCGCCGTGACACCGAAAATGGACATTCCCAACGCTGCGAATACCCACATCAGCAAAATACACCATCGGAAATGCGCGATGGGCAAACGTTTGAACGGATGAAGTAGTGCGAGGAAAAATAATGGTGCCGCGAAAATGGAGCCCAGGAATGGGAGGATGTCCGTGCCTTGGAGAATCGTAGTGCGGACAATCTTCATAATCAGGCCATCAAGCCGGAGCGTCGAGTCATCTGATGAGAAATCAGTAATTCGCATGGCCGAGTCCTCACCATCACCGAGACCGTTGTAGATGACCATGAATGCCGTGCCCATGATAGAGCCACTGGCTTGGTAGTTGCGATAGAGAGGCGCCGCGCAAATTACCGCCGCCATTGCAACAACAAGCAGCGATACCAGACCGCGCGGACGAAAGGCAATTGCCGCAAAAATCAGGTAGCCGATCAAGATCCAGACACAGATCCAATGAGTCAGAACCAGCAAGATGAGGCAAAATCCCGCCAGCAATGCAGGGGTCAATGGAAGTTTTCCTTCATTGACGAATTCCACGGCACGATAGGTGAAGTAAATCGCGGAGGAGAATAAGAATAGCATCAACATCTGTGGCAAACCGCAGAGGGAAAAATTCCACATCAACTCACAACATAACATCAAAAGTGCGGTAACACCGGCAATTTTTCCATCGAAAATTCTTGATAGCAGGAGATAGTTCACGCCGATCGATAGCAAGAAAAACATGGTCGCCACACCAGCCACGACTCGGTCCAATCCATAAATCATCTGATCTTTCTGAATGGCCCATTTTTCCGCATCACCCGCCGCGATCAGTTTGAAAACCGCTGCATTCACCAATAGATTGAGCGGCGCGTGAAATGTGTCACGGAAATTCACAAATCCCGCATTGGCATCAGGAGCTCGCTTGCTTTGCTCGTAAGCGGCAGGACGGATGCACTTGGTGGTGATCCCTTCATTGCGAGAGATCTGACGGGCGATTTGCGCTTGATCCATGGCTTCAGCGGAGTTGAGACCGCGAAAGAGCAGGAATATATTCCCCAATGTCAGAGTGATCATCAGGAGAAAGAAAAGAATTTTGCGCACCAGTGCCGGTGCATCCATTTCCTGGCTTGAAGTGGGAGTGATCATGTTAGATTGCGTCGTATCCGATTTCTTTGAGTTTGCGTTGCAAAGTCCTCCGCGAGATGCCCAATAAATCCGCCGCCAAGGTGCGGTTGCCCGCGGACTTGACCAGTGCGTCATGAATGGCTTGTCGCTCAAGCACATGTAAGTTCAATTCCCGATCGCTAGCAAGCGTGTTTTGTCTGGCCGTTTTGGCGATGGTTTCACTATTCTGATGGAGTGTGGGGGACTGTTGCAAGAAATCGGGTAGATGGGATATGTCGATTTGCGGGTCATTGCACATGACAACACCATGCTCGATCACGGTACGCAGTTCTCTGACGTTACCCGGCCAAGGATAGCTCCGCAACAAGGCCAGCGCTTCGTCGCTCAATGTTTTGACCGGACGATGATTGTCCTCCGCGAATTCCCGTAAGAACGCCGATGCTAACAAAACAATGTCTTCCCCGCGCTGACGCAGAGGCGGCATATCGATCTTGATAACGTTGAGGCGGAAATACAAATCTTCCCGGAACTCACCCCGGTCCACCAGTTCCCTCAGGTTTTTGTTGGTCGCCGCAATCAAACGCACGTCCACCTTGATAGGGGTATTCGATCCCACCCGCTCGACCGTTCGCTCGGACAGCACACGCAAGAGTTTCACCTGCGTAGCGGCATCGATCTCGCCAATTTCATCAAGAAAAATGGTGCCACCATCGGCTTGTTCAAACCGCCCCACCCGACGCTGCGCGGCACCAGTGAACGAACCTTTTTCGTGACCAAATAATTCACTTTCCAACAACTGAGGCGATAGCGCCGCGCAGTGGACGATGACAAACTTCGCAGCCGGACGGCCGGAAATTTGGTGAATGGTGTGCGCCACCACCTCCTTGCCCGTACCGCTCTCACCCTCAATCAAAACCGTCGCCCGGGTAGGCGCGACTTGCTCGATTTTTTCGATGGTCTTAGTCAATGCTGCGGATTTGCCGATCAGATTTTTCAAGCTGCGTTTTTCGGCAACCACTTGCTTCAACTCGCGGTTTTCTTCTTCGAGCACTCGCGAATGAAGTCCACGCTTGAGCAACATTTCCACTTCATCGAGGTTGAGTGGTTTGGTGACAAAGTGCCACGCTCCACGACGCATCGCTTCGACCGCGGTGTCGACGGAACCATACGCGGTCATCATCACCGCCAGTGGTGGCTTGGGCTGCGCCATCGCAAGATCGAGAATGTCCATACCACTATCGCTACCCAGACGCAAATCAGTGAGCAGCACGTCGATGCTTTCATTGAGCAGAAGAGCCGACGCCTCTTTTTTGTTTGAGGCGAGATACACATCAAATTCATTTTCCAGGGCCAGTCGCAAGCCTTCGCGTGTGGCCTTTTCATCATCGACAATCAACAGGGTAGGGGTGTGGCTCATGAGGGGATTTCGATCACGTTTTCCGGTTCAGGCAATAGGCGGGCTTTTTTCGCTGCAAGTGGAAGAAACAAGGAAACACGGGTTCCGCTTCCCTCGCGGCTTTCGATCTCCATTTCTCCACCATGTTCGCGAATGATGCGGCGCACGATCAGGAGCCCCAGTCCGGTGCCGCCTTCCTTCGTGCTGTGATAGGGTTCGAACATCGTACCCATTTGCTCGGGGGAAATGCCGATGCCATTGTCAGCAATCAGGATCTGGATTTCGTAGTCGTTGCTGTGTATGCTCACGGTGATGCATCCCTCGACATCCTGGCTCACGGCTTGCGCGGCATTGCGCAATACGTTGTGAAAAACCTGCTGCATTTGTACGGAATCCAGTTCCAGCACAGGCAGATCACTCGCCAGATCAAGAGCCACACGAATGCCGCGTGCGGAAAGTTCCGGCTCCAACAGGCGCAGGACATCACGACATAATTCGTCGATCTTCACGCGTTCACGCCTCAAA
The DNA here is from genome assembly GCA_049240965.1 of Akkermansiaceae bacterium. Taxonomy (GTDB): domain Bacteria; phylum Verrucomicrobiota; class Verrucomicrobiia; order Verrucomicrobiales; family Akkermansiaceae; genus UBA956. The sequence goes on from JBMLRP010000004.1 coordinate 110,169, forward strand.
GTGGTGGGCCTTATCGCCTGGAGAAATTGTTTGAGTATCGAATCGAGACGTTGAATTTCCTGTCTCGCGGTATTCAGGTGTTCTTCTAATGTCTGTCGATCTCCCGCCGCGAGTTTTTTGATTTTGCGATCGAGCAGTTGCAGATGGATCCCCAAGGAATTGAGAGGATTGCCAATCTCGTGAGCCACACCGGCAGCGAGCAGTGTCAGCGCGCCGAGGCGCTCGGATTCTATGGTCGCCTGCGTCTGTGCACGATCGCTGGTAAGATCGTTGATGATCATCACAAAACCCGAATGCGTCTCGCGATCCTCAATCGGTGCCAGGTAAAAATGCAGATAGCGTCGCTCCGGATAGAACACCTCCATGTCGCGGCTGACCACGGTCGACTGCTCCATTAACGACTGCCAATCCATTCCGCGCACCAAGTCTGCGAGCTTTTTGCCAACGGAACTCTCTGCGTTCAGTCCAAAAAAACGGCTTGCGGCGGCATTGATGAAATTCACCCGCTCATCCATTCCGATCAAGATGACTCCCTCCCTCAGCGCTTCGAAAACCTGCACGAAAAAGCCTTTTTCCTGAAGCAATCGGTCTACGATCGATTGCACCACTGCAGGATCTAAGCGATCGAGTTTTGCTACCAATTTTTCCAGAAATCCTGTTTTCATCGGTCGTGATTGCGTCGATGATTTCTTCAACACTGTTGTTGTAGGAGATGACGGCGCGACACATTGACACACTTCACAGGGAAAGGCAACATGCGTTTTGTCGCTTCTTGGGTCATATCGCCGAAGGCTTTGGACTGCGGTGAGAATCACCGCTTTGCGATCGCTCAGGGTCTTTCCGCAAAGATCACGGATTCGATTCCCCAAGTCCTTCCGCAAACCAAAGCTGCGATTCTCGCAGCAGTCCAAAGCGGCTTTCGCCGCGCTGTGATTTTCCGCCGCAGGCTTTGGACTGCGGTGAGCATCACCGCTTTGCGATGGCTCTGCATCTCCCCATCAACCGACGCGGCACGATCCGTTCATCATTTCACGCATCCCCTTTCAATCAGAAGAGATCAGGCGTTTAATGCCTGATCCCTTCTTCAGATAAAAACGCTATACCGTGAAAATTATTTTTTCGGCTCGTTGAGTTTTTCGAGGACTGCAGCCTCCAATTCGGCATAAAGTGCAGGGTCGTTTTTCAGCATGTCTTTGGCTGCATCACGGCCTTGGGCAAGCTGAGTGCCATTGTAGCTGAACCAACTGCCGCGCTTCTGCACAATTTCCATTTCCAACGCCAGATCAAGCAAGGATCCGGTAGAGGAAATGCCTTCGTTGAACATGATATCGAATTCCGCTTCAGCAAAGGGAGGGGCAACTTTGTTTTTCACACATTTGATTTTGGTGCGATTGCCCATAACCGTTCCATCGGATGCTTTGATTTGACTGATGCGTCGGATGTCCACACGCACGGAGGAGAAGAACTTCAGTGCTCTTCCCCCCGGAGTGGTTTCAGGATTGCCGAACATGACGCCAATTTTTTCACGAATCTGGTTGGTGAAAACGCACACAGTGCGAGCCTTGGAGATGAAACTGGTGAGCTTGCGCATCGCGGCACTCATCAGGCGTGCTTGGGCGCCAACAGTGGAGTCGCCGATCTCGCCATCAAGTTCCTGCTTGGTGACCAGTGCTGCTACGGAGTCGAGCACTACCACATCGATGGCATTGGAGCGCACCAGTGCTTCGCAAATTTGCAATGCCTCTTCTCCGGATGAGGGCTGGGAAACGAGCAGGTCATCGAGATTGACTCCGAGGCGACGAGCATATTGAGGATCGAGCGCGTGCTCGACATCGATGAATGCCGCCAAACCACCACGCTTTTGCGCCTGAGCGATGAGCGTGAGAGTGAGTGTCGTTTTACCCGAAGATTCCGGGCCAAAAATTTCCACGATACGCCCACGAGGGAAGCCGCCTACACCGAGAGCTCGGTCGATGAGGAGATTTCCAGTGGGGATGACTTCGACATCCATGCGGCTATCATCACCCATGCGCATGATGGCAGCCTCGCCGAATTCTTTTTGGATGTGGGAAATCGCTGCGTCGAGATTGCGCTTGCGTGCTTCGGCCAATTTCTCGGCCCCGGTGTCGTTCGAGGTAGTTTTCGCTGCCATAGGATAATGTGGTTGACGCGAATGTTTTTGGAGCAAGTGGAGAGAAATGTCAACAAAAAAGATGTTCGATTGAACAAAAAAGTGTATTTTTGCTGATTTTTCTTAGGATCGATGGCGTAAGAGGTAGAAAATGGATATCACATTTTATCCCGTGATCCGGGCAGTGGGCATGCAGAGGTCATGATTGGAAGCCACCACACTTTCTCACAATGTCCATGTGTAGTGCAGTTTGCCATCTTTGTCGAAATCGATGCTGCGCGTGCGTTGTTGTAGTTTTCCTGTCGCAATGCATTGGGTTGCAAAAATTCGTGTTTTTGCGCCGATGAAAAGCTCTGTTTTCGGTCAAAATGTGATTTTTTTCAGTCGCGATCCCGTTTTGACGTTGATCATGGAGCATGGGGATTTGAATCGTTTGTATCAAGATCGGGCTTCGTATTCCATGCAGGCTTCCATCCAGGGTGCTCTATCGTTGTTCGGAAGATAACGGTATTATCCAATTTGATATCGTCACTCCAGATGAACCTTGCCTGCTTGAAGTCGTAGTCGAAAAATGTTTTTTTGGGATCGACCTCTTCGTTATCATATTCCCGTGCATTTTTCCATGTGCTGTCATCAAAACCGACGGCCCACCAATTTGCAGGCAGTGGGTTCTGAATGATTTTGGGATGATGAATTTCTTCGCGCAATGGACCGTGAAAGAACGACTTTGCTTTCCATGAGGAATTCGTCACGATGTCGTCGCCTAGCTTCAAAATCAAGCATCCGTCCCCAATGCTGTTCCCGTATTCGAGACCAGTCTTCGGATCCGCGTTATCTTTCGCCAATACAGCAATCGTCATGGGATATTCCGGCAATACATCCACGCTTACCACATTGTGCGGGATGAAAGAAATGGGATCCACGGCGACGAGACGACCGTTGATAAATAGCATGAACCAGTTATCGGCATATACGTTCAGTTTGATGGTGTCGTGCATGCCTGGTTTCACAATTGCTGAGGTGGCGCTGATGTTTGTCGATTCATCAGAGTCAGTCGCGCGATTGTCTCGTGCGGGACGGCGTTCTTCACCATTTCTCTCGGGACCAAGTTTCACTGAATTCCCGCTAAGATGAACAACATTCAATGATGCACTGGCGATCACTTTGTCCTTGATGGCTGCGAGCAAAACATCCCGATTTACTTCATTCGCCTGTTTTGCGATCGAAATCGCCGAGGAGAGAGCATAAACGGTGATAACATATTTTTTGGCTCCAGGTCCTTTTGAATTCGGTGGTTCATATCCAGTCTTGCCCTTGAATCCTGTTCCCAGTTTGCCGATATCGCGCGCATTTTTGGGAATACCGTTCAGAGTGGCCGGCAAATCCCACATGACCCAATAGTGCTTGATATCTCCGTCAGGTGTTACATGGTCCATCAGTATCGCGTAACTTTTCGTGGCTGAGGGAGCACCTTTCCATTGCAGGGGCGGACTGACACCCAAGCCGTCACCCGTGCAATCAATCGGAAGAACTCCATCATTCTTGACTTCGGGACTGGTAAGAATGAAGTTTCCGTCAGGCTTTTTCATCGCGTCGACTCCGAAGTTGGAGAGTCTCTGTTTGCTAGTGTCTGTCTCGAATCTTTGCGAGTTTGAATCATCGCGGCGCGGCGGACGTTCGCGACCTCCGCTCTCTGGACGATCGGCTCTGTCAGATGGGCGTTCCCTCTGCCGCGGTTGATAGATTTCTTGGGTGGTTCCGGCCCTGCCGTTGTGAAATTCGAAGGGGTATGTGCCATCGGCATTGATCGAATAATGTATGGCCCTTTTGTCTCCTTTGTAGTCATAGAAAAGTTTGAAATGATTGCTGTTTACGGTTTGAAAGCCGGTAATTTTCGCTCCATGCAGCGCCGGCAGCGCTTCACGAACAGGGGTCGCACGGGGCTGCGGATCAACCTGTCCTTCGTGTTCCACAACAATTCCATGAAATCCACCATTGACGTAGGGGTAGTCAAGAGATGCATGATAATGATAACCCAATGCACCTGTTGAATGGCCTTGAAAAACGTCAAGGCCTGTCGGCTTTGATCCATCGGGTTCGGTAAGCCCATAAATCGGATAGCCATCCAGCGCGTATGCGATGGGCAGTGTTTTTCCCATGAATTCTTGTAAATGAAGTGGTGCGGTGTGATAGTGATAATCATCAGCTCGTCCACAGTGCCCTCCCCATTGATCGAGTTCTCCAATCATGGCGGAAATTTCGCCACGGTTGTTTTGTGGATTGAAAATGGGGATGCCATTGGCGGCGATCGCAATGGCGCCTCGCAAAAAGCGACCCTTGATGGAAACTCCCTCAATCGCTGGTGCTGGCGAGAGGGGAATGCGCCATGCGTTCGTGCAGGTGTAGTCCTGAGGCAAAGGCACCTGTTGTTGCCATGCGGTAATTCCCACCATCATATTGTGCGAGGGAAGACCGTTACTTTCTATATAAAGAAAATTTTTATCCCATCGCAGTGCGACTTTGGGAGAAAACTTCGCAAAGGAAGCTGCCTGTGTAGGTTGTGGTTTTGGCGAAGTGAGCGTGGACGGCTGTTGTATGTCGTTTTTTCCAGATGACTGGGCGATGGTCATCGTATGGGAGTGTGATTCCGCCGACCAATCATGGCCACTCACCATGGAATAAATTACCCAAAAAAGGATCAATAGGACGTTTGTTTTCATGGCTTTATTTTTTAGTTTTTTTTCGTTTGCCTTGACGTTCTTCCACAGCCGCAGGATTGTAACTGGGATTTGGTGTAACGGGAATGAATGCTTTCGTTGCTTTCTGCCAAGCGCGAAGTTTTGACAAAAGTTCTGCAGTCTGTGCTGTTTCTTTGGAAGCCAGATCATGGTTTTCTCCAGGGTCTGCGTTGAGGTCATAAACTTCCACGGTGTTTGATTCAAAGAATTCAATCAGTTTCCAGTGGCCTGAGCGAATGGCGCTGCAGGGACCTCCGCCGCCGATATAACAGGGGAAGTGCCAGTATGTGTCGCGCGAAAGTTGGGCATCTTTACCTCGCAGCGGGGGAACGAGACTTGTTCCGTCGATGTGCTTTGCTTCGGACGCTTTGCATAGCTCTAAAATGGTGGGAACCCAATCCATGCTGAGCATGGGTTGCTTTGATACACCTGGCAATACCCCGGGGCCCCGAATGATTGCAGGCACTCGCAAACCGCCCTGATACAATGTTCCTTTTCCTCCTCTGAGTGGTGCCACCGTGCGGCGTGATCCTCCGTTGTCAGAGGTGAAAATGACATGAGTGTTTTTTTCCAAACCAAGACGTATAAGGCAATCGATGACGCGGCCCACATTGGAGTCCATCGCTTCCACCGTTGCTGCGAGAGCTGGGTCGGTTTTGTCACGCACGTCATGGTATTTCCTCAGAAGTTCGGGCTTGGGGTCAAATGGTTCGTGAACATCATGGAAGGCAAGATAGACAAAAAACGGCTGATTTCGTGCGTTTTCCAACCATTTCAGGGCCGCATCGGTTAGCACGTCGGGCGAATACGCGCCAGAGGCATTCCTGTAGGCATCTTTTTCAAAACCAAGCTGTTTCGGTTCGATAAACACATCGAAGCCCTGACTTGTCGGTGTATGCGGTCCAGTGCGCCCACGTCCCAAATTCCACATCCCAAACATTCCCGTTGCATAGCCTTCCGCGCGCAGCATTTCTGCGAGTGTCACAGATTCTGCGGGTAGAGCTTCATTGCTCTGTGCAGAGAGAATCTTATGATGGGGTGAACCCGGTGAGTGTCGATCATCGACGACAGTATACACACCATGCCTGGGCGGGTATTGCCCGGTCAGAAGACTGGCACGTGTGGGTGCGCAATTCGGGGCACTGGCATATGCTTCGTGAAACACGACACCTTCTTGTGCCAGTCTGTCGAGATTCGGGGTGTTTGCCACGGGATTCCCTGAAAATGAAGCGTCATTCCAGCCCATGTCATCCGCAAGGATCAGTATGATATTGGGCTGATCCCCGGCATGAACGCAGTGGAAAAATGTCCACAAAAAAAAGAATAAAATTTTCATGGTCTTATTTTTTGGTTTTGCCCTTTTCTTTGTTCATGCCTTTTCCACCTCTTTTGGGCATGGGAGCTTTAGCGGGATCGTAAGTGGGGTTGGGTGTCGGCATGGTTGCATTTGTTTCCTTGAGCAATGCGCGGAGTTTGCTTTCCAATTGGTTCGCTAAGTCTGTTTTTTGATCCGCAAGATTGATTCGCTCACCCGGGTCTTGCATGAGGTTGAAAAGTTTTCTCTCACCCTGTTCATAGGAGAAGATGAATTTGAAATCGCCTTCGCGAATCGCTGATTGGGGTGAGTCGCCTTGATAGTGAGGGAAATGAAACAAAAGACCAGTTTCACGGCGAACAACAGGTTGATTTTTTCCTTCTAGCAATGGCGACAGATCACCTCCATCGATATGAGTCGGCAGGCTCTCTTTCACTTTTGCCCAACGACAAATGGTGGGAAACCAATCATAGGCTACGACTGGTTGATGACACCAAGAACCTGCCTTGATCCCCGGCCCGCGAATAAGGAAAGGCACTCGGATTCCTCCTTCCCCCAATCCGCCCTTGCCACCGTGCAATCCGCTCTCGTGTCCCTTGCCTCCTTTTCCACCACCTCCTCCGCCTCCGTTATCCGACATGTAGATCACGTAGGTGTTGTTATCCAGACCGAGCTCATGGATTGTTTGAAGGAGTTTTCCTACTCCAGCATCCAGATCGTAAGTGATCGCCGCACGCGATGGATCGTGATGCAGCTTGCCAGCGGGCTTTGATTCAAAACGGGCAAGGCTCGATTTCATCGCGTTATCCGGCAGGTGCAAGGCGTGATAAGACATTTGCAGATAAAATGGTTTTTTGCATTCCAGTTGATCGATCATGAATTTTTTAGCCCGGTCATGCATTCCGAAAATATCCACCGGGTTAGGATCGGTGAAAGCATCCGCGTCGCGATTGCCTGTATCACCATCGCTGACATCGAAGCCATGATGTTCAGGTCCCCCGCCAGCCAGATGCCATTTGCCGAAGTGAGCTGTTTTGTATCCGGCTCTTTGCAATAGCTCAGGGAAAGTAATCTCATCCGCACGGATCGCTTTTCGCGACGCTCCTTCATTCAGTTTGTGTCCCTCTTCTGCCGGGGCTGCCTTGGTCCAGCCCAGCCGTGCAGGAGACATTCCTGTCTGCAAACTGATGCGCGTGGGCGAGCAAACCGGCGCAGGTGCATATCCATTCGAAAAACGCATGGCTTGTGTGGCGAATTTCGCCAGATGCGGAGTTTCGTAGAAATCGCTCTGTGACTCGGGAATATCGGGATGCATTCGGGTGGAAAGGCCATTCCAATCCTGATCATCGGAAAGTAATAACAGAATGTTAGGGCGTGATGGAACACGGTCTTCCGCTGACAACGATGGCGAGCAGAACGCGAGGGCCAGAATGACCGTCTGAGAAAGTTTGATGCTCATGGTTCGAAAAAGATTTTGCGGTTGGGTTCGTGATGATGGTGATGTTGGAACCAGTCTGGAGGCAATGGCTCAGAAGACAGGAGAATGATCGCAACGCTTCGTGGACCGCCATTCGCTCGAGGAAGCTGTTTCAGAATCATTCGTTGTAGGATTTCAGTTTGTGGATTGAACCATATTTCGATTTCTCGTGGTCCACCTTGATTGTCGGACTTACGCGTTCCGGATAGTTTCCATAGTTCTGGCGAGTTGCGATCAATCCATTTGAGTTGGAAGAGGTGCTTGAGTTCGTTCAGTTGGGTGCGCAAATCCAGGAAGGCAATGTCGCCGTTTTTTGCAAAGATCGCGCGACTGAAGCGATCCGGGTCATGACTCAATCGCAACGGTTCATGACCACGGAGACTCCAACTCCGGTCGGCATCCCTTCCCATGATTCGTTTTTGGCCGTTTGGCAAGTTTTGACTGAGAACAAATTCTTTATCTCCACGCAGCCAGAGAATCGATCCATGCAGATAATTGCCGGGAGGGAATCTGCCTTTTTCTCCACGGGGCAGGAGTGCTTCATCCGGTGCTTCGATGACTTCAATGCGGTAGGTACGATCCCCTGCTTCTTTCATGTTCCCGATCAATTGATCGAGTGCGGCACTCGCTTTCGCGGGGAGAAAACTGATGACCAGAATTGAAATGAGAAGCAAAGCTGCAGCAGGGATCAAGAATCGGGCAAATCGTGGCAACAACTGCTTTGGTGAATGTTCGAAATGTCGGTAAAAGGCTCTCGTTTCATGGGCAAAAGATCTTCCCCGCGCTTCCCTGATCAACATTCCATGTAGGATCGCGCTATCAACAAAGCGGCGGCGATGGTCAGAAGAGGTTATCATCAGTCTGATCAATTCCGAGCGATCCGTGTCGTCGGCGATTCCTTGTATGACTTTCATGGAGAGATCATCCATGAGGATTTTTTGTTCTTCGTTCATTGCGCCGAATCAGCCATGGTTTCTGTGATACAAGCGAGAAGTGCGATGTGAATCTGCTTGAGCATTTTGTATACCGCCATTTGCGAACGCTTCCATTCCGTGGCGATAAGTTTGACGGGCTTGTCATCCTGATACCGCAAACGCAGCACAGCGCGTTGTTTTTCCGTGAGTTTTCGAATGCATGAACGTAGGGCTATGACGCGGTCGTCATAGCGGTTGAGCCTCTCCTCTGCTTCGTCCGCCAACATATCGATCATGCTCTCATCGAGTGGCAGTGCTGTGCGTTGCTGTCGGCGATACCACTCCTTGACAAGCAATCTCGCGAATCCTATGCCCCATGCGACAAATGGACGGCTTTCGTCATAATCTGCGAACTTCAGCCACATCCTTTCCGCCAGATCCTGCATTAGGTCATCTGCGGCATGTGAGTTATGCACGAGCGAAATCAAAAATCCGTGAAGAGCCGGAAATGCCGTCACAAATTGTTTGGTAAATGCGAGATGGGCATCGTGTCGTGGTTCTTGCATGTGCGTTCATGCAGTATTGTCGCCAGACTGCAAAAATTAAACCAACGGGGGAGAAAAAAGTTGATAATATTTCCGCCCCGTCAATTTTGCATGGAATCATCTTCAACCGCTAACGGTTGAAGCCAGCGCTTCGAGATGTATGTGGTCTGTGCCGCAGCAGCCGCCCAGGATGGGAACGCTCTGTTGGCGGTGGAGTTCCAACATCGAATTCGACCACTCGTCCACTGGATCGGCGAAGGTTTTTTCTGATCCATCGAGTCGGGCGACATCGCGCGAAGAACCGTTGGCCTGAATGCCGATGAGTCGGGTGAGTTCACCGGGTTGATAAGTCGCAAGAAGGAATCGTGGATGGGTGCAGTTGACAAAGTAACCCACAGGCCGGTTTTCTTCAGGCAAAGCGGCGTCGACGCGCTTCATCGCGATGGGCAAGGGTGTGCCATCGAGAACTTTTCCGTCGATGCCCGTGCAGAAACTCAGCACATAAGGCTTGTCAGTCAGTGCCATCACGCGGCCGATCCCGATGGCTTCATCGACCGCTGGCAGAGTTTGTGCGAGGAAAAAATCCATTTCGGTTTGTGCTAATGCCTCGATTTGCGGGCGGTGATAGAATTCAGCCGCAGCGGTATCGGGCGCGAGGTCCGGGCGGTAACAGTCACCGCGCGGACCTACCAGGGCGCCGATCGCGATGGGTGGTTGATGGCCTGATGCTTCGTCGCGCAGTTTTTTGATGAATTCCACAGCGTCGTTCAGGATCGTTGCGGGCATGTTCGCACCCGCTAGGCGGGAAGCATCGAGTCGCCAAGTGGGAGCGCACAACAGAAGCGGCAGAGAATGTTTTTTTGCGATGCTGATGTATTGTCGATAGATCGAAGTCATGGCATTGTGACAATCACCGGACGCGTAAATTAGCGGGGTATGAAACAGCGTCGGATGTAAAGTGACTCCGGGCATGCGGCGCAGACGCTCTGCCACGGCGCATTCCGCAAGAATGCGGGGAAATTCCGCGAGTAAAGTTGCGATCACGGTTGTGTGCGGGACAGGATGCGCGAAATAAAGGATACGGTGGGTGTGGGATCATCAAGGCCATGAGGGTGATGGCCCGCAGCGTGGTGCATCACGACGATGCTTCCTCCCAACGCATGGTATTTTTTTTCGACAATCGCGGTGTTTTCCGCCACGGGCACGACATCATCGGCATCACCCACAACGTGATAGAGAGGAATTTTGTGCCGGGCCAGAATCTCTAACAGCTCTTCATCCACGGCATTGCCGCGAAAGGCTTTGGCATTTTCGTCAGTTTGCCAGCCATAGAGTTTTTTTGCCTGCGCCCAATCTCCCTTGCTGCCTTTGCCTTTGCCAAGCCCACCGGGCCAGCTTTTCAAATCACAGACGGGAGCATCTCCATAAATCCCGGCAACACGATCCGGGTGACGCGCCGCCCAGCGATAGGCCATGAAGCCGCCGCGCGAAAGTCCGATCAGCACGGTTTTTTTCGCAAAGCCTTGTTTCACCATCATATCGTAAAATTCGTCCATCAGCTTGAGCTGGTCTTCGCACCCGAGTCGATTGAAGTCGCTGATATGAGCATGGCTGATGCCGTGATTCTTCAGCAGTTGTGGGACACCCGTACGAGGTAAAAAGGCTGTAGGAAACTCCATCACCCAGGTCCATGGTCGCCCCTCCGCGGGTTTTTCCGGCACCACCACCCATGCATTTTTCCCAGAAACGGAAAAGACGTGGCGCTTGTGACCTTGCCATTGGTCAAGGGTTTCATTTGGGAATGCAAGATCGACAGCGTGCGAGGGAATCAGGAAGAGCAAGCAGAGATTGATTGCCGAGAGAAAAGATCGCAAGGAGGAAAGGGACATGATATCGATACGACAACAGCAACAGATTCTTGCCTCATGATTTGTCGAAATGTAAGGAAGACTCGGAAACTCTTCAGGTATTAGGCGCACCACATCGGATTCGACGGCATGCTAACGGAAAAATGGTCGCCGAATGATCGCATCGCTCGCAACCTGATTGGGCAACATGTCGAAATTAGGTCTTTGTCACTCGAGAAGCATGCCAAGTGTCGCATGCATCGTTGAGTCGTCATGATCTCCCCATGAAAGTTAGCCCGATGCGCCCGGTGATACGGTATTTTGACGATAGATGACGATAAGCGACAATTGGGAGGGGTTTCGGAGATGAGATCATCTTCGATTCGATGTTTTTGTGATTTCTTGAAAAAATCCCTCAAAACGGGTATTTTCTGAATGAAAAAAGCTCGAAAAGCCATGCAGGAAGCTCTTTTGTAGAAAAAAACTCAAAAAAACTCAAATTGGTGCTTGCGTTGTAGGAAAAAATGGGGAGAATCCGCGCCCCACATCGCGCCCCGCGCCAGACATTCGTGTCTTCCGCTGCGCTACGTCTCAACTTTTGCTATCGGGTGCAGCTCCGGAAAACAGGCTCCTGCGAAGAATTTCGCGGCCTGCGGAATGTCCCCTGATGGCAGACATCTAACCAATAAACGCAGGAATCTCATGCCGACCATCAACCAACTCGTTCGCAAAGGGCGCAAAACACCCGTGGACAAGTCCAAATCTCCCGCCCTTGCCAATTGCCCGGCCCGCCGTGGCGTTTGCTTGCAGGTGATGACCCGTACGCCGAAGAAGCCCAACTCCGCTTTGCGGAAAGTGGCTAAGGTGCGTCTCACCAATGGCTTCGAAGTCATTGCCTACATCGGCGGTGAAGGCCACAACCTCCAAGAGCACTCGATCGTTCTTGTGCGCGGTGGTCGTGTGAAAGACCTTCCCGGTGTTCGTTACCACATCGTTCGTGGTGCTCTCGACACGCTCGGCGTTGATAAGCGTCGCCAAAGTCGTTCGAAATACGGCGCGAAGCGTCCGAAGCCCGGTGCTGCTGCCGCTCCTGCGAAAGGCAAGAAGTAATCTCATCCTGATCACAAACTAACCTATTTCCGATTATGTCACGTCGTAAGAGAGTATTCCACAAGCCCGAAAAACGCGATCCCCGCTATGATAGCGCTCTCGTGGGTAATTTGATTTCCAAAGTCATGGTCGACGGCAAGCGCGCTCTCGCTGAGCGCATTGTTTATGCTGCCATTGACCGCGCCAGCGAAGGCACCGAGACGATTGATCCTTTGGAGGTCGTCACCCGTGCTATCGAAAACGCCAAACCACGCGTGGAAGTGAAATCCCGTCGTGTGGGTGGTGCTACCTACCAAGTGCCGCTCGAAGTGCCTACCGCCCGCTCTGAGGCATTGGCCATGCGCTGGATCATCAATTACGCTCGTAACCGCAAAGGTACTCCGATGCACGTGGCCTTGGCCAATGAACTTAAAGACGCTGCCAACAATCAAGGCAACGCCGTTCGCAAGCGCGACGATGTTCACAAGATGGCTCAGGCGAACCGCGCTTTCGCTCACTTCCGCTTCTAATTTTTTCCCGCTGATCGATTAGTTTCCATTTCATGTCGTCCAACCCCAACAGTCCTGATCGCCAATATCCGCTGCAACGCACGCGGAATATCGGGATCTGTGCGCACATTGATGCGGGGAAAACGACTCTTACGGAGCGGATTCTTTTCTACACCGGCATGATTCATAAAATTGGTGAAGTGCACGATGGTGCCGCTACCACCGATTGGATGGAGCAAGAGAAAGAGCGTGGTATCACGATCACATCCGCCGCTGTTACCACCGAATGGTGGCAACGTAAGGAGGAGGGTGTGACCAAACTCTTCACTGAGGAAAAAATGCGCGTTAACATCATCGACACTCCCGGTCACGTGGACTTCACGGCCGAGGTGGAGCGCTCCCTGCGTGTGCTTGATGGCGCTATCGTCGTGTTCTGCGGTGTGGCGGGTGTGCAGCCACAAACCGAAACCGTGTGGCGCCAGGCGACGAAATATAATGTTCCGCGCCTTGTGTTTGTCAACAAGATGGATCGCACCGGCGCCAACTTCCAAAACGTCTTCGAGGAAGTGAAAGAAAAACTCGGAGCGAACGCCGTGCGCATCCTGATCCCCATCGGTGCGGAAGACCAGCTCAAGGGGCAAATCGATGTCGTCAACCAGAAAGCTGTCTACTACAATGACGACGATAAATTCGGCTCCACTTACACCGTTAAGGAATTGGATGATGAGCAAAAGCTGATCGCCGAACAAGCCTACGCGGAATTGCTTGATGCTGTCGCCAGCGTGGACGAGCAGGTTGGTGAAAAATTCCTGATGGAGGAGCCTATCAGCAAAGAAGATCTTAAGCAGGGCATCCGCCGGGCTACCATTGCCAACCTCTTGGTCCCAGTGGCTGGTGGTTCGGCCTTCAAAAATAAAGGTGTCCAGTATTTGCTCGATGCCGTGGCAGACTACCTGCCGAATCCACTTGACATTCCAGCCGCCATTGGCATGGACCCCGATAACGAAGAGCGTAAGATCGAGGTGGTCACCGACGATAGCCAAAAGTTCGTCTCTCTTGCTTTCAAGCTCTGGGCTGACAAATTCGTTGGCAAACTGGTTTTCTTCCGCGTGTATTCCGGATCCGTTAAAAAAGGTGATACCGTTTACAATCCGCGCACCCGCCGCTCCGAGCGCGTCGGCCGTTTGATCCGAATTCAATCGAATCAACATACCGATGTCGACGCCTGTTACTCCGGTGACATTGCCGCAATGGTTGGCATTAAAAACGTCACCACGGGAGACACCCTTGCCGCGGAAAACCACGACGTGGTTCTCGAGCCTCCCACTTTCCCCGAGCCCGTCATTTCGATGGCTGTCGAGCCGAAAACCAAGGCCGACCAAGAAAAACTTGCCCTCGCACTGGGCCGTCTGTCGGAAGAAGATCCGACCTTCATGGTCAAGACCGACGAAGAAACCGGGCAGACGATCATTTCTGGCATGGGCGAACTCCACTTGGAAATCATCGTCGATCGCCTCAAGCGCGAATTCAAGGTTGAGGCCAATACCGGCGCTCCCCAAATCGCTTATCGTGAAACGATCACCGCCCCAGCAAATGCTGAGGGCAAGCTCGTGAAGCAGTCGGGCGGTCGCGGTCAATACGGTCATGTGCGTCTCACCGTTGCCCCCAACGACAAAGGCAAGGGCCTGACCATTGAAAACAAAGTGGTCGGTGGCGAGATCCCGAAGGAATACATCAATGCCGTTTACAAGGGCGTGACTGAATCGATGTCGAATGGCATCATCGCTGGCTACCCCGTCATCGATGTTCACGTCGATATCCTCGGTGGTTCCTATCACGATGTCGATTCCAACGAAAACGCCTTCACGATGGCGGCGATTTTCGGGATGAAAGAAGCTTTCAAAAAGGCCAAGCCCATTCTGCTCGAGCCCATCATGGCAGTGGAAGTTTCCACCCCTGATGATTACCAGGGTGATGTCATGGGCGACCTCAACCGACGCCGTGGTCAAATCACCAGCATCGACACCAAAGGCAATCTTGCCGTGGTCCGCTGCGCCGTCCCTCTCAAGGAAATGTTCGGCTATTCGACCGCCGTCCGCACACTGTCTTCGGGTCGAGCCTCCTATTCGATGACCCCATCCCACTTCGAGCAAGTTCCCCAGAACATTGTTGAAGAGATCGTCAGCGAGCGCGGTGGCACCTCACGTTTTTAATCTCACTTCACTACCTACAATCCTCACCTTCTCCCGTTATGGAAAATCAGAAAATACGCATCCGACTCCGCGCTTTTGACCATCGCGCCGTGGACAAATCCGCCGCCGAAATCGTTGAAACCGCCAAACGTACTGGCGCCAAGGTCTCCGGCCCGATTCCGCTGCCGACCCGCATCGAAAAATTCAGCGTTAACCGCTCGGTGCACGTGAACAAGAAATCCGCCGAACAATTCGAAATCCGCACGCACAAGCGTTTGCTCGACATTGTCGATCCAACCGCCCGCACGGTTGATGAACTCAAGAAACTCAATCTTCCTGCTGGTGTGGACATTTCCATCCGCATCTAACAAACGCTCCACCTCTAACTACTTTTTATTTTTTATGCCACTAGGACTTATCGGCAAGAAACTCGGAATGACCCGTCTGTTTGACGAGGCCACACAAGCCATGATCCCCGTTACCGTCGTGGACGTGCAGGGCAATACTTTCCTCCAGCACAAGACAGTGGAGAAGGAAGGCTACAAAGCGGTGCAAGTCGGTTTTGACGACCAGAAGAAAGCTCAGCGCGTGAACAAAGCCGCCATGGGCCACTTCACGAAAGCTGGCTCCACTCCAAAGCGCAAGCTGCAGGAATTCCGCATCTGCGGTAGCGATACGCTTGCTGAAACTCATCCTGGAGCTGATCTGTTTTCCGCTGGTCAGTTCGTGGACGTGATTGGAACGACCAAGGGTCACGGCTTCACCGGTGTTGTAAAACGCTATCGTTTCGGTGGTCTGCGCATGACTCACGGTTCGATGATGCACCGCAGAACGGGCGCCATCGGTTGCCGTTCCACCCCGGGCCGTGTTTGGAAAAACCAAAAGATGCCTGGTCAGGACGGTAACAAACAACGCACCGTGCAGAATCTCAAAGTTGTCGCTGTGCGTGCAGAAGACGGTGTGCTGCTCATTTCCGGTGCCATCCCCGGCGCCAAAGGCAGCTACGTTACCGTGCGCCCCGCAAAGAAAAAATCGGCATAAGTAGCCAGAATCGAAACTCGAACTCACCATTTACGTCATGTCAACGCAAACTCTCACCGTCGAAGCCGCCGAAGCAGCGCACATGCTGCTCGCCCCGGCCGATAAAGGCACTCAGGCTGTTCACGATCTGATCACCGCATACCGCGCCAATCGCCGCACCGGCTCCGCTCACACCAAGACCCGTGGCGAAGTCTCTGGTAACAACAAGAAAATCTATAAGCAAAAAGGCACCGGCGGCGCTCGTCACGGCGACAAACGCGCTCCGATCTTTGTCGGTGGCGGTGTGGTCTTCGGTCCCCGCGCTTGCGACTACTCCAAGAAAGTCAGCAAAACCACCCGCAAACTGGCACTGCGCCGTGTGCTTGGTGACAATGTTCGCGCTGGTTCCATCAAGACAATCGAGTCTTTCGAGATCGCCGATGGCAAAACCAAGTCTTTCGTGGCCGCTGTGGCCGCTCTTTCCAGTGCCCGTCGCATTCTGATCATTGCTGATTCGTTCTCCGACTCCACTTACCTCGCTGGCCGCAACGTGCAAAACGTGCTGTTGATGACCGCCGCGGAGGTGAACGTCGAACACATCATGCTCCACAACGATATCTTCGTTGTCGGCAGCGCTCTCACCACCCTCGCCAAACGCACCGCTTAATTGTTATGAAAGATCTTTTCCACGTCATCAAAAACGTCCGCATGAGCGAGAAGGCCACTTACCTGAACGAACTCAACAATGAGATCGTGCTGGATGTGGACACCAACGCGAACAAACTCGAAATCAAGCAAGCGGTGGAAACACTTCTTGGCAAGAAGGTGGCGGATGTGCGCACCCTCATCACCCGCGGTAAGGCAAAACGCCGTCGCCGTGCAGATGAAGGCCGCACCAATCACGTCAAAAAAGCGATCGTTCGCCTGAAAGAAGGCGAAAAACTCGACCTCGTGTAATCCCAACCACCCCGTAGATTCGCCTACATAAACACTCAACCATTCTCTGAGTCATGGCCTTAAAAGTTTTCAAACCACACACTCCGTCCGCTCGTTACAAGCAGCACCCTACTTTTGATGAGATCACCAAGAGCACTCCTGAAAAGTCCTTGTTGACTCCCGTCAAGCGAAGCGGTGGCCGCAACAACACCGGACGCATCACCATGCGTCACGTCGGTGGCGGTGCCAAACGCCACTACCGTTTGGTCGATTTCAAGCGCAACAAAACCGACATGCCCGCCACGGTGCTTGGTATCGAATATGATCCAAACCGCACTTGCCGCATCGCCTTGATCCAGTACACCGATGGCACCAAGAGCTACATTCTCGCTCCTGTCGGACTGGAAGTTGGAGCTTCCGTGATTTCCACGATCAAAGCCGATCCCAAGCCCGGTAACGCGATGCCACTGAAGAGCGTTCCTTTGGGAACCGTGATTCACAACATTGAGCTGCTTCCTGGCTCCGGTGGCAAAGTGGCCCGCGCCGCTGGTCAGCAAGCCATCCTTTCGAACCGTGAAGCTGGTTTCGGTCTGGTCAAAATGCCTTCCGGTGAAATCCGTCGTTTTCACGAAGACTGCCTCTGCACCATTGGTCAGGTCGGTAACCGCGAGCACATGAACGAAGTTTCAGGCAAAGCAGGCCGCACTCGCTGGATGGGTGTTCGTCCTACCGTCCGTGGTATGACCATGAACCCTGTTGACCACCCGAACGGTGGTGGTGAAGGCCGCTCCAAGTCCGGTGGTGGTCGTAAGCACCTCCTGAGCCCTTGGGGTCATGCCAAAGGTCAGAAGACCCGTAACAAGAAAAAAGCCAGCGCTGTCTTCATCGTTGCGCCTCGTCCCAAGAAGTAATCCCTTTTCACTTTAACACACAGATTCTATGCCTCGCTCATTGAAAAAAGGTCCTTTCGTTGACCAAAAGCTCCTCGCTAAAATTGATGCCGTCGCCGCTACGGGTGAATATAAGGCGATCAAAACCTGGAGCCGCAAGTCCATGATCACCCCTGATTTCGTCGGTCACAACTTTGCCGTTCACAATGGCAAGACTTTTGTGCCCGTGTATGTCACGGAGAACATGGTAGGTCACAAACTCGGTGAGTTTGCTCCTACCCGCATCTTCAAAGCACACGGCGGTATCGGTAAGAAGTAATCGTTATCCCTCGCACTTTCATGCAGCTTCCACTTCACATGCGCATTCTTGCTTTCGCCGCCTTTGGGTTTGGTGCAGGGGGTGCTGTGGTTGCTGCTCAGGACGTTCGCGAGGGTGTTACTCTCTCCGAGTCCGACACGTTGCGCCTGGAAATCGCCAAACTCCGGAAACAAAACGAAGTTCTTGCCAGCACGGTCATCGAGGCCAAACGCGGCGAGCAGGATGCCGCACAGCAGCTTTCTCAAATTAAGCAGCGTCTCGAAGCCCTCGGCAAAAATTTGCTCGATGGTGGCGATGACCGCCTCGTTCAAGCAGCTGCGGAAATCCAATTGCTGCAGGAGCGCCTCGAAGTCACGGAAAAAGCCGCGATGTCTCTCGCGGCGAATACTCAGGACTTTGTGAGACAAGCGGTGGTTGCCGATCCCGATGCTCGACTTCGTCTCGAAACATCTGTTCGCGAGCTTGACGCCGCTATCGGCTTACGCCATAAACCGCGCCCCGACATCAAAACCGGTTCTCTGCAACGAGCGCAGGTGGTGAGCATCGATGCGGAAAGTGGTCTGCTGGTGGTGAACATCGGACAGAACCAGAACTGCCGCATTGGTATGACCTACAACATACTTCGCGGCGAGCGCCCCTTCGGTAAAGCCATCATCGCCGACGTTCGCAAGAATGTCGCGGGTGCCTTCGTCGAACAACTTGATCCCCCTAACGAAACCGTTCGCCTCGGCGACACCATCCTTCTCGAAACACAACCACAACGATAAGCCTCACGGCCCATCCCAAGATCCTACGACCATGGAAGTCAAAAGCACATCAAAATACGTTCGTCTCTCGCCCAAGAAAGCGCGTGACGTCGCCCGCGCCATTCAAGGCCTGCCCGCCAGCAGTGCCATGGACATTCTCAACTTCACGCCGAAAAAAGCGGCTCAGTTGATCGGCAAAACCCTCAAGACAGCCATGGCTGACGCTGAGCACAATTTCAAATTGGATGCTGACTCACTGACGATCAAGGAAGCCACCATTGGTATCGGCCCCGCGCTCAAGCGTTTCAAGCCCCGCGCCAAGGGCTCTGCCGGCGCCATTCGCCGCCCCACCAGCCATATTTTCATCACTCTGACCGACGCCCCCGCACCTGCGAAGAAGGCCAAGGTTGCCAAAGCCGACGCATAAGCCTCAAACACTTCTAACTTCATTCTATTATGGGACAAAAAGTCAATCCGATCGCCTTCCGCCTCGCAGTCAACAAAGACTGGCGCTCCAAGTGGTTCGCCACTGGCAAAGATTACGCCAACAAACTTCACGAGGACCTCGCCGTGCGCGAATACGTGAAGAAGAACCTACAGTTCGCCGCCATCGCCAAGGTGATCATTGAGCGTGCTTGGAACTCGGTTCGTGTGACTCTTCAATCCGCTCGCCCAGGTCTGATCATCGGTCGCAAAGGCACAGAGATCGAGCGTATGACCAATGAGATTTCCAAAATCTGTGGCGGTGCCCAGGTGAAAATTGACATCGTGGAGATCCGCAAACCTGAACTTGAACCGCAATTGGTCGCTGAAAACATCGCCCAACAGTTGGAGCGTCGTGTTTCTTTCCGTCGTGCCATGAAGCGCTGCCTGCAGACCGCCATGGAATTTGGTGCCGAGGGCATCCGCGTTCGTTGTGCTGGTCGTCTCGGTGGCGCCGACATCGCTCGTGCCGAGTGGTATCGCGAGGGCAAAGTACCTCTTCAAACACTCCGTGTGCCGATCGAATACGGATTTGCTGAAGCTCGCACTCTCTATGGTATCATTGGTGTCAAGTGCTGGATCAACCGCAAGGAAGACGATGGTCGTCCTGGAGCCGGTGGCCCACCACGCGAACGCCGCGAGCGCCGCGATAACAACCGTGGCGGTGAGCGCCGCGACAACAATCGTGGTGGCGATCGTCGCTAATCGATCATTTATTCTTACACTTTTACCAATCACACACATTTTTAGGAGGACCCTGTTATGCCTTTGATGCCCAAACGAACCAAGTTTCGCAAATCCTTCCGCGGCTCCCGCGCAGGAAATGCCACTTCCGGAACCACTGTTGCCTTCGGTGACTTCGGTCTGCAAGCTCTCGACCGCGGATGGATGACCAACCGCCAGATCGAAGCCTGCCGTATCGCGATCAACCGTTTCCTGAAACGGAAAGGAAAAGTCTGGATCCGCGTATTCCCTCACAAATCCATCACCGCACGTCCTCCCGAAACCCGGATGGGTAAAGGTAAGGGCTCCGTGGAGGCCTGGGTCGCTGTGCTCCGTCCCGGAAACATGTTGTTCGAGATCGCTGGGGTGCCTGAATCCCAAGCCCGCGAAGCGATGCGTCTCGCCTCCTACAAACTCGGCATTCCCACCCGTTTCGTCGTTCGTAACCCACACGCATAATTCATTCCACTCACGCATATGGCTACCACCAAATCCAAAGATCTCCGCGAATTGTCGGTTGACGAAATCAACCGCCGCATCCGCGACCTCAAAGTCGAGGGTATCAACCTGAAATTGCAAAAAGCAACGGGTGCCCTGGAAAATCCAGCACGCGTTCGCGCCATCCGTCGCGAAAATGCCAAGCTGCTCACCATCCTCGCCGAGCGCAAAGCCAAGGCGTAATTCCTATCACTTCTGACTCTCCGATTTTATGAGCGAATCCGCCACCACCACTTCCACCAGTAAACGCAAAACCCGCGTTGGCCTTGTTGTTTCCGACAAAATGGACAAAACTATCGTCGTCGAATACGTCGCCCGCGTGCCGCACCCACGTTTCAACAAAATCATCAAGCAAACGAAGAAATTCTACGTGCATGATGAAAAAGGCGAAGCCAAAGTCGGCGACAAAGTTCGTATCGTGGAATCCCGCCCCACCTCGAAATTGAAGCGTTGGGCGCTCGACTCCATCCTTTCCCACTAATTATAGCCTCACGGTTCTCACCTCTTACACTTTTATTGACTCATGCTCCAGATGGAATCTTCCGTAGTCGTCGCCGATAATACCGGCGCGAAAACCGCCAAAATGATTGGCGTCATTGGCAAACGTACACGCTTCGCCCACGTGGGTGACGTGATCACCGCTCACATCCGCGACTCGATCCCCACCGCTTCGGTGAAGAAAGGATCTGTCGTCAAAGCCGTGGTGGTTCGCACCAGTGCTCCGATCCGTCGTCCCGATGGTTCGGTTCTGCGCTTCGACACGAATGCGATTGTCATCATCGACAAAGACAACAACCCACGTGGCACCCGTATTTTCGGACCTGTGGCTCGTGAACTTCGCGAAAAATCATTCATGAAGATTGTTTCGCTTGCACCCGAAGTCGTCTAACCCTACACACACTCCATCCGTCCATGAGCAAGATCAAAACACACGTCAAAAAAGGCGACCAAGTGCAAATCATCACCGGCAGCGTCGCGATTAAAGGCAAAACAGGAACCATTCTCGCTGTTAACGCGAAGAAAGGCACCGTCATCGTCGGCGATACCCGCACCGTGGTGAAAGCTACCCGCAAATCAGAGGCCAATCCCGATGGCGGACTGCTGAGCCAGGATGCTCCCATCCATATTTCCAACGTAAAGAAACTGGGCTAAATGACCCGGTGGTTCTCTTGAGCCGCCAGTTACTCGCCCGCGCTTAAGCGCAAGCATTACAAAATGCGCTGACCCGCTAAAACACACCAAAATGAGCACACCAAGACTACTGAAACACTACCGCGAGAAAGCCGTTCCGGCCCTCAAGGAGAAACTGGGGTATACCAACCCGAACGCCGTTCCTCGCCTCGAAAAAATCGTGGTGACTTCGTGCATGGGCAAAGCTCCCGACCGCAAACTCGCTGTAGAGGATGCCGTCAATGAGATCGCCAAGATCACCGGCCAGAAGCCCTCGATCACTTTCTCCCGTAAAGCCGTTGCGAACTTCAAACTGCGCGCTGACGAGCCCCTCGGTGCTCGCGTGACCCTTCGAGGCACCCGCATGTGGGAGTTTCTTGATCGTTTTATCAACATCACCGCGCCGAACATCCGCGACTTCCGTGGTATTCCTTACAAGTCTTTTGATGGACGCGGAAACTACGCCATGGGAGTTCCTGATCAATCGATCTTTCCAGAAATCGAAATCGATCAAATCAAACGCAACATCGGCTTTGACTTGATTTTCGTCACCTCCGCGCCAACCGATAAAGAAGGCTTCGAATTGCTCAAAGCTCTGGGCATGCCATTCCGCGAAAATAAGCGTGAATCCGACAGCGAAACCCCTGAAGCCGCACAAGCCTAACATTTTAACAGCAACTTTTTATGGCCGTTCTTTCCGATCCTATTTCCGACTTCCTGACACGCTTCAGCAATGCAAGCCGTGCCGGTAATGAAGTGTTCACCGCGCCTTATTCGCGCATCAAAGCCGACATCGCCAAAATCCTTCAAGAAGAAGGCTATGTCTGGAGCTACGAAGTCGTCACTACCGACGGTTTCCCAACCCTGAAAGTCAAAGGCAAGTTTGTCGATGGCCGCCCCGTCCTCACCGGACTCAAGCGCGTCTCCAAGCCTGGTCGCCGCAATTATGTTGGTTCCGACGAAATTCCACGCGTCATGTCCGGCCTGGGCATTTCCATCCTCTCGACCTCGAAGGGTGTCATGACTGGTGCCCGTGCCAAGCGTGAAAAACTCGGCGGAGAACTTCTCGCCATCGTCTGGTAATCCTCTAACCCACTAACTACATACATTTATGTCACGCGTAGGAGTTAAACCTATCACATTGCCAGAAAAAGTTACCGTCAAGAACGACGGTGGCGTTGTCACGGTCGAAGGACCTAAGGGCAAACTCGCCTTCACACTGCCAGCCGGGATCGAGTTGAGCAACGAGGATAACAAACTGACTGTCACACGCACCTCCGAGACTTCTCGTCAGCTGCGCGCGCTCCATGGCACCGCACGTGCGATCGTCAACAACATGATCAACGGTGTTTCCAAAGGCTTCGTCAAGGACCTCGAAATCCAAGGCGTGGGCTTCCGTGCCGCTGTGAAGGGCAAGGACCTCGACCTCTCGCTAGGTCGTTCCCATCCATTGCTTCATCCCATCCCCGATGGTCTTACCGTTACCGTTACCGATAACACCAAGATCAAGGTGGAAGGTATCGACAAACAGAAGGTCGGTCAATTTGCCGCTGAGGTTCGTGGATATTATCCACCTGAGCCCTACAAAGGCAAAGGAGTCCGTTATGTGGGCGAACACGTTCGTCGCAAGGAAGGTAAATCCGTCGGCAAATAATCCATCGCTCCGCTCATCGAACCTAACCATTTTCTTATTACATGAGTACCATCAATCGCAAAGAAATCCGGCAGCGCGTGCACAAGCGCATTCGCCGCAAAGTGGCTGGCACTGCCAGCCGCCCACGCCTCGCTGTGTATTTCTCCAACCAACACGTTTACGCGCAAATTATCGACGACGTCGCACGTCGCACCTTGGTTTCCGCTTCCACGCTGGACAAAGCCTCGGAGAAAGCCCAAGCCAATGTCGAGTGCGCCCGCAGTATTGGAGCCCTGATCGCAGAACGCGCCAAGGCAGCCAACATCAGTGCCGTGGTCTTCGACCGTGGTGGTCACATTTATCATGGCAAAGTGAAAGCTCTTGCCGAAGCCGCCCGGGAAGCCGGTCTCCAATTCTAATTCGTTTATTTTATGGTAACAGATTCTGACACTCCCGTTTCTCCCGAAACTCCCGCTGCTGATAACGCACTCGGTCCCGTGGCCAATTCCGGTGGTTTTGATCAACGCCGTGGCCAAGGTGGCTTCCAGCGCGGTGGTCAAGGTGGCAATAACCGTGGTCCACGCCGCGATGATCGTCGTCCCGATGTGGATGATGGTCTTTCGGAGAAAGTGGTCTTCATCAACCGCTGCGCCAAAGTGGTAAAAGGTGGACGCCGTTTCAGCTTTTCCGCTCTCGTCGTTTGTGGCGATAAGGAAGGTAAAGTCGGCCTTGGTTTCGGAAAAGCCAAAGAGGTTTCCGACGCCATCAAAAAAGGTGGCCTCGCGGCCCGCAAGAACATGACCACTGTGACCATTGTCAACGGTACTGTGCCTCATGAGGTCTATGCCGAATTCGGTGGTGGCAAGGTTTTGCTCAAACCCGCATCTCCCGGAACAGGAATCATCGCTGGTGGCGGTGTTCGTGCAGTCTGCGAAGCTGCAGGCGTGAAGGACATCCTTGCCAAGTCGATGGGATCTTCCAACCATGCCAACGTGGTGAAAGCCACTATCAAGGCGCTCTCTGGTTTGCGCACCCGCGAAACCATCCTTAGCTCACGCGGCAAAAAAGTCGCCGCTAAAGCGATCTAACCCCACAACATCCAGTAGGACATGAAACTTCACACATTATCTCCCAATCCCGGATCCAAGCATCGCGTCAAGCGTCTTGGTTGCGGTGAAAGCTCCGGTCACGGCAAAACCTCCGGCAAAGGCAACAAAGGCCAAAAAGCCCGCTCTGGCGGCACGGTCCGCGTTGGCTTCGAAGGTGGTCAGATGCCTCTGCACCGTCGCCTTCCCAAGCGCGGATTCAACAACTTCGATTACAAAACCAAAGTGTTCGGCGTGAACGTTGCAACTCTCGAGGAAAACTTCGACAATGGCGCAGTAATCAACGAAGAAGTGCTGCGCAGCTGCGGTATCGTCAATGGTCGCTACGATCACGTGAAAATCCTCGGCAACGGAGAGTTGACCAAGAGTCTGACGATTCAGCTCTCCCATGTCAGCGCCTCGGCCCGTGAGAAGATCGAGAAAGCCGGCGGCACGATCCAGCCTGCTTAATCGCACACTCCTCGCATCCGGAAATAACTTACGTTCCTGCGGGGAAGTGCTTGCGCACTTCCTCGCAGTGTTTACAGTGCCACGGCACCTTTTTTCATTATTTGTTTATGATCTCTGCATTTGCTAACACATGGCGCGTTCCTGAATTGCGCGACCGCATTCTTTTCACATTGGCGATGATCGTCATCGTGCGTCTCGGGGCTCACATTACTCTTCCCGGGGTGGACGCCGGATTGATCGACGAGTGGACCAAGCACATGGCCAAGGGCGATGGTGGCACGGGAAATCCGCTGACTGCCATGCTCACTGTCTTCTCCGGTGGGGCACTGCAACAGGCGGGTATTTTTGCTCTGGGTATCATGCCCTACATTTCTGCATCGATCATGGTGCAACTCATGACAGCCGTGGTGCCGAAGTTGTCGAAGCTTTCCCGTGAAGAGGGTGGTCGTCAGAAAATCACTCAATACACTCGCTACCTGGCTCTCTTAATCGCGCTGGTGCAAGGGTATTTCTTGACCGCCACATTGACTCATCCCGATCAACTGCGGGGGCTCATGAGTGGTATCGAGCAAGTCATGAACGGACGACAATTGGTGCCCAATCCCAGTTTTGCGTGGCATGCGCTTTCTTTGATGACCATCGTCTCTGGCACGATGCTACTGATGTGGATCGGTGATCAGATGACGGAACGGGGAATCGGCAACGGCACCTCGATCATCATTATGGTGAACATCATTTCCGCGCTGCCAGGGGCCTTGGTTCTGGCGTGGAAAATGTTCACCACGGGAGTGGATGCGAATCCCTTCATTGCGCTGAAACTTGTTTTCATGCTGGCATTCCTTGTGTTTGTCATTGCCGCGGTGATTTCCATCACTCAGGCGCAGCGCAAAATTACGGTGCAATATGCCAAGCGTGTCGTGGGCAAGAAGCAATTTGGTGGACAGACGCAATATCTGCCGCTGAAGGTCAATTATTCGGGTGTGATGCCCATTATCTTTGTTTCTGCTGTGATTACTCTGCCTGGTATCGTATTGCAATGGATTAGTCGTGAACCATGGTCGATCAAACTTCAGCAAGCTGTGGGCCAGGGATGGTTGTTTTACACCCTCGGTGGTTTGGGGATTTTCTTCTTCTCCTACTTCTGGGTGGCGACCATGTTCCAGCCATCGCAAATTGCGGAAGATTTGAAGCGCAACGGCGGTTACATTCCCGGTGTGCGTCCCGGCAAGCCTACGGGCGAGTTCCTTGACTTCACGATGACGCGATTGACCTTTGCGGGTGCGATTTTCCTTACGGCGATCTTTGTTTTGCCTTCAGGTGTGGCGTTTTTGATGAACATCGATAAAAATTCTCCCATCGTACAATTCTTCGGCGGAACATCTCTATTGATTCTCGTCGGCGTGGTTCTCGATGTGATGCGTCAAGTCGAGACTCATTTGTTGCAACGTCATTACGATGGCTTTCTGCGCAAAGGGAAACTCAAAGGTCGCTACGATCGTTTGCAGCAAACCGGTTCCGCCGCATCGAGTTCCGTGTTGATTTTCCTCTGGGTGGTGATTGCCATCTTTACTGTGGTGGGTGCCGCGGCTTGGATCATCAACGGTTGATCCGAGAGCGGATTCTCCATCTCTGGCAAGCTGCGCTTACGAGCGTGGCTTGTCTTTTTTCCACCAGCAATTGTTATGGCGAAACGCAATAAAATCCGCATCAAAGTGGGCCGTGAAATCGATTTGATGCGCACGGCTTGCCAGACGGCTTCGGTCATTTTGCAGGAAGTGGCGGCATTCATTGCACCCGGCAAAACAACGCGTCAGGTCGATGAGTTTGCCGCAGAGTTGATGAAATTGCGCGGTGTTCGCAGCGCGTTTCACGGTTACCGTGGATTTCCTGCCTATACTTGCATTTCTCTGAATGAAGAAGTGGTGCATGGGATCGGCAGTGAGCGGGTCATTCAGCCCGGTGACATTGTCAGTCTTGATGTGGGCATCGTCCAGAATGGCTGGATTGGTGATAACGCTTTGACTGTTCCGGTCGGTCCGATTACGGAGGAAACACAGCGGCTTTTGGTAGCGACCGAACAATCGCTATACGAAGCGATTGCCCACGCGCGCGCTGGTACGAGGCTGGCGGATTTGTGTGGGGCGGTGGAAGATTA
Organism: Akkermansiaceae bacterium; assembly: GCA_049240965.1. Lineage (GTDB taxonomy): Bacteria > Verrucomicrobiota > Verrucomicrobiia > Verrucomicrobiales > Akkermansiaceae > UBA956. The sequence goes on from JBMLRP010000004.1 coordinate 137,055, forward strand.
TGTCAAACCTCGTGGTTTTTCCGTGGTCCGCGAATTCGTCGGGCACGGGGTAGGGCGGGATTTGCACGAAGAACCCCAGGTTCCGAATTATCGACCCCAAGGTAAAACTCCGATTCTGGAGCCGGGCATGACCTTGGCCATTGAACCAATGGTGAATGCAGGTGTGCCCTTTGTGAAAATTTTATCGGATGGATGGACCGTCATCACGGAAGATCGCAAGCCTTCTGCACATTTTGAGCATACGGTGCTGATCACCGATGGTGAGCCGGAAATTCTCACGGATCGCCCGCGATTGGCGCTGCCGGTTTAAGAACTAGACCAGCCTGATTGTCTCATCAGACTGATCGTATGCAACTTGTTGTCTTACGGCTTCTTCTGCCTAGCGGACGCCTTGAGACGTAGGCCGTTCAGAGCAATGAAACCAGTAGCGTCGTCCTGGTTGTAGGCTTCTTCCTGACCGCCTTCCATGGTGGCCACGGCTTCCGAGTAGAGCGAATACGGCGAACGACGTCCTGCGTTCATGATGTTGCCTTTGTAGAGTTTCACGCGGACTTCACCGCTGACAGTTTGCTGGGTGTTGGTGACCAGTGCTTGAATCGCCTCCCTCTCCGGCGCAAACCAGAAACCGTTGTAAACGAGTTGGGCATATTTCGGGATGAGCGAGTCGCGCATGAACATGGCTTCGCGGTCCATGGTCAGGGCTTCCAAATCACGGTGGGCCGCGAGCAAGATCGCGCCGCCGGGCGTTTCATAGACGCCGCGGGATTTCATGCCCACAAAACGGTTTTCCACAATATCCACGCGACCAACGCCGTGTTTGCCGCCGAGAAAATTCAGCACGCGCATAATGCCGTAGGGGGTGAAGAGAGTGTAGCCATTGCTTTCACCCGTTGGCGTCGCATCGCTTAGCTCGGCAATGATACCCGTCAAGCCCTCGCAACGCAGGCCGATGGCGTCGCCTTTTTCGAACAAAATTTCCACATACTCCGCCTTGTCGGGAGCATCCTCTGGCGAGGTGGAGAGCACATACATGTCTCGATCGACTGGCGTGGTGGCGTCATACCAGGGATCCTCCAACATGCCGGCTTCGAAGGAGATATGCAGCAGGTTGCGATCCATGGAATATGGCTTTTTCATCGAAGCCTTAACGGGAATGTTGTTGGCTTCGGCGTAAGCGATCATTTCGGCACGACCGGGAAAATCCTTGCGGAACGAGGCGTCCCGCCAAGGAGCGATGCACTTGATGTTCGGCGCGAGCGAAGCCATGGAGAGCTCGAAACGCACCTGGTCGTTGCCTTTTCCTGTAGCACCGTGTGCGATGGCGTCCGCGCCTTCGGCGATGGCGCAATCGATCATACCCTTGGCGATGCAGGGGCGGGCGATCGATGTGCCCAGCATGTAGCGACCTTCATAGATGGCGCCAGCTTGGATCATCGGGAAAATGTAATCGCGCGCGAACTCTTCTTTCAGGTCTCCGATGAAGCACTTGCTGGCGCCAGTGGTAAGGGCCTTTTCCTCCAAGCCATCGAGCTCCTCGGCTTGACCCACGTCTGCGCAATAGGCGATGATTTCCGCGTTGTATTTTGCTTTGAGCCATTTGAGGAGAACCGAGGTATCAAGACCTCCCGAGTATGCGACGACGATTTTCATAGAGAGATAAAAGGGAACGGGAGGAAGCAAGCAGTTCTCGCTGGAGGATGCAAGGGTGAAAACAGTGGGTGGACCCGTTACGATCAGAAATTTCCCGCAAATTGGATTGCGGATGGGCAACAAATCCTGTTTTTTATGAGGGTCGGTCGAGGAAAGTGAATATGATTCCACAAAAGCCCAAATGTATGATGCGATCTTCCGATTCCAATGATCAGAGTCGGTCGAGCCATTTCAAGAGACTGCTCCGCTGTATCGCTTTCTTGTTCTTGTTTTTCGCGCTTTGTTCCAACAGTTGTCAGAAGAATCCCTTTGCCCATCGCTTCCTCCCACGTGAACCATCGGTGGCAGAGGTCGTGGGATCATACGAGCTCAAGGAAGTGTATGTGGATATGATAGAGAGTGGACTGAATGAAAAAATCAGCGCAAAAAAGCCAAGGTCCATGATTGAGCTGAGAGCCGATGGTTCAGCTGTTTTGCGATCATTTCCGATCATTCAAGCAACGGGAGATGGATTCGATTACGCGTTTCAAGCATTTGAGGACATAGAGGCTCGTTGGCTCATCGAGCCTGCGGGTTCCGTATCCTCCGGGAGGGGTGAACCTACGACAGTCTATGGAATTACTTTCTCCCATGAACCAATGAAAGCGCAGCGCTGGGCGACCTTCACCGGCGGGAAAGAGGTGACTGGAATGATCTTTACCTTTTATGATGGTGATCAAGGTCAAATCCTCGGCTTCACCAAACAACAGAAAAATCCAGCGCGTTAGTCTAATACACATCGTGTCATGGGCAAGAGGCGGCTGTTGATGATGTGACGAAAAATCAAGCTTTTTACGCTCGACATGCTTCCGCGACCGCATAGTTTGCTGGCTCAACCATTAAACATTACTAATGAAGTCATTTCCTATCACTGGCGCGCTCATGCTCGCTACCACTGTGCTGCTCAATGCTCAAGAAGCTCCTGCAGCTCCCGCGCCAGCTCCTGCGGCCCCGACTGCCCCCGCAGCTCCCGCGATGTCTCCTGAGCAAGTGAAAAAAAACACATCCTACGGTTTCGGTTTTCAAAACGGTCGTCAATTCGCCCAGCAAGTCGGACGTTTTGGCATTGGTGCATCGGACATTGAAAATGCCGAATTTGTCCGTGGATTCACAGCGGCGATGGCAGGCAAAGAGCCAGAAGTCTCAGAAAAAGACATTCAAGCTGCGATGATGGCTTTGCAATCGTTGATGGAAACCCGGGAAAAGGAATTATCCGCCAAGAACCTCGAAGCAGGGAAGGCGTTTTTGGCCGAAAACGGCAAGCGTAAGGAAGTGACAACTACCAAGAGCGGATTGCAGTATGAAGTGCTGACAAAGGGTGGCGATAAAAAGTATGTTCCTGCCAAAGAGGGCGAAGATGACAACAAGCAGTTTCTTGTCAACTACCGCGGAACGCTCATCGATGGCACCGAATTCGACAAATCGCCAGAGGGGCAGCCCGTGCCCATGACGCTTCAGGTGATTCCCGGCTTTAAAGAGGCCATCACTACCATGCCGGTTGGAGCAAAATGGAAACTCTTCATTCCTGCCGACCTCGCCTACGGTGAGCAACGCGGAAGTGCGGATCTGGGTCCTAACAGTACGCTGATTTTTGAATTGGAACTTGTCGGTATCGAAGATGCGCCACCACCTGCAGCTCCCGGCGGCTTCCCTACACCTCAGGGTCAATAATATCAATCAATCACCAAAGACCTCCGCGCCTCAAGTGCGGAGGTTTTTTTATGCCTGGTTTTCATTTTCATTGAGTCGGGTTATCGTCGATGCATGTATGCCTCAATGACAGATAGTTGTGGACGATTTCGAGCCGGGGCAATGATCCAAATCATCGATTTTATAGATCCAATGAAAAATTTGATTCATTATATTTTATTGTTGGTAACGTTTAATTTGTCGCATGGTTTGTATGCCCAGGTATCCACTCCTCGCGCTTCAAGAGAGTTTGGAATGATCGATCCTGCTGCTTTTGGTTTTGGCAAACCAGGATTTGTATCGGACGTGTCATGGATTGATACCCAGCATCTTGACGATCAAACAGGATCGTTGGACTACACTGAGTGGCGTATGATAGCTCCCCTGGGCGCGAAGAAACGCAGGGATTTTCTATGGGCCGCATCTCTGGGTTATGATCTCACAGAAGTTGATTTCGGTAGTATCGAAGAAATTCGGGATTACACTCTGCATACGTTGGAATTGCAGATCACAGGATTGTGGCGTCCCGCTCACTCACGATGGTCAGCAATGGCATTTGTGACGCCGGGTGTTAGTAGCGATTTTGTAAGTATAACCCTTGATGATCTGGAGTGCTCGGGCTTGGGTTTGATCAATTATCGCTTGTCCGGGGATTTGACAATTGCTGGTGGAGCTTTCGGCCGGTATGAAACTGATGACAGCATGTTAGTGCCTGCATTCGGATTCATCTGGCGGCGAGAGCCATTTGTCGTGCAGATAACGCCACCATTTGCGGTGCTCGGCTGGCGCGTATCAGAAAAATTGACTTTGAGCCTCAGCGCCTATCCAAGTGGAGGGTCATGGGATTTGGACCAGTCCAGTGTGAATCGTATGGAAATCAGAGGTTGGCAGAGTGCCGCATCACTGATCTATCAGATCACCGATCACTGGTTGCTTTCCTTGCGCAGTGGCGTGAATTTGAGTGGTGAGTTGGAATTGCAGGATAATCGTCACAATCCCCTCATGGATGAGGATTTGGAATCTGCTGCATTTGGGGCGGTCAACCTTCGTTATCACTTTTGATGATCGTATCAACTTTCCCCGTGCATACGCAATTTCTGCTTTCATGCGTTGCAGGAATGCGGTGAAATCGCCTTCCGCACATGAGCAATCCGTTTCGAGAAGATTTGGTATCACGCACCCGCCCCGAGCCATGCACGGTGGTGATTTTCGGTGCGACCGGAGATTTGACCCACCGCAAGTTGGTTCCGGCACTGTATAATCTGGCACTGGATGGTGAATTGCCTCCCGGTGTAAAAATCATCGGCTTCGCGCGGCGTGAAAAGTCCGACGAGGTTTTCCGTCAAGGATTGGAGGAACTGAACCGAAAGGTATCGCGCAATGCCCACGACGACGAAGTGTGGGCCTCCTTTTCACCGAATATCCACTATCATCAGAGTGAATTTACGGATGCGGATGGTTATCGTCGTCTTGCCGAAACCCTGGAAGAGATTGACCGTGATCGCGGTGGCAAAGGCAATCGTTTGTTTTACATCGCCAGCGCCCCCGAATTTTTTGATGATATTCTGACGCATTTGAAACAAGCTGGTCTCAACCAAGCCAAAGAGGGTTGCTGGGCGCGGGTGATCGTGGAAAAACCTTTTGGTACCGACTTGAAAACCGCAGAACATTTGAACCGTGTGGTGAATCAAACGTTCCACGAACGCGATACCTATCGCATCGATCATTATCTCGGCAAAGAAACCGCACAGAACTTGATGGTCTTGCGTTTCGCCAATGCGATTTTTGAACCACTCTGGAACAGTCGTTATATCGAACAAGTGCAGATCACATGTTCGGAAAATCTCGGAATGGAAGGTGGGCGCGGTGGCTATTATGATAAATCCGGTGCCTTGCGCGACATGGTGCAAAACCATTTGCTGCAACTCCTGAGTCTGGTTGCGATGGAGCCACCCACGGATCTGAGTGCCGATGGCGTTCGCGACGAGAAAGTCAAAGTCATCCGCTCTCTGCGCAAATGGGATACGCCGGAAAAAGTTGCTGCGAATGTGGTGCGCGCGCAGTATACCAAAGGCAGTGTCAGTGGCAAAGTCGTGCCGGGTTATCGCGAGGAGGACCGGGTCGATCCCGAATCCATGACTGAATCCTACGTCGCCCTACGATTGATGATCGATACCTGGCGCTGGAGCGGTGTGCCATTTTACATTCGTGTGGGTAAACAATTGCCGAAAAAAGCCACGGAAATTTCCGTGCATTTCAAGTCACCTCCGGGTGTGCTTTTCAACACTGCGTCCATGAATGCCACCGGTGGGAATGTATTGGCTATTCGCATCCAGCCGGACGAGGGGATTTCCCTGCGCATGATTTCCAAAATCCCTGGAACCAGTCTACGGCTCGAGCCGGTGAAAATGGATTTTCAATACAGCACGAGCTTCGGCAAGGCGAGCCCTGAGGCATACGAACGATTGCTGTTAGACGCGATTGCCGGAGACGCCACCTTGTTTGCGCGGCGCGATGAAGTGGAGGAAGCTTGGAAATTCATCGACTGTATAGAGCACGCCTGGCATCAGAGTGGCGCGGCCATTCCCATGGCAGAATACGTAGCCGGCACCTGGGGTCCCAAGGAAGCAGATGATCTTCTGCACGAGGATGGCAACCACTGGCGCAGAATCTAAGGAAGGAATGTATGAGTCATTTTACGATGGATCCGGAACTTGGTCAGGAAGTCGCCGTGGAAAATATCCACAAGGCTTTGCGGCAATTGTGGGCACAGGACGAGGCGCGCACGAACGCATGTCTGATCAATCTCTGCGTTTATTCTGAGAAACAAGGATCATTACACAAAAACTCTGCAATTGTGCGTGAGCTCACTCGAGAACATGCCTGTCGCGCGCTTTTGGTGGAAATGAATCGTGAGGTGAAGGACGCCTCCATCCGTGCTTGGATTACCGCGCATTGTCATTTGAGCGGAGGAAAAAAGTCGGTGTGCTGCGAGCAAATCTCATTCTGCCTCACTGGGGTCTCGCGCGGTCGATTACGCAACACCGTGTTCGCCCATCTCACCAGCGATCTGCCTCTGATCTTATGGTGGCAGGGTGAATTATCGTCGATTTTTGAGGAGCGTCTCTATTCGGTGATCGATCGATTTGTTTTCGACAGCAGTGATTGGAAAAATCCCGCTGCCTCATTTTCGTCGATCCATGATGCGATTTCTTCCGGGCGGGTATTGGTCGTGCAAGACCTTGCATGGACCCGTACGTATCATTTTCGCCTTGCAGTTGCATCCTTGTTCGACGATCCGCTCGCTCAGCAGGCTTTGCCGCATGTGAGCGATGTGCAAATCACTTATCATCCGCAGCATCGCAATTCCGCGTTGCAACTCTTGGCATGGCTCGCCACGCAAGCAGGTTGGCGCCAGGGAATGGAATTGCAATTGGCGCTTGCAAAACAACAGGGTGACAAACAAGGAGTTTTGTTGGAGCGGAAAACCGGGGAACCCGTTAACGTGACTTTGTTGGCAGATGAAACATCGGCACCAGTGGGTGCGCTGCTGATCCGCGGAGGTGGACTGGAGATTGAGATCCATCGTTCGATGCAAGCATCCCATCTTCACATGCGATTAAGCATGGGGGATCATCTCACCGAGTCGCTCGCACCCGCTGGTTGCGATGATTGCGCCACACTCATCGGTGATCAACTTGCGCGCGGTGGTAAAAATTCGCTCTTTCGGAAAATCCTGCCCATGTTCCTGAGTTTGCTGGAAGCATAAACACAGCTTTGGCTCTCGATCGTTGTCATTTCAGCATTTTCTTTGATGATCCTTGAATCGAAAAATGATATCGCCATGATCTGTGGTTGAACCTAATCTATCACCGTCGGCACGGGATCATGGGTAGCCGAAGCCAATCTTCTCTGTTTATGATTTCTTGGATTCTCCGTCGTCCAGTCACGGTAATTGTCGCGGTTTTAGCCATTCTCTGTGGCTCCTATCTCGCGATTAAAAAAATGCCGCGCGATATCTTCCCACCACTGGGTGTGCCGACGATTTACGTCGCGCAACCATACGGTGGCATGGATGCCGCGCAGATGGAATCGTATCTAACGTATTTTTATGAGTATCACTTTCTCTACATTGCGAACTTGAAACATGTGGAATCGAAGACGATTCAGGGCGCTTCGATCATGAAGCTGGAGTTTCATCCCGGTACGGACATGTCTGCAGCGATGGCTGAGACGATTTCGTATGTGAACCGTGCGCGTGCTTTCATGCCGGCAGGAGCGCCGAATCCATTTGTCACGCGATTCGATGCCGGCTCTGTACCCGTCGGGTATCTCACTTTTTCTACCGAAAATCCGAATCGCACTCTCGGACAAATGCAGGACGAGGCACTGAACAAAGTGCGTCCGCTGTTTGCCACACTTCCCGGAGTTTCAGCTCCGCCGCCCTTTGGTGGCTCGGCGCGAACCATCGTGGTGAACGTGGATCCAGACAAGTTGCGCGCGCGCGGACTCAGTCCCGGTGACGTCGTGGAAACCATTGCGAAAAGCAATGTGGTGTCTCCGTCGGGAAATATGATTCTTGGTGATCTCTATCCGATCGTGCCGATGAACACGGTGGTCGGCAAGCCTGCCGAACTCGCCGATGTGCCGATCCGTTCGGCCGCTGAGGGTGCCGTCTATGTGCGTGACGTGGCGACGGTCACTGATGGATCGGACATCACGACGTCTTATGCGCTCGTCAATGGTCGCCGCACGGTCTATCTGCCGGTCACGAAACGATCCGATGCCTCGACTCTTGCGGTAGTGGAGCAAGTGAAAAACAACATCCCGAAGTTTCAATCGGCGGTTTCGGATGACGTGAAAGTTTCCTACGAGTTCGATCAATCGCCGGTGGTTTGGAGTTCCATCAACTCGTTGGCAAAAGAGGCTGGTCTTGGTGCGATTCTCACGGGGCTGATGGTGCTGCTTTTTTTGCGTGATCTGCGCAGTGCCATGATTGTGGTGATCAATATTCCGATCTCGCTCATGGCTGCTATTTTGGCAATGTGGCTGACGGGACAAACGGTCAATCTGATGACTCTCGGCGGCTTGGCGTTGGCGGTGGGCATCCTCGTCGACGAAGCAACGGTCGCTGTGGAGAACATCCATGCTCGAATCGCGTGTGGTGCTGCGGTGGGGCGGGCTTCCGCCGATGCGATCAGGGAAACAGCCTTGCCACGTCTGCTTGCGATGCTTTGCATTTTGGCGATGTTCATTCCCGCGTTTTTCATGGAAGGCGCCGCGCGCGCTTTATTCCAACCATTGGCGATGGCCGTGGGATTCTCGATGATCGCCAGCTACTTGTTATCCTCCACGTTGGTGCCTGTTCTGACAATCTGGCTGCTGCGCAACCGCAAGACGCATCCGCAGAAAGAGTTTTTCCTCGCGCATTTCTATGAAGGTATGCTGCGTCGGTTGCTTGCGATGCGGTGGTTGTTACTCCCCATCTATTTCGGCGTCACCGTGCTGTTATTGTTAGGGATCGTGCCACGTCTCGGGTCGGAAATTTTCCCACGTTCGAGCTCCGATCAATTCGCCCTGCGTTTCCGCGCACCAGCAGGGACGCGAGTGGAAAAAACCGAAGAGCATGCGAAGGCGGTGCTGTCTCTCATCGAACGTGAGGTCGGCAAAGACAAAATCAAACTCACCATCGGCCTTGTTGGCGTTCATGCTGCGAACTATCCGGTGAACCTCATCCATTTGTGGAACGGTGGCCCTGAAGAAGGCTGGCTGGCTGTGCAGTTGCAAGCGCGGTCGGGTGTGGATGTTTCAGCTCTGCAGGAAAAATTGCGTGGCTTGCTCCAGGAGCAAATGCCTTCGCTGCGAGTCTCCTTCGAACCTTCCGATATCACGACGAAGGTGATGTCTTTTGGTGCCACCACGCCGATCGAGGTCGCCATCGGCGGCGTGGATCTGATTGTTTCAAAAGCTCATGCGGAAAAAATTCTCACCGAGATGAAAAAGGTCCCCGAATTGCGTGACGTGCAGCTTGTGCAGGAGACGGAATTCCCCTCGGTGAAGATCGAGGTTGATCGTGAGCGCGCAGGATTGCTCGGTGTCAATATGCAGGAAGTCGCGCGTGCGATGGTTGCTGCCACTACGTCGAGTCGTTTTACTCAAGCGAATTTTTGGGCGGATTCTACGAAAGGTGTATCTTACAATGTGCAGGTGCAAATTCCGCAGTCCGATACCAAAACGTTGGAAGATCTTGGGAACATCGATGTTGCTTCTTCATCGGGCGAGACCTTAGCATTGCGCAATTTTGCCAAGATCACCACAACGACATCAGTGAGTCAGTTTGAACGATTCAACATGGCGCGGCTGATCACCGTGGGTGCGAACTATCACGATACCGATTTCGGTACGGCGATCAAAAAAGTGCGTGCCGCCATCGATGCTGCAGGTTTGCCACCGGCGAAAACAACCATCGAACTGCGCGGTCAGGCGCCGACGATGGAAGCTCTAAAAAAAGGGTTTCGCCAAGGTCTTGGTATTGCGGTGTTGGTATTGTTCTTTCTGCTGGCGGCGAATTTCCAATCCTGGCGATTGGCTTTTGTTGCCATCTCCACAGTACCTGCTGTTTTGTTAGGTGTGGTTGTTGCGCTCTGGCTAACGGGTTCCACACTGAATATCCAGTCGGCGATTGGCGGTATCATGGCCACCGGCGTGGCTCTGGCGAACGCGATTCTGTTAGTGACCTTTGCCGAGCGCGAACGTCGTGCCCACCATGGCGATCCGGGAATCGGTGCGCGAATCGGCGCCTCTTCACGTTTACGGCCGATTTTGATGACTTCGCTGGCGATGATTGCCGGCATGATCCCGATGGCAGTTGGCACGGGCGAAGGCGGCGAACAAATTGCTCCACTGGGGCGAGCCGTTGTCGGCGGATTGGTCTTCGCCACTCTGGCAACCTTATGGCTCCTGCCTGCTTGTTTCGCGATCTTTGCCGGAAAAGCCACGCGCTCGATCTCGCTCGATCCCGATGACGAGGGCAGCGTTCATTTCAACCCTTCCACACCTCACTAAAAACGATGTATCGACTCCTCGCACTTTTTTGGGTTCTCAACCTGCCATTGATGGCGGTTGAGGTGATTCTCGCGCCCTTGCAACGTGGCACCATCCATCGTTGGGTCACCATTCCTGCCACCCTGCATCCTAATCAGTCCACGACCTTGCACGCACGTGTTTCGGGGCATGTGAAATCAATCCATGTCGATGTCGGTGATCGCGTCAAAGCCGGACAAGTGATTGCCGTGCTGGAAGTGCCGGAACTGGAAGCTGATCTGATTAGTGCCAGAACCGTGCGGGAAGTCGCTGCAACTACGTTTCAACGTCTCACTGTGGCCGGAGAAAAAGCTTCAGGTCTGGTGCTTCCTCAGGACCTCGATGAAGCCGAGGGAAAACTCAAAATCGCGGATGCTGCTTTCAAACGCATGGAAACGCTTCTTGCCTATGCCACGATCAAAGCTCCATTCGATGGTGTTGTCACATCGCGCCACGCGGACATCGGTGCGTTCATTCCCTCCGGCGGCACGGGCAAGGCCGGAGCTGTTGTGACCATTGACGATGTTTCGACTCTGCGAGCCCAGGTCCCCGTGCCTGAGGCCGAAGCGAAATTCATGAAACCCGGCACGCTCGCCCGTATGGTCGGTCATGAGTGGGAAGGAAAAATTTCACGCAGCGCACAGACCATCGATGCTCACGCGGCGACGATGGAAGTCGAAGTTGATCTCGCCAACACCGATGGTAAATGGATCAACGGTAATTACGTCAAAGCACAACTTGCTGCTGAGACACACACCAACGCTCTGCTCGTTCCTGTGGCGGCGGTGTTCATCGAAAAAGTTTCCACATTCGTTTTTTTACACAAAGAAGGTAAGGCTTTCAAAACACCAGTTACCGCCGGCTTCAATGACGGCAAAAATATGGAAATTCTTAGCGGACTCTCAGGCGATGAAGCGCTCATCGTGCTCACCGGCCTGACCCTCACCGATGGACAGGCCGTCACTGTCAAAAAATAAACCTCACCTCTACATGCGCGGTATTTTGTTATCTCTTTCTCTCTTGGCATTGGTGCAAGCCAGTGAGCCTGCTGCATTGAAGTCGAACGACATCAACCTCGCGTCTGCCCTGCGACTGGCGGGTGTGAATCATCTCGACATCGAAGCTGCCCGCGCGTCTCTGCAATCCGCGCGCGCGCAGCATGCCGAGATGCGTCGGAAATTCTTTCCGTGGCTCACCTTCGGCACCAGTTATCATCGCACGGCGGGCAATTTGCAGGACATTCCCGGCAATGTTACCGAAGAATCAAAAAACAATTATCAGGTTGGTGTTGGCGTCGCGGCGGACTTACGCATCGGCGAATTGATCTATCAAAATCTCGCCGCAAAACAACGTTCCAAGGCTGCGGAGCATCAGGTCGAGGCTGCACGCAATTGCACTGTCGCACAAGTCACGCAAGCATACTTCCGTCTCTTGCGCGCGCAGGCGAGTTTGCAAGTGAGTCAGCAATCACGCGTCCTGGCGGGCGATTACGAATCCCAGCTCCAGGCTGCAGTCAAGGCCGGCGTCGCTTTCGAGGCAGATCAACTGCGCGCGCAAGTGCAAACCTTTCGCCATGATCTGATGATTCGTAAAGGTCAGGAAGACGTGGAAAGAGCAGCGGCAACATTGTGTGAAATGCTTCGTTTGCCGAATGGACTGGGCCTCCGCGGAGACACTGGCGAACTCACGCCGCTGACTTATGTTTCTGCGGAAACTTCGATGAGCGATCTCGTGACCACGGCGCTCAATCATCGTCCGGAATTGCGCGGTCGGGAAGCCATGCTTGCAGCCGCGAAAACCGAAGCAGAGGGCGCCCGCAAGGGGCCATGGTATCCCGATCTCACCATGCGCGGCTTTGTCGGCGGGTTTGGTGGTGGTTTTAACTCCAGCACGGGAAATTTCGACGACACCGCGGATGGCGTGATCGGAATCGGATGGCGTGTGGGGCCGGGCGGGCTGTTTGACAGCCAACGCAGCGCCACGGCGGATCGCATGGCGGATCAGGAAGCCATCCTGGTCGAGAGAATCCGGCAGCGTATCACCCGCGAGGTGTTAGAATCTGTTGCGGCAGCACGCTCGTTGCAGGATCGCATGGTCATCGCGCAAAAACTATTGGACTCAGCGGAAAAAGCCTACGCTCTGACTCGGCAGCGCGGGCAACAAGGCATTGGTGGTGTGTTGGAAACCTTGCGTGCGGAGGAAGACCTCAGTTTTGCACGTTTGGCCTATTTTGACCTCATCACCGAATCCAACATTGCTCAAACGCAGTTGCTTTATGCAATCGGCAAGAGTTCGCTGAAGAAGGGCAGCTGACTCATGAGGATGGGCATAACAACTCTCCCCGCGCCTTGCCTGGCTTTTCACGGTCTGATCGGAGTTGCTGGATCATTTTGACCCTGCTGTCCCGGGCAGTGGAGTAGAAAAATGCCCGGCATCAATAAATCGTGTTGTCGATCCCCGCGCATGCTTTAGTATTTCTTCCATGAGTTATCAGGTTTTTGCCCGCAAGTATCGTCCCGCCACGTTCGCTGACGTGCTGGGGCAGGATCACGTAGTACGCACTTTGCGCAATGCGATTGAACAGAATCGTCTGGCACATGCTTATCTTTTCGTCGGGCCTCGTGGCACTGGCAAGACGTCCACGGCACGTATCTTTGCCAAGGCTCTCAACGGTCCCGGTGGCCCCAAAGCTGACTTTGATCCGAATGACCCCGTTTGTTTGCAAATTGCCGAGGGAACATCGTTGGATGTGGTGGAGATCGATGGAGCTTCGAACAATGGTGTCGACGAAGTGCGCGCCTTGCGTGAATCGGTCAATTATGCGCCGATGCATGGGAAGTTTAAAATTTACTACATCGATGAGGTTCATATGTTGAGCAATCAGGCTTTCAACGCCTTATTGAAAACGTTGGAAGAGCCGCCGCCACATGTGAAATTCATTTTTGCCACCACCGAGGTACATAAAATTTTACCGACTATTCTCTCTCGTTGTCAACGTTTCGATCTGCGTCCAATTCCCACGGAAGTCATTGCCCAGCATTTGCAGCACATCGCGTCCGTGGAGGGCGTGACATTGGATCCGTCGGCCGCTTGGGCGATTGCCAAGGGTGCGGATGGAGGCATGCGTGATGCCCAGTCCATGCTCGACCAGCTGGTAGCGTTCTGTGGTAATCACATCACCGAGCCCGACGTGCTTAACATCTTCGGCTTCACTTCGCGCGAAACCATCGCCTCGCTCTGCGAAGCGATCTTTGAAAAACAAACCGCTGCTGCGTTACAAATCATCCAGCGCGAAGCCACAACCGGTCGCGATGTCTCACAACTCCTCCACGAACTCATCGGAGCATTGCGTGCGATCATCGTCGCCAAGGTTGATCCCCAAGCGCCCAACGAAGGCATTCCGAAGGAGATTTGGCAAAAGTTATTGGATTCCGCCAAGTCCTGCAAAGCCGACCGCTTGCTGGCGGTGATTGATGTCTTTGCCGATACCGAGGGGCGCATGAAATGGGCGAATAATCGTCGCCTGCATTTGGAACTGGGTGTTATCAAAGCGATTCAGGTGGTGGGTGAAGCCCGGATTTCGGATATCATCCATGTGCTTGCGGCTTCGTCCGGACAATTTCCCGATACCGCGGTTGTTTTGCCATCAGCTGCGCCTGAAACGCCCGCACCCGACGTTACCGCTGATCAGGAGATCGCGACTCCCGAGGTCGCTCCTGTCTCTATCGCTCCTGTTGAGGCAAAAGTGGCAACGCCAGAGCCTGTGTCAGTTCCCGTGAAAAAATCGACGGATCCTTTCGCGGCTCTCGATGCCATGATTGATACAGCTGAGGATAGACCCGAACCTCCACCCGCTGCACCTGCTCCCGTTGTTGCCGCTGCACCACACGCCGCACCTGCTCCCATCAAGGAAACTCCACGAGAAATGGATGATTTCCACAAAGATCCGCTGATTCAAAAAGCGCTGGAAATTTTCTCCGGAAAAATCATCACTCCCTAACATCGAACATCACACGAATTTATGAACATCGCCAAATTGATGCAACAGGCCCAAAAAATGCAAGCGGGCCTCGCCGCCGCCCAGGAAGAACTCGCGAAACGCACCGTGGAGGCATCGGTCGCCAACGGTAAGGTCGTCGTCACCGCCACTTGTGCGGGCGATGTGGTGTCACTGCGTATCGACCCCTCCGTCGTGGATCCATCGGATGTCGATTTTCTTCAAGATCTGATTCTCAAAGGCGTCCAGCAAGCGATCAGCCAAGGCCGAGACATTTCTGCGGCAGAAATGAAAAAGCACACCGGTGGGCTGCCGATTCCCGGACTATAAATCTTTCATCTCACACTGATGAAAACCCCGCTTCTGATCTCTTTGGCATGTGTCGCTCTTGTAGCGGCGCAGCAAACGCCGGCTCTCAATATGCAGCATGTGCGCACGGCAGCGACTTGGCTGAGCAGTGTCGAGTCCAAAAAACGCAAGGCGGCCATCAGCACCTTTCGCACTATGCCGGCCGAGGCGATGCCTTATTACAAAACCGCTCTGGAGGCCGCGCGCAAGGCCCATGGCGAACGCATCAAGGCATTGCAAAAAAGTGCCGGCTCGTTGTCGGTACACGATGACGTCGCGCGCCAGCTCACGGAGGAACGCAAGCGTGTGATGGAATTGGTGCGCACCGATTTTCACAAGGAGGGTGACAAGGTGCGCATGCTGCGTGAAGAGATGCAGGGCCTGATCGATCTGTATACCAAACGCCAGAAGCTGGCAAAAAGTGATGTAAAGGCAACGGTCGATGGCGTCAATCAGGCCATCGATGCTCTGTGCGACATCAGCCGTGAATTGGAGAAACTGGACCCTCGTCAAGATACCAGTGAGCTGGATGCGGAGGAGCTTCGTGCGCGTGTGGTCAAGGACAGCCTGGAAGCCGAGCACCTGATGGAAATGGTGACCTCGGTGGAGAAGTCGAAAAAAGAAGCGGAGCAACTTGCGGAGGCGGAAGAACTCAATGCCGAGAACGGCCGCTGGTGTCTGCCCAGCATGAAATCGTTTGCCACGGTTCTTAATTTTGAGCGCGCGGTCATCGGACTTAATCCCTTGCGCATCGAGGAAAAACTCAGTGATGCAGCCAGTGGTCACAGCGGTGACATGGCGGCGCGTGGTTTTTTCGC
Organism: Akkermansiaceae bacterium; assembly: GCA_049240965.1. Taxonomy (GTDB): domain Bacteria; phylum Verrucomicrobiota; class Verrucomicrobiia; order Verrucomicrobiales; family Akkermansiaceae; genus UBA956. The sequence continues at coordinate 152,679 of JBMLRP010000004.1, forward strand.
GCACGAGTCTCCCGTGCCTGACAAGAAGACACCGTGGGACCGTGCGCGCCTGGCGCAGTTTGATGGCAACGCCTCGGGTGAAAACATTTTCATGGGTTCACCTGATCCCCAATCCGCCTACAACGGTTGGTTCGGTTCCGATGGTCACCGCTTCATCATGTTTTCGCAAGGTCCGAACTGCTGCGGTATCGGAGTGGTCGGTATCCATTGGACATTTATGACCGGTAGTAAAAATGGATGGTAATGTGGCGGAGGCGTCCCGCCTCCCAGTCTAACGAAAAAACCCATGCCCGCACGTCTCCGAGCTCTCCTGGCCACCGCCCGCATCGCCAACGTGCCGAGCGTGGTGAGCAACGTACTGACGGGGATGATGTTGTTGGTCGTATTTGATTCTCGCGCGGATGCCCCGGGCTGGAATCAGCAAACATTGTTTCCCGTTATCGCCGCCTGTTGTTTGTATGTGGCGGGAAATTTTCTTAACGATTGGTTTGATTTCGCATGGGATCAGCAACACCGTCCTGAACGTGCCATTCCGTCCGGATTGTTTCCGCGCGATCTGTATCTCAGCATCTCGATGGTGTTGACTCTTGCCGGCATGACGATGTCATGGTGGGTAAGCAAGACGGTGTTTTTCACTTATGTCATCATTTTGTGTTCCGTGATCGCCTACACCCTGCTGCACAAACGTCACTCGTTTTCCATCTGGATCATGGGGGCATGCCGCGCGGGTCTTTACGCATTGGGTTTGGGAGCGATGTCTCCGGGCTTTGGTATTTTACGGGATTTTTTCTCAAGTTGGCAGGAATGGGAGGGACTGGCTCTGGCTGGCGTCATTCTGATTCCGCTGTTGGGGATGCTCACCTACATCGCAGGAATCTCTCTCCTTGCGCGGTTTGAATCCCGCCCGGTGGAACTCGGTTCCATGAAATGGTTGGCGGCTTTGCTCCTATTGTTTCCTGTGCTCACTCACATGACTCCCTGGGCTGCGGGTCAATCCCTTGGTTTTCCTTTTTCTCACACATGGATCGGCGCATGTGGCCTCTTGCCCTTGTTGGGTTGGACGCTCTTCGTGGTGTGCTCTTCTGCTGGCGTGGGGAAAAAAGTCGCGCGTTTGCTTGCCGGAATCGCGCTCGTGGATTTGGTGTATATGTTTTCGATGTGCTGGGCTCTCTATGCTATGGTGGGTTACTCTCCCGTCTTGTGGTTCCCTTCTATTTCTCTTCTCGCCTTCCTCCTCGCCCTCCTTCTCCAAAAAGTCGCCCCCGCAACCTAACGATCGTATGTCTTTCTCTTCACTCATCGATTTCGCCCGCGCAGGTCTAACAAAACCTGCCACTGTCATCGCCGCGGCTCCGGGGCGCGTGAATTTGATCGGGGAGCACATCGACTATTGCGATGGCTTTGTGATGCCCTTTGCCATCGACCGATTTATCGTCATCGCCGCAGTCTTGAATGGTTCTCACCAAGCCACACTGCGTAGCGAAGGTATGCCGGATGCCGTGATCGATCTCAGCGCGCCGCAAGTGATTGGCGAGCCGCATTGGGCGAATTACGTGCGCGGAGTAATCGCGGGATTTCAACAACTTGGTCATCAGATTCCGGGTTTTGAGGCCTGCTTGGTGAGTTCCGTGCCTGGCGGCGCGGGGTTGTCATCCTCCGCGGCGCTCGAATGTGCGACTGCCACACTACTCGAGGGATTGTTAGGCATTTCACTAACGAAAAAAGAAAAGGCGCTCTTATGCCAAAAAGCCGAACATGACTTCGCAAAAGTCCCCTGCGGCATCATGGATCAGTTCGCCTCGACCTTCGGTGAAAAAGACAGGCTGGTCATGATCGATTGCCGCGCGGCCGAAGTGACGCTGGTGCCTTTTGAAAATCCATATCTTGCCGTCATCATCGCGAATACCTGCGTGCATCACCAGTTGTCCGATGGCGGATATGCCGTGCGCCGCAAGCACACGGAGGAAGCGCTGACTTTGTTAGGCAAACCCTCCTGGCGTGATGTTTCCCTTCTCGACGTGGAAGCGCAATGGTCGGAGTTGGGTGATCCCGTCAACCGTCGTGCGCGCCATGTCGTTACCGAGATCGCCCGCACGCAGGACGCGGCCAGAGCATTGGCGGCGAATGATTTTCTGTTGTTAGGAAAACTCATGGACGCCTCGCATGATTCGTTGCGGGATGACTTCGAGGTTTCCTGTGCTGAGCTTGACTTGATGGTGAACATCGCACGTGAGATCGGTATGGAGGGTGGCGTTTACGGTGCTCGCATGACAGGTGGCGGATTCGGCGGATCGACTGTTACGCTATGCCTCAGTGAAAAAGCGGATGCGATTATCAGGCTGATGCGTGATCGGTATATTGCCACCACGGGCATCGAACCGGAGATTTTCTGCTCCCGTCCTTCGAAGGGTGCGCATCTTGTTTTGTAATCGATGCGGATGTAGATTTTTAATGAGATGTAATAACCCTGTTTATGAATCGATTTTTATTGGGATGGCTTGTGATTTTGACCATTGTGATACAAGCACAAACGTCGATCAATGCTGTCTACTTTGGCCAGACGCATGTGTTGAAATCGTCTGACACGTATTTCGGGATGGTTGGAAACCGTGAAGCTCTGATCAAGGCGCATGTGGTGAATCCTGCGTCACCCGCATCTCCAGCCGTGACGGCGACGTTGATTCTCAGCGGTCAACCGAATCTCGTCGTTTCACTTACCGGTCCGGCGACTCTCCCTGCATCAATTCCTGATGGACCAGGCGTGGTCCAACATTCATTTGCGAATTCTTTCACTGGCTACATTCCTGCCAATTACATGAAGCCCGGATTACAAGTGAAAATCGATGCGGGTGCCGGGGTCAGCACTACGATCACCAATATGAAAGTGGGCGCGCCGACCAAAGTGATCATGACGATGTTCGACGTGCATTACTTTGCCAAAACGACTGGTGATTATCCAAGCGGGACATTTGCCGAAATTGAGGCGAAATGGCCCGTCACGGATTTGGAGGTAAGGCGACTCAACGACATTGTGTTTCCCGAGTTGGTAATTCCGCCGCGAGCAGATGTGGGCTCGAAAGCGGTGCGGATTAAATCGAAGGCGGAGTATTTCACTCAAACAAATCTGACCTTTGATGGGGAACAGTCTGCGGCCTTGGAATGGAATGCTGCACTCAAACGCGCGTCCGGTCAGTCGGGTCGGTGGAGTCTCTATTATTTGAACGTCTACAATGCCTATGCGGGAGGTCAGGCAGGCGGATTTGCGGGTGTGGGAAGTGGAACCAACATAGGAATCCTCCATCATGAACTCGGTCATGCTCTCTCTCTACCCCACTGGGGCGATAGTGCGGCATACCCCTACAAAGGCGACATGCATGGGATTCAGGCTCCGAGTAATTACAATGAGACTCACGCCGGTCCTGCATGGGCATTTCATTTGCCGACGAAAAAGTTCATTCCACCGACCACGCAGACTGGAAATGTCGGTGGGAAGCCCGTGGGAACATACAAAGTAGACCCTATGCAGGGCGGCGGCACGGGGTGGCAAGAACCATCGTATTTATTAAACCATTTTTCTGATTACTCCGTGAATCAGATGCGCAGTTATTTGCAGGGTCACGTGGTCGTCTGGAATCCCACGCTCAACAGTTGGGCGCAATGGAATTCGACGACTGGCGACTACACCACTACGGTTAGTAATAACGGTGTGCAGTTTCCCACAACGCGAGACACGCAGGTGATCAGCATCATGGCGTCGCTTTGCGGATCGAATCCCGGCATCAATATGGTCTATCCGCCCATTGGTCCCTATACGGCGGGATTGATTCAATTGTTTGATCCCACGGTGGCAGCGGATCGCACGGCGGCGCAGACCAAGTTCGCGCCCTCGAGTGGTTGTGACTATTGTGTGAGAGTGGTGCAAGGCGGTGTGACGAAGACCTACATGCTGGCTGCGTCCAATTTGACCACAGCCGATCCGTTTGCGGAGTCCAGCCTGCTCACCGAGGCGATCAATTTGCCTGCCTCGGGCGGCACGGTGACAAAGATCGAATTGCTTTCTACACCGAATGCGGAAGACGTCGGTCTACCCGCGAATCCCACGGTTTTGTATACATGGGCACCGCTGACTCCAGAACCAGGTGCCTGGGATTTGCCACCTAAGGCAAACAGCTCATCCGCCATCACGATGACCGCGTCACCAGGCGAGGTGGCTTATGGCCAGACTGGTGGCACCATCGAGTACCTGTTCACAGAAACGACTGGTAATCCCGGGGCCACCGATAGCGTCTGGCAAACGAGCCGATCATACACTGATACCGGTCTTACTGCGGGCACGAACTATAGCTATACGGTTTCTGTTCGCGCGGGAGCGCTGGCAACTACGGCCTCCGCGCCTGCTTCCGCAACAACGCCCTCTGCTACTGCGGCTGGAACCATTGGTGTTATCGCGACTCAGCAGTTTACGTTAGATGATGTTAGTGGTTATCGACCTGTCACTGGTTTGGGAACGTTCAATCCAAGCGGGGCGGATAAGCTGGTGGTAGTGGTGTCTGGAGAAAACAAAAACAATGATCATTTTGCTTTCAGGGGTGTGAATTACAATGGAGTGCCAATGGTCGAGGCTGTGCAGCAAACGGGCGGCACCTCGGATGGCGCTGTTGGCATTTATTATCTTGATCATCCGGGTGCGATCACGAGCGGCATCACGGTTTCGGGTTATAATCCCAACGGTGGCGTCGGTACCGCCTATGCGCTATCAGGAACTCGACCGGGATTTGGAGCGTTTAACAGTCGAAAGGGCGCATATCTTTCTTCGCTATCTCTGATCACTTCGGCCAACAAGTCGCTTGTCATTGCTGGGTTGGCCAACTCCGGCAACCCGAATGGCGCGGGGACTCCGACCCTCGGCACGCCATTCTCACAGTCCGGTAGTGGAAATTGGGGTGGTGGTTGGGGCAGCCATGCATCAGGATATGACGAAGTTGCGTCGCCATCTTCGACCACTGCGGCTTTCAGCACATCGACGAGTAGCACGCACAGCAATAACGTTGCATTAGTCGAATTTCTCGCTGCAACTACGGCTGGAAGTACATGGGTGCAGACTGTCGGTGGTGCTCAGGCATGGACCACGGGTGCGAATTGGATCCTTGGTGCCGCTCCTTCACCGCTTGCCAGCGATGCCGTGGATTTCAGCACCGTCAATATCGTCGCGAACACTTCCGTAACCCTGGGAGCGGATCGGATGGGAAATGTATGGAAGTTTGGCGATGCTTCGGGTTCAGAAACATGGACGATCAACTCAGGAAATACGATTACCCTCGCAGGAACCTCACCTGTCATCGAGGTAGCGAACAATATCGCCCAGCTCAATTGTGTTGTGGCTGGCTCAGCCGGTCTCATAAAAAACGGTGCGGGGACTCTGCATCTCAACGCGAGCAACACCTACGGCGGCATCACCCGCATCAACGCTGGCACGCTGCAAGCTACGACGCTAGCAAATGGTGGGAGCAATAGCAGTATTGGCACGTCATCCACCGCAGCGAGCAATTTGATTCTCAACGGTGGCACCTTGGAATACACTGGCACTGCCGTTAGCACCAACCGACTTTTTTCTTTGCAAGCATCCAGCACGATCGATGCTTCGGGCACGGGCGCGGTGAATTTCACCAACTCTGGCGCGATTGGTTTTAATGCAGATACGACTGCGAAAACACTGACGCTCGATGGTAGCAACACGGGTTCCAATAACCTCACGCCCATCATCGGAGACAACACCGGCGTTACTTCTTTGACCAAGTCCGGCATCGGCACTTGGGTGCTATCCGGTGCAAACACTTTCACGGGTGTGACCACCATCAACGGCGGCACCCTGCGTCTTGCGAATCTGAATGCTGTGCAGAGTTCAAGTCAGGTTAACATCAACAGCGGAACGAATGCGGGCACTCTGCATCTTGCCACCAGTTCGGCTTTCACGACGTTTCCGACTGTTGGTGGTGGTTCGAGTGCTCAAGGCACCATTCTTTCAGATCGAGCGAGCGCTGGAGTTGGTCTCACTCATGCACTCGGTGCTGCGAACTTTGGAACGAACACATACAACTTTGCCAGTGGAGGCAATGTCACCAGTGGCACTGCTGGAGTTTCCTTCACCAGTGTGGGTCTATCAGGAGGCGCCAATGGCACCACGATTTTTCAGCCGACCACTGCCAATCTCCTCATTCTGGGAACTGTTTCCATTCCCAGTGGCGGCACGACCAAGACACTCAACCTCAGTGGCACGAGCAGCGGAAATTCCGTGGGTGGCACGATATCCAATGGCATCGGCACACTCTCACTAACGAAAAGTGATAGCGGGACGTGGACTCTCTCCGGTCTCAATACGACCGCTGCCAATAATTACACCGGTGCCACGATGATTGATGAAGGAACGCTGCGTTTTACCACGACGAACCCATCCTTATCAGGTAGCCTTAGCTTTGGATCAGCAGCGGGGGGCACTAACACCGGTACTTTGGATTTGTCGAATGCGAGTGCTACTTTTGCTGGCGCATTCCAGGCGCGAACCAATTCCACGACGGAAAATGTCATCACAATCGGTAGCGGCAGGACGCTGCAACTCAACGCCGCTTTCACCGTGGGTCACAATCCTACGGTCCTTCCGCACACTACCACGAAATTGGATGTTGCGGGTACGGGGACATTATCGATTGGCACCTCTGCCACTCCGACAAATGCCAATTTCCAAATCGCGAATGGATTGACGACGAATGTCGGCAATGCAGGCATTCTTGATATGAGTGGCCTTGCAACGTTTTATGCAAATTTGGGAACCGGCGTTTTTCGAGTTGGCAGCACATCAAACAGTGGCAGCGCCAATGGAGGGGGATCCTCAGTGATCTTGGCGGCCAATAGCACCATTCAGGCTGCGACCATGCTGCTGGGTAGTCCCGATGGATCGGCCAATGGCGGTTCTACGGCTGTGCAATCCCTCAAACTTGGCAGTGGGACGAACGTGATCAATGTGGACACGATCAATCTCGGAGGTGTCGGCACTGGGGACGGTCGCAGTAACGGCAATCTGAGCTTTCAGGCAGCCACTGGGACACTGAAGATCCGTAGCTTGGCGGATCCCGTCAATGGTCGTGCCAATCTCACCATCGGTGTCGTCAATATGAACACAGGCGTCGGTCAAATGGACCATTTGTTCGATACCACCAGTCACTCCGCCGATCTGAGGTTTGGCTCCATTCTTATCGCATCCCGGAGCCTCGGTTCAGGAACGACCACTGCCCGGTTTCAATTTGACAGCGGCATGCTCAACGCTAATGACCTGACCGTCGGCAGTCGCAGTGGCACGGCAGGAGCGTCGACTACGACGGGAATTGTCAATTTGGGAGGCGGAACGGTCTCTCTCAACAATACCAGTGGCCCTATCCAGTTGGGTGTCAATGCTCTTGCGTCCGGAACAGCAGTGGGCACGATGAACATTTCCGGTGGCAATGTCTCCATCGCGGCTCATGCTGGGACGTGTCTCCGTCTTGCGGATGCTACGGTCGCAGGAGGCACCGCTACAGGCACTCTCAACATCACTGGTGGCACAATCATACTCGCTGGCGATATCGTCCGTGGTTCAGCGACTGGCAACAGCAATGCTACCGTGAAACTGAGCGGTGGTAATCTCAACATGGGTGGTCATGATCTCGGCGCGGCTGGCAGCGGAGCCATCACCTTCACCGTCGAATCCGGCATCTTGCAAAACGTCGCCACCATCAACGGCACGGGCGGCCTTATCAAGACCACGGCAGGAAACCTCACCATTTCAGGAGCGAACAACTACTCTGGCAGTACCACGATCAGCGCGGGCACTCTTACACTCGGTGCAAGCAACGCGATTCCTAACAATGCCGTCGTGATCGGCAGTGCCACCCTCCATGCAGCAAATTTCAGCGACACCTTGGGACCTCTCAGCGTCACCGGCAGCGCGGTGATTAGTCTGGGAACGGGTGCCGTGCTCAGTTTTGCCGATAGTAGTATCATGGATTGGTCCTCTGGCACTCTGACTCTCGCCGGTAGCTTTGTTTCCGGTTCATCTCTTCGATTTGGCACAACAAGCGGCGGTCTCAGCGCCACGCAGCTTGCGAAAATTTCCAAACCTGGCGGCGGCGCGGTCGCCTTAAATTCCAGTGGCTATTTGATCGATGCACCAGCGAACACTTATGCCACATGGGCCTCTACCCACGCCGGTAGTAGTGCGCCTGACCTTGATTTTGATTCCGATGGCGTGAGCAACGGCATCGAATACGTTCTCGGCGGCACGAGCCTCACGAAGGATGCCTCCTTGCTCCCGACCACATCCCTCTCCGCGGAAAACATCCTGTTTACTTTCAAAAGGGCCCATACATCGATCAATGCCAGTACCTCCGTAGTCATACAGACGGGAACTACCTTGGATGCTTGGCCCGGAAGTTACAGTGTTGGTGTTGACACTTCTACCTCTTCTCCCGGTGTGACAATTCAGAAAGGAATCCCCGCGGGCTTTGACACCGTTACATTGAGCATGCCTCGTGCAACAGACACGAAGAAGTTTATTCGTCTCCGCGTTGTGATCGTCCCTTAACCATCATTTTCCAATGTATGATCATGCAACGATCCATGACTCAGATACTGTTGCCATTGCTGCTGCTGATTTTCCTTTGTTTCTTCATCTGGAAATCGACTGTTGATAATAATGTTGTTAGTTCACCGGTTGCCGATACCGCGGACACCGAATCGGCTCGTTTCATGGTGAAACCATTTTTTACCGAAGAAAATCAGATCGCGTTGGCGCTGGATGGGGGAAATATCCCCGTGGCACGAGGTCAGGTGCCGAGTGTGATGATAGGCAAAAATATCATGCGCAATGTTCACCTGGCGTGGATACACGATTGGAGCAACCCCGTTTGTAGATCGATATTTCAAAGGTTGCAGTTGTTGTATGCTTCGGAGAAAGGTGCGGCGCTGCCAGCCTTGAGAATTTATCTTAATCCCGTCTATTCCGATCCCGCGGGAGAAGCGCTTCAGCGCTCACTGCTACAAGTTTATTTTCGCTCACGCATTCGAGAGAACTATCTGATTCTGGCATCCGAGATCAGCGCTGGTACGTTACCTGCAGATGCTGATGCAGTGCGTCAGCGCGTGGAACAACTCGACCCCAGTCTCCTTGCGGATTGGGATACTCCACTGGAATGGCTGGAGAGTGATCTCCATCATACGTTTTCGGTTGCAGCGATTCAGATGGCGCACAATGAGGCAGTAATGGGGCAAAAAATCCCTGCTCAGTTGACTGCGATGCACGCCATCTTGCCACCGGGCGCAGACGATCAAGAAATCATCGCATTTCTCAAGCATGAGGATCACGGGCAACGAATTTGGCTTCAAGCCTCTTCCCCAACGATGATTCCCCGTGATTTTCCCACAAGTGAAAAAAAAGAGAACCCAGCGAAATGATGTCGCTGCAGAGGATTCGGCCATCGCCGACTCAGTGGTTTGCGCAATGAAATCGGTGACAATTCTGGTAGTGAAAAATTTGAACTGAAGATTCCAGCATGAGAAGTTCTCATCCAATCTTCTCCGCTCCATGGAAATTTTTTTGATGAAGAGCGGAAAAAACCCGCACAGCACTTACGAAATTCTGGTTGCTACCCACGGGGGTGTCTACTAGGTTTGACGTATACAGATATGCCTCGTTTCATTCACTCGTGGAAACGTTTTCTGTGCCGATTTTTGTTGGTATGGTCGTTGACTCTGTGTGCCCAGGCTCAGGCTCAATGGGAGATGATGCAGAGCGAAGGACGCGATTATGTATCTCTGAAAAGTTTGCAGGCGTTTTACCGTTTTGCCACGATCAAAAGAGCGGGCAATCAACTGATCCTTGAGGGCAAAAATTTGATATTCAAGCTCAGGGTGGGTGATCAAGAAGTGACTCTCAATGGCGTGAAATTCATCTGCACACATCCGGTCATTGAGACCGGTGGCAAGATCGGCATTTCGCACATCGATCTCACCAAGCTGATCGATCCCGTGCTGCGCCCGAATTATATCCCGAATGCCAGTGGCTTTCGAACCGTCGTCATCGATCCGGGGCACGGTGGCATGGATGCCGGTGCTGTGAATTCCTACAACACGGAAAAAGCCTATAATTTGCGTGTTGCGCAGGAACTGAAAACTCTTCTGATGGCCAAGGGTTTCAAGGTCGTCATGACGCGCGCCAGCGATGTCTACCTGACGTTACAAGAGCGTGTGGACTTGGCAAATGCCGTTAGGGAACAAGCGATCTTTATCAGCATTCACTTCAATTCTGGCAGTCGATCGGCTCGGGGCGTGGAAACGTTCACGCTTTCTCCGCAAGGAGTCGCTCATTATGGTTCAGGGCTGAAATCGAGCGATTATCAAGTGCGCGACGGAAACCGTCATGACTCTGCGAATGTTGCACTTGCCACGGCGGTTCATGGACAAGTCATTCGCCATCTTGGAAAAGATCATACCTTTGATCGAGGCATCAAGCGCGCACGTTACAGTGTGCTGACGGGAGTCAAGCATCCGGCGATTCTGGTGGAGGGGGGCTTTATGAGTCATCCCTACGAGGCCCGTATGATTGAGAATCCGAAATACCTGAGTGCAGTTGCCAGAGGCATCAGTGACGCGGTTACTCTCTATCAAAAAGCGGTCACTTACCGTAAAGCTCGCTGAATAGCGATGAAGAGCTTGCGAAATTCGCACAGAGTGCCAATCCTGACTTGGTTTTTCGCGGGTTAATGATAAAATCATCGCATCGATGGCAAATTACCGGCGATTGATGTTTTTCCGCAATTTGCAAACGGCACTTTATGTGTCGACAATTTCGCTCGTACTTTTTGCTACTGCGGCGTTGCTTTATTGGAATGTCACGGGGATGCCGAAAGCGTGGTGTCTGGCACTCGAGAAAGAACTCTCGAAACACGGGATTGAAGCGACGATCAAGAAGCTTCGTTATGTGCCACTGCGTGGTATCGAGGCAACGGAGGTTGAGGTTTTTGTCGACGAGTCGCGTAGCAAGCGACTCGCCTACTTGGAGAGGTTGATCTTCGATATGGACAAAACGAAGGCGATGCGAGGCATCATCCGCCTGACCCATATCGACTTGCTCAATGCAGAGCTTCGTCTGCCAGTGGATCCGGATCAACCCGAGGGTGATGTGATCAATATCAGTCATCTCAATGGTCAGATATTATTGTCGAAAAACCGCAAATTTGAGATCAAGCAGGGGAAGGGCTTGATCGATGGGATTCAATTGACAGTCGATGCGGTGATTTTGGGCTTTCGTCCCATGCCTGCGCAGCAGCAGAGTGGAGGTGGCAGCGGATTGCACCGGAAGTTTCTTCGAGAGTTTGTAAAGGAGATCAATCAATGGCAACTCGATCCCCTGCATCCGCCCGAACTGACACTGAAGGTGGATGCGGATGCCACCAAATGGTCGGCGCTTAAGTGCCAATTTGATTTTTCCTGTAATGCTGCCAGTCGTGGAGAGATTCATTTGAAAGATGTTCGCGCCTCGGGAAATGTCTTCCACTCGCTTGTATCTGTGCATCATGTGGAGGGACGTGATGCGAGAGGAAAGGTCCGTGCGGCTCTCGATTATGATCTATCCACACGGAAGGGAAATTTTGATATCGACTCCACATTTGATCTGCCGCACTGGATTCATCAGTTTAGCGGACGTCGGATGCTTGACGATTTTTCTCTAGCGGAAGCACCCGAGATACAGATGCGCGGGCAATTTTCCATGCCCGAGGATCAGCCCATGAGCTTGTCGATGCAGGGTCGCTTTGCGATCAATAACGCTTTATTCCGCGGTAGTCCGTTGGCGTCGATTCGCAGTGAGTTTTCCTATCGTGATGGAGATTTTTATTTTCGACATCTGTGGTTCAAGCATGCGCGTGGAGAAATGCGTGGCAACCTTTTGCAGAAAAACGAGGGTCTACAGATTCAATTCGTCGGCGAGTTGCCCATGGCGATCGCACGGCCACTCTATCGTGATTTGGCCGTCGCCAAAGCGATTGAAAACCTTGAATCCGAGGGCGAGCCTCTGGTGTCCGCGAGGATTGATGCCTATTTGTCGAAACGTGAAGGTTATTCCCTGGAGCGTTTGACGTTGAACGATATCGTCATAGATCATCCTCGAGGCAAACTTACGGGCATGTTGTTCATGGATGATGCCCAGGTATCTTATGAACTGGAAAGCACCTTTCCACCCGAGATCTGGAGGCCTTTCTTTCCGGGGCAGACGCTGGAGAAGGTATTAGGTGATTTTTCGAGTCATCCGCAAAGTCGCTGTTGGGTGAAGTTGAATGGAAAAATCGACCGCAAGGATCGCACGGCATGGAGTGTGGACGGCCAGGGCAAGGTCGAGAACCTTCGTTATCGTCAAGTTCCGGTGCACTCTTGTTTTACCAAACTGCAGCTCAAGCATCACTCCTTGCGTTTTTCTGATATCGCGGTTGATTTTGATTACAGTCAGTATGATCTTCAGAAAATCTATCAAGGTGGTGTTCACGGTCCTGTTCAGGCAGCGCTTGTTTCCTACGATCATGATGCCGGCATGGTGCAAATCCAGCAGTTGCGAGGTAATGTCTACCCCGTTCCCCTGCTGAACATGTTTGCGGTATCGGTGGCTGATGCCGTGAGCGATTATCGTTTTCATACGCCACCGTCGCTCACTGCGGATGGCAGCATTGATGTGAGAGACCAAGGTCGTACCCAGCTCAAGGTGACGCTGCAAAAAGCCCCGAAAATCACATGGGAATTCCTGGGGGATCCGGTGACTTTTTCCGATGTTTCGACGGAACTGATGATCGACAGTCAAAAAGTCGTTCTCAATCGACTCTCGGCACAAGTTTTCGGTGGCACTTGTGCGGGAAGCGTGACGGCGTCTATTGGTCGTGAAAATCGATACAATACAGAAATACGATGGAATGCGTTGAAGATGGCTGACATATCCGAGGCCTATCATTTTGAGCAAAAGGGATATGGCACCCTGACGGGGCGTATCTCGCTTGCTGGTATCGCTGGAGTCACGCAGAGCCTGGAGGGTGAGGGGCTTTGCTCGTTGGAAAAAGGTGAGCTTTTTGCCGTGCCGGTATTCGGCCCGCTTTCACCGGTGATCTCGACAGTATTGGCAGACCGCAGGGCGGGTTTCGAGCGCGCCAAAGACGCATTCAGCAACTTTGTGATTCGCAAGGGTGTAATCGAAACGAATGACTTTACCACTTACACCACGAGTCTGAAGTTTACCGGTAATGGCAAGGTTGATCTCCATGAGAAAACAGTGGATATGACGATGCGCATGAATGCGCGCGGGTTGTTGGGTATTGTTGTATTGCCGTTTCAGCCAATCATCAAAGGCCTGTTCCAGTTTCACGGTCAAGGACCGATGAACAAGCCCAAATGGGAGCATGTGATTTTCACATCGCCGCCCGATCAAGAGAAGAACATTCTGCTTCGTAATCTTCCTCTGCGTGCTTTGCGCATTCCCGAATAATCGCAATTAGCAAAGTCTTACCATATCTTTCACAAACTGTCCCCAGAGATAAAAGAGACCTTTGGTGCTGTAGCAGAAATAACCTTCACCCGCGAATTCGATAATGCCATGATCGAGATTGTGTTCGATCATTTCCTGCATTTCCTCCTCGATCATTTCCTCTAACAGATCCGGATCCAGTTGCTGAAGTGTCTCCCGATCCATGGAAAATTTTTGCAGGTGCTCATGGTGACTATGTAAGATTTGTCGGAAACAATGTCTCGTGCAGGGGACGTGGTTCCAGAGGAATTTCTTGGGATACTTGAGCGTCGGCGCAAAGGGATAGTTTGTTGTGCGAAGCACTTCTCCATTCACAGCCAGGGATGAAATGGTAACGAAAGAAAATACCACATCCGCTTGTTCGCACAGGCAAAGCGTGGCGACGGTTTTATCCTCGGGGTGAAAAAACATGCGGTAATGTTGTTTCATTCCGGACCACTCCCAACCACAGTCCGCCGCATGTTGATAGCCTTCCCGCTCCATGCTTTCCAGGGTTTCCTGGGCATTGGGGAAAAAGGCGGGATTGGGAGTCGCGCGATGGCGCAGCCGGTTGTCCATCGGAAGTTTCATCCGCTTGACCCGTGTCAAGAGCTCAACCCAGGGTAGAAAAAACCATAGCACCACGCCGATCACTCCCCCCCACCAAGCTGCCGTGAGGAAATAGAAAAGGGTGTAGCTTGCGATAAGAAACGTCAGCGCCCCCATCTTGCGGACCCATGCCCTGCGCGCTGTGCGCAGAGCAATAGCGATCAGGAGAATTCCGATGACGATCAGGGTGGCCCGCATAGGTGGTTGGTTTTTTGGAGACGAGTGTTAAGGCTTGATGGGAACAGCATTACTCATTCTCCAGATTGTGCATTTGTCCAGTCGCCGATACAGGAATGTCAGAGAATTTTTTCCAAAATCTCATTCATGCGTGTCGCCAGAGCCTGGGGATGTTCCACCAAGCCTGCCGAAAGCATGGCCTGGTCAACCAATTGTTGCGCCACCAGACTTGCCACTTCAGGTTTTTCCGTGCGAAGAGCGGCAAGTTTTTTCACCAGATTATGGCGCGGATTGATTTCCAGTATGGGTTTCACAGGAGGAACTTCCTGCCCCATGGCTTTCATCATGGCGCGCATTTGCGGATTGGGAGCATCTTCCGGGACCAAGGCCACGACGGGGCTGCCGACAAGGCGTTTGCCCGTCTTCACTTCCTTGAGTTGATCCGCCAGTGCCTCCTGCCACCAGCTCTGGAGTGCTTCCACGTCCGCGGAAGCAAGTGCTTCGCCCTCCAGCGCGGTTTCTTCCAGTTCAATATCCGCTTGATCCGCGCGCACGAGTTTTTTCTCGCCATATGTCGACAGTGACTCGAAAACAAATTCATCCACACCCTCGGTAAAGAAGGCGACTTCGAGGCCACGAGCCTTGAAGGCTTCGAGGTAGGGACCGGATTCCATGACGGCTCGACTGGTTCCGGCGAGGTAGTAAATTTCGCTCTGTCCGTCTTTCATGCGGGTGATGTAGTCGTCCAGTGAGCTCAGTGTTTCCCCATCGGTCATGGTGCTTTCAAAGCGCAGCAGGCCAGCCAGGGTCTCGCGATGTTCGTGGGAGCTAACGATTCCCTCCTTGATGAAACGGGAAAATCCTTGGTAAAATGTGCGGTAAGCCTCAGCATCCTCGGTGGCTTTCTTTTCCAGAAATTTGAGCAAACGTTTGGTCACCACCTGGCCGAGCTTTTTGACCAGTGCACTGTCCTGCATGGATTCGCGGGAAATATTGAGCGGCAGATCGGCCGAATCAATCACACCCCGGACAAAACGCAACCACTCGGGGAGCAGTCCCTCAGGTTGTGGATCAATCAGCACGCGCTTGCAGTAAAGTGCTACACCCGGCTGAACCGGCCCAAAGCCGAAACGCTCCTGATTTTCCTCGGGAAGGAACAAAAGGGCGTGGATGTCCAGCGGTGCATCCGCGGTAAAATGCATGGTGAAACGCGGTTTGTCCCAGGCCTTGGCAGTGAAGCGGTAGAATTCTTCGTATTGTTCATCGGTGACTTCACTCTTGGGCTTGAGCCAGAGAGCCTCCACCTGATTGACCCGCTCTCCATTGAGAAGGATGGGGAAAGCCACAAAGTTGGAGTATTTGTTGAGCAGTTCTTTGACACGGGATTCTTTGGCGAATTCGGCATGTTCTTCTTTCAAATGAATTACCATGCGCGAGCCGCGATGCGCCGTTTCCGCTTCCTCAATCTCATAGCCCTCACGACCATCACTGGACCAGCGCAGTGATGGAGCATCGGCACGCCAGGAGTGCGTGAACACATCGACGCGGTCGGCCACCATGAACACGCTGTAAAAACCAACGCCGAATTGACCGATCATGCCACCGTTTTGAGTGCCTTTTTCTTGAAGATTTTTTAAAAATGCTTTGGTTCCTGAGTGAGCGATGGTGCCGAGGTTTTGCACCAGTTCGTCACGCGTCATCCCGATGCCGCGGTCCGCGATGATCAACTGCCGGTTTTCTTCATCGGTCGTGATTTCGATTTGCAAGGGTTGATCTGCTTCGTAGATATCGGACTCGGTGAGTTGAATCAGTTTGAGCTTCTCCAGGGCATCCGAGGCGTTCGACACCAGTTCGCGTGTGAAGATTTCACGATCGGTGTAGAGAGAGTGAATGACGATGTCCAACAACTGCCTGACTTCCGCTTGAAATGATTGATGTTCGCTGCTCATAGTGTTTGTGATAGGAAAACGCGCAAAAATTAGCCAACTTTTCGCTTCGCGCAAGCCTGCTTTTTGCATGCCCTTGGGAGTGAACCATGAGAACTCAGAGCATTCATGAGGCGCTCCGCGTATCACTTTCACACCTAAGGTGATTCCATCTTTGGAAGTGCAGTATACCGTGGCTAGATGTGCGATGAGAAAATCCGCTCCATTTTGGAATTCCCATCAGGGTGAGGGATGGTTAGAACTTGTGCCTGATGAAAAAACACGGTGATTCTCCACGCATTCGCAAGGGTGGAATTTTGCATTGGTCGACATTTTGTTTGCTCGCTGGTGGAGGGGTGTGCTTAACGTCCTGTGATTCCAATCGCAGCTACACGGCCACGGCTGCGGATGAGCAGATGGCGGGTTTGCAGAAGAAACTCGATGAGATCGAAAGCCGACGTTCGCAACTGACTCAGGGATATTTGGAGCACAATTTCGAATTGCCCGGGTTGGGATTCTATCATGCTGATGCCAACGATTTTTTCCCTTACAAATACGGGGAACAAAAAGACGGCAAATGGTATGCAAATGGTCAGTGGCAGGACAGTGAACCACCCACGCCGACATTGACCTCAAGCCGTCCATCCGTGGAGGCCTTGAAAAAAGTCGAAATACTTCTCGATCGGGAGCAACAACTGGCATCACAAAGCGGTTCTTCGACATCATCTTCGCCATCCACTGTCCACCATCATCACGGCGGTAGCGGGATCGGCAATATGCTGATGATGTATTGGCTGCTCTCGGGCAATCGTGGGAATTACACGCCCGGCGCAGGATTCCATCAGGCACAGATGAATCAAACAAATTGGCAGCAGACCATGCAACAAGATCGTCAACGAGTCACGTCGTACGCGGCATCGAATCCCGGCTATCAGCGCCTGGTGCAGGAAAGCCGTAGTTCGGGAGCGCCCGTGACCGCGGGTAAATCGGTGCGTGGTGGTTTTGGCTCGAGCTCTTCGGGTTCGTCGTCATTCGGTGGATAAGATCCGGGAATTTTTTGCCGATCATGAATTATCCCGACACCTTTGCGCCGATTCGATTGGAAGCCAGTCGTCCGCGAGAGCATTGGAAACAGCGCGTGGAAGAATCCGGCTTGTTGTGGCATGGGCACGAGGGGGATTCGTATTGGAACGAAGACGAACATCTTGTTTTTACCCTCAGTGCGATTGAAAAACTTGAGGCTGCGGCGAATGAACTGCATGCCATGTGTCTCAACGCCTGCGAGCAAATCATCACGCGTGGCTGGTGGGATAAAATCGGCATCGCCGATGAAGTGGCGCGCAAGGTGCAGGAGTCATGGATTGCCAATGATTTTTCCCTCTACGGACGTTTCGATATCGCTTGGGATGGCACAGGGCAGCCGAAGTTGTTGGAATATAATGCCGATACGCCGACATCGTTGTTAGAGGCGGCGGTGATCCAGTGGGATTGGTTGCAGGATTGCCATCCTCAATCCGATCAATTGAATTCCTTGCACGAAGCCTTGGTGGAACGCTGGAAATCGTTGCCGGATCCACTTGTGCATCTTGCTTGCGTTTGGGATATGGTGGAGGACAGGCAGACCATTGCTTATCTTGCAGAAACGGCGGAGCAGGCGGGGAAAGTCGCGCATTTGATGGACATGTCGGAGATTGGTTATTCGCCTGAGGGACGTTTCACCGATCCGAATGAGCAGGTGATCGATCGTTTGTTCAAACTTTATCCGTGGGAGTGGATGGTCAAGGAGCCGTTCTTCGCGGAGATCGGTGCGGAGCGCGCGCGTTTCATCGAGCCGATGTGGAAAATGATGCTATCGAATAAAGCCTTGCTGCCGATTTTGTGGGAATTGCATCCGGGGCACCCGCTGCTGCTGCCTGCGGTGCGCACGCGCGAAGAAATGAGCCGTTTGGGCATTTCGCAGTGGGTGGAAAAACCTGTGTATGGTCGTGAGGGCGGTGGCATCACGCTCTATGAATATGGCACTGCGACGGTGAAAGGCCGGGGCGCAGCAGAGTCAGAAGCGATGATCTATCAACAACGCGCACCGATGTTTCGCGACGGTGGTCGGCATTTTGTCTGGGGACTATGGATGGTGGATGACACCTGCTGCGGCCTATCGGCCCGCGGCGACGTCTCACCCATCACCGGCAACATGAGCCGCTTCCATCCGCATCGTATCGTGTGATGCGGAGGAATATTACTGCAGCAAGCCGCGCAGTGTTTTTGTCGCTTCTTCACGACTCAGGGCTCCGGCAGCAACGGCGAGAGTGAGATTTTCCCAATGATCCCCATCTAGAACCGGTAGATAGCCGTTGAGCTGCAGAAATACCAGACATGAACCCAACGCCACGCGTTTGTTGTCATCGATGAATGGATGATTGCTGCAAAGATAATAAAGATACGCCGCCGCAACATCGACCGTATCCGCAAAAGGAGATGTGGAGCCGAAAGTCGCCTGAGGCCTGGCGACAGCCGACTCTAACAGAGAACGATCTCGCAAGCCATCGGAGCCTCCGAACTGAGAAATTGCTTCGTGGTGAATTTCCAATACGATGTTGATCGTCAAATGAAGGCAATGAATTGGAATTGGAATTCATGCGAGGCGCTTCATTGTGGTGGCATAGCGTCTCATTGTATCCTTGAGAAGATCGCTCACTTCACACGGTGGCGGCATTTCGGTGATAGGACTGATCGTGATCGTGCCCCCCGAGTGAATTTCCACATTAACCTGATCGCCAACTTTCAGTCGCGAGAGCTGAAGCAGTGCGCTGTCGAAAATGAGACCTTGGGAATTGCCGAATTTGGTGATAATCTTGATCATGTAAGTAATATTATGTTTTACCGCGCCATTTGTCATGATTTAGGTTTTGAAATGACGGTGGAGTTGTCATGGCGATTATCGAAATTGCGATCAATGGCTAGCCCGTGATCCCGACAGTGCCTAGGCTCTGGAAACGATCGATCAGAGCATTCGGGAGACAGCGATGAAGCACAAGCCTTCGCCAGTCATTATGGACTTATTTGATAAGGACTCGGGAAACGTATTCATTTATGGCATCTTATCTGTTCCTATCTAATCTTCAGGATTTACCCCACTGAATCGTTTTTTTGGCGAGGAATGGGATTGCACTGTCCCAGTCACGTTGAAAGTTCAGTTGACGATGCTTGCCGCTGAGGCACCATGCAATGTCCGAAATTGCAATTCCCCAAAGCATCCGAGAACGCTGGAAATAAAGGTGTAGAAAAAAATTCTCGAAACATTTTCCAGGGATTCTTTGCTTGCCATGTCGTATGACTGGATCATTCTTTTTACAAGTCACCTAGCGATTTTCCGTCGTCCCGCCTTCATCGCAAGGTTTGGTGTTTTTTCGAAAAATCTAATACCAAACAACAAACATATGAAAACCATTGCACACATGGCAGTTCCGCTCTTCCTTCTTATCTCCAGCCTCAGCCCTGCCGCCGAGGCACCGAAGAGTCAGGAGAAGCTTGAAACCACCGCCTCACACATCGTCAGGGGTAAGGTCATCGAAGTAACCAGCAAGGTCGAGAAATCGAAGATAAAGACCTACCATGATACGGATAGGGATACCATTTACACCATCACGGTTCAGGTAGAAAAAGTTTCCAAAGGAGACGAGGCCAAGCAGGGCGAACAGATTGCCGTCCTCGCTTGGACTCCTCATACTCGCGAACCGAACGGCTATATCGTTGAGTCGATGAAGCAAACACCAATCTATCTGCCTGGCAGGCAAGGCCAGGATCTCATCCCGAAGAAAGGCGATAATGCGACGTTTTACCTAACCGGTGGTGGGAAAGAACCTTTCGAACTGCTGACTCCGAACGGAGTCGCTGTTGATAAGGCCAAGTAAATACTTCCCCGAAAGACTCTAATACGTGATAAGTTAGCGCTTCAACTATTTCTTAATCCAATCAGAGGATTTCCGCGAAGACAACTACATCGATATTTCATGTCCCGCCATCCACATACAATCAAGCTGAGGCACCTCGTTCCGCCGACTCTCGCGCTCATCATCTCCGTTGTGTGGCTCTCCAACTTGCGTCGATCGACTGCCACCGTGAAGCAGGAGAATACGGAAATGCAGCAGCGGATCACTAGCTTCAACACTTCCTCCCGTACTTCCTCATTTTCACAGAGAAACCGTTCCGATGCGGGGAATATAAGCGCGCGAACAAGCGTGAGGCCCAGGCGTGAGAAAAAACCAGTGGTCAATGAGCCCAAGCCCCCGGACGACTGGGTGAGCACCTCCAAGGATTGGAAACGATTGGTGCTCTTTAACAATGATCAAGAGCGCTACCAATACACAGAGGCATGGAAAAGGCTCAAAGCACTGGCAGTCGAAATGAGCGGAGACGAACTGACCAAAGCCTATCAGGAAATGGCCACACTGCCCATTCATGCTCCGTTTCGCAATTATCTCGAATCGGTGATGTTGGCTGAACTCGAAAAGAAAAATCCCGAGTTTGCCTTTAGCCAATACATCGAGAGAAACCGAGATGGTGGAGTTGTCTTGGGCGGTTATGGAAACTTTGATCAATGGCTGGCCCGTGATCCCGAAGCCGCCGCCCGATGGTATGAAAACCAGCTCGCTGCGGGCACTTTCGACAAGAGCCTTGACGGCAACTCTCCCGCCAGAGTCCCCTTTGAATCAGCATACATCATGGCATTGGTCGGTGCGGACCCCGCTTCCGCCGAGCAGATCATGAAAAATTTTCCGCCGGAGTTACGCGGACGCTTCGGGGATTACGTGGATGTCGTTCCCATGGAGAAGAGAAAATCATTGGTTGATTTGCTCCGCAAAACGATGCTCACGGAGGACTACATGGCCTTATTGAGACAAACGAGCGTGTTTGAATACAACTTCAGAAGTGATTACGATAGCGATCCGGAAAATGCCAAGATAAGCCTCGATCGCTACGCCGTCACCCCGGAAGAACGTAGCGCCCTTTTGGCGGATCAGTTCTCCGATTTTGCCGCTTATCGCGCGATGAGGGCAAGTGGTGGTGGGGATCCGCGGCGCAATGAATTCGATGCAAATCGCAAATGGGTGCAAGCCGTTGATCCCTCTTCCGCTGATCGAGCCACGGGAGCAGCACTGCAAACCTACCTCAAGAAAGTCAATAATCCTGAATCGTATGATTTTGTCGAGAAGACCGCTCTCGATTACGTGAATTCCGGTGCCGGCGACCAACTCCTGGTTCCCATCATCGAGGGCAGCGCGAACGGCAGCAACACATTTCCGAAAGACAGGGCGCGTGGGCTGGCAGCGAAGATCACGAACTCCTCACTCCGCAATGAACTGCTGGAAAAGCTGAACTAAGCCATGATTCGCTCTCTGATCATTTCCGCTCTCATCCTCATCGCCGCCGCGCTTCTCGCCTGGAGGGAAAAGCAGCAACTCTCCGTCGAGAAAGAGACAAACGAAACAATCCTACGACAGATCGCAAACGATCCCAGCATCGACCCCCAATCGCCCATCAACATCGAGCGGCGCAAAGCACAACGCGCGAAGCAGGAAAAAGTGAAAACCATCACATGTGATTTTTTCGCGCTCTACGGCATCGCTCCTGACGATCCCGCCGCCGTATCCGGCGAAGAACGATTGAGAATCGAGGCGGAACTGAAAAGTCGCTTAGAAGCACTCGACCCCTCTGAGATCAGACTCTTCATGGAAGAATGCAACAAAAACCCCGACCTGAATGCGCAGATCAGGCAGTCGCTTGATTCCTTTGTCCAGAGAGTTTTTATTGTGAATTATCCACTGGAAATGACCCGCATGATGACCCAATCGCCCAAGCAATTCGGCATCGGCGAAGGAAAGAATTACGATTCATTTTCCCACCTCGTTTATTACTACAGCAGTGAAAAACGTGACCTCCAAACTTTATTCGAATGCCTCTCCGAAGCACCACCGGAATTTCAGGCGAAATACATCGGCGGGGCGGTCCAATTTGGCACAGGTAGCCCATCCCAACGAGCCGAGTTGCTCGAAGAAATGAGATACTTCGCCGCCTCCCCCGAACAACAGGAACTCGTCAAGAGCAAGTTGAGCGACCTCGCCTTCGCTCGTCCTGATGCCAAGGGTTCATTCGTGGAGCTGACCGACTGGATTGGTTCCGCAAATCTATCGAGCGAGGAACTCGTCGCCGCCACCAAGGGCATGGAACAGAAAGTGCGAGTCGGCGAAACCGGCCCATGGCTCGACTGGCTGGCAAAAAATGACATCCCAGACGAGGAAGCGAAACAACGAGCCTACGAGCTCGCCAGCCGCTGGACAGACAGAGACTACCAAGCCGTAGGCCAATGGCTCAACCGCAGCCCCGACAGCCCCGAGAAAGCCGCAGTCGCCAGTGCTTACGCCGCCAAAACCTACCCCTACGATCCCGTCGGAGCCACCCAATGGCTCCAAACCATCCCCCCCGGCCCAGACCGCACGAAGGCGTTGAACACCATCTATCAAGCCATGCCAAAAGACAGCGATGAAGCCAAAGCCTTCGCCAGTCAGTTTGGGCTGGGGAAGTGACTTTGCCATCGTCCCCATGCTAAGGATTTACGCGAGGGCGAAATTAGGCGGTATCATATTTTTCGAGTCAGCCAGTTGCCTAGAAAACGCCCGAGCATGACACCGACGATGATGGGTAGTGGAAGCAAGTGCATGTATTCAAAATCGTATTTGAGAAACATAACGATGGCGGCGATCACGCCTATGAGAAAGCCGATGGCAACTCCGATGAAGGTTCCGAGAAATTGAGTGGGGCGGAAGGTGTTTTCGAGAGCCAATGAGCGCAGTGGCGACTCGCAACTCGAGTTAGCAAACACATCAAGAAAATCATTGGCGATGTTCAATAAGTTTTCTCGTTCGCTACCCTTGAGAATGGTGTGACTTATGCCTGCTCTAATGACTCGTGTTTCCGGAGCCTCAATCGTTACATACCCGTCATGAACCTTGATGCTGCCTGTGACGGCGGTGGCTAGGAAGCGCAGCACGCTGGGTTTGAGAATAGAAGCAACATCCGCGAGTCGGGGGACTAGCTGTCGAGCGGATTTGATCGATGCCTCAAGAGCCTTCCGAGCACCGCCGCCGAAGATGCAGTAGTTTTTCTTAAACGCATCGACCATCGCCCGTTCATCCGATGATGCGTTGGGAGCCAGATGCAGATCCAAGCCTTTGACACCGTGGAAATTCATACCTGCCGTTTCGCGACGCGGCAGAAGTTCGAAATTCGGTAAACGGAGGCCCTCTAGGGGGATCTCCGCGATCGTTCGCCAGTAAAAGGAATATCCATCATCGCCGCTGCTGCGCTCCGTCCGAAGATCATACGTCTCAAACGCCCTGTTTCGATAGGTTCCGCGCACATGATCCAAGCGATCCTCCGCTTCCCCTGGGTGATATTCATAACCGTTTTGCTTTGCCCATTCGGCGTTTTCTGGTTGATGTGTGTGCATGGTTTTATTTGATTTCTGCTTCGAAGGTGCCCACGACAAAACTTCTTTTCTCATCGTGTACGCGTAGGTGGATCTTGCCGGAGATTTTGCCATCCTTTGCGGTGCCGAATTCCAGCTTCATGGAAAAATCCCCCAAGTATGTGCTGGTCTTGATGGAACTATGATTTGTCGAGTATGCCCTAGTGATTTGTATGTTTGTATCTTGTTTCAATTTCACGGCAAATGTTTTGCCAGAAAAATCATCGAGTTTCTCGCGCGAGAGATCGATCTCAAACTCTTCGAGATGGGATAAAAATCCGTCGCCAGCCCACAACCTCAAGCAGCCTTCTTCCAAGGTGGCGTTCTCCACTTTGAATCTTTTTCCCTGCACTTTTCCGGCAGCAGGCTTGTCGGGTATCGTCTGCGTGCTGATGTCTTTGAGCCCTGTTTCCGCATCTTCCTCTGGTTCGGAAAATGCATCGAATTCTGCTTCACTGATGCGGTTGAGGATGAAGGTATCTTCTTTTACTTTGAGAGTGAGTGCTGTGCTTTCGATGACCACGGTGATCTTGCCGAGTTCCCCGTCATGCATGAACTCCATCTCAACGCTTTTTCCAGCCTGCGCTGGCTTCTTGATGGTGAAATGCGCGGGAGGGTTGTCCTCGGTGTTTCCCGCTAGACCATGAATGATCATTTTGTCTTGTTGGAATTCAAAGACGGAATCGGCGAAAAAATACATCTCCATCGGATTCATTTCGTGATTCGTTTTCTCGGCTGCCATCAGGGTTTTTTTCCAGTCGGGCTTCCAGTAACCTGTCAGTTGCCCTTCCAATACTTCGTGAAGAACATTGGCGAAGGATTCGGATTCTGTTAGGCGCTGTGCGGCGAGTTTCTCTGCCTCACGCGCGCGCTTCATGCCGTCTGTGGCACGTGCTGCTTGCCAGATGGTGGTAGCGATCCCGGATAACAACAAAGCCAACATCGCCGCCGCCGTGCCAAGTGCCAGCTTGTGACGGCGGGCAAATTTTCTGAAAAGATAAATTGTGCTAGGAGCCGCGGCCTGCACTGGTTCATTGACGAGGTAGCGGTTGATATCGGCGGCAAAGGCACTCGCGGATTCGTATCGGCGCGAACGGTCTTTTTCGATGGCTTTCATCACGATCCAGTCCAGTTCGCCCTTGAGTGTGCTGGCGGGGACGGGTGATTTGCGCATGGCGGTGGCACCATTTTGCGTCTGCATTTGGCTAATGCGGGTGCTAGGAGATTGCGGTTCCTCCTCGCGGATCATTCGCAACATTTCGTCTTGAGCGACGGAAAAAAGGGTTTGCTGATCGAAGGGCGGCACTCCTGCGAGTAGTTCATAAAGGAGCACGCCGAGGCTGTAGATGTCCGAGCGTGTGTCAACATCGAGCGCGCTCATGGCGGTCTGCTCGGGGCTCATGTAAACGGGAGTGCCGAGAAACTGTCCGAAGCGGGTGAAGAGAGTTTTTTCGACGAGCTTGCATTGAGTGGCCTTGGCGATACCGAAGTCGATGATCTTCACCAGCGGCTCATCTCCTGCGAGAGTGACCATGACGTTCGATGGTTTCAGATCGCGGTGGATGACTCCTTTTTGGTGGGCGTGTTGCACCGCAGAGCAGACATCGCGGAAGAGTTCCAGGCGTTGCTTGACGTCTAGTTTTCCCTGGTCACAGAAATCGGTGATGGGAATGCCCTTGACCAACTCCATGGTGAAATAGGGGCGCCCGCTGGCAGTGGCACCGGCCTCTAACACCTTGGCGATGTTCGGGTGATTCATCATCGCGAGGGCTTGGCGCTCGGCCTCGAAGCGGGCGAGCACTTGCTTGGTGTCCATGCCGGCTTTGACCACCTTCAGCGCGACCATGCGTTTGACGGGTTCCATCTGCTCCGCCATCCACACCATGCCGAAGCCGCCTTCGCCGATTGGCTGGCGCAGGATGAAATTGCCTACACGCTCGCCCTCGACTTCGGTGAAAGGATTTGGGATTTGACTGGCTTGCGCGGTCGAGCCATGCGCATTCGAGAAAAATTCATCGGCTTTTTCCGAATCGGCGAGCATCTGTTTTAACTCCGCTTCCCGTGCAGGATTGCCAGCACAGGCATGGGAGATGAAGGAATCGCGAGCTTCGCCTTCCAGATCGAGGGCTTGGATCAATAGTTCGCGCAAGTCGTTAGATTCTTTGTTCATTTGATTGATCAAATTTCAGGAGTTCTGATTGTTAGGATTCAGCTCGCGATAGAGCCAAAGTTTGGCGAGCTTCCAGTGGCGTTCCACCGTGCGTTCGCTGATTTCCAGCAGTGTGGCAATTTCTTCATTTCCCAGGCCAGAGAAGAAGCGCAGCTTGACGATCTGAGCGTCCATCGGGAACTCGGCTTCGAGTCGATCGAGGGCTTCGTGCACATCCAGCAGTTGATCATCTTCCATCGGTGCGGCTACCAGCAGGTCATCGTCGAGAGTGACATTTTCTTCGCCTCCACCGCGCTTGGCAGCCAGCCTGCTCCGTGCGGCATCGACGAGAATGCGGCGCATCGTCTCGGCGGTAGCGGCGTAGAATTGCTTGCGATCTCGCCACTGCTCAGGAGCGGATTTTTCTAGCCGTAACCATGCCTCGTGGAGTAGACCGCAAGTGTCTAGCGTCCCGCCCTGGCGTTCCATTGCCATCTTTGATCGTGCGATTCGGCGCAACTCTGCATACAATTCGGTAAAAACCTCATTGTCGCGGGTTTGGTCGGCGTTGTTCAGCCAGCGGGTATATTCAGGCATAACATTATCTGATTTGCGCGGTCTTTGCTCTGGCCATGTGAAACATCACCGACAAACCGATAACGAGTCCCATCAACCCCAATGCCATCGCCAGCCAGGACAAGCCGATTCCCTTGATCAACACGCTCTGATGAGGAGACATCGGATCGTAATACACCTGCACTGCCTTGCCTGGAGAGTATAGTAGCTGCTCATCATTGGCCGATGCCCGAGAATCGTGGGACTCATTGCCATATCGCAGCCTGTCACTCTCAAACTTCTGACCATTCACTTCGTAGGAGTAGCGGACATGGACTGTGTATTTCATGTCGAAACCACGAGCTCTACGACGCCCGGAAGAACCAGAGGCTTTCTCTTCGACGATTTTCGATTCGACGATGCTCCCCTCTGTTACTGGCCAGTCATTCGTTTTCAGGCCCTGCCGGAGTTGGAATCCCCCAATAATCAGGAAGAGGAGGCCCAGAAAGGTGAAGCCGCCGCCAAAGCCCCATCCGAATAGCGACTGCTGTTTTTCTGCCATAGGTTGATTCATGTCGTTCTTGATAGAATCGCTTATTTGATCTCCGCTTCAAAGGTGCCGATGACAAAACTTCTTTCCTCGTCTGGCAGACGTAGGTGGATCTTGCCGGGGATTTTGCCATCCTTGGCGGTGCCGAACTCCAGTTTCATGCTGTATCCATTGAAGTAAGTTGTAGGCACAGCAAAATCTTCGCCTTCTTTCCTGTAACGCAAGACAGCCGATAGGCCGGTCGCATCTTGACCTGGCTTCATCGAGAATTTTTTGCCATCTACCTTATCCTTGAATCCAAAGATCGAGAATTTCCGATCATCTTTCTGAGGCTCAGATCCACTCTGCCATAAAGTCAATTCATCGTCACTGAATGTGGCTTTCTCCACAATAAAATCTTCGCCATTGATTTTTCCGGTGGCAGGCTTGTCGGGAATGGGTTGGGCCGATACATCTCCGAGTTCTTTAGCAGCCGGAGCATTTTCGCCGCCTTCTGGTTCGGGCGATACTTTCCCTTTGGCATTTTCCGCCGCTTTGGCAAATTTCGCAAAGTCCTCTTTGCTCATGGGATTGTAGATCATCCATCCGTCATCGGGGTCGTTGTGTGCCATCTTGCCCTTATCGAGCCTGACTTTCATCTCCTTCTTGCCGCCCAAATCCAGAGTGAGCGATTTCGTTTTTTCGTCCACGGCTTTGACGGTGTAGGGCATGGCGGGCACCTTATCTGGCGAGGCTACATGGATGATCATCTGGTCTTTCCGGAACTCATAGACCATTTTTTTTTCCATAAACATCAGCTTCAAGCCATCGATTTCGCGATTCGCCCTTTTGGCAACTTTGGTGGTTTGGGCAGCATCAAGCGTCCAGTAGCCCAACAATTGGGTTGCGAGATCGGCGGCTTGTGCGTGAATGACCGCTGTGGCGGCAACGACGAGTGTGATGAGATATTTTTTCATGACAGCGATACACGCGCAAAATAGCAGAAAAAACCGACAAAGAAATATCATCATTTCGTGAACATTCCGGATATTCATCTCGAACAGACACGCAAGGCGACATGGAATCGTGAAATCGTTTGCCGTGCCAACTCGCTAACGTGCAGAGAGAGAACGGTAATCAATTTGCCTGCCAATGGTTGCCCCCGGGCCTTGACCGCACCAAGGCGTGAGAAACGATCGATTAAAACATGACGAAAGACAGCGATGAAGCGCAAGCATTCTGGATTCAATGTAGGCTGGCGAAATAACTGATCTTGTTCTAGCGGCTATCTAGGATTTTGGCTCAGAGGGAAAGGTGAATCATTCGTTGCTTGATTGGCGGTTCCTCCGAAGATTTTGTCTTGAGCACCGAATGATTGTCATGATCGCCTGTGGCTGCTAAGTCCGGAATTCTGTAGAAACTGAAATCATCAAGATTTGCTAAACGCCTCTTGATCACGTCTTGAAATCACGGGTCTGGAAATTCAGCCAACCGATGATGAAGACCGTGGCATTCAGGCCGGCGAGGAAGGCGAAGGATTCGATGACTTTCGCCCAAGGCAGGTAGTTTTCCATCAGGAACACCCAGGAACTCATGCGCCAAGTGACGAACCATTGCTCGTATTCTTTGAAGAAAGGAAAATTCTGAAGAATCATGTCCACGAACAAAATGCTCAGCGTGATGATTGTCGCAGCGGCGGGTTTCATTTTAAAACAAGAAAACATGAAGGCGATCGAAGAAATGGTGAGCATGCTGAAGCTGATGCCCAGTGCGCCGAGCGCGAGACGCCGCGCGCCTTCACTCCATTCAGGATATGCGGCGAAAACTGCCATTTTGGGTTCCATCACAAACAGTCCGCCTTGCCATCCGACAGCAGCGACGGCCATGAGGTAGCCGGTGATGCCTACAAAAAAAACGAAACTGATCGTGTAAAGACATACGGCGGCGTATTTGACCAAGAGCAGTCGCAAGCGCGAGATCGGACGCGCGAAGATCAAACGCAAGTTACCGTCCTCATTTTCCTTCGCCACAATGTCGCCGGCGACCAGGGAGAAAAACACCGAACCTAGCAGAAACATGCTTAGCAGCATGATGGTGAAGGTGATGGAGAGCGAACTGTAGTAGGTATCGAATTCCAGACCGTTTGTCTGCAGTTGTTTGCGGGTATACGCTTGGGTGCGGTCGAGTTTGTAGACCACGAGGATGAGAATCTCCATCGCCAGGAAAGCGACGTAGCCGATGTAGGTGCGGGGGCGGGCGAAGAGCTTTCGCATTTCGCCATGGAGCTGGGAGAGGAAATTCATGCGCTGCGGGCGGTGGATGGGGATTTTTTGATTTCCATGTAGAGGTCTTCCAACGAGCGATGCCGTGGAGTGAAGGCGCGCACTTGCACGCCACCGGTGACAAGATCGCGCAATACGATGGAGGGATCGACGTCGTGCGGCAGGTGGATGACCGACTCGCTCTCCACCTTGCCGCCGTGTGGGGCAATCAATGCTGGAATGAGCACTGAGGGGGAGGCATCGATCTCGAAACGCACTTGTTCTTCTGTGAGACCTTTGATGGGGCCTTCATAGACACGGACACCGCCTTGCAGGATGGCGATGCGATCGCACATCAATTCCACCTCGGCGAGCAAGTGGGAATTGAAAAGCACGGTCATACCGCGTTCCTTGCGCAGATCAAGAATGAAATCGCGGAACCACTTGATGCCCTCGGGGTCAAGTCCGTCGGTGGGTTCGTCTAGCAATAACACCTCCGGTTCCGGCAGAAGAGCCTGAGCGAGTGCCAGGCGCTGGCGCATGCCGTGGCTGTAGGTGCGGACTTTGGAGTCGATTCGTTTGGTCAGGCCCACCCGGTCCACGACTTCACGCGCGATTTTCTCGTCGAAGGGCCCGGAGTAGCTCATTAGAATTTTGAGATTCTGCCAGCCGCTGAGATACTCATAAAAAGATGGCGCTTCAAAAATGGCACCCACCTTGCGCAGCGCGCGCGCGCGGTCTTGCAGTACGGAAATACCATCGATCAACACATCGCCACTGCCGGGTGCGACCATGCCGAGAATGATGCCGAGCGTGGTGCTTTTTCCAGCACCGTTATGGCCTAACAGGCCGTAGATATGGCCGCGTTCTACATGAAAGGAAACATCCTTCAGTGCGGGTATGCCCTGGAAGTTTTTCCAAAGTTGTTTGATTTCTAACATGGAAGTAAATGAGGTTCAGGGTGAGGTGCGGAACTTGAAATCCTTGCTGGCTGAGTAATCGGCGTAGAGAATGTTCACGGTGGTTTCGCCGGGGTGCCAGCCTTCTTTGTCCGTGACCAGAGGGATCCGCGACGAATCGCCTTGCACTCCGAAAAACATCAGACGGTGTTTGTTTCTGCCACTTTGCGTGGAGTTCCACAGATAGCTGGAACCGGATTCCTTGAAATGGATTTTGTCTTCGGGGCAGTGAAACACATCCTCGTTCGATAGATATGCGTTCAACGTATTTTCCATGACGGGAATCTCCTCGTTGCGCGATCTGCGACCAGCTTCCAGATTCGGCATGGTGTCGTTGTGATCTTGCAGGTAAGATTCGATCGCAATACCGATTTGGCGCAGATTGCCCAAACATGAAGCCTGACGTGACTTGGCGATGAAGGAACGGCTCAGCGGAACAATCAACGCGGTGAGCCCCACGATGATTCCTATCACGACCAGAATTTCTACCAATGTGAAACCTTGCCGCTGTGTGGTTAGGGATTTTTGAAACATCGAATACATCAGTTTCTCGGCGGGCCGAAACGATTGCCGCGAAGGCCTTGCATCACTTCGTTCATGGATTCCATCAGCGGCGCGAGATCCAGTTTGGTGTCTGTGCTCGCTTTTTCGAAATACGCGCGCATGCCTTCCTGGGCGATCTTTGCCATCACATCGTCCCCGAGTTCACGGGTGCGTGCCAGTTCTTCAGCGGTTTTGCCTTTGGCGATTTCCTCAAGCCCTTGTTTGACAAATCGTTTGCGCTCGGCGGCAGGCATTTGATCGAGTGCTTGCATGAAGCGGTTCATCGATTCCACGACGGTGAGATCGATAAACAGATTGCGCTCCTTTGCGTTAAGCAGGCGGAAAAATGTTTCGTTGCTGCGGTTCTTGCGGTTTTTCTCCCGCTCTTGGAAATCGAGACGGTTGGTGATATCCGCAATCTTACGGATTTTTTCTTCGCGCTGGCGGGCGAGCGATGCGTTGTTCTCTCCACCTTGCGACCAGTCATCGAGATTGGCGCGGGAAATTTCCTGCTGGATACGTTCGGCGGTGATTTTTCGCGAGCCTGCATAACTCCGCACAGCATACACCACGATCCAAATCGTAAACAGAGCTGCGATGGCTTGGAAAAGGGTGCGTCGGTGCTGCATCATGAATAATCATGCTAATGCAGCACCGGCGAATCGCAAGGGGCGATACGGAGAATATTTTTGGCGAACCTTTCTCCTGGAGACGAGGAGGCACCGCGTTGGAGCATCGATGATCTTTTTAGGGGTTGTATTGATAGATCCAGGTCTCGGTGAGTGCTCCTTTTTCATCTTTCAGAAAGAGTCGAAGGTCCACGGGATCGGATCCTTCCACGCGAAGGTCGAAATTGCAGCGCCAGGTATCTCCATCCACCACTGGTCTGGCGGCAGGCTGCAGGATTTGACCCCTCGAAGTGGTGATGACGGGTTCCACTTTGGTCTCCCACGGCAGATTTTCAAAACGTCCCCCTTTGAAATCGAGAACGAACTTGCGCGCGCTCGACCGGACTTTTTCCCCCGGAACCCCACCGCTACCAATGCGTGTGGAAACCACACGTGCCATTAGTGATTGAACAGGTGGTTTTGCACCCCAATGCAGACGATAGCGGAACTTCCGCTCTTGGCCGGGTGCGAACGATTCCGCGGGATTCCAAAATGCGACAACGTTATCGAAGGTCTCATCGGGAGTTGGAATTTCCACCAATTGCACTTGTCCTTTGCCCCAACCATCCAGCGGCTCCACCCAGAGTGATGGACGTTTGTGATACATCGCGCCATCGTCCAGGTAGTGATCGAAAACCTGATCGCGCTGCAGTAGCCCGAAGCCCTTGGGATTTTCATCCAGGAATGAGTTGAAACGCAATTTGGTGGGATTGAGAAGCGGGCGCCAGATCCATTCACCGCTTCCGCTCCAGAGTGAGAGACCATCGGAATCGTGAATCTCAGGGCGCCAGTCATCGGCCGCCCGACGGTCGTTTTCTCCGCATTGAAACATCGATGTGAGAGGGGCGATCCCGACGCGCTCGATGGCCTTGCGCGGGTAAATCGTCGCATCTACTTCCATCACTGTGACAACTCCTGGCGTGATCACAAACGTGTAGGCTCCCGTGACGGATGGGCTGTCGAGCAATGCGTGTGCCGTGAGGGTCTTCGATGCTTGATCGGGGCGCTCCAACCAGAAATGGCGGAAGTCCGGGAATTCCTCGGCCCGAGGCAGGGCGGTGTCGACGGCCAAACCGCGTGCGGAAAGGCCGTATTGTTTGCTCGATCCTACGGCGCGGAAATAACTGGCGCCGAGAAATGCGAACATGTCCGCATCCTTGTCCGGTGTAACGCCCACACGGAAGCCGGCAAAACCCAGATCCTCCGCCTTTGCCGGCACTTGCAATCTTGGACCATAGGTGAAGAGATCTTTCGAGTAGTGCACTGGGTAGGCTTTGCCGTCATACACTTCAGAAATCCCAACCGGTTTGCGGAAGAATAAACCCAGGTGGAAAAGACGTGCTTCAAGCTGACCTTCACGGTCGCGCCACAGCGCTTTCTCCTTGCGGTATTTGATGGATTGGTAGGCATCGTAGTCGAGCGAATCCATCCACGCGGGAAGTTTTTCCGGTGGTGCCACATAGGGCTTCGCGGCCATACTCTTCGCTTCGGCTCGCAACCAGGAAACATCAAATGATTTGGCTTCGTCGGCTCCGAGTCCGCTCTTTGCCATGAGCAAAACAAAAAACGGCAGCGACCATCGTGATGGGATGCATAGGGTCATGGCCAGTTCTTTAGCGTGAGTTGCGCCAAGAGCAATCCCAAATCACCTGAGCTGCGGAATTTTGCATAGATCGACCCGGTGGTTTTTCCGCAGGCGTCGATGGAATTCTCGGAAAATCAAGCGCGTGGGGCGGCGACGGTCTCACCAGGAACCCACGTCCCTCTGACACTGCTTTGAAGAGTGAAATTCGTGTAGTTGGATATGTCCTCCAGCCAGTTACCGAGAGTGGATGCAAGTTTGTCCAAGGGATGGATAAAATGGCTGGGCACGGGTTTGAACCAGTCAGCCGAGTGGTCATGACTGAGACAAACAAGAGAAACATCCTGAGGCACCTTCAATCCTTTTTCTTGAACGTAACAGAGGGCCGCGATGTATTCGCGCCAGTCCATGCAGATGATGGCAGTCGGAGTATCTACGGCGAATGCCCGATCCAGGCAACTGCGGAAAATTTCAACACCGCTCTCTTCATGCGAGGGAGTGTTCAATTCCGAGATAAAGTCACGGTTTGCCATGATCAGTTTCTGACTGATAGTGGCTTTCAGCTTTGCGGCGAATGAGGGAACACGTTCGCAGAGGGGCAGTGTGATTTTGTGATGACCGAGGGCAATGAGACGGTCGAGCGCCTCCTCTAACATGTGACTGGACGATACGCCGGCCACGGGCACGGAGACGTCACCTGTAGCGCCACCGCAGAAGAACATCGGGATTTTGGTGTCGCGCGCCCACGCTGCCATGGCCGGGGTGCCGAGAATTGCGATGACGGCTTGGGGTTTTTCCAGATTGACCAGATCGTCCCATTGTTTTTGACGGCGTTTTCCCGAGGCGTAGTCATCGAGATGGAAGCGGATGCTCCATCCGTTTGGCGTGAGGATTTCCCAGAGGTGGAGCAGCAGTTGTGAGGTGCCGCGCGCGGGTTCGGTGCGACCACTCTTGGGGGCGAGTAACAAAAGAGTGCGCAGGACCTGTTCGCTGCCTTTTGATTTCAGAATGACATCCCGGTGAATGGTGAAACGGCGGCGCACTCCCTCGTTGCTGATCCAGCCATCTTTGCGAACGCGCTCTACCGCCTTAACCATGGTGGCAGGACTCACACCGAAAGAAGTCGCAAGGGTTCGAATTCCCGGTACGTAGGTTTCCCAACTGCCACTGCGCAGGTTGCGGCGCAGAGCGATTTCCGCTTGCAATACACGACTGTCCTTTTCCACAGGCCCTGCGAGGTGCACCGAGAGGTTCTCCATCGGATTGACGCGTTTTTTGCGTTTGCGCTTTGTTTCCATGGGCGGATTGGTACAAACGTTAGGACAGATGGCAAGAACTGATTCTTTCATCATGACATTTTTGCTTATCATTTTCATCATCAATTGCAAGGAATCCGTCATTGACGCTGGGGCGAATCGATGAAATGTTGCGCCCGCCATGGCTGTGGAAAAATTTGCCAATCGTTTTGTCTGTGATCTCATCGCGTATGAGCCAGGAAAACCCATTGATGAAACTGCTCGTGAATTGGGTTTGCAGCCCGAGGACATCATCAAGCTGGCATCCAATGAGAACCCGCTCGGACCTTCACCCAAGGCAAAAGAAGCGATGCACGCGGCATTGGAAGATTCCCACATTTACCCCGATGGCGGCGGCTATCGTTTGCGCACGGCGATCGCCGAAAAATTTGGCCTTGCCCGGGAAAATGTGATCCTTGGAAATGGTTCTAACGAGATCATCGAATTGCTCTGCCACAGTTTCCTCAATCGCGATGCTGAGCTCATCGCTGCGGAGCATGCGTTTGTTGTTTATAAATTGATGGCGACGTTATTTGGTGCCCGCTACATCAAAGTGGCGGATCCGGGGTTTGTGCACGATCTTGAAGCAATGGCAGATGCGATCACCCCTCAAACACGTTTGGTATTCGTAGCCAACCCGAATAATCCCACGGGCACGATGGTGGATCAGGCGGCCCTTGATCGTTTCATGGATCGTTTGCCAGAGCATGTGATCGCGGTTTTTGATGAAGCGTATTACGAGTTTCTCGAAAATGCACCTGATACGCTGAAATACGTGCGTGAGGGACGCAATGTTTGCATTTTGCGTACATGTTCCAAAATCCATGGCCTCGCCGCATTGCGTGTCGGTTATGGTCTGGCACCGAAAGGCTTGGCGGAGATTTTGCAAAAAGCACGACAGCCTTTCAACGTCAATGCCATCGCCCAAGCTGGTGCGCTGGCGGCTCTCACCGACGACAGCCACATGGAAAAAACCAAGGCTGTCAATGCGGAGGGCTTGGCCTTTTATCATCAGGCTTTTGCGGAGCGTGGGTTGGAGTATGTGCCCAGCGTGGCAAACTTTGTTCTCGTTAAGGTCGGCGATGGTGATGGATTGTTCCGCAAGATGCTGCAACGAGGTATCATCCTGCGCGCCATGAGCAGTTACCAATTGCCGGAATGGGTGCGGATTTCCGTGGGCACCATGGAGCAGAACCGCCGATGCATCGAGGTCATGGATGAGATTCTCGCGCAGTCGTAATTCTGTCAGAGAATATAATCAATTCATCTTGACATTTGATCTTTCCGTGATATTCATCGTGCCGTCGTTGATACGACTCGCACTCTTCTCACTCTGATGAAATCATCGCTTTTTGTCGTATTTAGCTCTGTTGCCTTGTTGGCATGGTTGGTCGCTTCATTTATGACGCAGTTGCAACCCGAGCCACGATTGGGCCGTGGGTCTTTGCCGCTGAGTGCGAAGCAAATCGATCCTTCTCCCGATGAGAAGAAACGTGTTTTGATTGCGGGCCAAGAGGATTGAGTCGCGGTTTTACTCGTTCACTGCGATATCAGAGTTCACCAAATCGACGGTGCCGTTTCTGGTATTCGGCAACGGCGGAAAAAAGGTCGCCTTGGCGGAAATCAGGCCAGAATTGATCGACAATGACCATTTCTGCATAACTGATCTGCCACAAGAGAAAATTCGAAACTCTCATCTCTCCCGAAGTGCGGATCAATAGGTCGGGGTCGGGCATGCCTGCTGTATCGAGCATGGATGCGAAAAATTCGGGAGTGATCTCCGCCGGAGTTAATTTTCCCTCCCATACACTTTGTGCGAGTTTTCGTGCGGCGTTGGTGATCTCTTCGCGCGCGCCGTAAGAGAGGGCCAACACGAGGGTGATGCTGTCATTCGCGGCTGTTTGGTCGATGACCTTTTGCAAGGTATTGCGAGTGCTCTCCGGAAGCCTTTCGATCTGGCCGATGACTTGGAGTTTCACATTTTGACGCATGAGATCCGCAGCTTTTGAGCGCAGGAATCTCTCTAACAGAATCATCAATGCCGATACTTCAGCCTGCGGGCGGTTCCAATTCTCTGAGGAGAAAGCATAGAGCGTCAGGAACTTCACTCCCAATTCCTTGCAGGCGTCGATCGCTTCACGCACCGATTCGGCTCCGGCGCGATGACCTTCGGCGCGCGGCAGACCGCGGGATTTGGCCCATCGTCCATTCCCATCCATGATGATGGCGATGTGATCTGGTATGTTCGTGGAGGGGTTCATATGGCGAATTTCAGCGAGAAAAACATCTCTTCGTGAAACGATGATGAGAAATCGATGAAAAATGGGCGATCGTTCGGGGGTGACGTGGACGACAGACTAAGCACGTCGTTGGACGAGGTCAAATGTTGGACGAAGAAAATTTTTGCATTCCCGGTTGCCTTTGCAAGGCGACTGTCTAGTTTTCCCGCATGCACCCGTTCCATGATTCTCATTTTGCCGTCCGCTGGTCGACCCTTGTTCCCGAAGCTGTAGAGGAGGACATTCGCCTGAGCTTGGAAGAAGCGCGCGCGAAAATTGACCTAATCGTTTCCCAGGAGATCGATACGCTGACTTATGAAAATACTTTTCATGCTCTGGAGCAGGCGACCAAGACTCTCAATCGCGCCTGGGGTCGTTTGAACCATCTTGACTCCGTTGCGGATGAACCCGCCCAGCGCGCGGCACTGAACCAAATGCTGCCTGCAGTATCCGAGTTTTATTCTTCGATTCCCTTGCGTGATGACTTGTGGAAGGCTCTGAAAGCATTTGGAGAATCAGCAACAGCGCAGAAGTTGCCTGCCATTTATCGACGTCATGTTGAGGAGACGATGTTGGACTTTATCCAAGACGGCGCGGATCTTCCTGCGGAGCCGAAGGCTCGCATTGCCGAGATTGATGCCGAGCTCTCGAAAATCACCAAGGCATACGCCGAGCATGTGTTGGATTCGACCAATGCGTGGGAGTTGTTGGTGGCGGACAAGAATCGCCTCGCTGGTTTACCGGAATCGGCAATCGCGGCTGCTGCGGCCAATGCGAAGGCGAAGGGGCACGGTAGTGATGAACAACCGGTGTGGCGTTTTACCTTGCATCAACCCTCGATGTTTCCCGTGATGCAATATGCTGATGACGATTCATTGCGGCATGAAATTTGGCAGGCCTCGGGGCAAGTGGGATCGTATGGCGACTTCGATAACAACGAATTGGTATGGAAAATTCTGCAACTGCGTCAGGAAAAAGCCAACATTCTTGGACAGAAAAATTTCGCTGATCTCGTGTTACAGCGTCGCATGGCGAAGAACGGTCGTACGGCGCTTTCGTTTGTGGAGGATTTGCATGATCGAATCGTAGGTCGGTTCCGTGAAGATTATCGAGAGCTCTGCGCCTACAAGGCTGAAAAAACGGGTGAGGCATGTGAAATGCTGCAACCGTGGGAGGTATCGTATTGGGCGGAGAAGCGCAGAAAGGAGCACTTCGATCTCGATGACGAAGCTCTGCGTCCTTATTTTCCAGTTTCCAAAGTAATGGAGGGGATGTTTGATCTGGCGACCAGATTGTTTGGGATCGACATCCGTCAAGTCGATGCCGTCTTTTACGAGAAGGGCAACCGTCCCGCGAATGCCCCCCATGGTGTGGTGGAAGTCTGGCATCCAGAAGTGACCTTTTATGAATTGCGCGATCGCAAGAGTGGCGAGCATCTGGGGTCTTTTTACGCCGACTGGCATCCCCGTGAATCCAAGCGTGGTGGTGCGTGGATGAATCAGTTGGAGCCGGGTGGTCCACCGCAACATGGAAAAGCGCGCCGTCCGCATCTGGGGCTGATCATCGGCAACATGACTCCGCCAGTGGATGGCAGGGAGGCCTTGTTGACGCATGGCGAAGTAGAGACGATTTTCCATGAGTTTGGTCATTTGTTACACGGCCTTCTCAGTGATGTGGCGGTTGAGTCACTAGCCGGCACGAATGTGCCATGGGATTTCGTCGAACTGCCCTCGCAGATCATGGAGAATTTCTGTTGGTCGCGTGAGTCGCTTGATTTGTTTGCCCGACATCATGAGACCGGTGCGCCGATACCCGATGATCTTTTCCAGAAAATGATCGCGGCGAAAAATTACATGAGCGCCACCGTTTTCATGCGTCAGTTGGCCTTTGGTAAACTCGATCTGGAATTGCACATGAACCTGGACCGGTATGCCGGACGGGATCTCGATGAAGTCGAGCGTGAGATCCTGGCGGAATACCGCGTGTCCATGAAAACGGATGTGCCGGGAATGGCGCGTCGTTTCAATCACCTTTTCAGCTCCCCCACGGGGTATGCCGCAGGCTACTATTCCTACAAGTGGGCGGAGGTGTTGGATGCTGATGCGTTCACGCGATTTGAGGCGGAAGGAATTCTCGAGGCGAAGACGGGTCACGATTTCCGAGAGCACATCTTGAGCAAAGGAAACTCCGCTCCGGTGGATGAACTCTATCGACGCTTCATGAGCAGGGATCCGAAATTGGAGCCTCTGCTGCGGCGCGCGGGTTTATTGGATGACCCTCTGCTGGCGTGATGCCCAAGCATGATGAAGACGCTCTTTCCTGAGGAAGATACCATGGTTTCTTTCGAGGCATTCATGGCTTATGCCCTGCATGATCCTCTCCATGGATACTATGCGCGTAGGATTTCCACGGTGGGGCGCGGTGGTGATTTCACGACGACCGCGGAAATTTCTCCCGCACTCGCGAAGGCAATTGCTGATTGGCTCGTAAAACAATTACGGGCCACGAAATGTCGTGATGTCATTGAGCTGGGTCCCGGTAGTGGCGCACTTGCGGCCGAAGTGAGAGAAAATTTGCCTTGGAGTTGGCGCATGCGGATCCGATGGCATCTCGTGGAAACCTCTTCCACCCTGCGGGAAATCCAGGCGAAGCGACATGAGTTGCGTAAAACACGATGGCATGATTCCGTCGCATCCGCGCTCGAAGCCTGCGCCGGTGCAGCGTGCATCTATTCCAATGAGTTTTTCGACGCATTTCCCGTTCGCCTTTTTCAACGAGGGCATCAGGTTTGGCAGGAAGTTTTTGTCCAACATTCCAATGGTGCGTTCATAGAAGTCTTGTCGGACGCTGACGTATTGCCATCATCCTGCATCTGGCGGCGTGATTGGCCCGTGGGACAACGAGTGGAGGTCCATGATGATGTTCGCGATTGGCTTGAGGATTTGGCGATGCACTGGCGGTGCGGAGCCATGCTGACAATTGATTATGGTGCTTCGTTAGATCAAATGTATGTTCGTCAACCGCGTGGCAGTTTGCGTGCGTATTTCATGCAGCAACGTATGGCTGGTGCGGGAATTTATCAGAACGTGGGACGGCAGGACCTGACTGCGGATGTGAACTTTACGGACTTGATCGAGTGGTCTTCGGCATTTGTGGAGTCCGGACCGCTGCAATCGCAACGCGATTTTCTGCTGCCATGGGTGAACGGAGGAAATCCTGGTGACGTCTTCGCCGTGGACCCCATGGGAGCTGGCGAAGCATTCCGTGTCTGGGAATGTCGGAGGAACATTTCGTATTCCAGAGATAAGTAAACAATCCCTGACGGTTCTTCACATAACGACTCCCAAAAGCGAATGTCCCGGGTTTTTGCCCGGGACATTTTGTTCTTGCTGCGTATTACCCTTTGTCAGATGACGCTGAGTTGCGCAGCTTGTTCAGCGGTGAGTTCGATGCACTGCCATGGCAAGCCGTGGACATTCAGGTCGGCCATGAAAGAATCGGGGTCGTATTGTTCCATGTTCCATACGCCTGGTTTGCGCCAGGTGCCTTCGAGCATTTGTTTGGCTCCAATCATCGCAGGAACTCCGGTGGTGTAGGAAATGGCTTGGGAGCCGACCTCCGCGAAGCAGGCCTCGTGATCGCAGATGTTGTAAATGTAGATCGCTTTGGCTTTGCCATCTTTGATCCCTGTGATGATGTTGCCAATGCAGGTCTTGCCCTTGGTGGTGACGCCGAGGTCGCCGGGATTGGGCAGCACCGCCTTGAGGAATTGCAACGGAATGATTTCCACGCCGTTGTAGGTGACGGGATCGATGCGCGTCATGCCCACGTTTTGCAGCACTTCCAAATGCTTGAGGTAGTTTGGCGAGAAGGACATCCAGAATTGCGCGCGGCGGATGGTCGGGATGTGTTTGACCAACGATTCCAGCTCCTCGTGATACATGCGATAGATTTCATAGCTACCCACACCATCAGGACAGGTAAAGCCCTGGTGCTGCGACATCGCCGGGGTTTCCACAAACTCGCCGTTTTCAAAGTGACGGCAGGGAGCGGTCACTTCGCGGATGTTGATTTCCGGATTGAAGTTGGTGGCAAATGCGTGACCGTGGTTGCCGCCGTTGACGTCGATGATGTCAAGCGTGTGGATTTCATCGAAGTGATGTTTCAGCGCCCAGGCGGTGAACACATTCGTCACGCCGGGGTCGAAGCCGGAACCGAGCAGTGCGGACAGTCCTGCGTTTTGGAACTTTTCCTGGTAGGCCCACTGCCAGGAATATTCGAACTTCGCGACATCGGGTGGTTCGT
Organism: Akkermansiaceae bacterium; assembly: GCA_049240965.1. GTDB lineage: Bacteria > Verrucomicrobiota > Verrucomicrobiia > Verrucomicrobiales > Akkermansiaceae > UBA956. The sequence goes on from JBMLRP010000004.1 coordinate 193,610, forward strand.
AGTTGGCGGTGTCGAGGTAATCAATTCCGGCGGCAAGACAGGCGTCCATGAGCGGCAGGTCCTGATAAGGCAGAGCCACGTTGAGCACCAGATCGGGATTGAGATCCTTGAGATAGGCGGTGGTGGCTGCCACATCATCGGCATCGATGGCCGCGGTGGCAATGCTCACGCCCGTGCGCTGTAGAACCGAAGCGGCGATGGCATCGCACTTCGATTTCGTGCGGGATGCGAGAGTGATGCGGGAGAAAACGCTGGGGACTTGGGCGCATTTGTGCGCGACCACGCTGCCTACGCCGCCTGCGCCGATGATGAGAACATGTGACATGCCCGTGTCTTAGGCGGGGGTGGGGGAGTTTTCAAGCATCATCTGGTGGGAAGATCATCTTGTCACGTGCGGTGAATCCGCTTGTCAAATGCGGGGTGCTGGGTTTGCTTATGCCTGCGCGCGGTCAATGCGCTGTGTTTATGCCCAAGGTCTATATCAAAACGTACGGTTGCCAGATGAATGAGCGGGATACCGAGCAGGTGGCGCGCATGTTCACGGAGGGCGGCTACACGGTGACGACGGATGAGACGCAAGCGGATGCCATCCTCGTCAACACCTGCTCGGTGCGCGATCAGGCAGAGCAAAAGGCCCTGGGTAAAATGAACAAGATGGGCAAGATCCGCCGCACCAAGCCGCATGTCGTTTATGGCTTCATGGGCTGCATGGCGCAATCACGCGGTAGTGAACTTTTTGCCAGCATTCCTCACCTCGATGTGGTGGTTGGCACGCAAAAATACCACAAGGTGTTTTCCTATGTGGATGAAATTTTGAAACGCCGTCTCGAGCTGCGCATGGATCAACCGGAGCATTCGTTGCGTGGTGAGAGCGTCTGCGATGTGGAGGAGGAAGCCGGATCGCAAAACACCATCCGCGATCACCTCACCAAGACCCGCCAGGTCAGCGCTTTTGTTTCCATCATGCAGGGCTGCAATATGCGCTGCTCGTTCTGCATCGTGCCGGATACGCGGGGCAAGGAACGCAGTCGTCCCATCGTGGACATCGTCGATGAGGTGAAACGTCTCGTGGATCAAGGCGTGAAGGAAGTCAATCTGTTAGGTCAGATTGTCAATCTCTATGGCCGCACCGAGTTCCCCATCGTCGCCCGCAAGTCGCCGTTCGTGCAGTTGTTAGAGGCGGTGCATGAGGTCGATGGCCTGGAGCGCATCCGTTTTGTGTCACCGCATCCCATCGGTTTCCGCGATGATCTGGTGCAGGCTTTTGTGGATCTGCCCAAGCTCTGCTCGCACATTCATTTTCCCATGCAGAGCGGATCTGATCGGATTCTGCAGTTGATGAAACGTCCGTATCGCCATGAGAAATTCATGGAGATCTGCCGTAACATGAAAGTTGCGCGTCCTGACCTTGCGATCACCACGGATATCATCGTGGGCTTCCCTACGGAAACGGAAGAGGATTTCCAAGCGACGATGGACACGGTGAAAGAAGTGCAGTTTGCCAATGCCTTCATCTTCCGTTACTCCAAACGCCGCAATACACCCGCTGCGGAGATGGACGGCCAGATCGAGGAAAGCGTGAAGGAAGAGCGCAATCAGATTTTGTTGCAGGCTGTGAATGAAATCTGCAAACGCCAGCATGCCGAGTTGGTCGGAACCACGCAGCGCATCTTGTGTGAGGGGTTGTCGCGCTACAACGACCAGCGCCTTTCCGGCCGCACGAGCCAGAATCGCATCGTCGTCTTCGAGGGCGACATCGAACCATGCATGGGACAAATGCTCGACCTCCACATCGAGGACACGACGGGCTTCACCTTGTATGGGGCGCATCGTCCGGTTAGTGCGATCGCAACTGTGTAATCTTATCTAACAAATCCTCTTACCCATTTGTCGGATTAAGCTGAGCAAGTGCTGGGCGGTAGGGTCGAGGTTCTCGTGATACCAGACGCCGATGGGTAGGGCGGGGATGCGATCCGTGGGCGCGGAAATGCAGTGTTTGAAATGCGATGAAGTTTTCACATCTGCCGTGAGGATGCCGAATCCAAACCCGAAATCGAGGTCGACATATACGGGCACGTGACTAAGGGAGCATACCTCTACAGTGGGATGCCATTCCACGCGTGACTTGCGCAGTGCGGCGTTGATGTGTTGGCAAATGAGGCTGTCCTGGGGAAGCGAAATCAAGCCTGGTGGCTCGTTTTTAATCAGGGTTATGAGGTCAGGCCACTGTTTGATTTTTTTCCGATAGGACGGCGGCACATGCAAGAGAAAAACAGGCTTGGCAATCACCTCCACCAACGGCGTCGTGCCTTGATGCACATGCCGTGACAGCGCGCCGATCGCAATGTCCGCCTCACCATCGCGAACCAGACCCGCGAGATCCTGTGACGGTGCCTCGCGCAAGACCAGGCGCGTGCGCGTGCCATGATCGATTTGTTTGAGCAGCAGTGGCAGGTAGTTGCGGATGATCACATCGGCGGCTGCGATGCGCAGCGGTTTTTTCGTGCCCTGTGCCAGTGCATGTTCCAGCAATCCCATGCGCGTCCGTAATCGCAGGGCCTCTTCCTGAAACTGCCGTCCCTGCGCCGTGAGCTGAAACGGCTTGCGTTCGAAGAGCTTCACCCCCAGGTGCTGTTCCAGCGTCGCCATTTGCGCACTCAGCGCCGGCTGGGAAATGCCGATCTTGCCATGGCGCGATGCTGCGGAGAGACCGCCGGCTTCACAGATGCGGAGGAAAAGTTCGGTGGAGTACCAAGGAAATGCATTCATCAGAATTTCTGATGATTGTATCATGTAAATAAATTCGATCAATCAAGATTTTTTTGCCACCTTCGTTGCCGTCATGAACACACCATCTCGTTTCACCCGTCGTTACGCCCGTCTGATCCCCAGTCTCGCCCTCATGGTGCTGAGCTCTTGCGGTGATTATTCCGGCGCCACTCCCGTAAGTTCTTCACAGCAGATGATCCAGCTCAAGGGCTACAGCCGGCTTAGCGGACGCCCGGATCTGCGCACTCCTTCCTCCATCGGCATCTTCACCACCGCACGCACCGATGTTCTCGATTTCGGTACGGCGGCAGAGGATCTAACGAAGAGCGGGCAAATCCGTTGCATGCAATCGATCAATGCCCTGGTGGCATCAAATGAGTATTACCAACTCGGCGACGTGCTCGCCAAGCGCGCGAAGTTGCTCAATGATGTCAAATTCCTCGGGCTCGATGTGATTCTCGTTTGTGATCAGATGACCGATGGCGGCACCGGCGATTCCCTCGTCAAAGCCGCCACCCTGGGGATGTTCGATGTGGGATTGCCCAAACAAAACACCCAGCTCACGGTTTTGTGCATGGATGCCCGCACCGGTTACATTTACGGCACCATGGGCCAGCAGGAAGATGGCATCACACCACGGCTGGGGATTTTTGACAGCACGGTTTTTGGCGGCACGCAAAGCAATCGGCTCATCAACACCACGCGGCGCGATGCGGTGAAACAATTTCCGGCGTTCTGGAATCAGGTGGTGCGGAAATATGGCAAATGAGCGCGGAGAGAAATTCATAAGAAAATTCGGCGTCATTCGTTTCCTTCTGTGAAGACCCAACGATCACGATCATGAAACGAAAAAAATCCACCGATCCATCCGATACGCCCGCGCTCGACATTTCCTCACTGATTGATGTTTGCTTTTTGCTGCTCATCTACTTTCTGGTCGCGACCAGCATCCAGAAATCCGAAAACGATCTGCGCTTGCAGATTCCAGCCGATCAAAGCTCGGATCCTCACATGCCCGATATCGCCCCTCTGTTGATCCGCGTGGATGCTCAAGGGTCCATCCTCGTGGGGGCGGAAGCGCAGGCTCAGCTGATGGATGTGGCCTCCGATTCACGCGAGTTGCCACTCCTGACTTCCTGGCTGAAAACCTATGCCGATGTCTCGCGTGCCGCGAACCAAGAGCCCGCGGTACAGATCTGGGTCGACCGCGATGCGCGGCAACAACGGGTCATCGATGTTCTCAATGTTCTCGCGGGGGAAAAGATCCAGCTCGCGACCTTCACCGATCTGCTCGATTGAGCCGCGAAAAAATCGCTCTTTTCATGTGCGTGGATTTCCCCTTGAATGCGCGCGTGCCATTTACCCTACTGAAGACTGATGCCGAATCCAAAGCGCGACTCGGGCGTCTCGATTTGCCGCATGGCACGGTGGAGACGCCGATCTTCATGCCTGTGGGCACCCAGGGATCGGTGAAAACCTTACACCCTGATGATCTCGAAGCCCTTGGCGCACAGATCATTTTGGGAAATACCTACCATCTCTGGCTCCGACCCGGCCATGAGTTGATCAAGGACATGGGTGGACTGCATTCCTTTGCCTCGTGGAACAAACCCATCCTTACCGATTCCGGTGGTTTTCAGGTGTGGTCCCTGGCGAAATTGCGCAAAATCACCGAAGAGGGCGTGCGTTTTCAAAATCACCTCGATGGCTCGAAAATGCTGCTTACCCCTGAACTGAGCATGGAAATCCAGGCTGCCATCGGCTCGGACATCGCCATGCTCTTCGATGAATGCCCACCTTATCCCTGCGATGAAAAGTATGCGGCTCAATCACTCGCGCTCACCACCCGTTGGGCGCGCCGCTGCAAGGACTGGGTCACACAGAATGAACCGCGTTCGGGACAGGGGAGACAACACCATTTCGGCATCGTGCAGGGCTCCATCTATGCCGATCTTCGTGCTCAATCCGCCACCGAGCTGGCGGAGATGGACTTCGATGGCTATGCGGTGGGCGGCGTCAGCGTCGGCGAACCGGAGGAGGAAATGTTTCGCGCCATCGACAACGCGGTGCCGTATTTGCCGGAAAACAAACCGCGCTACGCCATGGGCCTGGGCACCCCGCCGCAGATTTTGGAGATGATCGGTCGTGGCGTGGACATGTTTGACTGTGTCATGCCCACCCGTGTGGCCCGCCACGGCACGGCATTCACCTTGGATGGCCCGATCCAGATCAAGAACCTCGCCTTCGCCCGCGACACCCGTCCTCTCTGCGAAACCGCCCATCCGCATGTGGCCCGCTTTTCCCGAGCCTACATCCGCCATTTGTTCCGGGCGGGAGAAATTCTCTCTTTACGGTTGCTTTCTTTCCACAATCTGCATTTCTATTTGCGTCTCGTGAGCGACGCGCGCCAAGCCATCGCTGACGGAACCTTTGTGTCTTTCAAAAATTCCTTCATCCAACGCTACCTTCAACGATCATGATTCCGACCCTCTTTTCTCTTTTCGCACAAACCTCCGGCCAGAGTGCCGCGCCCGGCTACCAAGGCCTGATCATGATGGGGCTTATGGTGGTGATGTTTTATTTCCTGCTGATCCGGCCGCAACAACGCCAGCGCAAGGAATTGCAGCAGCGCATTGAATCGATGCAAGCCGGCGACAAGGTGATTACGACTGCTGGTATTCACGGTCTCGTGCATAATATCAAGGAAAAGACCGTCGTGATCAAAATTGCTGACAGCACCATGGTGGAGTTTGATAAAACGGCCGTGGCTCTCGTGATCAAAAAAGACGCTTGATTCATCATTTCTTGGAATTTTACCCGCGTATGCACATGTCCTCATTTCCCGCGACTCTCGCTGTTTTACCCGAGTGGTTGAACAAACTTTCGTTTCCCGTTTGGATGGAAAAAGTCACCGCTGATCCACTGGGGCTTTTCTTTTACGGACTCATTTTGCTCGTGCTTTTCGGTTGGTATTTTGCGACCGAGCATGAGCGCCGCAAGCGTGATGTTGGTTCGGTGCTGCTCGTGTTGGTGACCTTGCTTTGCCTGATCGCCTTGCTACCGCTGGAGCGAAAACTCAAAGGTGCGATCGATATCATGGGTGGTTCGTCTTTTACGATGAAAGTGCAACCTCGCGAGGATGAGGAAGGCAATAAGGTGGAGGTAACCGAGCAGGATACGGACAACGCCATTACGATCATCGAGAAACGGCTCAATGAATCCGGAGTCGCCGAGCCTGTGATTTTCCGTCAGGGTGTGAACCGCCTGGTGGTCCAGATGCCCGGTGTGAAGCCCGAGGAAGCTGCTGCGGTGAAGAAGAAACTGCAAGAGGCCGCGAAACTCGAACTGCGTGAGGTGCATCCTCAATCAGACATGCTTGCGGATCAGGTTGCCTCAGGCGAGCACATCGAGCCCGGCTACAAGGTGTTCCAGTATGTTTACAAAGTCGAGGAGGGCACTCCTGATGAAAAAGAAATGACCCGCAACATTTTGCTCAACCGCCGCCCCGCGGTGCAAGGCAACGATATCGTGCGCGCTTCTCCCGATGTGATGGGCGGTGGCCGGGTGGACATCACGCTCAATGGCAATGGCGAGGATAAAATGATTGCCCTCACGGCTCCGATGAATGCGGGACGCGATCGTATTGCCATCGTGCTCGATGGTCGCTGTATCAGTGCTCCCGTGGTGCAACAAGTTCCTCTCGGTAAACAATTCCAAATCACAGGTCTGAATGCTCAGGGTGAAGCCGTTTCTCTGGCGAAAAACCTGATGAATCCGATCAACAACCCGCTGGCACTCGATGAGGAGCGCACAGTATCGCCTACGCTTGGTGCCGCTGTGGTGAAACAAGGGGTGATGTCGGGCTTGGTCGGTTTGGCTGCCACCTTTTTGTTTATTTTGCTCTACTACCGTTTTGCCGGCTTTGTGGCCCTCGTAGGTTTGGTGGTGAATACTCTGATGCTTTTTGGCATTATGGCGATGTTTGGTTTCGCGTTCTCACTGCCCGGTATCGCCGGTATTGTTCTCACCATCGGCATGGCCGTGGACGCGAACGTTCTGATCTACGAACGTCTTCGTGAGGAAATCGCCGCTGGTAAATCGGTGAAAAATGCTTTGGCTCTCGCTTATGAAAAAGCCTTCACGGCGATTTTCGACTCGAACTTCACTTCGTTGATCACGGCGATCGTTTTGTTCTGGCGCGCCAGCGGCACGGTCAAAGGCTTCGCGATTACCCTGACGATTGGTCTGGTAGCTTCGATGTTTGCCTCGATTCTGGTGACGCGTGTGCTGTTCCGCTGGTGCATTGATCGCAATATGATCACGACTTTCAAGTTCGCCAACTTGATCAAATCTTCGGGTTATGATTTCCTCGGAAAACGCGGTGTTGCAGCACTGATTTCTTTTGCATTGATCGTTGCTTCAGTGGCGGTGTGCGCGATCAAAAAAGAGCGTTCACTGGGGATTGATTTTACCGGCGGCACGATCATCACTTACGATCTTGGACAAAAACAGGGATTGCCTTTTGCCGAGGTGGAGAAGGTCATCAAAGGCCTGACTTTGTCAAAGTCCGCCACCCCTCAGGAAGAGATGAATCTGGTGACGGGGCGTCTTTTGACGGTGCGCTGCGATAGCAAGGATGCATCGGTGATTGAGGAGAAATTGGCCGCAACCTTTCCCGAGATTGGATCAGAAAATCTTACTCCAAGCCGCGAGGAGGTGTCAGCGCTCCTCGGTATGGAATTCCTTCGTGATTCCGGTCTGGCTTTGTTGATGGGCATGGCGTTGATTTTCCTTTATGTGGGGCTGAGATACCGTATGTCCTTCGCCGTCGGCGCGATTATCGCATTGTTCCATGACGTGATCATCTCCTGCGGTTTGATCGTGATTTTGGGCAATCAACTTTCTTTGATTCACATCGCGGCGATTTTGACGATCGCGGGTTACTCGATCAACGATACTGTGATTATCTTTGACCGGATTCGCGAGTCCCTACGCTACAGCACTGGGACATTGAAAGACATCATGAACGAGGCGATCAATGCCACGCTGTCAAGGACGGTGTTGACCTCGGGTGCCACGTTGTTTTCTGTCGGAGCGTTGTATCTCTTCGGCGGTCAGGCGATGCAGGATTTCTCCCTGATGATCTTGATCGGAATTGTGGTGGGAACCTATTCCTCGATTTTCGTTGCTTCCGCCCTGGTCCTTTGGTGGGCGAAGATCAACAACGCCGATTATCGTGAAACGGAAGAAAGCGCCGCTGAAAACGTAGAGGTGGTGGGCTGATTCGATTGCGCTCTCTTTACAAAACAGGCGGCTGAAAAGCCGCCTGTTTTGTTATTCCATTATTTCGCTTCCTGCCATTTCGGAATCCCAGCCCCTTTTGCCTCATACCATCCGGGGAAACCACGCCAGGTGACTTTGCCGTTTTTGTCGCTGCGCAGTGTGACTTCCGTATGCCATTGTTTGCTAACGAGGTCGATGAAAGCCTGACCGCGTGCTCGTATGGACCAATCACGATTCCATGAAGCCGCCTGGGGTTTCCAGTGGGAACCTTCCCAGAACCCCCACAACATGAAGCCATGGTAGGCGGGGTGGCTGAAAGTGGTGATAAGGGTGTCACGTGTGAAGTCTGCCGCGAGTTCCTCATCGGCTGTGGTGACCACATCAAACTCGGTGATGATTTGTCGCGGCACAACTTTCGCAAAGCGGTCGGTAGTGGCGAGCATTTCGGTGGGTGATGGCAGATAGCTCTCATCAAAATGCGCCTGATTGCCCAGACCTGCCACCGGATATCCCTCTGACTTTAACGATTGAAGATACAAAAACGTGCCATCGCTCTGTGCGCCGGGACGGAAAATCTGATCCTCGTTGACAAAACAGGGGAGCTGGGTGTGTTGTCGGGCGAGATCGAAAACCTCGCGATCGATTCGTTCAAGTCCTTGATGCTTTGTCAGCAGATCGGCTCCGGCCCAGGCGACCGGATGGTTGATGACATCCCACTCGCAGACGCGGTTGCCCGCGAATGCCAGTCGTTCACGCGTGCTTTCGATAAAATGGCGGCGCACCTGATCGGCGGATTTGCCCGTGAGATTGTGTGGTCGTGCCGTTTGCATGAGATAGTGTCCCCTGACGGCGATTTTCCGCTCGGACAACCATGCCAGTGCCTGATCGAGTTGTTGATTACGCTTTTGTTTTTGCGCAGCGCTCGCATCCGGATTCCAGCCGTAATCTTTGAGGTCATTCTCGAATACCACCATGCTGAAATAGTTGTCCACGATACGCCGGAACGCATCTCCATCCGGCGAGGGATCGAGCAATCGGCTCACGGGAATCGCCGAGCCGAAACCGAAAGCATGACGACGCAAGGTCAGCGTCACCGGGTGGTCACGCAGCAGGTTTCCCTGCTCATCGCGCAAAACCAGACTCAGCTCGCGTTTCCGTTCTTGTTCGATGCGAGCTATCGCCTCTTTTCGCCAAGCGGCGTTCGCCTCGCGGCCTTCGTAGCTACGGCGGATGCGGGGAAAGCGGCTGACATCGGTACCAGCAGGATAGACCCATGCCTCCATTTTTGCGACTTCCCATTCCTGTTCTTGTTGTCCGCAGAGCAGAGTGAGTTGCAGGCGTGAGGTATCGATGTCTTCTTGCGTAATCAAAAGCACGGGACACTCCTGCCACTCACTCGTCACAGGGACCTCCATCATTCCCGTGTATGCGGTGTAAGGTGTGGCGCCTAGCTGCCATTTGGCAAGAAAAGCCGTGCGTTTCGATCCGATGGCGCGGCAGCGAATATTGGCGAGTATCGGACTGTTTTTGGGGATTTTCTGCGGCTGAGTCGCGGTGACCGAGCACTGTGCCACAAAAGGACGCGAGGGCTCTGCACGCGTGATTTGCAGTTTTTTCCCTTCTGCCGTATTTTGAGTTCGGCCATTTTCCTGAAAGATATGAGCGGAGAGTCCTTGTAAGTCCAGCGCCCTTCCGCCGGCAGGAATATCGATGCCTGATGCGGGTAAGATGCCCAAAAAGAGAAAGAATAAACGTTTCATGATGCGAGTTTTGCGATGCATGGCGCGATGAGATTACTTGCTACGGGTGATACTAACAGGAAATACCCTGCCATCCATATTGTGCATTTCCCCGGACCACGTGATGAGGGGGTCGCTGCTGGTTCTGGTTTTGTGGAGTGTCAGGATCGCTGTCGGTTTGCCACGCGTAAATTCCGTGAGAACCATTTGTCCTTCGGCAGTGTTTTTCCCTTTGAGTTCGTAACTTATGCGTCCCTGATCGTCAGGGTGATAGTAGCCTCCCACAACATTGCCATTGGACTGCCAGATGAGCTGGAACATGGCAAATCGTGTGCCGACGTTGCCTCCGTATTGTTGCGCCGTGCCGTAGGCGAATTCTTGTTCGCTGATCATATGTGAAGGCTCCGATGGAGTGGGAGGAGTGCATGAGGTGATGGCGAAGGAAACACAGAGATAATACAGCGAGGTCTTCATGGCGTGCTTCATCCGTAACAACCGGATGAAAATCTTCCAACCAAAAACCATGTCACGACCCTGTCCATGGCACGGCTTGTGGTGGTCATGAAATTCCTTGCAGGCCGGTGGTGTCTTGAAAAACCGCTTGCCACATCAGGGATATGGGACTAAACAGCCATAACAGTAACGCATGAAGTTGTCTGAAATTCTCACTCCGAATCACATACTGCTTGATTTGCAAGCAGCTGATCGCTGGCAGGCGATGGAGGAAATGTTGGATCATCTGATTGCGGTAGGTAATTTTCCGCCTCAGTGGCGTGCAGAGGTTTCCTGCAGCTTGCATCAACGTGAGTCGTTGATCAGTACGGGCGTTGGCGGTGGCGTGGCGATTCCTCATGCGTTTTCCGAGCACATCGATGATGTGGTTGCGGTGTTCGGTCGTTCACGTGCTGGTATTGATTTTGATGCGCAGGATCGTGACATGGTTCATTTCGTGGTCCTGTTTATTTCCCCTTTGAAATCCTACCAGAAGCATCTCCATGCGCTGGCTGCGATCGCGCGCATGTTTACCAAACCGGAAACACGTGAGATGATGATGTATGCGGATGATGTGAGCGAACTTTATGAACTGTTCCGCCAAAAAGTGGTGCAACTCAAGGTATGAGCGAGATCATTGTTGGGATTGATCTGGGCACGACCAACTCCGCCATCGGCGTGGTTGACTCGGGTTTCCCCCTGTTGCTCGCGGATGAGGAGGGCAAACGAATCATGCCGAGCGCCGTTTTTCTGGGAGAAGATGGCACTGTCGAGGTGGGACGTAAGGCATTGCGGCGTAGGGCGGTGGATGGCGCGCGCGTGATCACCAGCGTGAAGCGATGGATGGGACGTGAGTCTGGCATTCCCGCCGATCTGTCTCACGTCGGGAAGTCGCCGGAAGAAATCAGCGCCTTGATTCTTGGTGAGTTGAAGCGCGTGGCGGAGTGGCGTTTAGGGCAGTCGATTCATAAGGCGGTGATCACAGTGCCTGCTTACTTTCACGATGGTCAGCGCCAGGCCACCAAACGCGCCGGAGAGCTTGCGGGACTGGAGGTGGTGCGGATCATCAACGAGCCGACAGCTGCCGCTTTGTGTTATGGCCTGAATCAACTCGGCGATCGGTCACGAGTGGCGGTGTATGATCTCGGAGGTGGGACATTCGATCTATCAATTTTGGAAATGCAGGAGGGTGTGTTCCAGGTGTTGTCGACGCATGGCGATACCCGGCTGGGTGGTGACGATCTGGATCTGACCATGGCCACCATGATCGCTCGGCGCGCCGGGCTTGACTGGCAAGTCATGCCGCAGGAACAACGGCTGCGCTGGCTGGTCGAGGCCGAGCGGGTGAAGTGTTCACTTTCCCATCGTGAGGAGGAGACATTTTCGCTGCCGTTTTATGACGGGGTGAAGAGTTTTACTGCGGACATTTCCCGTGCGCTCTGGCAGGAATGGATGAAGCCGTGGATCGCTAAAACCATCGCGTGTTGCCATAAGGCGTTGAACGATGCGCGGCTTCTGCCCCAGGAAATCAACACCGTGGTACTGGTGGGGGGCAGCACTCGCATCCCTGCCGTGAGAGCGGCGGTGGAGCAATGTTTCGGCCGCGTGGCCGATGTATCACAGCATCCGGATGAAGCGATCGCGCTCGGTGCGACGATTCAAGCGGGAATACTTAGCGGGGCGATGAAGCAGATGGTGTTGCTGGATGTGACGCCACTGAGTCTTGGTATCGAAACTCTCGGCGGATTGATGAACGTGTTGATCCCGCGCAATACAACGATCCCTTGCAAGGCGGGCGAAATGTTCACCAATGCGGTGGCCGGCCAGAAAGCCGTGCGCATCCGTGTCTTGCAGGGCGAACGGGAAATGGCTCGCGATAACTGGGAGCTCGGGCAGATCGATGTGCCCTTCGAGCCGGCGCCCAAGGGCCAGGCTCGCATTGGCGTACAGTTTCGGCTTGATGAAAACGGCATTCTGGAAGTACTCGCTCGTGATGTTTCCACAGGCAAGGATCAGGTCCTTGTCATCGAGCATTCCGCGGTGGATGTGAGCGATGAAAAGGTCGGGCAAATGGTCAGTGAATCCGTGGAGTATGCGTTTGCCGATATGTCAGAGCGCGTCTGGACGGAAGCCAAGCTTAAGGCAGAAGAGTTGCTTCCCGCCGTGGATGCGGCGCTGCAGATGGGAAGCCAGTGGTTGAGTGAAAATGAACTCGCTGAAATCAATCAAGCGCGAAGTGAGGTTGCACAAGCACTCGATGGCAATGAAGCCAACATTCTCAAGCGCGCCGTGCAGCGCTTGGATCAGGCGACGGAAAGCCTTGCGGCGAAAATTGTCGAACAAGCGATTGATCAGGCAAGCGGATGGAATCCTTGATGCCGCATTATTTTTTCGGATAGACTCCGACCCGTTGGGCCCAGGCTTCCCACTGATCGGCCAGTGCGCGGAGTTTTTCCGGTTGGGCGGCGGCGAGGTCATGGAGTTCCGTTCCATCTTCGTCCATGCGATAGAGTTCCCACTGTTTCCGCTGGGTTCCTGCCGCGGTGCTGACCCGTGCTCCCACCAGTTTCCAGACGCCATCCCGGAGAAACGCGTTATTTTGATGTTCGATGCAGAGAGGTTGCCGGCGCGGGAGAGAGGAGCCATCGAATGCCGGTGTGAGCGATACTCCTTCCAGCTTGGTGAGTTTCTTGCCACGCAGTTCCGCTGGATAAGACGCACCGGTGATTTCGAGCAGGGTGGGCATGATGTCGATCAAATGGGCTGGCTCCCGATACCAATCATGTTTTTTGATGCGATCCGGCCAATGGGCGATGAACGGTGTGTTGCTGCCGCCCTCGTGGGCGAAGCTCTTGAAAAGACGATAGGGCGTGGAAGAAACGTTCGCCCAGCCCTTGCCGTAGCTTGGTCGTTGTAGCGCCGTAAGAGCAGCGCGGTCTTTCACGGGATCTCCCAGGCCGATGACCGATCCCTCGGCGCACGCACCGTTGTCAGAAAGAAACAAAATCAGCGTGTTGTTCCATGCTTTGTTTTTTTTGATGGTTTGAAAAAGATTGCCAATATTTTGATCCAGTCGATCGATCACGGCGGCATAGGCGGACATCAGGCTGGCACTTTGCTGTTGTTTTTCTTTGCTCAGTGAATCCCAGGCCGGGACATCGGGATCACGCGGTGAAAGCTTCCATGAACTCGGAATCAATCCCGATGCCTGTTGACGGGCGAAGCGCTGTTCGCGCAGTTTGTCCCAGCCCATGAGATACTTGTCGCGATACTTGGCGAGTTCTTCGTCGTGCGCGTGCAGGGGCCAATGCGGAGCGGTGAAAGCAACGTAGAGAAAAAACGGCTGCGGCGATTCTTGATCTCTGGTTTTGGCAAAATGATCAGTCAGAAAACGTGCGGCGTGATCCGCGAATGCATCCGTTGTGTAGAACGCACGCTGGGTGGTGCTCTTCGGCGCGGGGTCGGGTGTGTTGCCATCATACATCACGCGTTCGCCGTAGGGAGTGAACTGATGCACCGCGCCGTGAAGATTGCCATAGTAGCGGTCGAACCCGCGTTGCAGCGGCCAATCGGCACGGTCGTCACCGGCGACATGCCATTTCCCAGTCATGTAGGTGGCATAGTTTTTGGATTTCGCCGCCTGTGCCAAGGTGAGACAGGAGTCGTTGAGGTTGCCGCGGTAGGCATCCGCAGAAGCATCCTTGGTTGAGGCCTTTTCCTTGACCATGTGACCGATGCCGGCTTGATGTGGATGAAGGCCGGTGAGCAGTGCGGCACGCGTGGGGCAGCATCGCGCGGAGTTGTAGAACTGGGTGAAGCACATGCCATTCGCCGCTAGTGACGCGAGGTGGGGAGTTTCAATTTCTCCACCATAGGGCGCGATGTCGGAGAAACCCATGTTATCCACAAGAATGACCAGTATGTTGGGCGGACTGGCAGTGGATACGGCACCTAAGGGTCCGATAAAGGCGATGAACGCGACCAACGAAAGAAGTATTTTCACTTCTGAGTAACGTGTGGGACACCAAATCTCTTTCACGTTAGCAATTCGGTGAAGTGGCGGAAAACATCGGTGTTCACCACCATGCCGGAAAAGCGTTCGCATTGCGGGCCGATGGCCGTGACGATGGTAGGATCCGACGTGTGTGTGGTTCCGGTCCAGCCGACGCCGGTATGATTGCCAGCGAATTGGCCTAACAGCCCTTCGGGCTTGGCGAGTTGGTCGTTCCATTCGATGACGTCCTTATTTTGTAAAATTTCCACCAGTGACTTTTTCTGATTCGCTTCCAGCGCAAAGCCGAGGTTTTCACGGATCATCGCCGCCAGATCCTGCTGCGGTTTTTTCGTCCAACGGGCGAAGAGCGATTCGTGGGATTCCTTCATGGCGGCGATGCGCTGGAAACATTTCGAACTGTTTTTGTAGGAGGCTCCCATGCCATTGAGCCCGGGATTTGAGTTGCCGTGATCGCTGGTTACAACGACGAGGATGTCTGGATGTTGTGCTGTCAACTCCAGCACTTGACCCAATGCGTCATCGAAAGCGATCTGCTCATGAAGAAGTGCGCCGATGTCGTTGAGATGGGCAGCGTGGTCGATGCGTGCGCCCTCGATTTGCAAAAGAAAAGGCGAGGTTCCCGCGAGGAAGCGTGCGCCAGCCGCCGCGGCCATTTCCGCGAGTGTTGGCACGGAAGTCTGAAGCTCTTTGCTTTGGTTCCGGTCGATCGAATAGGGGATATAGCCTTTGGAAAAAGTGCCTAACAGTTTTTTTGATCTCGATCCGAGCATTGCATCACGATGGCGCACGATCTCGTAACCCGAAGTTTCATAGTTGGTGAAAAGATCCTTTTTGTCGGCGCGCGTCTTTGGATCAAAAAACGCCGACCCACCGCCGAGAATCACATCCACACGGTCGAGGTATTGCTCTGCGATGGAATCCTCCTTGTTGCGATCCGTGACTGCTGCGGCGAATCCCGCGGGCGTGGCGTGTGTCACTGTCGCCGTGGTCACCAATCCGATGCGATGACCTTTATCCTTGAGGATTTGGCCGATAGGGGTGATGGCTTTTCCTGCGGGACTGTAGTTGATCATGCCATTGTTGACACGCTGTCCTCCGCCCCATGCGGAGGAGGCTGCCGCGGAGTCGGTGACCATGGAGTTTGCTGATGCGGTGTCCATGAGTCCGCGCGCTGCTTTGGCGTGGTTGATCAAGTCCCACCAGTGCGTGCCTTTGTTGCGGGTGAGCCGGGAAAAATTCTGCGCCATGGTCAACACACCGGGGCTCATGCCATCGGACACCATGAAGATGATGCCACGGACGCGGCCTGATTTGGCTGAGGAATCCTGCTGTGCCTGAACGGATGTGGCAGCGAGCGCGCCGAGGCTACCGAGCGAGAGGGATTTCAACCAATCGCGCCGGGCAATGGCTTGGGGATTTGAATTGTGTGACATGACGTCCTTACGCTAATCAGAGCATGGTGGCTTGCAAGAAAATGTTGGTGGCAACCGTGATGCTTTCGCATTGCCTCGACATCTTGCCATCGTATGATGGGCGCATGAGAAGTTACCTGAGGATATTGTTGATTTGGTGTCTCGCGTATCAACTCGCCAGCCTCGCTCAGACACCCAATTTGATCTGGATCATGGCGGATGACCTTGGATATGGCGAATTGGGTTGTTATGGCCAGCAGGTAATCCCCACGCCTTACACCGATCGCATGGCCAGGCAGGGGATGCGTTTCACCCACTACTATTCGGGTGCTACGGTGTGTGCGCCATCGCGTTGCGTTCTGATGACGGGTATGCACCAGGGGCATGCCCGTGTGAGGGGAAACAAGGCGAATGTGGGCCTCACCCGTGATGATGTGTCGGTGGCCACGGTGTTGCAGAAAGCGGGATACCGCACCGCATGCATCGGCAAATGGGGCTTGGGTGAATATGGTGGCACGGAAGAAGGATTGCCATACCGACAGGGCTTCGATCAATTTTACGGTTATCTCAATCATACGCATGCACACAATCATTTCCCCGAGTATTTGTGGCGCAATGAACAAAAAGAACGATTGGCGAACGTGGTGGTGCCAGTTGGTCAAAAGGGCGGTGGCTACGCAACCACCGCTGTGCAGTATGCCGATGATCTTTTTGCCGATGAAGCGATCAAGTTCGTCTCGGAAAAATCAAACAAGCCGTTTTTTCTCTATTGGAGCATGGTAACACCTCATGCCAATAATGAACGGCGCACCGCCCTGGGTGACGGTGCGCATGTTCCCGATTATGGTGCGTTTGCTGATGAATCTTGGCCGACTCAGGATCGCGGGCACGCAGCGATGATTGCCCGGGTGGATGCTTATGTGGGGCGCATGCTGGAACATCTGGAAAAACTCGGTATCGCCAAAAACACACTTGTGATTTTTACCAGCGACAACGGTCCACATAACGAGAGCGGGCATCAGTTGTCGCGCTTCAAGCCATCAGGTCCGTTCACAGGCTACAAGCGCAGTCTCACAGACGGTGGAATCCGGATTCCATTCATTGCCTGGTGGCCGGGAAAGGTGCCGTCTGGTGTCGTCACGGATCACGTGGGCTCGTTCGCTGATTGGTTGGCTACTGCCGCGGAGTTGGCTGGAGCACCGCTACAACACAAGATCGATGGCGTCAGCATTGTACCCACTTTGTCCGGAAAGAAACAGGCTACTCCGGATTTTCTTTATTGGGAATTTGATGAAGGAGGATTTTCTCAAGCCGCTCTCTATCAAGGCCGGTGGAAAGGAATTCGTAGTGGCGGACCGAAAAAGACCGTATTATTATACGACATAAAAAACGACATAGCGGAGAAAAACGATGTATCTGCACAATATCCGGAAATCGCGACGAAGATTGGCGAATATTTGAAACTGGCGCGAACCGATGCCCCGGACTGGGAACCACGTTGGGGGCAGGATGAGGCAAGACCGAAGTCGCAAAAAAGCCAGAAGCGTTAGATCTCGCTTTGGCGACGCAGGTGATGCCGCAGCCGCGGACCCAGGGTCATGCAGGCGACGAATAATCCGGCCGCAAGACCCCACCAGACCCCGCGCGCCTGCCATGCGCATGATTCACTCAGCCAGCGGGCGACTGGCAGGCCTACCACCCAGTAGGCGACAAAGCCCATGATGGCGGGAATACGGGTGTCGTGCAGCCCACGTAACATCGAGGAAGAGGCGACTTGGACACTGTCGAAAATCTGAAAGACACCGACGATGCCCAAGAGCGAAATTGATAGGGCGATCACATCCGGCGCGTCCGTGAATTGTTTTGCCGCGTAGCGTCCGCCGAAGAAAAACAGTCCGGCATTCATCAGGCCGAACGCCGTGGACAAAAGCCAACCCGAGTGAACGACCGTGCGCAATCGTGAGGTTTCGCCAGCTCCCGCCACGGCACCCGTGCGCACGGTCAACGCCATGGCGAGACCCAAGGGGATCATGAATGCAGATGAAGCACAGGTGATGGCAATTTGGTGCGCAGCCATCGGCACTTCGCCAAAATGACCGATCATGAATCCGGCGGCGGAAAACGCCCCGACTTCACAAAGCATCTGAAAGCTGGCAGGTAGTCCGATTTTCGCATGGGCGATGAGATCGCTTTTCAGAGGTTTGCGGAACCAGGAAAACGGCACCCAGTCGCGTAGTGTTACGGATGATTCCAGCCAGAGGAAGAGAACCATCATAATCAGCACGCGTGAGATCAGCGTGGCCCAGGCCGCTCCGTTCATTCCCAATTCCGGGCAGCCCCATTTGCCGTAGATGAGCAGCCAGTTGAGCAGGATGTTGAATAACACTCCCCCCAGAAAAATCCAGAAGGGTGGCCACGGCCGGTCGAGGGCATCGGCATGATTTTTCAGAGCCAGCGAAATCAGGGCTGGTACCAGCGAAACCATCAAAATCGTGAAATAGGCGCGCGAGATCGCCACCACATGGGGGGGCTGGCCAAAGTGGCCAAGATAGGGCAAGAGGACCAGCGAGAGCCCCAAAAAGAACAACGAAACCACGATCGCCAGATAGACTCCATTGCGACAACTGCGCCGGGCGGCTGTCGCATCACCGGCTCCGCGCGAGTGCGAAGTATGCACGGAAATGCAGGTGAGAAGACCGATGCTAAACACGAACGGCAGATAGAAAAGCGAGTTGACGAATGTCAGTGTCGCTAGCTCGGTAACGCCGAGTTGCCCCACCATCAAGGTATCCGCCACACCCAGCAGCATCTGGCTCAACTGCCCGATCATCAGGGGCAGCGCCAGGCGCAGGGTGATTTTGGACTCGGTGAGCAGTGACATTGGCGGGTGGCGAGGTTCATCGTCCGCATGAAAAAAGTCAATGACACTTGTGATACGAATCTGGGTGAACGCAATTCTCCTTTACCAAGGCTCTTCGCAACGCTATCAATCGGGTGTCGTGCACGCTCTTCCGGTCGAACCCTCTTTTGATGCTTTTCTCGCTTTGTCGAAATCGGGAAACGTGATTCCCGTTTATACGCAGTTGGCGGCGGATTTTGAAACGCCACTATCGGCCTATCTGAAAATCCGCGACGGCGCGCACGCGTTTCTGTTAGAGAGTGCCGAAAGCACGGAAAAGGGCGGACGCTGGTCCATCGTCGGCAGCAAACCGCGAAGCACGTTTTCTGCTGTAGGAAAAACAATCACCATCACCCGCGGTAGCAAAGTGCAGACCATCACCGCCGAGGACGATGTGCTTGCCGAGCTGGAGCGCCAGATGGCTCCTTACAAGCCAGTGCCGCACGGTGCGATCCCTCCGTTTTACGGCGGCATGCTCGGCTATCTCTCCTATGATGCCGTGCGACAATTCGAGCCGACCATCGGCACGGCACCCACGGACGATCTGCAAATCCCTGACGCGCTTTTCCTGCTCGCCGACACGATGCTGGTATTTGATCACCGCCTTCGCCGCTTGCTGGTCATTGCGAATGCTTTCATTGATGAGTCTGATTCCGCCGAAGCCGCCTATGCCGAGGCGAAGGGCCGAGTCGCCGCGATGGTGGAAATTCTCAATCGCCCGCTCCACGTGCCCGCTCTGAATGGCCTCACGCCTCCCCAAAGCGCTCCCGCCCGCAGCAATACCACGCAAGCGCAATTCGAAGAAAATGTGCGCAAAGGAAAGGAATACATCGCTGCCGGTGATGTGTTCCAATTTGTGCCGAGCCAGAGATTTGAGACACCCTATAGCGGTGCACCAGTGGATCTCTACCGCGCGCTGCGTCACGTCAATCCCTCACCTTACATGTTTTTGTTAGAATTGGGCGATTTCGCTCTCGTCGGCAGCTCGCCGGAAGTGCATGTGCGCTCCATCCAGGGCCGCATCGACATCCGCCCCATCGCCGGCACGCGTTGGAGAGGAAAAACTCCCGAGGAAGATGACGCGCTTGCCGCTGATCTTTTGAACGACCCGAAAGAGCGCGCCGAGCACCTCATGCTCATCGATCTCGCCCGCAACGACGTCGGCCGCATCGCGAAACATGGCTCGGTGAAAGTCGATGACTTCATGATCATCGAGCGCTACTCGCACGTCATGCACATCGTTTCCAACGTCACCGGCACACTCGATCCGTCGCACAGCGCCTACGATGTGCTGCGCGCTACATTTCCCGCCGGTACCGTCAGCGGCGCGCCGAAGATCCGCGCGATGCAGATCATCAACGAGCTGGAGCCCACCAAACGCTGCGCCTACGCCGGTGCGGTCGGGTATTTCGGCTTCGATGGATCGCACGATTCCTGCATCACCCTGCGCACCTGCCTGGTGAAAAACGGCAAAGCCTATGTGCAAGCGGGAGCCGGCGTCGTCGCCGATTCCGATCCCACCTACGAGTATCAGGAAACCTGCAACAAAGCCCAGGGCATGCTCAAGGCCATCGCCCTCGCCAACACCCTCTCCCACGAATCCTAAGCGCCATGTTGTTGATCATCGATAACTACGACTCCTTCACCTACAACCTCGTGCAGTACTTCGGCGAGCTGGGGGCGGAAATGAAAATCATTCGCAACGACGCGATGGATCTCGCGCAGATCAAGGCGCTCAAGCCCAGCCGCATCTGCGTTTCCCCCGGACCCTGCACGCCCAATGAAGCGGGAGTTTCCTGCGCCGTCATCGAGGCCTTGGGAGCCACCACGCCCATCCTCGGCGTCTGCCTCGGCCACCAAAGCATCGGCCAGGTTTATGGTGGTGACGTCGTCCGCGCCGAGCGCCTGATGCATGGAAAAACTTCCCCTATCCACCACAAAGGCACCAGCGTGTTCCGTGGGTTGTCAAACCCGTTCGAAGCCACCCGCTATCATAGCCTCATCGTCAAACGGGAAACTTTGCCCGATTGCCTCGACATCACCGCATGGACCGAAGAAGGCGAAATCATGGGCCTCGCGCACAAAGAATTCCCCGTCCACGGCGTCCAGTTCCACCCCGAGTCCATCCTGACGCAGGAAGGAAAACAACTGCTGCAGAACTTCTTGGAAATCTAACCGTACCGGAGGCGTCTCGCCTCCATGCCTATTTCTTGAACTTTGGCAGGGAGGCGAGACAACCTGCGCCACGGATCCTTGAATGCATAAAACACTCTCCGCTTGGGAATCAGATGATCTAAAACGGGATCATTCAGCAAAAAAAACGCTGAGCATTTTTTCACTGAGGAAAAAATGGTGCGCGGTGTAGGTTTCGAACCTACGACCCCCACCGTGTCGAGGTGGTGCTCTACCACTGAGCTAACCGCGCTACTGTTTGCAGCGGGCGGGAAAATACACTCGCGCCCCCCTGTGTGGCAATCCTTTTTTTGATCGATTTTTATTTTATCCTCTCATCATGCCTGAAAAGGCATTGCCGAACTTCCTGCAGTACGATAACAAACCGCGTGATTGCAAATGTATTAGCCGAACGCTATGCCTCAGAAAACATGCAGGCGATCTGGTCCGCCGAGGGCCGCATCCTGCTCGAACGGGAATTTTGGATCGCGGTGATGAAGGCCCAAAAAGACCTGGGACTCGAAATCCCCGATGATGCCATCGCCGCTTATGAAAAGGTCAAGCATCAGATCGACGTTGCCTCCATCATGCGCCGCGAACGCACCACGCGACACGACGTGAAGGCGCGCATCGAGGAATACAATGATCTCGCTGGTCATGAGCATGTGCACAAAGGCATGACTTCACGCGACCTCACGGAAAACGTCGAGCAACTGCAAGTCTTCAAGTCGCTCTTCGTTCTGCGCGATAAATGCATCGCCGTGCTCCATCGTTTCCGCAAGCATGCGGAAAGCACACGCCACCTCGTGCTCACCGCGCGAACTCACAACGTCGCCGCACAGCCCACTACCATGGGCAAACGTATCGCCATGTTTGGCGAGGAGTTTCTTCATAGCTTCCGACAACTCCAAACCACCATCGATCAGTATCACGTGCGCGGCCTGAAGGGCGCGGTGGGAACACAAATGGACCAGCTATCGTTGTTCGATGGTGATGCCGGAAGAGTCGCGGCACTCGAGCAACGCATCGTGAATCATCTTGGCATGACCGGCGTATGGATCAATGTCGGCCAGGTCTATCCGCGTTCGCTGGATTTCCGCGTCGTTTCCTGCCTCACCGATCTGGCATCGGCACCCTCATCCTTCTGCAAAACCCTGCGTCTGATGGCTGGTCACGAGACTGCCAGCGAAGGCTTCGCCCCCGGCCAAACCGGTTCCAGCGCGATGCCGCACAAGATGAACTCCCGTTCCTGCGAGCGAGTGAATGGTTTCCATGTCATCCTCAAAGGCTACCTGGCCATGGCTGCCGGTTTGTCGGGCGATCAATGGAACGAAGGTGACGTTTCCTGCTCCGTGGTGCGCCGCGTGATGCTCCCGGATGCGTTTTTTGCTCTTGATGGATTGTTGGAAACGTTCCTTACAATTCTCGATCAAATGGAAACTTATCCCGAAATGATCGCGGCGGAAACACAGCACTATCTTCCCTTCCTGATGACCACCACTGTGATGATGGAGGCGGTGAAACAGGGCCTGGGGCGCGAGACGGCTCACAAGGCGATCAAAGAGCACGCCGTTGCCACTGTGCAGGATCTGCGTCGTGGGAAAATCGATCGCAACAATCTCATCGAACGTCTGGCACACGATGCTCGACTGGGACTCACTCGGGAAATTCTCGATCTCATCCTGAAAAAAGGGGAAACGGAAACCGGTGCCGCCGATCCACAGGTCGATTGGTTTTCCGATGCCGTGCAGGCACTGGAACAGGCCTTCCCTCAGGCGGTCTCCTATGCGCCCGGAGCGATTCTCTAACAAATGTTAACATGACGACCACACCCTCCATCGTCCTCTTGAGCGGCGGCATGGATTCCGTCACAGCGCTGTATCACGCGCATCAACGCGGTCCGGTGAGTGTGGCGGTCAGTTTCGACTATGGCTCCAAGCACAATGCCCGGGAATTGCCGATGGCTCGCTGGCATTGCGAAAAACTCGGGATTCGCCATGAAGTCGTGAAACTTGATTTTTTCACCACACTCTTCCAAAGCCATCTGCTGCAAGGAGGTGCGGAGATTCCGGACGGTCACTATGCCGAGGAAACCATGAAACAAACTGTGATCCCGTTTCGCAATGGAATCATGCTGGCGATTGCCGCCGGTATTGCCGAAAACGCGGGCGCGGGACGATTGGTGATCGCGGCCCATGCCGGTGATCACGCAATCTATCCGGATTGCCGCGAATCATTCATGGCGGGAATGGCGCAGGCGGTTAAAGAGGGCACATACGCGCAAGTGGAAATCGATCGTCCTTTCATCGCTATGGACAAGGCCGGAATTGCTGCTCGAGGGCATGAATTAGGTATTGATTTCCGCCACACCTGGTCCTGCTATAAAGGTGGCGATATGCACTGCGGCATCTGCGGCACTTGTGTCGAACGCAGGGAGGCTTTCCTGCTAGCCGGCCTAAAAGATCCCACCAGCTACCTTGAAACTCCGCCCCTACCTGAGGCTCCCCGTGGCGGCGCTTTCCAATCGTCAATCCCAACCTGATAGACCTAACGGCATGGCGCTGGGAGAGCGCCGCAACGCACACCATGCTCATTTCAGAAATTTTCTACTCCATCCAAGGCGAAGGTTCGTTGGCCGGCGTGCCGAGCGTTTTCGTGCGCACTTCTGGATGCAATCTGCGATGCATCTGGTGCGATACTCCGTATGCGTCGTGGAATCCTACTGGTAAGGAAATGACGATGAATCAAATCATGGACGAGATTCTCGCGTTTCCCGCTCATCATGCGGTACTTACGGGCGGAGAACCCATGATCGCAAAGGGCATGCATGAACTCGCTCAAAGTCTTCACGATGCTGGGAAACACATCACCATTGAGACTGCGGGCACGATTGCCCCGAACGGCATCGCGTGTGATCTTGCATCACTCAGTCCCAAGCTCGCCCACTCCACGCCCACGGTCGAAAAAGCCGGTGCTTGGTCATCCCGCCACGAACGCGCGCGCTGGCAACCCGATGTCATTCGCGCCTGGCTGGATCACTGCGATTTTCAAATGAAATTCGTTGTGCGTGTGGAGAGTGATGTTCACGAAATCATCGATTTGTTAGAAAAAAATCATTTCGATGTGCCAAGCGATAAAATTCTGCTGATGCCCGAGGGCACTGACACCAAAGTCCTGCATGAATGTGCTTCACAAGTAGCGGAATGGTGCAAGCAGTATGGCTTCCGCTATACACCGCGTCTGCACATTGATCTCTACGGCAATACGATGGGCACGTGATCTCGATCGTGATGATGTTGCATCACGATCTTTCGGTATCTTTTCACGAAAAAACCCACGCGGCGTGAACCGCGTGGGTTTGAGGATGATCAGGATGATGTTTTTGGCTTGGCGCTTGGAAAGCGCCGCCTCAATTACATCATGCCGCCCATGCCGTGGTCGTGGTCGTGGCCACCGGCAGCGGGTTTGGCTGGCTCCGGCTTCTCGGCGATGAGGCACTCTGTGGTGAGCAAGAGGCCGGCGATCGAAGCGGCATTTTGCAGAGCACTGCGGGTGACTTTCGTCGGATCCACCACACCGGAAGCGATGAGGTCTTCGTATTTGTCCGTGGCGACGTTGTAGCCGAAGCCGTCTTTGTTGGTTTTGACGTTCTCAACGATGAGCGCGCCTTCACGACCAGCATTGGCAGCGAGCTGACGCAGTGGAGCTTCCACAGCGCGCGATACGATGCCCATGCCGGTGCGCTCGTCTTCGTTGGAAGCGGCGTCGCTGCATTTTGCATCTTGAGCGGCTTTGAGGGCGCGGATCAGAGCCGTGCCACCGCCAGGAACGATGCCTTCTTCCACCGCAGCACGGGTGGCGTGAAGGGCGTCTTCCACGCGGGCTTTTTTCTCTTTCATCTCGGTCTCGGTGGCAGCACCGACGTTGATCACAGCCACGCCACCTGCGAGTTTCGCAAGGCGCTCTTGGAGCTTCTCACGATCGTAGTCGCTGGTGGTGTCTTCGATTTGCTTGCGGATTTGGTTCACGCGGCCGGTGATGGCTTCGCTGGAACCAGCACCTTCGATGATCGTAGTAGCATCTTTGGAAATGGTGACGCGCTTGGCTTGGCCGAGGTCGCTGAGTTCCACGCTCTCAAGCTTGATGCCGAGGTCTTCGGTGATGACTTTGCCACCGGTAAGAACGGCGATGTCTTCGAGCATGGCTTTGCGGCGATCGCCGAAACCAGGAGCTTTGACAGCGGCAACGTGCAGGATGCCGCGCAACTTGTTCACCACGAGAGTGGCCAGGGCTTCGCCCTCGACGTCTTCGGCGATGATCAAGAACGGACGACCGGTCTTGGCGACTTTTTCCAGAAGAGGCAGCATGTCTTTCAATGAGGAAACTTTTTTCTCGTTGATCAGAATCAATGCGTTGTCGAGCACGGCTTCCATGCCTTCTGCGTCGGTGACGAAGTAAGGGCTGAGATAGCCTTTGTCGAACTGCATGCCCTCTACGACATCAAGTGTGGTTTCGATGCCTTTGGCCTCTTCCACGGTGATGGTACCGTCTTTACCTACCTTGTCCATGGCCTCGGCGATGATGTTGCCGATTTCGGTGTCCCAGTTGGCGGAAACGGTGGCAACCTGGGCGATTTCCTTGGTGTCGGAGACAGTTTTGGAAAGCACTTTGAGTTGGGCGACGATGGCCTCGGTGGCCTTCATGATGCCGCGTTGCAGGGAGATCGGGTTGGCACCGGCGGTTACGTTGCGGAGGCCTTCTTTGTAGATGGCTTCGGCAAGTACGGTAGCCGTAGTAGTTCCGTCACCAGCGATGTCGCTGGTTTTGCTGGAAACCTCGCGGATCAATTGGGCACCCATGTTTTCATAAGGGCACTCAAGCTCGATCTCCTTGGCTACGGAAACACCGTCCTTGGTGATCGTGGGGGAGCCGAATTTTTTATCGAGGATCACATTGCGTCCGGCAGGGCCGAGGGTGGCTTTGACGGCGCGTGCGAGTTTTTCCACTCCGCGCAGGAGTGCCTGGCGTGCGGCTTCATCAAATTGGAGTTGTTTAGCTGGCATAGTAATTGAGTAGTTAGTGTGAAGTGATCAGTGTTTTTTGTTAGAATTATTCCACGATACCGAGAATGTCGGACTCGGAGATGATGAGGTGCTCCTCACCGTTGATTTTGACTTCAGTGCCACCGTATTTGGAGATGAGCACTTTGTCGTTCACCTTGACGGTGAATGCGATGAGTTTGCCGTTGTCGTCACGACCGCCGGTGCCTACGGAAATCACAAGAGCCTCCTGTGGTTTTTCCTTGGCGCTGTCGGGCAGGACGATTCCGCCTGCGGAGACGGCTTCTGCTTCGATGCGTTTCACAAGAACGCGTTGACCGAGTGGTTTGATGTTAGCCATAGTATGTTTATGTGTTGGTTTGGTTGTTTGTTGGTTAGACAAGCCGGTTTAGCTTGAAAGGGTTAGGTGATCCGTCTGATCAGTCGGATGAGACGGATCGGTCTGATCGGTTTTAGTCCACTACCTCAGCATCCACGACTTTGCCTTTGGCCTTTTTGGGCTCGCCGGGTTCGTCGTTGGCTGGTTGCACGTCAGGAGCGGCTCCAGCTCCGCCCATTTGTTGAGCGGCGTTGTAGAGCTCGGTCATCGTTTTTTCGAGATCGGTGGTAGCGGATTTGACAGCCTCGAGGTCATCGGACTTCAAGGCATCGCGCACGGCCTGGACTTTGCCTTGCAGTTCGGTCTTGAGCTCGGCGGGTGCTTTGTCACCCAGTTCTTCGAGCTGTTTCTCGACCTGGAACGCGAGGTTTTCCGCTTTGTTCTTGGTGTCCACGGCTTCGACGCGTTTGCGGTCTTCTTCAGCGTGGGCCTCAGCTTCTTGCTTGGCGCGCTCGATCTCGTCTTTGCTGAGACCGGACGATCCTTGGATGGAGATTTTCTGCTCCTTGCCGGATTGTTTGTCTTTCGCGGAAACGTGAAGGATCCCGTTCGCATCAATATCAAAGGTCACTTCGATTTGCGGTTCACCACGACGTGCGCTGGCGATACCATCAAGGCGGAAGTTGCCCAATAGCTTGTTGTCTGCGAACATCGGGCGCTCACCTTGGCAAATGCGAATGTCCACGGCAGGTTGATTGTCGGCCGCGGTGGAGAACACCTGCGACTTCTTCGCGGGGATGGTGGTATTTCGCTCGATCATTGGCGTGGCGCGTGAGCCTTCGGTCTCGATGGAAAGTGTCAGTGGCGTGACGTCTAACAGAAGAACGTCTTTGACATCGCCACGCAGCACACCGCCCTGGATGGCAGCGCCGATGGCGACGACTTCATCGGGGTTGACGCCCTTGTGTGGTTCTTTTCCAGCAAGTTCGCGGGCGGTCTCGATGACTTTCGGCATGCGGGTCATGCCACCGACGAGGACGAGCTCATCAATCTTCGAGAGGTCGATACCGGCTTCTTTGATGCACTCGCGAACGGGCTTCTTGGTGCGCTCGAAGAGGCTATCGGTGAGTTGTTCCAGCTTCGAACGTGTGAGCGTGAGCTGGATGTGTTTCGGACCGGTGGCATCGGCGGTGATGAAGGGCAGGTTGATGTCGTAGGACTGGCTGGAAGAGAGAGCGATCTTGGCTTTTTCCGCTTCTTCCTTGATGCGCTGCAGTGCATCGGCCTGGCCGGAGAGATCGACGCCTTGGTCTTTCTTGAACTCGGCGACGATGAAACTAATGATCGCATTGTCCCAGTCGTCACCACCGAGTTGGGTGTCGCCATTGGTCGCCAGCACTTCGAACACACCGTCGCCGATTTCCAGCACGGAAATGTCGAAAGTGCCACCGCCGAGGTCATAGACGGCGATTTTCTCATCGGACTTCTTATCGAGTCCGTAAGCGAGAGATGCGGCTGTGGGCTCGTTGATGATGCGCAATACTTTGAGACCGGCGATTTCGCCAGCAGCTTTGGTGGCGTTGCGCTGTGAGTCGTTAAAGTAAGCGGGAACGGTGATTACGGCTTCCGAGATGGTTTCGCCGAGTTTTGCCTCAGCATCAGCCTTGAGTTTGCCCAGCACCATTGCGGCGATTTCCTGAGGAGAATAGGTTTTGGTCTCGCCGCCTGCTTCGACTTGAATGTGGGCATCGCCGTTCGCAGCTGCCACGATTTTGTATGGCATACGCTTGTCGGCTTCGGTTAATTCGCTGAACTTACGACCGATCAGACGCTTCGCGGAGTAGATCGTGTTTTTCGGGTTGGTGACAGCCTGGCGTTTGGCGGCTTGGCCAACCAAACGCTCACCTGATTTGGTGAAGGCAACCACCGATGGAGTGGTGCGTGCGCCTTCCGAGTTTTCCAAGACGACAGGTTCGCCGCCCTCCATGACAGACATGCAGGAGTTGGTGGTGCCGAGGTCGATTCCAAGTATTTTTGACATAGTGGTATGGGGTGTGTGGTTGTTAGTTTGACTCAGGCGAGTCGTTTGAACGGATTCTCTTTGGCAAACTTCATGCCAGACTTGGCACGATCGGATTTGATTGATTTATCAAGGATTTTTTCATGTGGTGTGGTTGGCATATTCAAAAAATGCGACATTTTGACGCGACACAATGTCACACGCAGGACAGGATGTCCCTCAATGAAGTGCTGAAGGCGTGCCATCTGAGTAAAAGAAAAAAATGCCAAAAAAGATTGCCAAGCTCGTAAAAATTCTTCTTACTGCGCCCCCCACAATGGATCAGGACAGATGGCAGAGTGGTCGATCGCGCACGCTTGGAAAGCGTGTTTACTGTTAAAGGTAACGAGGGTTCGAATCCCTCTCTGTCCGCCATGATCACTCCAGAAATTTTTCTAACGAATGGAATGATTTATTGCCTAT
>JBMLRP010000005.1:0-1152 GCA_049240965.1 Akkermansiaceae bacterium
CGACTCGGACACAATCTTCCCGTTTTGATCCTGCGGAATTTGCTCCACAGGAATTGGACTCGGTGAAACATTTGATGGAACTTTTCCTGAGCGACACTCGTCCACCGGCTCTGGTCGATGAGAGAGGCGAACGGACAGAGCTGCCCAAACCAGTTTACGAACTTCTGGTCAAGGTCGCATCCGCCCTGCAAGAAGGAAAAGTGATCACTCTTGTTCCAGAGACGCAAGAGCTTACGACTCAGGCGGCAGCAAACCTGTTGGGGGTGTCGCGCCCCCATGTGGTGAAGCTGATCGAGGATGGGCAATTGCCCTGCCACAAGGTGGGAGCACACCGCCGGATACGCATGAAGGACTTGCTGGCATTTCAGCGTCTGAGGGATCAATCGCGGAGAGAGGCCTTGGACGAAATGGCTCGACGAGCTCAAGAGGCTGGACTTTATTGAACGAAGGCCACGCCGATGAATGCCGATTTCCCAGTGATTCTCGATGCCTGTGTGCTTGCAAACCAGCGTATCACAGACTTGTTATTGCGCCTTGCGGAAACTCCCCGGCTTTTTTTGCCCAGGTGGAGTGAGCAGATTCTTGAGGAGACCAATCGGACTTTGATTCAAAAGTTGTCTTGGCCTGAGGATTTGGTGAATTACCGATCCGAACAAATGAAGGTTCATTTTCCCGAGGCATGCGTAGAAGGATATGAACCGATCGAGCAATGCCTGACGAATGACGAGAAAGATCGGCATGTGCTTGCCGCCGCGATCAGGGCACGTTGTGAGATCATCGTGACATTTAATCTGAAGGATTTTCCTCTGGAAAGTCTGAGTGCATGGGGGATCGAGGCTCAGCATCCGTCGAAATTCTTGGCGAGCTTGTATTCGCTGAACGGTGGTCTGGTCGTGCAAAGACTGAACCAGATCGCCGTGAATTTGAAAAAGACCGTGCCAGAAATTCTTGAGCTTTTGGCCGAACACGTTCCTGCATTCGCGCTGCAAGTGGGCAGCGATCTGGGAATCGAATTGTAAGTAAGCGTAGTTTCGAAACATACGGTCAAATGGTATTCGGCATGAGAACAAACAAGCCGATGACATCAGGGGGGAGGACGGGCTCTACGGAAACGCTCAAAGTCGTTGCGAGCAATAGCGACACGATAGCAGG
>JBMLRP010000006.1:0-112240 GCA_049240965.1 Akkermansiaceae bacterium
GCAGGTTCGAACCCTGCACCGCGCACCATTTTTGCTAAGAAAAAATGAGTTTGGAGCAATATCTCCCGAGCGCAGTATTTAGGATAGATCAATGACTGCTTGCCTTTTCTGCTCCCAAACCTGTGTGGGAGCGCACGGCGAGTTCATCAAACTTCTCTTCCGCATTTTCCTCACGTCCACCCAGCATGGTTCCAATCATGGCGAAAAGAAATCCCAGTGGAATGCTGACGATTCCTGGATTTTCCAATGGAAAGAGGGCGCCTTCTTTTCCGAAAATTCCCACCGGACTTACCAAGATCAGCCCCAATGAAGCAACCAAGCCTCCGCCCAGGCCAAACAAGGCACCCATGGTATTGAAGCGTTTCCAGAACACTGAAAAAATGATTGCGGGAAGATTGGCTGATGCAGCGACCGCAAATGCAAGTCCCACAAGGAAAGCAACGTTGACCTTGGGGCCTAACAATATGGCCAACACAATCGAAAGAGCTCCGATCGAGAATGCGGTGATACGCGCCACTTTCACCTCCATGCCGGGCTTCGGTTCTTTGCCATGATGAATGACGTTACTGTAAAAATCATGAGCAAATGAGGTGCTGGCGCTGATCGTAAGGCCTGCCACCACGGCAAGAATTGTCGCAAATGCCACCGCGCAGATAAAGGCAAAGAACAACTCCCCGCCCAGCAATTGCGCCAGCATCGGGGCGCTCATGTTAGGATTGGGATTTGTCACATCCGGACCAATCAATGCTGCGGCTCCGAAGCCGAAGAACGTGGTCATAATGTAAAAACCACCAATAATCCACATGGCCCAAACCACACTGGATCGAGCTGTTTTGGCATCGGGTACGGTGTAGAATCGAATCAAAATGTGCGGCAGTCCGGCGGTGCCGAATAACAGCGCGGCACCTAACGAGACCGATTCCCAGGGATTCTTGAACTTCATCCCCGGATCGAGGAAATTTTTCACGACCTGCTTTCCATCGGCAGCGGTCATCTTAATCTGAGTGATGGCATCAAAAAAATTGACAAAGCTATAATCAAATTTGCGCAGCACCAATACACTCAGAAACAAACTTCCAGAAATCAGCAGGATGGCTTTGATGATCTGGACCCAGGTGGTTGCCAGCATTCCACCAAAAACCACATAAATGATCATCATGACACCCACACTGCAGACCGAAAGATTATAGCCCAGAGTTTCTTGCATGAAGGGAACGTCATGCATCAGCTTCTGGATCAACACACCCGCGCCCACCATTTGAGCGATCATGTAAAATAACGACACGCTCAATGTATTCAGACTTGCCATCGCGCGTACGGGACGCGGCTTCAAGCGATAGGCCAGCACATCCGCCATGGTATATTTTCCAGAATTGCGCAATGGCTCAGCCACCACATAAAGCACGGTCAGGTAGGCCACCA
Organism: Akkermansiaceae bacterium; assembly: GCA_049240965.1. GTDB lineage: Bacteria > Verrucomicrobiota > Verrucomicrobiia > Verrucomicrobiales > Akkermansiaceae > UBA956. Next base: position 1,423 of record JBMLRP010000006.1, read on the forward strand.
AAAATCCCACGCTGTACATGAATCCATCAAAACCGAAACAAGCGATCATCCCGGCAATGCCCAAAAAGGACGCTGCTGACATATAATCACCTGCAACGGCTAGACCGTTTTGCCACGCCGTAATCGAGCGACCTGCGGCGAAGTACGCGCTGGAGCCGGTATTTTTCCGCGCACTGATAAAAGTGATCGCCAAGGTAGCCACCACAAAAAGAAGAAACATCGCAATTGCCATAAAATCAGAAAAGGTTGGAGGTAAGTATTAAAGTCCGGCTTTTTTCAGCAGATCGGCCGCCGCTTTGTCGAATTGATTCGCTTTATACATGTAGATGTAAGCCATGATCCATGTCATGAAAAACTGCGAGAGAGCAAACAGATACGCGCCATTCACCTTGCCTACCAGCGGTTTGCTAAGAAGCTGCGCATGCCAGCCGACGAGAATCAGAAATGTCAGATAATACAGCGAGAAAAACACACAGCAAGGAATCACGAAACGGCGCTTGGCACGCAACAAGGCTTGGAATTCCGGCATCGCCGCAATGGCGCTCCAATTGGGTTCGTGTATTGGGTTCATCAGCCACTTTTCTTAGCCATCGTAATGCAGGTTGTCAAAACAACTCGTCGCCATTTGTAAACAATTTCAACTCAGTAGAACTGGGAATCGTCGCTGCTTTGCGCCCGGGGCAACGCCATTCCACTGAGAATTGGGATGATTCGTGGAGCAGTTCAAACATCCGTCAGAAAAGAGGCGATAACTCACCGCATTCCCAGGCCTAGGGCCTTAGCAACTTCCGCAGCCATTGCTCCACGGTTGATGTGGCTGCATAGTCCGCTTCACCCAGCCGACGATTAATTTCCAAGTGTCCCAGCATACCATTACCATCAAAACCCTGAACCTGTGCTGTAATTCCAGCTTTTTTGAGCGCTTCGGCGAGAGCATTTGATTGAGCGATACCATCAACTCTCTGAACATGCAGAATCAAAAAAGATGAAACATTGGGAGCGGCAGCCTGAAGCGTGGGTGATAATGCGACCTGCCTCTTGTTGTCGGTGCCAAAAGCCTCCTTGTATGTCTCCTGCATAATCGCAGCGCCCGTGGAAAATTGTCTCGGCACGTCATAACAAGCGCCATCCAAGGCAATGATGCCACGAACGGCATCCATGCCCAGTCCCACTTTTTTCAAATACACTGGGTCTGTTCCCACCAGTGCGACCAAATGCGCGCCGGCGCTATGCCCCATGAGCACGATGCGTCGGGCATCAAAACCCAACTTGGAAGACTCTTTCTTTAAAAACGCTACGGCACTTGCCACATCGTGAGCCTGATCCTCGACTATGACGTTGGGCACGAGACGATAATTCATCGAGACAAAACCGTAGCCTTGACTCAAAAAATACGCGGCTTTGGTATCAGTCGCATGTGCCTTGTCACCACTCTTCCAACCGCCGCCGTGCACAAAAACGACCAAGGGCGATTCCGTTAGGCGAGGTTTCCAATAATCCAATTGCTGTAAATCCTCATTCCCGTAGGACAGCTCCACGGAAGCCTGACGAACCTGCGATTGATTTCTGATACGCTCGATCACACGCGAGGGCTGTGCCACCAAACGCGTGACCGCCAGAGCAAACAGAGTCATGAGAAATATGAGCTTCATCGTTTCAACTTACAATGAAACCCATTACACGGAAAAACGTTGCGTGAAAAAATACCAGTGTTATTCGAATCGAAACTGTCTTTTAGCATCGATTCATTTGATCCATCGTTAAAGTCGATGCATCGTCCCACTGGCACCATTTTCCTGACGAGTGATCACTCGCTTTTTCGAAGGAATGATCTTACGAGAGCATCCCGCGGGCTTGCAGATTGTTCAAGCGGCGTGTGACATCCACGAGACCATCAATCACGGCCTGTGTGTATGTGCGTCCATCGAGAGTGTTGACACCATGTCCGGGAACAGCGGCACGCAATGAAGCGAGGGCTTCGTCTTCATGATGGAACATTTCCACAAACACCGTTTTCAAAGCTCCGGTTTTAGCTGCGGCAGCCATTGTCGCCGCGATCCAGCCATCATCGGTGCTGAGACAACCGCGCGTGGTTTTTGCCGATGCGTGAAAAATTCCGAAATGCCCTGCCGCAGCGATTTCGGCAATCAGCGCCTCGTGCTCGGGAATTGTAAGACCGGAATCACCGCAGTGCGCGGCATCCACGAGAAGTTTGAAGAAGTTGCGACCCAGAGCATCATTGGCCGCTTTCACAAATTTCCATGCTTTGTCGACGTTGGTGAATGTCTTGAATTCAATCGGACGCAAGAATTCGATATGCCACGACGTGATGGAAGACTCCAACAGCCCAGACTCCTTCGCCGCACGCAGGTGGACCTTCACATTCTGGGCAACGGCGACATCGAAATCCATGTCTGCCGGGCCATTCATCCACTCCTCCACGGACGTTGATGAAACTGACACTGCACCAAATTCAAGAGCGGCTTTGATGGAACCCTTCAGCTGGCCTACCACCACATCCTCGTCGGCTGGATTCATCGGGTTGGCGCCTCCGACCATCATAATGACATGCACATCAAGCCCCAAAGCCTGCATACCACGGATCGTTTCTCCTGTTTCCTCGAAATCCGCACCAGGAAACGCCGAGATCTGCACACAATTTGGCTTCACTGGAGATTGTTGGCAAATGCGATCCATTTCCGCCACGGAGATCAAACGACCATCCGACTCGCGAGGGAACTTTCCATCGGCACCGGGAACCAGGCCACCGACGAATTTGATATGAGTGGGAACGACACCGAGTGCGATTTTAGGCAGAAGCTTCATAGGATTGGTGAGAAATCTCTAATCATGACGAGAGTTGCCGTCAAGCAGCATTCGAGACACCACACATTCTTATGCCAGCAACTGAAAAAAACAAAAAACGCATTCTTTTGCGAAAAGAAAAACGATGGATATTTCGTCGCCGAGCCATGGAAACTCTACGGCTTTGCTCCCAAAATTTGCTGAATTGCTGGGGTAATAGCCTCAGCCCAAATGTCGTAACCCTTCGGTGCCAAGTGAAGGAAATCGTGCATCACTTCCTTACTGATCAATCCATCAGCTTGCAGATACTTGTCGTAAATATCGATGTATTGGACGGATTCGCCGGCGTGGTTCTTGATGATCTGATTCACCGCCAACCGTGATTCACGGCCGGGACCCGGCTTTTCACCCACTGGCAGCAGACTCATCAACAGAATTTTCGCCTGCGGTTGCTTCTCTTTTACCAAATCCAGGATGGCCTTGACGCCGGCAGCGGCTTCATCCGTCTTGACATCCTTTCCCCACAAATTGTTCGTGCCGATCATCACCACAAAAATCTTGGCCTTGTAACCTTCGAGTTCGCCATGTTGCAATCGCCACAAAACATTTTGCGTGCGATCGCCACCGATGCCCATATTCACAGCCTTGTAGCCCCCCCAATGTTTCTGCCAGTTTTCGCTGCCCCGCCAGCGGGCCGTGATGGAATCACCAATAAAACCGATGTCGATGCTTTCGCCTGCATTTTTGAGGTCGGATAAAATTCGTTCACAATTCCCATTCCACCACTTTTCTCCATTGGTTTTTGCCGCTACAGGAATGGTCGTTTCCATCTCTTGGGCATGGGTCATTAAAAGAGAGAGCGCAGTGAAAAGGACGGTGTGGATATATTTCATGACGTTCGTTCAAGTTCTTGTTCAATGGCGCATACGCACACCACTAGAGAAACCTTTCTTGTTTTTGGTTGATCCATGCCGTGGCATTGAATTCCGCGCGGTTTCTTTACCATTGACATGTGGATGCGAGCGGATAGTTTCATTCACACATGCCCGATCCATACTTGCTTAAAACACTTCATCTAGCCGGAGCATTCGGTGTTTTCACTGCACTGGGAGCCATTGCTCTGGGCGCACAAGAATCCCAGCGCAAAATCGCCTCGGTGCTCCATGGGGTTTCCCTACTATTGCTGTTGCTGGTCGGTTTTGCATTGCTGCGCAAACCTCCGATGGATCTTCACTATTGGAAGATCAAAATTGTTCTCTGGCTTTTCCTGGGCGTCGCACCTGCTTTGTCTCGTCGCAAGGCGCTTTCACCCGCCATCTTACTGATCATCACTTTGGGAGTCGGAATACTAGCCGCCTACCTTGGGCTGAAAAAACCTTTCTAACCATATTCTAGATGGATCTCGATCTCATTGACGTTCACTTTGACCTTCGCGACATCAAGCCGCGCGAGTTGGAAGAAATTTTGGAGGATCCTTTCGGTGTTCGTTTTTTACCCGACCAAGAACGTCACGATGGTGAATCCCGTTACTATGCCCTGGGGCGAACAGTGACAGGCCGCCAGCTGTTCCTGTGTTTTTGGACTGATGGAAAAACCACTCGTGTCATTGCAGCCCGGGAAATGACAGAAAACGAATCACGCTTTTATGAGCGTCGATATGCCGCGATCAAATAAACCATGAACACGATTACCCAATGGTCTCAAATCCCCGCTTTTGCCGATGAACAAGCGGAGGCGCGTTTCTGGGCGGAACATGAACTTGATGCCCGTTTGATGCAAAGCTGCGTGCACGAACCAGACTCACGTGAATCGACAACGATCACTCTGCGATTTGATCCGCGCATGCTCTCCCGCATCAAACGCGTGGCACGCTCCCGGTATCTCAACTATCAATCCATGATGAAACAATGGTTGGCGGAGCGCCTGGAGGAAGAGATCCGTCGGCAAGATCCACCGGCACGCTAAAACGCATTCCGACATGAAAGTGCCAACGATACTGCTTCGTTCACCCGTGTGGTTGTTACTCTTTTTCGTATGGTTCGGCACGCTATGGTATTTGTCATCGGGACCCGTAGAGATCAAGTCGAGTTGGGCCATTCCCCACCTTGATAAGGTTTGTCACTTCGGATATTTTTTTGGTGGTGGTGGCTTGCTGTCGGCATTTCTCTACAGGATGCAACATCAGCAGCCAGACTGGACCCTGATACTCATACAACTGATGTGCGTGATGATCAGCGCTGGAGCACTGGATGAGTGGCACCAGTCTTGGGTTCCAGAACGATCGGGAAACGACGCCCTCGATCTAACGGCTGATGTTTTTGGTAGTCTCTCAGCATATCTCGTATTCCGTCGTTTGCATTTTCTGCTGCGTTCGGAATGATCAGGAATCATCCTGGGCATTCCCCTCAATAAAGTCTCGTAAATAAGGATCCGTGGTGAGCTTGAGGTCGGCAGGAGAACCGATCCAATAAATCAATCCATCTTTCATAAACACCACACGATCCGCGATGCGGAAAACGCTGCGAATCTCATGGGTGATTACCACGTTGGTAATACCGTGTTCTTGTTGCAGGGTCTTGATCAAACGGTCTATCGTATCCGCTGTCATCGGGTCCAAGCCGGCATGCGGTTCGTCATAAATAATGCACGCAGGCATGCCCACCACCGCGCGTGCAAGCGCCACTCTTTTGCGCATGCCTCCGGAAATATCAGAAGGAAACTTCGAGGCGTGGGCAGCGAGTTTCACAATCTCCAGTGCCTGGGTAACCCGCGTGCTGATTTCTTCCTCGCTGCACCCGGATTCTTGTCGCAGGGGAAATGCCACATTGTCAAAAACCGTCATTGAATCAAACAAAGCCCCCCCCTGGAACATCATGCCGATCTGATGTCGCAATGGTCCCATTTCTCGCTCACGCAAATGAGTGATTTCCTGATCACCAATCCAAATTTCGCCCGAAGTCGGTCGCATCAATCCCGGAAGATGTTTCACCATCACCGACTTCCCACAGCCAGATGCACCCAAAATCACGAGGGTTTCGCCACGAAGAATGTCCAAATCAATTCCACGCAGCACCTCTTGAGAGCCAAATGATTGTCGCAGATTGCGAATACGGATATAGGGCGTAGTCATCTTAAATCATTTCAAAAAAGACAATATTCTGAATCAACAATTTCCTCATTTTTTCGTGCATTTTCCTACTCTACATGAATCGCTGTGACAAAAGAATACGATCATCGATGAGAATCCGGGCGATGCAAATCAACCGACTGCAACATGCGCCACCCTTGGATGAAATATGCCACACCGGACCAGACGGTGAATATCCCTGCCACGGTGCAGGCATAAATCGGAGACAGGGCCACCATGCGCAGCATCACCCAGGCCAGAGCTACCATTTGGGCGAAAGTACAGACTTTGCTACTCCAGTGCGGTGCAATTTTTACTTCCACCTTGCAATACCATAAAATGCAGATGCCACCGATGATCACGCACTCACGAATAATCACCAGGGCCGTGAACCAGAGCGGTATCCGCCAACCAGCACTACCCCAGTCGATCAAAGACAAAGTTGTGATCCCTGTCAGCAACAGGGTTTTATCAGCAATCGGATCAATCATCGCGCCGAACGCCGAACGTTGGTTAAAATGCCTCGCAATGAATCCATCCAACGCATCCGATACCGATGCCGTTACGAAAACAACCAATGCCGCAACACGCATCCACTCTGCTGACCTACCGTCTTGAATACTACGACCATAGTAAAGACACAGCACCACAAACACTGGCACTAGGAAAAGCCGCGTCAGGGTAATTTTGCTGGCCAGGGTCATGAAATACTTTTACTACAGCACAGGGTAATTCCAAGCACAGAAAAAACTCACTGATTCCATGCCTTTTCCACTTCTTCGGCAATGATTCGAATGCCATCAACCACGACCTGCTCCGGCATCGTGAAGGTTATGCGTAGACATTCATATTGATGCCGCCAGTCCTCCCGATTTTCGAGTCCGAAAAAGAAATAATGTCCCGAAATAATCAAAACTCCGCGTTTTTTCAGTCGCTCGTAAAGTTCTTTAGAGGTAATGGGGAGCCCGGGAAACCAGAGCCAGAGAAATAGGGCACCTTCGCTGCGATGAACGTGATAAGCAAAGCGGTCGGCAAAAATGCGGCCCACACACTCGCGTGCGAAACGCGATTTTTCCATGTAAAAAGGTCGGACAACCTCACGGGATAGACGCAGTATTTCGCCGCTTTCGATCATCGGGCCAACAATCGCCTGGCCCAGGTTTGGGTTCGACAATCCCACGACTGCCGACATACGGGAAATCGCTTTCGCGATATCGGGGTGTGCGATCACGATGCCCGTTCGCGTGCCTGGCAAGCCAAGCTTCGAGAGACTTAGCGTCATAATCATGTGTTCATGCCAGACAGATGTGACATCAGTGAATATGATGTTGGGAAATGGTGCCCCGTATGCATTGTCAATGATCAATGGAATATGATGAGCAAGGGCGATCGATGACAGACGCTCAATTTCCTCGTCCGTGAGAACATTACCGGTGGGATTGGTTGGCCGTGACACACAGATCGCGGCGATGTCATCGTCTACTTTCAAATGATCAAAATCCACGCGATACTTGAACTCGTGATCACCAGTGAATTCGATTCGTGGAGGAATGGCGCGAAACATATCATGCTTCACGGATTGATTCGCGTAACCGATGTATTCCGGCACCAGAGGCAGCAGAATTTTCTTGCAACTGCCATCAGGCATTTCTCCAGCCAGCAAATGAAAAAGAAAAAAGAAAGCCGTTTGCCCGCCTGCGGTGATGGCGATGTTATCCGGAGAGATCTTCCAACCAAATTCCCGGTGCAACAATTCCGCGAGGGCGGCGATGAATGCCGGATTCCCTCGCGGTGGGTCGTAATTTCCCACAGCACGATCGAATGGATCACGATGGGCCAGCATTTCATGAACACGATCGACCCAACGCTGGTCCATTTCGGCAATATGCGCAGGCTGTCCGCCTCCTAACATCTTGATATCAGAACCGCCTTGTGCCAATGCGTGGCCGAGATCATCCATCAATTCCGAAATACCACTGACCCCGCCCAGACGCAGGCCCATGAGAGAAAAATCAAACATAATTCTTAGAGCGCAGGGTTGACCGACCGCCAACTTGCAGTAGGATGTCGCACCCGTTCAACAACCAAATATCAAATATGTCAATCAAAGTAGGAGATAAAGCACCCGATTTCACCCTTGTCACCAAGACCGCCGATGGCCCAAAATTGTTCACTCTTTCCGAGCACATCGGCAAATCGAACCTGCTGCTGTTGTTTGTTCCGATGGCATTCACCGGAGTGTGTACTACTGAGTTCTGCGACATTTCCAACGGCATTGCCGAATACGAGTCACTGGATGCCAAGGTCATCGGTATCAGCGGCGATAATCCCTTTGCTCAGGCTGCATGGGCCGAAAAAGAGGGAATCACCCTTCCCCTGCTGAGCGACTACGAGCACCATGTGGCGAAGAGCTACGGCGTGGCTTACGATCAGTTCCTGCCTGAAGCCAACCTCATCATGGGCGGTGTGGCCAAGCGCTCGGCATTCGTCATCGACAAAGCTGGTGTAGTCCGTTACGCCGAGGTGCAGAATCATCCGAAAGATCTCCCTGACTTTTCCGCAATCAAGGATTTGTTGAAATCACTCTAATCTTCCGGTTCCTGACAGAAAATCCCGTCCTCTCGCGAGCGGCGGGATTTTTTTTGACTCAATCTGCGATCATTCGGGTGAACCATTCTGCTGGGCAGGTCTGGCAGAGGGACTCACAAGTTGCTGAAATTGCTCAATCCATGCCGATGCTTGCGAACTGGTCATATGATCGTTAATGTGAGTCAACATACGCAATGCGGCAGCTCGCTGATCGCCACACTGAAACAAATCGACCTGCTTTTTCCAGAGCAAATCAGGAAGTTGCTCCTTGCGGAAAGCGATCTCAGCAGGGCTCTGCGGCTCACTTCGCTGCAAACCACTGGCCTCGGGCTTGGGTCCGGAAAACTCCGCAACCTTGGCCAATTCCATCTGAATGCGTGAATCCCACGCCGAACTCAAGGACGCGATTGAATCAGGCTGGCGCAATGGAGGAAGAATGATCTGATCGAAAATCGCCGATACTTGCAAAGGAGATGTAGGCCAATTCTTCAATTCCAGATCACCAATCTGATACGCTCTGGCATAGACACTGTCGAGCACAGGGCGGTTTAATAGTTCCCGCTGACCCGCGATGTTTTTGGCATTGGCAAAAATGGCTCGTAATGCGTCCAGAGCATCTGGTGAGAGTTTGTGAATTTCCGCAGGTCGTGCCGCAGCACGAATCGTCAAAGACAACCAATTCAACTGATAACGGAGTGCCTGACGAAATTCAGGATTTTTCAAACGAGCTTCATTTTCTCTTTTCCAATCGCGGAAATCCTGTCCCTTTTTTTGTTGCTCGGTGTAATCCACCAGCTCAACGCATTTCAGGTAGAGATCCAACGCGGCATTTTCATCTTGCAGCGCCGCCCGAAAATCCTCCGCAGCGCCCTTAAATCTCTTCTCTTGATGATCGATGGCGCCTTCCTGAATGGCTTTAAGTCGTGCACGAAGTTCCTCCAGATCCGCCTGCGTCAGCGACTCTGCACACAACCATGACCATGAAAAGATCGACCCGAGAATCACTGCTGAAAACTTCATTGGAGTGCGAAAACATGCGGCTTGGACGAATTTTCTTCAAGCTTTTCCGCCGGGCCGATCAAAGAGAACAAAACGGAGTCAATCCGTCAGAGAGGAACGACGTATCTCACACCTCTCCCCATTCTCACTCTACCTATGCAAAAAATCATTGACAGCTACCTTTTAATACAAGATACTATGTGAGTAATGAATGAGCAATTGCAGTCGAGCAGTGAATGGTTTGGCAATTGGACGGTGCAGATGCGCAAGGGTTTGCTGGACTATTGCATTCTACGCGCGCTGCGGCATGGCGAGTGGTATGGTTATGCTTTGGTAAAAGCGTTAGTGGATATACCCGGTATTGGGGTATCGGAAGGTTCGATTTATCCACTGCTCTCACGACTCAAAAAACAGGGTTTGGTGAACACGCGCTTGGAGGAATCCAGCGAAGGCCCCGCGCGCAAGTATTACCAGTTGACCGCTCTCGGGCAGAGTTATGCCACTGAAATGGAGATCTATTTTGAAACCATGATCCTGGGTGTGGAATCCTTGAAGAAAAAACAACAAACAAGAATACAACGATGAAACAATGGACAGAAGCTGCGGAAATGAGGTGGGAAAACTATCTCAGGGAGCGTGTCGCACGCGAGAACCTCACGATTGAGGAATCGGCTGAATTGCGTGATGATTTGCGCAGGCACATTCACGAAGAACTGAATCTAAATGATTCTGTGATCATCGGGTTGAACGAACTGGAACAGGCTCTGGCAAAAATGGATGAGGGGTATCGAATACCCACATCGCCGCCTGCGGGTAGGCAAACCACCATGAGCCATCGTATTGGCCAATCATTCATTTGGTTTTTTGCCGTGATCTTTCCTTTCATGGTGGTTCTTTTCGAATGGCTGTCGCATTTTTGCGGTTTGAATTTTTTCAATCCCATTCCCACTTTCGGCCATGGATTATTGTTGTTATCCGTGCCTGTCATCAATGGGTGGCTTTTGCGAACAAGAAGCAAAGCAGGACCAAAAAATTGGCGCAACCGTGCGATTGGTTCAGGCCTGAGCTTTGGCACAAGTATTTTTTACGCACTGTTGTTCATACCACTTCTGCCCGCATCGTGCATTGCGATGATTGCTTTCGGCATGGGGTTGTTATCGATGTGCCCGGTCATTGCTTGGATCATGTCATGGAAAATCGCGCGGGCGGAGCGTGCTCAAGCGCTTGAATTTAGCTACCGAAATTACCAACGAACCTGGTGGCTAGCGGCATGCCTTACGTTTTCACTGCTCGTGGCTTATGAGATTCCGGCGCTGTGGACACGTCATCATACGGAGAGATTTCTAACAGAAAATCATGACTTTTCCGCAGACGCATTGCGGACACTCAGGAAGTGGCATTCACGAGACACACTACTCAACATGTGTTATGAAAATGCAGCCACCATGGAGGGCGGCGACATTAGCTCATGGATCGCTCATCGCTCTTGGGCTTCGATGCGATTCGGCAACCGATTTACGACGGTTGAGAAAATCAACAAGACGCGTGATTTGTATTTCCGTGTCACGGGAGAACCCTTCAACGCGATGAGGCGGCCAGAGTGGACGAAGCCATCGACGATGGGCCTGACACGCCGTTCCATGATTCTCGACGAAGAATTGGATCTTGATCACGGCGGCGATCAAGTGGCAGCAAAGGTGCGTTATCTCGATTGTAAAGAGTCAAGATTCGACGCGCATCTCGATACCCAATCAAACATCGGCTATGGCGAGTGGACCCTCGTGTTTCACAACGGTGCGGACGTAGCGCGAGAAGCGCGTTGTCAAATTCGTATGCCGCGTCATGGGCATGTGACCCGGCTCACACTATGGATCAATGGCGAGCCTAACGAGGCTGCTTTCGGAAATGTGGCACAGGTCAAAGCCGCCTATCGAGAAGTCGCGGTGGTGCAACGCCGCGATCCCGTTCTCGTTAATATGGTAGGACCTGACACCATCATGGTGCAATGCTTTCCTGTTCCCTCCCGGGGAGACATGAAGATCCGCATTGGCATCACGGCTCCGCTCGACGGGGCTTCATGGAACCTGCCTCGTATCATCGAAAAAAACTTCGGTGAAACATCGTCTCTTGAGCATGCGATATGGATCCAGTCCGACAAAACATTTCAATTTGCCAACGGAGACAAAACCTCTCTTCCCGATGATCAAATGCACTCGCTCCATCTCAGCAGTAAAAGCATGAATCATCAGATCACATGGAAGGACTTACCACCAATTGCCGGACCCGTTTGGTGCGTGGATCCATTTGCGACAGATGCGGAAAAAATTCTTATCGGCGAGCAAGAATCGGCAAAACTTGCCGCGGCAGATCCATTGATCGTGGTAGTCGATGGATCAAAGTCGTTGCATGATCATCGCACATGGATCGCCGATACACTTCGTTCACGCGCCACAAGGATCTTTCTGGCACAAGACGAGAGCATTCCTGTGAGCGCCGATGAATTAAAACAGAAAAAATTCCACGGTGGCTGTGACAATGAAGAAGCACTTTATCAGGCCTTGTTGAAAGCCAAGGAATCCCCCAATGCCGCTGTGGTCTGGCTCCATGGCCCTCAACCAGTAGCCTTCACCCGTAGCGAACGTATCCAACAAATTCTGGAACGAGGCAGCAATCGCATACGACTCTACGGCGTTGCCGTAGTGCACGGTAACAATCGTCTATTCGAATCTTTGGGCAGAACCGGTAACATGTCCTCAGCTCCTGATATCAGTTCCGATCGTAATCGCCTGGGCGCATGGCTGGACACCTTGAAAAATGGGGAGAATATCACGACGTGGAAGTGGTCACGCCGCACTAAAGATGACCCCGTGAGTGGCACAAAAGTCAGCGACCAATTGGCGCGCCTTTGGGCCATGGAGGAGGTCGCAAAATCCAAAGACAGCGCCTTGGCTGTGCGCTACCAACTTGTCAGCTACGTATCCGGTGCTGTAGTTCTGGAAACCAAGGAGCAGTATGAACGTCATAGGTTGAAGCAAGTGGATGCAACATCCGCACCGGCGATTACCAACATTCCAGAAACATCCACAAGCCTTCTTGTATTGATTAGCACGGTGGCAATTTGCCTCAGACGCAGAAGGTGAAAGGTCTTACGGCAAGTCCTCACGGATCAACGTGCACAATATGCGACGCTGAATTTTCCCCAGATCGCTGCGGGGGAAATTCGGCACAGCAATCACCTCGCTGATGCGCTCGAAACCAAGACACTGGTCATGATAGCGCGCAAGAATGCCGGCCAAATCATTGCTGGAAAGATTTTCGTGAGCCAACACCAGTCGATGTTGTTGACGGGAATCAGCGATCGCAACAACAGCAATCCGATCTAACGGCAAGCCTAAAGAAACGAGAAGGGATTCAATGGCAGCGGGATTCACGAGCTCACCCATAACTTTGAGGAGCGAATCCGCACGATGAGTCACAAAAATCGAACCATCGTTTAAAACTCCACAATCTTGAGTTTGATACCACTCCTTCTTTCGCTTCTGATAGATCCAAGTATCGCCACTGCGTTGGCATTCACCGTGAAAGAGTGCTGACCCGGAAATCTCGATGATCCCCTGCCCTGACACACGTGCATGCCAACAAGGGAGAAGGGGCAGTGATTCAACGACATAGGGGCGCGTTAGGGATGCCAGATCTTGGGTGGCGATTTGCGAGCCAGCTTCTGTCATGCCGTAACTGGCCAATACCGGCCAACCCAGTAACCTCGCTCTTTCACCAAGCTCCTGCTCCAAGCGACCGCCACCTACAATCACCACCCGCAAAGTAGCCGGAGCAGCGAGCCCCCTTGTCACCAGGTCATGAACCTGCGTGGGAACCAGAGAAAGATGGGTGACTTTTTCGCGAACGATCCATGCAGAGGCCTCCTTGGCACTCCAGCGTTGGGAAAATATCGCTAGATTCGCTCTTCGTTCGTAAGCTCTCGCCAGCACGCCGAATCCCCCCACATGCCACCACGGCAGGCACAGACCCCATACAGATTCCGTATCGACGCGACAATGATCATTGACGGTTTTTGCCGATAACAAGAGCGAATCTTTGGCAAGAGCGATGAAGCGCGGCAATCCCGTGGAGCCGGACGTGGCGAAGACCACCGAGGGACAGGGCGGCGCGGAAATTTCCAACCCACGCCCTGACTCGAAAAGCCAGGATTTTTCAGATCGCCAAAATTCCTGGCCGACTATCGTATGCGCTTCCATGGGATTTTTTCTAACAAATCATCAAAGCCCATGCCGGTGCCAGGAATGGAAGGCCACTCGGGTGACCACGACCCCAGGCACTCGGTGAATTCATTACGTGCGAATAAATGATCGGTGCGCAGACCACAAATCGATTCCACCCCTGAACATGCAGCTGAAAATGCCGCCCATGCTTGCCCCACAGGATGATCCATTGCGGATGTGACCACAACATTTTCGATCACCGCACCCTGCGGCAAGGGCTGCCAGGCTGGTTTCCAAATCGCGATGCATGATGCGCTCATTTCACCCGAATCAAACGCACGATCGACTGCGAGCGATGCAGTATTTTTTTTCTGCCACTGCGACCATTTTTCCGCATCATAGGAAAATGGATCTTCGATCCAATCGATTCGATTCCGCAATTCCTGATCGAGCCCATGCCACCATGCATCAAACTCCGCCATGCTCGGCACTTCGTTACAATCAAGGCGCAATCGCACTTCAGGATGTCGAAATGCCCAGTCATGGAGAACCTCTGTTTCCACAATTGATACCTTGATTTTTGCATGCGTGAATGGCTTGTGGATGTCTTGCGGCAGATTGCTTTGCCAATCGGTTATAGTGGCGTGGCTGCGCGGTACTTGGATATCGGCCCACCAGGAAACGCCAGATGCACGAGCGCTGGCATCCTCTTTCGCACATGCCAGGGCTTGGTCTAACAAAGGCAGTGAAACCCCGTCGGCCAGGGCGCCCCAATGATCATCGAGTGAAAGATGTCCAAAAACCGGCCACGGCTGCACGCAACCATAACCACCCGCATGAAGTATCAGGAAACCTTCCACCGCATGGTCATTACTACGGCGGTTCAACGCACGGCCCGAGTCCATGCGGTATTTCCATCCGTAAATCGGCTCGCTCACGGATTAATGGTAACACGTGAAGCCATCCTCTCAAGCACACGTTTTGGATTTGTCATTTGACGGATCATGAAATTGAAGGATGCTGTCTATCGAAACCATGAATCCTTCCGCTCTCCATCATGACACTAACAACGATGAGGAATCGTGGATAACGATTCGGCATTTTTCTTCACTCGCGGAAGCAAATGACCATGGACTGGTTGCACTTTCCATGGGGGAGGATTGCCGGGTGGACCACGCAGGTGACGAGGATGCGTATGTGTTGCAGGTAGAGAATCCGGCAAGTCCAAGGCTTGAACGTGAATTGGATGAATTTAGTCAGGAAATGACCACAACGAGAGACCGTTCTTTTTCCGATAACGGCAAACTTTACCCGGCTGGATGGACTTGGTATTTTGCATGGATGGTATTGCTTCTTGTTGTCTTCCGCTGGCAGGGTTTGTCCGATACTTCTTATGATCGATACGTGTCATCCAGTCTTGACATGATCGATTCAAATCAATGGTGGCGTCCCTTTACGTCGCTCTTCCTTCATGCCGATCTACCACACCTGGCTGGCAACCTTCTCACAGGAATCGGATTCACGGTATTTGTTGCAAGAACTTTTGGAGCATGGAAGGCGTGGTTTTTGATTTTTTTATGTGGTACTCTGGGAAATGCATGGAACTGCTGGTTGCAATACCCTGAGGATTTTCATTCGTTGGGAGCGTCTACGGCGGTTTTCGCAGCTCTGGGTTTGCTTTCCGGCAGTGGTTTTGTCGAAAGTTGGCGCATGCGTCCGCACTGGACCTGGCCCAAGGTGGCAGCACCCGTGCTGGCCGGTTTCGTATTGCTCGGGATGTTAGGTACAGGAAAAGACCCTCAAACCGATGTATTAGGTCACGTCTGCGGATTCATCACAGGTATGGGTGCCGGCGCCATCGTCGGGCATTTCCAACAGGAGAACAAAGACTGATTTTTCTTCCACGCGCTCTTGATCTGCGCAAGAGTGCCTCGTGTCCGCGATTGAATTTTATAACGGTCTTACCGGCAAAATAGAAACCGAGCAGGTGTATGGAGAATCTTTTCTGCGCTTCGCATATGGGAATCCGTTAGGCAAACTGGCATTGCATCTTTTCATCAAAAGGCCCTTCTTTTCGCAGTGGTATGGCTGGAGAATGAATCAGAAAACATCCCGGCAAAAAATCGCTCCTTTTCTTCAACAATATGGCCTCGATCCCTCCGAGTTTCAGGATGATGTCGAGAGTTATCGCAGCTTCAATGAATTTTTTTATCGAAAACTCAAACCCGAAGCCCGGCCCATCGATGCGGATCCTTTGACGATCGTTTTTCCCGCGGACGGCAGGCATCTCGCCTTTGCCAACGCGGAGGAAATCTCTTCGGTTTTCGTCAAAGGGCAGTCCTTCGATCTTACAGAGTTGTTAGGTTCCGCGGAATTGGCGTCACGCTATAAAAAAGGTGCGCTGCTGCTCTCACGTTTGTGCCCTGTCGATTACCATCGTTTCCATTTTCCTCTGGCAGGCATACCTGAGCGCGCGCATGTGATCAATGGCCCGCTGTTTTCCGTATCGCCCATCGCGCTGCGTCAGAACCTGTCGTATTTCTGGCAAAACAAACGCAGTATCACACCCATGGCCACAGAGAATTGCGGCACAGTGCTTATGCTGGAAATTGGGGCTACGTGCGTGGGTTCGATCCACCAGACTTATGAAAAGGGGCAAGCCATCAAAAAAGGGGCGGAGAAAGGATATTTTGCCTTTGGTGGTTCTTCAACGATCCTATTGTTTGAACCTGGACGCATCGAGATCGACGCGGAACTCTTGCAACGAAGCAGGAATTGTACGGAAACCTATGCCCGCATGGGAACGGCATTCGCGCGGGTGGTTTCTTGATCAGCGAGCCAGCACCGTGAAAAGATTTCCATGTTCCACACGTATTTTTTTTTCAAACTTATGAAACGTATCTTTCTGCATCTCGTTTTTCTCGTCTGTATCACTTCCTCTTGGGCGGAACGATTGCCGAACATCATCATTTTGTATGCCGATGACATGGGTTACGGTGATCTCGGAGCGAACAATCCGAAATCAAAAATTCCCACGCCACACCTCGACAAACTCGCATCCTCGGGTATGCGATTCACTGATGGGCATTCGTCTTCAGGCATTTGCACTCCATCGCGTTACGCCTTGCTCACCGGGCGTGCCCACTGGCGTGATTTCCACGGCATTGCCAACTCTTTTGACAATCCATGTTTCCGATCCAACCAACTAACCATGGCGGAAATGCTTCGCAAAAAAGGCTATGCCACCGCCGCGATTGGCAAATGGCACCTCGGCTGGAACTGGGATGCCATCCGCAAACCGGGCACTCCGGCAAAATCCAATCAATTCGGTGATTTCGACTGGAGCCAACCCATTCCCGGTGGTCCCGTCGACCGAGGCTTTGATTACTACTTTGGCGATGACGTCATCAATTTCCCACCCTATGCATGGATCGAGAACAACAAAGTGATCAAAGCTCCGGATACCATGCTCGATGAAAAAACCTGGAAAAAAATCAAGGAAGGTAATTGGGAATGTCGTCCCGGCCCGATGGCAACAGGATGGGACCCCTACGAAAATCTACCAACTCTCACGCAGAAGAGTGTCGATTATGTTCTCTCGCGCAAAGACAAAGACCAGCCGTTTTTCCTCTATGCCCCCTTCCCCTCGCCTCA
This sequence comes from Akkermansiaceae bacterium, assembly GCA_049240965.1. Classification (GTDB taxonomy): domain Bacteria; phylum Verrucomicrobiota; class Verrucomicrobiia; order Verrucomicrobiales; family Akkermansiaceae; genus UBA956. The sequence continues at coordinate 18,817 of JBMLRP010000006.1, forward strand.
TGCCCCCATCATTCCAATGAATGAGTTCGATGGCAAATCCAAGGCAGGAGCCTTTGGCGATTACGTTGCTCAGACCGACGCTGCCTGCGGCAGAATTCTTGAAGCGTTGGATCGCATTGGTCAGACAAAAAACACGATCGTTGTTTTTTCGGCTGACAATGGCCCAGAAAACTATGCGATCGAGCGCAAAGAAAAGTTTGGCCATTGGTCTTCCGAGCCACTGCGCGGATTGAAGCGTCATATTTACGAAGGGGGTCATCGCGTCCCAACCATCATCTCCTGGCCAGCGGTCATCAAGTCAGGCTCGGTAGCGGACACACTCTTCGCTCAAACGGATCTCATGGCGACATTTGCTGCGATAACAGCGACGGAGCTTCCCGATAACGCCGCCGAGGATTCCTACAATTTTCTTCCTTACCTGCGTGGTGAAGTGAAGCAAGGCCCGCGCAAATCGATGGTTCACAACACCAACGCCAATGCCTATGCCATCCGCGAGGGAGAATGGGTATTGGTGAATGTTGTGCCGAAATCCGCTCCCTCATCAAAAGGTAAGAAAAGCGCGGGGAACGCCGAGCTCTATCAACTAAAGGAGGATATCGGACAGACCAATGATCTCGCATCACAGCATCCTGAGAGGATCAAAGCCATGCAAGAACTTCTGGATCAAACTTACAGCCAAGGTTTTAGCTCACCACGACTGAAGAAATAAACCTGTTTGGGTATTTGGAGAAATGTTGACCAGCAAGTTACTTTTCTATCACCCGCACGCCCTGAAACATCGGGGCATTGGTTGAAAGTTGGCATGCTTGACCACTGGTCGAGGAGTAATTTTTCAGATGAATCTCTTTTGTCAAAGTGTAGGGAAATGGCTGGGATGATTCAGATGACCAACGCGGATGAAAATTTCCCAGCAGACAGGCACCTGCAGACTTCGAACCCGCCTCGCCGTCCATCACATGCAACCCATCGATGCTGATGCGCCAGGGCATCTGGCATTCGTATCCAAAATTGTGCCGACCATCATTCGAGCCATTGATTAGTATCGGCGGACTTGTGATTTTTCCTTGAGGTTCGTGACGACAATTGCGAATGATCCACTCGCCCGTCCATGTGCTGCCATAGTCCGGGCGCAGATCGACGAAATTTCCACTTTTCACGGTTGAATTCTCGATCAAGAACGTGCCGAAGCCCGTCAACTGTAAACCGGCGTGACCAATCACGGAATCGCGAATTGTCACATGCGTCACGCCCTGATGGGCGTCAAACCGCGACAACTGGCATTGATCATAAGTCAGGTTTTTGCAGAAATTTGAGCCCATGATCCCCCAGCGGTTCGAATCGAGAATGTCATTGCTCTGACGACACCGAAACAATGTGACGTTGAGAGCACAGTCGAATCTCAGATCATAGGTTCCTTTCGAAGTCATCTGACCGTTTTTCGCGGCAAATTGATACGTCTTGTGACCAGCAAAAACCGAATTGCGGATCAATACATTCGCGCATTTCGAAACACTGATAAATCCCCGATAAGGCGCGCCGCTCGCTCCTTCGCCTGTGATGTGATGTTCGATACCGTCCAAGACCACATTGGAGCGATTGATGACAATCCCGCGGCCGAAATAGTCTTCCTGTGATACAGCGGCATTGGCGATCGTAGTGAAATGTCCACCCGAGACCTTGAGTAGGTCGGGGTCCACTGGCAGAGCTTTCAACGATGTGATTTCATCAAAATTCCAAATCACAGGAGTACTGGGAGCGATCGTGCCGTCAACATTGACCAGGAGCATATCGGTTTGGGCTGATCCGTCATTGGCATTATTCCCACGACGAATGAATTGTTTGACGTTCTTGTTCGTGACAATAACCACGGAAGGAACTGGCAATTTCACATCCATTTTCGTCTGCTTGCGTTGCAGAGATTTCACACCAACAAGATCAATCGCCTTCAGTCGTGAGCGAAGCAAAAATAGTGGGCTTGGGGCTTTCTGCAGTTCTGAATCATCGATGAGAAACTTGGCTTTTGCGAAATCAGTATTGGTCTCAATCACGATGGTCTGAAGTGTTTTCCCAATTCGGTAAATGGCACCACCCTTGGCACGAACCGGTAGTCGATGAGCATTCGCATGTTCGTGTGCTTTGACCAGCGCGCGCACATCATCAGTAACACCATCACCCTTTGCACCAAAATCTTCGTAGCACACGACCGAAGATGCGGGTTTCACATCGGCACTCTGGGAATGCGCCTGATGCCCCCCCATCAGTCCACCAAAAATTACCAGCACGGTCGCAATCGACCGTCTGCAACCGCCATAACCCGATAAAAATTCCTTTTGCTGAGGAGAATTCATTCACCAACACTACGCCCCCGCACGCATGGAATTTTCAAGTCGCACCTCTTGCAGTCGTGACTTTTCTTGGATTCTTCGTTTGTCATGGCGGCAGGATGCCGCCGACTGGATCACTTCACTTCGATCATTTGACTAGCGCTGTGACTGTTGAATTCAGGCGCGTACATGCATTGAATCTCGGCGATACCACTGGGATAGTTGCCACGCAATTGCACACGGGCGCTTGTCTGGAACACATATGTGCCGCGTCGCAAATATTCGATGAAAAAGTGGTCCGCCGTATCCTTGGTCATTTCATAATAGCCAAGTCCATCCTGATATTTGTAGCTCGATAGTACGTTGACAGGCTCCAAGCCACTCCCGCGCTGGCTTTTCAGATGGATGTATTCCATGTCTCGATCGACGCGGATTTCGACACGTGTCACCACCTCGTCACCGGGTGACAAAGGACCTGAGACAGGCACAATTTCCTCGCCGGCCTTGGTCATTCGTTTGACATAAAGACTCTTCTTGATTTCTAACGGATTTCCTTCGTGTGGTGTGATTTTCGAGACATCTTCCAAGTATTGCCAATGCAAAGATCCCCAGGAGACACCTTTGTCGGTCTTGGTGAGTTTGACCTTGCCCATCTCTGGCTTGATCTCGGTGGCGATAAACTTTTTCTCGTAGAAGCCCGTGCCCGGTTCGACGTTTTCCGCTTTCACAGCGACACCTCCCAGTTCAGCTGTCACGAGGGCATCAGATGCCAAGCGCTTGACATCGCCACCTAACAGCAACGCGTAAACGGCATCGGCGGTGGACTTTGTGGTTTTCCAACCCTGCGTCTGTTTCTGCTTGAGCATCCAGACCTGGCAATCGTCCACGGCTTTCATGTCCTGAGCGACTTCGCGGAAGGCTTCGATGATCATGGCCTGTGTCTCGATCGGAGCCTCGTTCCAACCATAGCCCTCATTCATGCGCCAATGCATGCCAAGTTCATCGGTATTCAGAGCATTTTCCCGCAATGAGGCGATCACTGCCGCAGCGGATTCTTTCTGATTGAGGCGATGAAGAGCCAGCGCGGTATGGCAGCGCGTCATAAGCGAGCTTTGGTTACTCCAATACTTGGCTCCCTGATTCACAAAGTAATCGAAGGCCTCTTTGTTCTTTTTCGCGACCGGACGTTGTCCGAGATAGAAACTACGCGCATAAAGATACATGGCTGTGAAGGAGGAATAATGATCTTTCTCACGAACCGACGGTTCAATTTTTTCATAGGATTCCCGAACGTAAGCATCGAGCCAATCAAGCGCCCGTAGCGACATGGTGGCATCCACAGGAACACCAAGGTGTTTCAATCTCGCCTCACCCGTCACAATATAGAGGGTGATGTAAGAACTCCCCTTGCCGCCCGGGAACCAAGGCCATGAGCCATCCGGCAACTGCATTTCGCCCAGACGTTTGAGCGCACGCGACATTTCCGCTTCAAGACGGTTGTCGTCAAACAGCACGCCGATGTTGCGGCGCGACTCGGTTTCCGAATTCGCATCACGCAACCAAGGTGTTTCCTCGATCATCAAACTCTTGAGATCCTGATTTTTCAACAAAGGACTCTCGAGTGTTTTGGGAGCCGTGCGCCACAATTCGAAAATACGACGAATCTTGGGATCGCTCGTCGCAATATGCCGGGCAAGATGATTCGCGTAATAGCGATTGAACGTCTGCTCGGCGCACTCGTGAGGATACTCCATCAGATAAGGCAAAGCCATCACGGCATACCATGCGGGCTGCGAGACAATTTGCAGGCTGACATTCTGATGCATTAGTGTATTAGAATTCCCACTATCGATGAGCTTCTTCATCGCAAACTCGCGACTGCCAACATCACGAATGGGTAGCGTGATTGACTCGGTTACGAGTTGGCGCTTCGACAACACGGGAATCATGCCTTCCTCTCCATCGGTGAGCTTGCCGCTACTGGCCTTGGCTGTGTAGGTGAGGAATCCCGCACCATCGGGCACCTTGATGCGCCATGACAAGGATTTCGACTCACCTGCGGGGATCGAAAATTCCTGCTCAATTTGCGCAAGGCCCAGTGCGGCATTGCGCGATTCAAGAGTGGCGGCATCGGCGAACTCCAGAGAGGCTTTCCCTGTTTGCACCTGATCGGATTGATTCGATACCTTCGCCGTGAACTCGATCTCATCACCCTCACGCAGGAAACGCGGTGCATTCGGCTGCATCATCAGATCCTTGGCGGTGACCGTAGTCCCCTCGATCAATCCGCTGCGCAATGTCGCATCGTGAGCGAATCCCATAAAACGCCATTTCGTGAGAGCCTCGGGCATCGTGAAACTGAAAGTCACCGCACCTTTTTCATCGGCCACAGCCTGCGGCTCAAAAAACGCGGTTTCCTGCAAATTCTTACGAACGGCTGGTGGAGCATCAGCCACTGCTGCGGGATTCATGGAATGTCCCTGACCGAGATTGGGATTGTTCAGGATGGAATTGATAGAATCACTCGTGATTTCGGCAGATGCGGAACGATTTCCACCTTCCAGCACATTGGCGCCAGTGGTCATAAACGCATCCACACCAGCCTCATCCATCGGAGCTGATCGCATAGCCATGCCCTTCATCATACGCGGACTTCCCCCACCGCCGCCATTCATGGCTGACCCCAACGCAATCATCGGCATCTCCTGCTCTATGAGCGAGGAAGGGATCGAGCGATAGATCAGAGGTTCTGCATTACGTTGCTCATACCATCCGGGAGTCCAACCGTAAAGTTGCTGGATTCGACCTTGTGCCGACCATTCATGAGAATCGTGATTCCGATAAAAATATGATGAGATATTTCCCGGCCATTGATGCGCAACAAAGGCATCCAACGAAGCATCATACATGGCTCCGAGCATCTCCACCGCCTCTTTCTCAGAGCCATCGATCCTCACTTTCCAGGTCTCCTTGGCTCCCGGTTCGACTTTACTGCGCATGCTTTCGAAACGCAGAGTGAGATTTTTTTGTGACCAGGGAACTTCGATGGTTTCTTGGCTGATGTAGGTGCGATTCTCCTGCTGAAAAACCGTGCGCAGTGTGAGGCCCCCACGATATTCCTCAGTGATTGGAAAACGCAAAACCTGTTGCGTGATCGATCCATCCGACCAACCTTTGCGCAGGATGATTCCGCGATGCTCAATCTCATGATAAAAACGGCCTTTTTCATAACCCGTGCCCCACAGCGCGATGAACTCCTGACCCGGCTCCACCGACCACGACTTTGCTTCCAGGTGATGGGCGATTTTGATCGGGAAACGCTGGGCTTTCAAATCCAGCACACGCAGCGGCAGTAATGCCGTGACTTTTTTACCGCCTCGATCCGTGGTTTCCAAGATGGCACGATACTCCCCTGCTTCGAGTTTGCATTCGCTCTCCGTTACTCCTTGGGCATTCGTGGAAAATTCCGTTTTTTGAACCATCTCATCGAGATCCCAAGATGCGGTGTCGGACGGATCTTTTTCACTGGGTGCATCGATCGGAGGCAACAAGCCACGGCGCGAAAGAAAACCTCGAGGAAAAGAATCATCGCCGAGATTTTTGCGCACCACTTTTTCCGGTTGCTTCAGACGATATACGGAAATCGTGCCCTTGCATGATTGGGGCTCGCCATCGATACTACGAGTCGTGATCGCAATTTTCACCGGGACTGCGACATCGAGCCATGAATCGGCTTTCATTTCTGCCGACACATCCACAAATCCCGCTTTCACGGAGCGACTCCCCGAACGGGCTTCACCGGTCGAATCCGTAACATCCACATCGACTTCATACACAAATACCGGTTCTTGTTTCGGATCGATACTGGCATCGGGTTGGGCAAGGAAAGTAATCTCCACTTCGCCCTTGCTGTTTGTCAACCCTGTTCCATGGGCGATTTGTTTTTGACTGCTGAGCGATGGATTAAACCACCAGCACCAGCGTGACCACTCGGGCCACTTCGCGCGACGAGTGACAGACCACTTGACCTTGGCGCCATCGATCGAGGCTCCGGTGTAAGCGATAGCCTTGGCGGTGACGGTCACATTTTCATTCAAACGCGGCGGGGCCTTGGCCGCTGCCACTTCCACAGAGAATTTCGGACGTTTGTATTCCTCAATCCTTACTGTCACCGCATGACCACCACAGCGGATGCTGGCGCTTCCCAATACACGATCGGTGGGGGCCGTGAAACTGCCATGAAACGAGCCGAAGCGGTTGCTGCGGAGATTCAGCTTGCTGATTTCCTTGTTGTTCGCGTCGCGGAAGTCCACTGTGAATTCTTTATCCGCCACCGTATGATAATCGTTTTTTTCCCGATCGTAATAGGTCGCGATCCCCTTGAAGCGCACGGTTTGTCCGGGACGATAAATCGCCCGATCCGTGAACAAATGCACCACTTGATGGGGCTTGTCTTTCGGCTGTTGATGGAACCAAGCCTCATTACCCAGGATGGAGTCATCGCCATGCACAATTCGAAAAAGAACCCTGCGGTTGGGCTGCACGCTTTTTTCAAAAAAGCCATCGGCACTGGTTTTCATCTCATCTATTTTTACGATTCCATCGTTTTTCTGCTCCCATTGCTCCACCACCGCGTTTTTGACGGGTTCTCCCGTGAGAGCATTCATCACAAGACCCCGGACAGGCGGCTTACCAGAAGATTGCACCAGAGCAAGATCACTGATGCGGACTTTGCACTGGTAGAGCGCATTCTTTTCTAACGGAAAATTTTCTCTGGCGCTGGCTACCAATTGGTAGGTGCCTTTGGGCAGGTCCCACACGGCATTCAAGGATTGAGAGCGAGCGATGTAATCGTCCGTGCTGGGCACTTCCACCGACCACTCACGAGCGGGTTTGAGGGAAAACAATTTCTGATAACCCTCTTGATCGACATAGGTGTCCATTTGCTGCCAGTCCGCAGGGTATAGGCGGAACCACAAGCGTGTGACGTTGCGATAGCTGACCTTGAATTCCGGTTTTGCGGCATTCCAGACTTGCTCGGTGCTGAGTTCGATCGAAGGAGCCAGAATCTGATCGATCAACTGTTCGCATTGGCTCTGATAGATTTTACTGGCACCGGTCTTCGCTCCGTCGCGGGCGATCTCCAGTGCTTCCTTCATGCGCTTCTGCTCGACGAGCAAGTTCGCGAGTTTATATCGCACCAGAGCCTGCTGATCCATGCCTGAGGAAGTTTCCACACACTCGCGCAGACGCTTTTCCATGATGGCATTGGTTTCACCACCTTCCACGGCCAAAACGGCCCAGCGGAGTCGCTCCAAATTCACATGCATACGAGCGATCGGGCGATCCGCATGGAAACGAAGCAACTCTTGATAGAGTGAGATGGCTTTGCGTTTGTTCGAATTTACATCCGTGCTCTGGGGCTTCCATGCAAGAAATTCCTCGATGCTGCCGAACGCTGGCGAGTCCGCCGAAAATGAAAAGGCATCTTCTGCCTGTACGGTGGCAAGTTGATCGACTTCTTGGAAACCCAGAACTTCGTGCGCTACCAAATCGTAGAGCGTGGGTCGAAGGGCATCGTCAAGATTTCCTTGATCGTAAAGCTTGTTGTAGTCACCAACGGGAATCGCCCGCAGCAGATCCTTTTGGGCCAGGGCTTTCGCAAATCCACTGTCCACTTCACTCAGAATACGACGCAAGTCCCAGGTCTTGATGTCGTCGCCCACCGGACCGGCATCGGGCGTGCGCTGCCGGAAACGCCACTCGTTTTGCTGAAAATAACTCCACAACCAGAGCGACTGAAGCATGCCGAGCATGGGTTTCATTTCCGCAGGGGCATCGACGATGGCTTTTTGCATCAATTCAATCGCCGCGGTGGGACTGCGCCCCTCTTCAATCCGTCCCTGCAATCGAATGCGCTGAGCCGTGGCGCGAATGGCTTCGGCCCATGCCTTCTCAGCACGCGCCGCCGCATCGATGGCCTGCAATGTCGCCATCGCTGACTTGGGCAGGTCCTTGTTCATATCCTCCTCGACCTGCTGCCACTGTTGATCGCGAGTTGCCGACCAGGTCAATGACATCGCCATCGACCACGCCAAGAGAATGCTCAGGAATTTTTTCATATCGAGTGTAGACACACTAGATACCAGATTCTTAGAAAATTCGTAGTAAAATCGTAGAATCACTCCTCAACAACCATCCCGACGGGCATGGAGTTACCGAAATGAACAAAATCCCTCATGGTCCAAATGATATTTTTCCTTGAATCCACCTCCACCATTTGTGGATTTTTGGGGCCCGCATGACAATTTACGAAACGAGTATTGCCATTCGGCAAACGCTTGACTCCACAGATCCATGCCAGTTCGATGCCAGGGAGATCGGACGCTTCGAGTTTCCAGACGATTTCTTTCTTCGGCGTCACCTCCAAGACCCGATGCCCATTGCCGCAACCGATGAGAGTGTTGCCGTTTTCCAGACGTTGAATGCCAAAGAGAGCATTGCCATAGGCCTCGACCCCGTGTCCCGGTAAGGTTTTTTTGCCAAACAAAGGAACTTCGTAATCCCACACCACCGCTCCATTGATATCATACTCACGCACCATGCCATCACGCTCATGGGCAGCGAGATAGTGCCCGTTCGGTAGTTTCACCACTTGCCGGGTGTCGCTGTGCGTGCTGGGGTGATTTACCTTCATGGGAAATTGCTTGCAAATCTCCCCTTTCGGCGAAACCTCCAGAATCCGGCAGGTGCCCGATTCCGCGATCATGGTATCGCCATTTTCCAGTCTCTGAAATGCATGAATTTCCACGCTTTTGCCACCAGGTGCGTGCTTTTTCGCATCGTATTCCCACACCACTTGCTTTTTCTCATCCATGGTTACTTCCACCACCCGTGTCCAGTTCACTTGGAATAACACATTTCCGTTGGCAAGAATCTGGGCACCATGAATCGGGCCAACCGGGTGCTGCCACTTCACCGAACCTTGAGCATCCACAAGTGCCAGGATTTTTTTCGAGTCATCCGCGCAGAGCACCCGACGCTGCGGACCCGTCTGCTCTGCCGACAATGACATTACCGCACACAAACCGACGAGCATCTTTACAATTCCATCTTTCACGCCCTTGTTACGCCGTTCTTGGCGTGAGTTTATCGTTGGGTTCTGATTCCTTCTGCTTGCGGATCTGGGACGGCACATTTTTCTGAAAACCTCAAGTGGAACAGAACCCAATCATAAAACGAAATATCGCGCACGAGTCTTGCCCGGCGCGATAGAGTGACCCGGTTGGCCTTACGTGATGCCGTGAATCAATCGCGGCTCATGAATAGTCGCAGGATATACCAAAACATCAGAGCTACACTTGCAAAAAGCGATAAGGACGCTGCGACATGTTGACCGGGCCGGTAGTGATACATAATGTTGCTAGTATCATAGAGAATGCAACCACCTGCGAAAATGGCGCCGATCGCAGCAAACCAAAAACCGAGGCTTATGGGTAAAAAGAAGGAACACACGATCAAACCGAGTAACACAAAGCCGCCAAGCCGCAGAATGCCACCGAGAAAACTAAAGTCCTTCTTCAACGTAAACGCCATCGCAGTGATTCCCATGACCAAAGCCATGGTTACGACGGCGGCTTGCCCAATCGCGTTGCTATCAAAACTTCTTGCCATCGCGATCAGAGGCAGGAAAATCACCGCTTCAGCGATCACATAGAGACCAAGCCCGAGATATTGCGTTGTTGAGGAACTGCTGCTCATCGCCCACTTGTTCGCGATCCATGATACCCCCATGAATGCAGCCAAGACGATCAACCAAGAGAAGCGCGAGGTGCCAAGAGCCAGAAGTGCGGCATTACCCAAGCCCATCGATTGCATCAGCGCCTCAAGAAAAGCAAAAGCGGCAATCGCACCCGCCAAATGCGCATAGGTCTTACGAATAAATGACGCACGTGTTTCTTCCGGTTGATCAATGATCACGTCTTCGAGCGAACTGGTGTAGGGATTCATCGTGTCGTTAGAATACAATAAGCGTTTGACCTGACAAGAGGATTTGTGATCCGGACTCGAACATTCGATCATGATTGGAATTATCGGCACTCCGGCTTCGGCGTGAAAAAAAACGCCAACGCGGTTGAGCACGTTGGCGTTTTGTTTTTTTTGGGATGGGCTTGCGGGCGGGACGCCCGCGCCACGGTTAGGCGACGGTTACGGGTTTGCCGGACTTGGCGGAGGCGTAGATGGCGTCGATCACTTGCATCAGGCGTAGGGCTTGCTCGGGGGTGTTGAGCGGGGCGGCTTTGCCGGTGATGGCGTGAATGAAGTTCGCCGCGCTGGCGCTGCGGCCCATGTCTTCACAGGCGGGCGTAACGATGCTGCGATTGACGCTGTTGCCGTTTTCTTGGACGTAGAGCTCGCAGGTGTCGATGGCTGTTTCGTCGAGGCCGTCGATGCCGAAAAGGCGCTCGACTTTACCACCGGCTTTGGTGCCTTGGAACACGACGCTGACTTCTTCGCGCTTGATCATTTCGGCCCAGGAAACTTGCAGGCTCAGCACTTGCCCAGTCTTGAAGGTGACGAAGCCGTGCGCCGCATTTTCGACATCGGTCACACCGCCCACGCGGTCGGGAATGCCCCATGGACCTTTGAAGTTTTTGTCCTCAATGAAGTCGGAGAATGTCTGACCCAACACGTGCTTCGGCTCAGGGTAACCCATGAAATACATCGCCAGGTCGATCATGTGCAGGAGGTCGATTAAAGGACCGCCACCTGACAATTCCTTGGTCGTGAACCAACCGCCGAAGCCCGGAATACCGGTGCGGCGAATCCATTTTGCTTGCGCGGAATTGATCGTACCGACCGTGCCTTGCTCGATGTATTTCATCATGGCCTGCGACTCGGGACGAGCGCGGTTGTTGAAATTGAACATCACTTTCTTCTTCGCTGCTTTCGCCGCGGCGATGATTTCCTTAACCTCCTTCGCATTCAGCGCGGGGGGCTTTTCTGAAAACACGTGCTTGCCTGCTTTCAGACATTGCACGGCGAGTGGCTTGTGAAATTTGTTCGGCACGATGATGCTTACCGCGTCGAGCTTCTTGCATTCCTTGAGCATCGCATCGACCGATTCGAAGGATTGGGGAATCCCCCACTTTTCCGCAGCTTTTGCTGCTGCACCCGGTGCCGCATCGGCGACGGCTACGATTTCTGCTCCTGCCTGACGAAAGCCTGCTGCGTGATATTGCAGCATGCCGCCGGCTCCGATGATTCCTACTTTGGTTGCCATAAAAATACGATGGGGTTGAATTATTGGTTGGATTTGTCGAAGGCCGCATCAAAGGCCACTTGGTTGACAGGGAAATCGAGCTTGCGCACGAAGGCGCAGCTTTCTGTAGCGCCGTGGAAACGGTCCATACGACCGTCTTCCCACTCGACGCTGAGCGGACCAGTGTAGCCGATGTCATTGAGCGCAACGATGACATCCTCGAAACGGATGTCGCCACGACCGACACTGCGGAAGTCCCAAAAACGACGGGCATCGCAGAAATCCGTGTGGCCGCCGAACACGCCGACGCTGCCATCGCCATGACCCCACCACACGTCTTTCATGTGAGCGTGATGAATTTGTGCCGCGAACTGACGGATGAATTTCACGTAATCGACCCCCTGATAGCCGAGGTGCGAGGGATCGTAGTTGAAGCCAAAACGCTTGTGGTTTTTCACCGCATGCAGCGCGCGTTGCGCAGAGACGATGTCGAAGGCGATCTCGGTCGGGTGCACTTCCAGTGCGAAATAAACATCTTCTTTCTCAAAGACATCGAGAATCGGACCGAAGCGTTTGGCGAAATCATCGTAGCCTTTTTGCAAATACGCTTGATTGGTCGGCGGGAACGCATACAGCGCGCCCCAGATGCTGGAACCAGTGAAACCATTCACCACTGCCTTGCCCGAGCCCGCAGGTTTGGTGGCCATGTAGTCTTTTCCGGCATCGAGAAACTTGCGGCAAGCCCGCGCGGTATCGGCCAACTCCAGCGCAGCGCGTTGACGCACGCCCTCGGCCTCGCCATCGCCCCAGACATGGGCGGGAAGAATGCACTGATGGCGTTCATCGATCAAATCGCAAACCGCTTGACCGACCAAGTGCGCCGAAATCGCGTAGCAAGCCAGATCGTGCTTTTTCAATAGTTCCCAACGCCCTTCAATATAACCCGGCTGCGTCAAGGCAGCTTGAACATCGAAATGGTCGCCCCAGCAGGCAAGCTCGACGCCGTCATAGCCCATTTGTTTCACGCGTGGAAGAAGCTCTGCAAGAGGGATATCCGCCCATTGCCCGGTAAATAGAGTAACTGGTCTAGCCATAAGATTGAAACGTGTTTCGCGTCGGAATATGAACAAGAATCGACCCTATGACCACTGAAAATTTTGTCAATCTAGCGTGCGACGAACAGAAACTTCAAGTGACTCCCATTCGCATGATTCGATTTGCTAAAAATGATTACCGCAAACTCTCGCCGGGCGATCACTTGTGGATTTTCCCACAAAGCTGCGGCAAATCTTTTTGGCAAATCGTCTAGACCAAGGGGCGGAATCATGCTTTTTATCTCCGCGCCTTTCCTGTCCAACCGTTTTTCGCCACGCCATGTCCATCGAATTCACCCGAAATTTCTCGATCATCGCTCACATCGATCACGGCAAGACCACGCTTTCCGACCGACTGTTGGAAATGACTGCCACCATTTCCCAGAGGGAAAAGCAGGATCAACTGCTCGATTCCATGGATTTGGAGCGCGAAAAGGGCATTACCATCAAGTCGCACCCGGTCACCATGACCTACAAGGCGAAGAATGGACAGATCTACAAACTCAATCTCATCGATACTCCCGGACACGTGGATTTTACCTACGAAGTCTCACGAGCCCTTGCCGCCTGTGAAGGAGCGGTACTGATGGTGGACGCCGCCCAAGGCGTGGAAGCGCAAACAGTTGCCAACCTGCATCTGGCGATGCAACAGGACCTCACCATCATTCCTATTCTCAACAAGATCGATCTCCCCGCTGCCGATGTGCCGAAGTGTCGCAGGCAGCTTGAGGATATTCTCGCCATTCCCGCTGAGGATGCCATTCCTGCATCAGCGAAGAACGGCATCGGAATCGAGGACATCCTCGAAGCCATCGTCGAACGAGTGCCCCCTCCGACCGAGAACGAGGACAAATTGCTTCGCTGCTCCGTTTTTGACTCGGTCTATGACACCTATCGCGGAGTAGTCTCGTATGTGCGGGTGTTTTCCGGTTCGGTCAAACGCGGGCAAAAAATCAAACTCTTTGCGACGGACAACAACTATGAGGTCAAGGAAGTGGGCATTTTCACGCCGAAAATGACAGCAGTCGATCAACTGGTGGCGGGCGACGTGGGCTACATCATCGCCAATATGAAATCCGCGGCCGAGGTAAAAATCGGCGACACCGTCACCGACGCCCAGCGGGGTTGCACCGAACCTCTTCCCGGCTACAAAGAAATCCAGCCCATGGTGTTTGCGGGAATTTACCCCATCGACACCTCCGATTACGAGGCCCTGAAAATGGCGATGGCCAAGTTGCAGATCAACGATCCGGCATTTACCTACATGAACGAGTCATCGACGGCACTTGGCTTCGGTTTCCGCTGCGGGTTTCTGGGGCTTCTGCACATGGAAATCATCCAGGAGCGCTTACGCCGGGAATTCAACATGGATGTGATTTCCACGTATCCATCGGTGATCTATCAAGTTTCTCTCACCAACGGGGAAGAACTCATCGTGGACAATCCCGCGATGTTCCCTGAACAACAGATGATCCAAGAAGTTTTGGAACCAATCGTAAAAGTATTCGTGATGGTTCCTGGCGAATATATCGGTGATGTGATGTCTCTGGTCATGGAAAAACGTGGCGAAGTCGTCAATACAGAGACCATCGACGATACACGCGTGATGCTGACAAGCCTGCTGCCTCTGGCAGAAATTCTCGTCGATTTCAACGACCGGCTCAAATCGATGACCCGCGGCTATGGATCCATGGATTATGAGCACAATGGCTACCGTCCTGCTAAAATGGTAAAAATGGATATGCTAATTGCCGGCGAACCAGTGGAAGCATTCAGCACCATCGTCCACCGCGACAAAGCCGAGTCCTTTGGTCGCGCGCTCGCACTGCGTCTCAAGGAAGTGATTCCCAACCAACTTTTTGTGGTCGCCATTCAGGCTACTGTGGGAGGCAAGATCGTCGCGCGCGAAAGCATTTCCTCCATGGGCAAAAACGTTACCGCCAAGTGCTACGGCGGTGACATCACCCGGAAGCGGAAGTTGTTAGAAAAACAGAAAGAGGGTAAAAAGAAGATGAAAGCCATCGGCAAGGTCAACATCCCTCAAGATGCTTTCATCAAAGTCCTAAAAACAGGAGATTGATTCATTTGTCTGCCCGGGGGATTGCCGCACAATCTTCTTTTCCCAGAGGCGAATGTGTTCTATTCTCCGCGCGCTATGTGGAAAGGTCGTTTTACGCAGGATACGTCGTCATTGGTTCAACAGTTCGGGGAATCGGTCTCCTACGATTGGCGGTTGTTTCCTCACGATATCGCCGGATCCATCGCTCACGCCCGTGCGCAAATGCATGCTGGGTATTTGACGGCGGAGGAATTCGCCGCGATCGAATCCGGTCTTCTGGCAATCCGTGAGGATATCGAGGCCGGTCGGTTCGAGTTTAAGACTTCGTTGGAAGACATCCACATGAACATCGAGTCGGAGTTGACCAAACGCATCGGTCCTGCGGGCGCCAAACTCCACACCGCCCGCTCGCGCAATGATCAGGTGGCAACGGATACCCGATTGTATTGTCGTGCGCAAATCGATGCACTGGTCGAGGGCCTGCGCGGCTTGCAGCGGGCGTTATTGGATCGCGCGGAAGTCTATGCTTCGTCCGTCATGCCCGGATACACCCATTTGCAACGCGGACAACCTGTGACCGCAGGCCATCATTTTCTCGCCTATGTGGAAATGCTCGAACGCGATGTCTCGCGATTGCTCGATGCCCGCAAGCGATTGAACATTTCTCCGTTAGGCTCCGGCGCTCTGGCAGGCTCCACGATCAATCTCGACCGCCGCGACATCGCCGCGGAATTAGGTTTCGATGGCGTCACCACGAATTCCATGGATGCCATCGCCGATCGCGATTACATCGCCGAAATCCTTTTTGCCATTTCGCTGTGCGGCGTGCATCTCTCGCGCCTCAGTGAGGACCTCATTCTCTGGTGCAGTGCGGAATTTGGCTTCGCCGCTCTCGCCGATGCCCACACCACCGGCTCTAGTCTGATGCCGCAAAAGAAAAATCCCGATGTCTGCGAACTCACCCGTGGAAAAACCGGTCGTCTGGTGGGTAATCTCGTCGCCATCCTCACCGCGGTGAAAGGACTACCACTTACCTACAATCGCGATCTACAAGAGGACAAAGAGCCTCTCTTCGATTCCATCGATACCCTGCACCTCACGCTCGCCGTGAACAAAGAGATGATCCTCGCCCTGACCCTGCGCGAAAATGTATGTGCGGCGGCAGCAGCGGATCCCATGCTACTCGCCACAGACCTCGCTGATTACCTGGTGAAAAAAGGCGTCCCCTTCCGTCAAGCGCATGAGCTGGTCGGCAAGGCCGTGGCAGAAGCCATTGCCACCAAGACGCCGCTGAATCAACTCGATCTAACAAAAATCAGCCCTCACTACGGCAACGACACTGCGGAAATTTTCCAACTCGCGCGCGCCCTCAAAGCCCGCACCAATCCCGGTTGCCCGAACCCTGACATCGTGTGTGAACAAATCGCTCGTTGGAAACAACAGCTCTGGAAATAAACCAATCAATTTGTAGTGCCACTCGATGCCCGGTGATTGCCAACTCAATCATGGCATTGATAAATGCAGACCATCACTGGTCAATCAATCTCACAGGAATCAACAGAGCAGAGGCGAGAGAGGAAAACGATGATCAAACCTGAATCACTCCAGCATCTCACCATCAGTGCGAACTTCGCGATTTCCGCTGATGGAAAGATTTCTTCATCCTCGCATCGGCCGTCTGGTTGGACATCGAAGGAGGATCATCAGCGTCTGTTGGATCTGAGACGTGAAGCGGATGCCATTCTTGTCGGACGCCGCACGCTCATCACTGACAACATGAGTTTGACCGTTCCTGATCAGGACAAACAACCCTTGCGCTGCATCGCCAGTGCCACGGGGGCTCTCCATGGCAGGGAAAATATTTTCCTCACAGCTGGAGGTGAGATTCATCTTTGGTGCCCCAATGCTTCTGCAACATTGCCATCAGGTGTCGTTTTGCATCGATGTGGCCTTGTGGATTTTCTGAATGATTTGCATCAAACCTACAATGTCAATCGGCTGCACTGTGAAGGTGGCGGAGAAATATTGCGAATGCTGTTGGAACAGGGTTTGTTGGACGAATTGCATGTGACATGGGCGGCACACACACTATTCGGTGGAGCCAATGCGCCTACCATCAGTGGTATTCCCGAGCTTGAACTGTCTACGAGCATGAACTTCGAGCTCATGCACTTCGACCCTAGACCCGAAATCGGTGAAGTATTTTTGTCTTACCGACGCGTCGCCACAAAGAATCAATGAGCGGCTTCGCCTTGAGCGGGCTTTTCGTGACCATGGTCTCCGCCATGAGACTCTCCGTGACCGTGATCACTGCCATGAGACTCATGCAAGACTTTCACTTCTTCAAATTTATGACGCTCGCAAGAAATGAATCCGAGTGATGCAAGGGACAAGAGTGCAAGGGCAAGTTTCATCGCGCGCAGTTTGTAGACGAGAACCAAGGCTTTGGCAACCGCTTAGGCGGAATTTTTTCGTTGTCCTTGCAACCACAGCAGCACAATACCCGCCGCCCGCTCGTGTGCCCCCTGCCCACCCAGCAACCGAGCCGTAGACAAAAGGTCGGCAACGATGGATTCTCGCAGATGGGCATTTTCCCTGATGCGCCGCAATTCGGCTGCCACGGCCAAGGGCTCAGCATGGGATTGGATCAGCTCCTTCACGACAGCGCGCCCTGCAAGGATGTTGACAAGGCCAATGAAACGAATGCGAACGAGTAGTTTTCCCAACCAATAGGTGGGCCAGGCAACTTTATAGACGAGCAGATATGGTAGCCCAAAATATGCAGCTTCAAGGGTCGCCGTGCCGCTGGCAATCACGCCACAACTGGCGCGCTGCATCAATTCGTGACTCCCGCCATCCGTAACGTTGACCCACTCGGAAAGTTTCTGCTCTGTGACTTGTTGTCGCATCAACGCTGCCAATTTTGACGATGCTGCCGGAGCAGAAAAGCGGAGTTCGGGCGAAAGGGTATGCAACCGGGCTGCCGACTTCAACATCATGGGAAATAATCGTGAAACCTCCCTCTCGCGACTCCCGGGAAAAAGCCCCACGAGCTTTTCATCACGAGTGTGCGGCTTTCGCTCAGCTTCCAGTTCATCGACCAATGGGTGTCCAACGAAAGTAGTGCGCAGTCCAGCCGAGGAAAAAATTTCCTCTTCGAAGGGAAAAAGACACATCATTTCATCGAGAACCCGAGCCATTTGAGGAATACGACCCCGGTTCCAAGCCCAGACCTGTGGGCTGATGTAGTAGACGATTTTGATTCCCGGAATCCTCTTTTTCACTGCCTTGGCAAAACGGAGGTTGAACCCAGGATAGTCAATCAAAAGCAATACATCAGGACGCACGGAAATGAGCTCACTCAATAATTCCTGGAATTGCTGCTGGAACCATCGATAATGCTTGAGGACTTCCCATATGCCCATGACCGCTGCGTCTTCCACCCAATCTCGCAGCCCGGGTCCGGCAATTTGTTGCATTTGCGGACCACCAGCACCGGCGATCAAGAGATCAGGCATAGAGCGCTTCAAACTCCTCAATAAACCAGCACCGTGCGCGTCTCCACTCAACTCACCAGCGATCACGAACAAGGAATGGGGCATGCGCCCTGAAAATAACAAGCCTGTGGCAGGTCGTCCATCACCAAACCAAGCGAAAAATCAATTTTCCGATTGATTTTCCGCTCTGTTTTGCACAGCATGCACCACGTCACATGTCTGATCCATCCACGAACCCTATTCCGATTGGCGAAATCGTTCAAGGCCCCAGTGCTTTTGAGCAATTTTTGGAAAACAACCAAAAATTGATCGCCGTATCCGCTGTCGTTGTTGCTCTCGCGATTGGTGGGGTGATGGTATATCGAACAATTCAGCAAGACCATGCCGCCGAAGCCGGTGCAGCATTGTCAGCCGCCAAAGACATTGCCAGCTTGGAAAAAGTAAAACTGGACTATGCCGACACCCCGTCTTCCGTTACGGCAGCGATTGGAATCGCCGACAAACTATGGGGTACCGGCCAACAAGACGAAGCCATCGCCGCTCTGAAAGAGATCATCGAAAAATTCCCTCAACACCCGGCGTCCATAGTGGCTCAAAACACTCTGGGTCATCGTCTGATGGCTCAGGGGAAAAATGGAGATGCCACTCTTGCATTCCAAGCGGTGGTAAATCGTGAAAATGAACGTTATCTTGCACCTTCCGCCATGATTGCGCTGGGTGATCTTGCGAAAAAAGAAGGCAATCTTGAAAAAGCCTCGGAATTTTACAAAAAAGTTTCCGCAGAGTTCAAAGACAGTCCCTTTGCCAGCATGGCTGCGGATCGAGTGAAGTTTCTTCACTTTGCATCTCCCACGGAAATCGATCCTCCTGCGCCTCCACCAACGACTACGGATACCAAACCAGACCAACCCAGCGGTGCGGCGATCGGCGCAGCGAATCCACTTCTCAATACTCTCTCTTCAGGATCTGAAGAGAAAAAAGAAATACCCTCACCATCTGCTCCTGAACAACAACCGGCGGCTCCTCCCAAATAATCCGCCCACTTTCGCAACTTTAATATTTCCAATCCTCAACTTCCTTTCTCTATGTTTCAAAAAGTCATTGGCAAAAACTCCGCCGAGCCCCTGCCGCCCGCCCCGGCACCGATCAATCCAGCTCCCTCCGTGAGTCATGATCCTCTTCAACATCAATCCACTGCTGCTGCACCCGCACGTCCTGCGGTCGTCGCATCGCGCAACGTGCTTTCAACCGATGTAGAGGTGAAAGGCACGTTGAAATTTACCAACGACCTCATTGTCGATGGACGCATCGAAGGTGAAATTCACTCCGACGGAAACCTCACGATTGGTGAAAACGCCCGCATCAAAGCAGAAATCCGTACCGCTACGGTGATTGTTCATGGCAAAGTCCACGGCAACATTACTGCCAGTAATCGCGTAGACTTGAAAGCAGGAGCGGAAATCGTAGGTGATATCAAAGCCAAGATTCTGACGATGGAGGCAGGAGCAGTGTTTGTCGGCAAATCGACAGTCGGTGCCAGCACCCCGGCAACAAATGGCCCGTCTCAGGCTTCCAATCCAGCCGCCCCAGCGGCTCCAGCAGCCAACACTGCAAAAACAGCGGACAAAGCCTGATTGTATCAAGCTTTTTTCATAAGACCTCCTCGCTCGTCGACGGAGGTCTTTTTTACAATGCTCCTGTCGATTTGATATCGAGATAACGATTCGCGAGACTCACTGCGAGTTGATCCGCTGTAACATCCAGTGTAATGATTCCCCCGGCCTGCAGATGAGCGAGCACTTCGTGTCTTTCTCCCAGGTATTGTCTTGCGGCCACATGTCGAAGAGCTGCAGAAAAATCCGCAACGGATTGATCTACGGCATGACGCACGGTGCTTTCACACAAACTCGCCAACATCACCAGATGCCTTTGCTGCATCGATCGTAATGCGGGAATGATTTCATCCGCATCTTCTCCCCTCAAGTTGGTCATCACCATCACCAACGCTCTGCGGCGAAAACGCATCATGATCCGCTCGGAAGCCTCAACAAAATCACTCGGTGAAGTCGTCGCATCCGCATCATAGAGATGATCCAGAATCGTCGCCATGGCGTGCCCTCCTTTCACTGCAGGCAACCAGCGATCGGTTCCACCAAAAGACTGGACCGCAACGTGATCTCCTTGTCGGAGAGCCACGTAGGAGACCATCAGCAACGCATTAAGGCAGTGGTCAAAGTGCGGCAAAGCTCCATCCAACGATCGCATGCGGCGACCACAATCTAAAAGAAAAACCACCTGTTGGTTGCGCTGTTCTTGAAAATCTCGACTGATCAATTGGAGTCGGCGCGATGTGGATTTCCAATCGATTTGCGACAAGCTGTCTCCCTGCCGATAGTCGCGCAACTGATGAAAATCACGACTGCTTCCTGCGCGGGACTTGCGGACTATGCCCATTTGATCCTGACGATGATCAGTAGCCAATAATGAGAGACGAAGAACTGGCGCATAATTCGGATAGACCCTGACACTCTGGTGAGCATCGACAACATGCTTGCGCCAGAGCAATCGCATCGGACCAAGAATGCGAAAATGAATTGAACCAAAGATGGATTCGCCGCGATGAGGAATGGTCACGTCGTAGCTCATTTTCACAACGATACCGGGAGGAATCGCGCCATACCAGGGCAACGCCGCCGCCTCGGCATCCGCCGGAATTCCATCGAACAATCCCATCACAACAGGTCGCCTGCCCGAATGTCGAATGCGCAATTGAACCTCACCTTTTTCGCCTACAGCAAACCGATCAGGGAGAGAGCGTGCCACGTCAACAGCAGGTCCCGAAAAAAGCATCACACCATCCGCGATGAACACCATCATCAGAACGATGCCGACGATAAGCCAGATCATCTCATAAGACGGCAGAAACGCAACGGGAACGGACAACGCCGCCCATCCCCATATGACTCGCCTGCCCAGCCTTGAAGGAATCAACATATCACATGCGAGGAGCTGGAACACCTTCAATGATGCCACGCAGAATATCGTCAACCTGCTGACCGCTGATGGCGATTTCGGGCGTCAGCTGCACGCGATGTCGCAGCACGGGCAAAGCCACGTTCTTGATATCATCAGGCGTGACAAAACGACGACCATTCATGATGGCAACAGCTTTGCCCACACGCACCAAACTAATCGCGCCACGCGTTCCAGCACCCAAGGAAATGGACTTCGATTCGCGCGTCGCACGCACTAGAGCAACGGCATAAGCAACCAGGTCAGGAACGGCAAGAACCTCTGCGGTTTCCTCTTGAGCGCGAATAATGTCTTCGGCATGGCAGACCACTTGCAACCCATCCAGAGACGATGACTGGTTGATCGATGAAGCCATGGCAACAATGCCCGCCTCGTCTTGATGGTGCGGATAATCAATCATGATTTTCATCAAAAAGCGGTCCAACTGAGCTTCGGGTAATGGATACGTGCCCTCATGTTCCACAGGATTCTGTGTTGCCAATGTCATAAACGGAGCCTGCAGACGCAGCGTTTCGCCATCAATCGTAACTTGTTGTTCCTGCATCACCTCTAACAACGCTGCCTGGGTTTTAGCCGGGGCGCGATTGATTTCATCGGCAAGCAACAAGTTCGTAAAAACGGGTCCCTTCCGCAATTCGAAGGACTGGCTTTTCATATCGTAAAGCCGGAAGCCCGTGACATCAGAGGGCATCAAATCAGGTGTGAACTGAATGCGTGCGAAGGCACCTCCAAAGGTGCGAGCCAATGCCAAGACAAGATGGGTTTTGCCAAGTCCCGGCTTACCCTCCAGCAAAACGTGACCTCCCGCGAGTAAGGCTGCCAATACTTGGCCAGCAACCTCGTCTTGACCTAGAAAAACTTTTTTCAACTGCTCACGAATCTCGCGAAAAATTCGCGTGGACTGCGGTGTCGCATCCCGATCGGCTTGCTGACTTTCTTTTTCGGTTTCTATTTCTTCGTTCATGTGAATGCTTTTCTAATGGATTGTAAATCGGCAACGATGCGGGAAAAAATCAATTGATCGCGCGCGCGGGAATCGGTCATGGCGCGTTCAATGCGTTCGACCGGTAACTGGGTGCGTGCCGACATCACATCAAACAAAGTTTCATCCAATCGACCGTTTCTCATTTGCCAGTGATGACACAGCTCTTGAGCCTCCACCCGAAGCGGCGAGAGCAATGTCACACCACGATCAAGACGCCAATGAAAATCGCCAATCATTTCGAGGTGATGATCATATGCACGAATATCGTCTTCCTTCAACGCGCTCTGCATGGGGCCGAAACGTGGAAGATGCGTTATCAACCAAGTGGCAATGACTACCGCAACCGCCAGTAATACCATCCAACCTTTTTGCCAAAGCAGCTCCCAGAAAGAAATGCCTACCCCTTGCAAAAAAAGGATATTCCCCTCACTGCACAAATCAAGAAGGTCATTGATAAGATCGATGTGTTGTTTTTGATCGATCCAACGATTTCTCAGAATTGAGGCATCAGCGATCCAAGTGACCGAACCATCGCCCACAGCGCGACTGATCACAGGATGATCGCGACCTTTTTCATCGAGCAATTTGACTTTGGCGCCCATCTCAACATCATAACTTCTGCCACGGAACTTCGCTTTTGCGTAAGAGAGATCGGTACTTTCGGTCTTCAACTCCACTCCCCGTTTCTTGCTCCATTCCATCAAAGCTTCGGGAAGATCCGGGGAGACAAACCAAGTGCTCCAGTCATTCAGATGCAAGTCAGCCCGATCCAACAAAATCACCGCGTGTCCACCGTTTTGCGTCCAGTCACCCACTTGTTCTAGCCCAAGCCTGGTCGACAATTGATCCGCGGTGAAGAAGATCATGGATTGCGAATGATCCAATTCGGGCCAAGTGGTCTGGATCGCCAGCGGATGCCCCTGGCGTTTCTCAACGAAACGCTCGAATGCCAGAAAAGGATTGGTACGCGCTTTGCCAATAAATCCAATTTCCCGCTCTTTCTCGATTCCTGTTTCACACTGCGTGAGCAGAGCGAGAAACAGCAAGCATATCCACCACCGCAAGGTCACACCGACCTCCTTTCCACAAAAGGCCACTGCTTGCACAGCTCCTGCCAACTTTCCTGAGGAGGAAAATGCTGTGCATACGCGCCTAGCAGCCAGGCTTGTGTTAACATCTGAAAATACGAACCATGAGGATGATGCAACTTTTCCACCCGAGCGAGACAATCGCCCTCGGTATCCGATTCGCGTATGTCAACTTGCGCCGCCTCGATCCACCAGGCCAATGATCCGCGATACAGTAATCCCATGGCCTGCAAGTGCCTACCCGAGCGCCACAGAGCATCAGCGCTGGCGAGCAAATCCGCAGGTAACGATGCGATAGTGACCTCCATCCCCATGACCACACGCGCTTTATTAACCGGTTCCAGCCGTCCATGGAGTTTTGGGCGCAACCAACGCGCGCGATAGAAAAGCCAAATGATTCCAAAAATTAAGAATATCACAAAAACACCAAGTATCAGATATCCAAGAATTTGAAAAAATTCCGCCAAACCGGCTGGCGGTGACATCGAACCGCCGAGCGAAGTTGATTTTGGAACACGGTATTTTTCTTTGTGAACGACAAAATCTTCATGCTTTTTGATTTCCTCGATCGTAGCGCGCGGGCTGTTCCATTGCTGGATTTCCTCACTCTTTGTATTGGGTGCGATGAAGAGCAGAATGGCTCCAGTCCAAATCAAAACCTGTTGTCTTAATCGATTGGCAATGCGTTTGAATGCCAATTCCACATCCCATCCCTCGATCCAAGTCCGGCTGTTCACATACAAACCAAAACCCGCACCCGTGATAAATCCATCGACTAATGAACATGCCACGGTAACGCAACTCATCAACAACCAGATAAAACCAGGTTGTTCCTCGAACATTCCTGATTCAAAAGTATTCCACCATCTCTCCTGAACCGACTCGGGAAAGAACAGCATACCCACGAGAAGTAATGCAAGACTGGTCAACAAGGTGGCAAGTCCTGACACAAAGGTCAGCAGAATCGCAATTCCCTCGCCTTTACGCGTAATCGTGTTCATGCGAATGCGGAATTTTTCGCCCCGCAATCCTTCCAATTCTTCCACCGCGGCGGACAAAGGCTTCCATGGAGAAAAACGCGCTAAAATCATCCGATAAAAAAAACGCCGCACCCAAGCGCGGGGAATTTCACGCCATAAAGAATGCCATGCGGGATTCTCACCAAAAAGCCGCCGGCTCAACTGATGCAAAATCATGCGGCATCCGTTCCACTTGGCCCAAAGCATGATCAGGAGCCAAAGCCATGGTGCATCGCTCAGAGGATAAATGAGCAACCAAACGGGAATCAGCGACATCCACCAGAGCAACCAACAACGCCAGAAATCACGACGCACCATGGCAAAACCGGAATCCACCGCCTCCCAGTCGGTTCGTGGGCGAATCTCCATGGTGACATCTTCCAATCTCATGATTGACTCTCCTGCCACCCACGGCCCGCACCGAGGAAGTAAACAACGTGCAACACCCAGAACAAAATCCCCACCGCGTATTTCCATTCAGATGGAACATCACGGGCCGACCAAAAACCCTCGATCACTGCCGCCATCGCGGTCATCAATGCACCACCAAACAACAGGGGCATGGCGCGAATGGTGGACTCGCGCAAAGCACGTGCACGCGGCAGTCTTCCCGGCTTGACTAGTCCAAGCCCCATACGCATTCCCGCCATGCCAACGACACACATGCCTAACAACTCAAATGAACTATGACCGGAAACAAAGCTCCAGAACGCAACGGGATTGCAGGCATAATTGGCGTATCCGGCAGATGCCCCGATCATAACGCCATTGAATGCGATAAAAAAAATCGTCCCCAAGCCCGCAAGAATACCACCGGCAAAAAGCCGGAAATCAATTCCCACATTATTGCGAATGTAATGCGCAAACATCATGAAATTCGATCCAAATTCCTCACGCAAGTGCGATGCTTGCGTCGTGCCATCACCACCATACATTTTTTCCATCGAATACATCCCCTCCTGCCCTAACACACTTTGCACCCAAGTGAGCTCCCATCTTACCGAAATCATGAGAGCGAAAAACGGCAACCAGAACATGGCATTGCTGAGCCAAAACAGTCGCCACTCTCGACGAATCACCTGAGGAAATGTGGCAACCAGAAAGATCACGCAGCGTTCCAATCCGGCGGATCGTCCACGATACAAAAGTTTGTAGCCCCGGATCACACGCTCATTCAGCGCACGAACCAGATGCTCCCCATACATACGATGCTGCGCCAGCGCCAGATCAGAACAAGCTTGCCGGAATAAACGTGGTAACGAGCGGACGTCGACATCACGCTTCCGTTTTTCCAATGCCACCATCAGAGAATCCATCTCAAACCATCGCAAACGATTCTTTTTTTCAAAACTCCCGGGTGTCATGACAGCAGCAGATTCTCCATTCGCAAGTTCGATTCAAAAAAGCACAGAGCCAAGTGCGCGTCGATGCAAAACTGAACCCAGAGAAGACAATTCTCCGGGAATCAGCAGGCGTGACCGATCAAGATCGAGGTAGGCATATCGTCGCGCGTGCACCTCCCTCCACACGGTTGACCAATGTGACACTGCCACGGTGCAAATCGGTCGCCTCGCGCACCAAATTCAAGCCCAAACCCGTGCCCTTGCGGCCTGTATGATGGTGACGCAAAGAATAAAATTTCTCGAAGATTTTCTCTTTCGCATATTCCGGCACACCGGGCCCCTGATCATCAATATGGAGAAAAACCTGATCATCCATCACTTCGATCGCTACTTCCACAGTCGCGCCAGCGGGTGAGAATTCCAAGGCATTTTCCAATAAATTCGATATGGCTGCACGCAAAATGATCGGATCTCCCATGATTCGAACTGGAAAATCCGGCGTATTCAACCCGAATCGAACCTTCGCGTTTTCCGCAGCAGGTCGTTCTTCCTCCATGGCAGAGTCCACGAGAGCGATCAAATCGAGACTCTCGATCGCTTCCAAGTGCGAGCGACTCTCGACCACCGCCAACTCCAGCAATCGCGAGATCAAACGCTCCGCACGTTGACTTTCCGATCGGATATTTGCCAAAAATCTTTGCCGTTGAGCCTCGGGCATTTCCTCCTCCAACAACTCCGCGGCGCCACGAATCGCAGCCAAAGGGCTTTTCATTTCATGCGTGAGAGTCTGCGTAAAATGCTCCACATATCGCCGCCCCTCCAGCGCTTCTCGCATGGTCTCGAGTGCATGATAGAGCGTATTGACTTCACGTCCGGCGCCAAGCTTTGGCCTGGGAGGGCGCTGGCCTTTTTCCACGGCTTTTGCATAATCCGTGAGCACCCCGATCGGCTGGTAGACCCACCAAAAGACTGCGGCAATGAGCAACAAAATACCGATCCCGATGATGACAATCGCACGCAAAATGACGGCCCTTCGCTCGGCGATCATGGGCAGGGCATCGGCTTGTTTTTTGAATACCGTCACCACGCCCAGAGGGCGATTCCGCGGCCCCAGTGGTGCTGCCACATACATGATCGATGTGGTGGAGTCTTCTTCCGCTTCCCGCGTGCTGCGGGCTCCATATTCGCCGGCGAGAGTCAGACGTACGTCACGTTTATCCCTGTAATCCTGCCCCTCACGCTTCCCCTGATCACTGTCAAAAATCACCACTCCCGCTGCGTCGGTGACATACAAATTCAAGCCCACCTGCTGTTTTTCAAGGTTGAAGATCCGTGCCTGAAACTCATGTTCACGAGCATATTGAAACATCTCCCGTAATCGTTCTTTGTCCAGGGCACCCTCATTGATTTCCTGCGATACCAATTCAGAGAAAACATGCGCGGCATCTACCATGACTTCCTCCGTTGCTTGCAAAATCTGTGGTTCTACATCGTCGAGGAGGTAAGTGGTCAGCTGATAAAATCCCAAACCCATCACCAATGTGATCAGCAACAAGGTAATACGGGTCAGTCTCATAACCGTTCATTCATGACCAAAACATAGCCCAGACCGCGACGAGTCTGGATCATCTCTTCTGCACCGGCCTGTGCCATTCGCATTTTTGCGCGCACTGTTTTGATGTGTGCGTCGACAGTTCGATCGGTGACAGCGCCAGGATCATACCATGCCTTTTCCAACAATTGATCACGTGTGAAAACGCGACCCTCGTTTTCCAATAAGATTAACAACAATTTGTATTCGTGGGCGGTCAAATCGAGGCAAACGCCATGACAGTGAATCCGCATTGCCACAGCATCATGCATGAGAGCGCGGGAGGACCGCGTTGTTACTGGCTGCGCAGGTGCCTCAATCGCTGCTCCCCGTCTCAGAATAGCACGCACTCGCGCGGTGATTTCACGAGGGGAAAACGGTTTTGTGACGTAATCATCGCCACCGATCTCAAGACCAAGGATACGGTCAATTTCCGCATCACGCGCCGTCAAAAACAACACAGGAACTGCTGAATTTTCACGGAGCTTACGACAAAGATCAAATCCTGTCATGTCGGGCAATCCAACATCCAATATCACGAAATCGAATACCTGCTTCTGGAGAAGTTGCAAGGCATCACCACCAGTCAAGGCGTGTGACACTTCAAATCGATCCGTTTGCAGAGCATAGATCAAAGCATCAGCAATCGCTGGTTCATCTTCCACCACCAAAACACGTGTCATGGCGGAATCATGTCGCATTCGCCCGGGCATTCCAAGAAAGAATGCCCAGGTCACAGAAATTAGCCATGTCCCGGCAAGAGGGTTTTCAGCTCAAGCGATTATTGCAGAGAAAAAACTGGCAAATCCAGCACCCCTCCCCTACATTTCGCCCGTTCCCAACAGATTTTTTACCTACCATGGCTGTAAATATTGAAATGCCCAAGCTTTCGGACACGATGACCGAAGGAACTCTTCTCAAATGGCACAAAAACGTCGGCGACCGAGTGGAAATCGGCGACATCATTGCTGAAGTCGAGACTGATAAAGCAACGATGGAAATGGAAGCTTTTGATGATGGTGTGTTGACTTCCATCCTCGTTCCCGCAGGCGGCAAAGCTGCCATCGGCACCATTCTAGGTGTTCTTGACGGCAATGATTCCGCTCCTGCTCCTGCCGCAACTGCAGCTCCAGCCACTTCCAACGCAGCGGTTCCATCGTCTCCTGCCGCGGCATCGCCCGTTCCCGTTGCTGCATCCACATGCTCGGGAGAACGTATCAAATCTTCGCCACTTGCCCGCAAAGTCGCCGCATCATTGCAAGTCAATCTCGCCAACGTCACGGGATCCGGTCCCGGCGGTCGCATCATCCGTAAGGACGTTGAGGCCGCTGTTGGGCAGGCGAGCGCGCCAGCCATCACGAGTCCTCTGGCAGCTGCCGCTTCAGCACTCGCCGCGGCATCCAAAACACGAGCCGCAGCTCCAGCACCTGCACCCGTTGCCATTTCTCCCGTAGCCAAAGCCGAAGACCAAGTGATCGAACTTTCCTCATTGCGCAAGATCATTGCATCCCGCTTGCTGACCTCGAAACAAACCATCCCGCACTTCTATCTTCATGTTGAAGCCGATGCCGCACCGTTGATGAGCCTTCGTAAGCAAATCAACGATCAGGCAGCCAACACCACGGGCAACAAGTATTCGGTGAATGATTTCATCATGAAAGCACTGATCAATGCCACGATGGCGGTGCCAGCCATCAATGCATCCTTCGGCGGCGATCACATCGTTCGATTTGGCTCCGTAGGTCTCTCCGTTGCCATTGCAATTGAAGATGGTCTCGTTACTCCCGTGGTAAAAAATGCAGAGAGCAAATCCCTCCTGCAAATTTCCCGTGAAGTCAAAGATTTTGCTGTCCGCGCCAAAGAGCGCAAACTGCGTCCCGATGAATTCGACGGTGGTACGATCACCATATCCAATCTGGGCGCATGGGGCATTGAGTCCTTCGATGCGATCGTCAATCCACCACAGGCTGCGATTTTATCTGTCGGGGCCGTAATTGAAAAACCCGTTGTAAAAAATGGGCAAATCGTCGTCGGCCAGCGCATCAATCTGGGACTTTCCTGTGATCACCGGGTGGTCGATGGTGCGATTGCCGCAGCATTCCTCAGCGAGGTGAAAAAACTCATCGAGAGCCCCGCACTCATGCTGGTCTGATTAATCTCCTCTGCCAATAAAATCACCGCGCCCTCAGAGTTTCTCTGGGGGCGTTTTTTTACGTCTCTTGCAAGAATGTTTGCTGAATCCGAACCCTCATATTGACCTGCTTTTCTCGGTGGGCTCGAGCCCGAGGATTCTCCGGTGAATAGCTAAGTCACTTGGCTGAAAGCGAGGCGAATCGGGACCCATGTGTGGCATCGGCACGAACCTCCGACGAATGCATCGGAGAGTCGTCCAGCCATCGAAATCGCCCGCGAGACGCCATGAAAAAAGGGAACCCCGCCTTGGTGACCAAGAGTCTCCCCCCAGACACTCTCGAACATTTCCAAAACGGGGAACGGGCGGACGTTAAGAGAAAGTTCAGGATTCGCAACCAAAATCTTGCAGCAGGATGACAGCAATGAAAATCAACGATAGCCATCACTTTCGACGGGACTGACTTTCACAATTTCCATGGCATTTCGGTGAACCCAGACACTTTGCACCAGGCCAAGCATGAACATGCACATCACCACAAAAGTTCCTGAGTAGCTGATCAATGGGAGAGGAATACCAGTGATGGGCATGATTAACACACACATGCCGATGTTTTCAAAAATATGGGCGAAGAAAAATGCCACCACACAGGCGACGACCAACCTACCGGTGAGGTCCCGACTGTAAAACGACACGTAGAGACAAAGAATCAACAACGCGGCAAAGGCAGTCACCAAAAACAAACTGCCGCGGAAACCGAATTCTTCAGCAATCACCGCAAAAATGAAGTCGTTATGCGCCGTTTTCCATGGGATATATCGCTTGTCATGAAGTGATCCGCGTTCGGCCGATGCATTCCAACCATTCCCCA
Source organism: Akkermansiaceae bacterium (assembly GCA_049240965.1). GTDB lineage: Bacteria > Verrucomicrobiota > Verrucomicrobiia > Verrucomicrobiales > Akkermansiaceae > UBA956. The sequence goes on from JBMLRP010000006.1 coordinate 49,114, forward strand.
TCATACCGGATTTCCCCACGGCCATGGAAACGTAATACGCAGCATACGCAGGCCCCGCAACGTCCACAGGTCGATCATTGAGCATGTCCAAATAAAGCTGAATCCGCTCCGGGCCACGCGTCGAAACACTGGGTAACACCACCATGTATATCATCGGTATGCATCCAAAACCAAGAATGCTCATAAGGCTGAGATAACGGAACGGCACCCCCCCAATGAGTAATGCGACGACTGCTACGGGCAACCACACCAGGGCGGATCCCATGTCTCCCATTTTCATCACCATCAAAAATGGCACACCGGAACAAATCGCGATAATACCAATCCTCACAATCGGCAAGCCCAGGAAACGGTGCAGGCGTGGCATGTCTTGCAACAACCACGCAATCATCATCACCCCCGAAGCCACGCCCAATTGCGCTGGTTGGAATACGATCGGCCCCAAACGCAGTTGGTGCACCTCGTCATCGCTGCCCATCACGCGCGCCATAAAAAAAAGACTCACGACGTAAATCGGCAACGCCAGCCAGCGAATCCAGCGGTAATCAATCAATGCCGTCGCGAAATACACCACCGTGCCATAAAGGATCCAGTGCTTCTGCAGATCTGCATAGTATCCCCCGGCAGAACCAAACTCCTCCAGCAAACGCGCACTGACTGGCAAGTGGCGAGCCGCGCTCTCGATCGCGTAAATACCAAAAATTAACAGCGCATACATCAGCAGCACCAGCACCCAATTGATTCCTAAAATTTTTCGTAAAATGGGCGACATGGAACAGATTTGCAGGAGAAATTTGCCTGATTCAGCCACCGCTGACAAGCCACGGTTGTCGCACGATGCAAAAAAATCGCATTTCCCTGCAGTTTCCTTCTTGACAATCCCATGATTTTCCCCAAGAGTCCGCGCCCCAACCGAATTTTCAACCTAACCACAACCAATTCAGCAGCATGCGCGGAGTGACTATGAAAAAAGGAGAACCCGTCGATCGGGCCCTCAAACGCTTGAAGACCAAACTCGATGCCGAAGGCATTCTCGAGGAAATCCGCCGGCGCCGGGCATTTGAAACTCCTACCGATCGCTTCAAACGCAAACTCCGCACTGCTTCCAAGCGCAACAAACTGCGCTGGCGTTTCTCGACGGACAAGCCTACGTTGATCCTCGACGAAGCAGTGGATTGAGATTTACTGAAGTCTTCACTGATAAAAAAGGCACCCTCTGTGGTGTCTTTTTTTTTGCCCGCTGAAGATGTAAAACCAAATCCCCTGATGCCTTGGGGGAGTTTGAGATTGCACTGATCGTAAAATCTGTTTGGAATGCGTGCCCATGCCTGACGCACCCGCTGCTCCCAGCAAGACCCAGACCTTTCTGCGTCGCACCTTCAGTACGCTGCTCTTGTGGGGCGTGGTAGGCGCAGCGTTTGGTTCGATGAAACCGTGGGCGCACCTGACGCTGATCGGCTTTCTGGCGCTGTGGGCGATGGTGGAATTTTGTTCGCTTTCCCGTCTTAGTGGTATCGCGGTTCACCGTTTCTGGGCCATGACGCTCAGCGCGGGCTATGGAGCGGCCGTATCCTACTTTTTGTGGCATGGTCAAGCAGTTCCCGCCGAGCTGGACATCGCGCTGCTGTTTCTTCTCGTTTGTGGAACCTTGATCGGTCAATTACGGCAGCCGATCGATGGTGTCAAAAGCGTGCTTGCCGTCACTTCCACCATCTTCGGCGTGCTCTGGCTGACCTGGTTGTTTTATTTCACAGCACGACTCGATTTTGCGCCGCGATTCGATGGATCGATGCCCGGAGCCTATGTGCTACTTTGGTGCCTCGCAGTGACAAAATTTACTGACATGGGTGCCTATATCACGGGCTCTCTGATCGGTAAACACAAGATGATTCCTCACATCAGTCCGGCGAAAACTTGGGAAGGTTTTGCGGGGGCACTGCTGTTCGCCCTGATCGCGGCGGGCGGTTTGTATGCCCTGTTCCCCACGCAGCTTGCAATTTTCCCTTCCTGGCTGCACGTCATCGGACTGAGTCAAATCGTGGCACTGCTGGCGGTGGTGGGAGACCTTGCCGAAAGCCTGTGGAAACGTTCGTTGGCGGTAAAGGACTCGGGTCACGCCTTACCAGGCATTGGTGGCGCGATGGATTTGATTGACAGCCTTTGCTTCACCGCTCCCGCCGTTTATCTCTACGTTGTTCTTTTTCTCTGATCATGCCCAAGAAAATTGTTTTGTTAGGTTCCACTGGTTCGATCGGTTGCTCGACGATCAAGGTGGCGCAGGATTTGCCGGAGGAACTGGACATCATCGCCTTGGCTGCTCATGGCAGCGTTGAAAAGCTGGCCCAACAGGCCCGCGAAACGGGCGTGAAACACGTGGCAATCTATCGTGCGGAATTGGCGGAGTCACTGCGCGCACTTCTGCCCGATGATGTCACGATTCACACCGGAGCAGAGGGTTTGATCGATGTCGCCAGCCTCGCCGAGGCGGACACGGTATTGGTCGCCATCGTGGGCACAGCAGGGCTCCACCCCGCTCTGGCAGCCATTCGCAGCGGCAAAGATCTGGCTGTGGCAAGCAAGGAAATTCTGGTGATGGCCGGAGAAATCGTCACGCGCGAGGCAAAGCAGGCGGGTGTGCAGTTGTTGCCGGTCGATAGCGAACACAATGCGATTTTCCAGTGTCTCGACGGGCATCGTGGCGGAGAAAAAGAAGTCTCCCGCCTCATTCTCACCGCTTCGGGTGGACCTTTCCGCAACACTCCTGCTGGGGAACTGCCGCACGTTACACTGGCCCAGGCGCTGAAACATCCGACTTGGGATATGGGACGCAAGATCACCATCGATTCCGCCTCGCTCTTCAACAAAGGCTTGGAGATGATCGAAGCGCGCTGGCTTTTCGGCATCGGCATGGAGCGCATTGATGTCATCGTTCACCCGCAGAGCATCATTCACTCGATGGTGGAGTTCATCGATGGATCCGTACTGGCGCAACTGAGCCATACCGATATGTGTTTCCCCATTCAGTATGCACTGACCTGGCCAAAGCGCATGCGCGGTGGATTGCGCCCACTGCGGTTTGAGGAATTGGCAAAACTGGAGTTCATCGCCCCGCGCGAAAACGATTTCCCGGCACTCCGTCTAGCTCGTGAAGCCGGTCTGACCGGAGGCACCCTTCCCGCTGTTTTTAACGCGGCCAATGAAATCGCCGTGGATGCCTTCATCGCCGGTCGTATCCCCTTTCCCGGAATCTGGGATTTGGTCGAAAAGACCATGAACGCTCATGCCGTGCAGCAAGCTGGTGAGCTCGGCCCCATTCTCGAAGCCGACTCCTGGGCGCGCAGTCATGCCAGCAGTTTACTGATTCATGGATAGGTCCCCTAGTCGCATCATTCCTCAGGGAATTTGCTACTTTCCCATCAATCACAAAACTGTTAGAATCATCCACATGCACCTACTCAAAGACATTTTCACCTTCGCCTGGAGAGGCAGTGGCAAGTATGTCATGATCATATGTGTGGCTCTCTCCGTGGTCTCCGATCTGGCAAGCCTCTCTCCTCTGTTCGGCGGTATCGCCACGCTCTTGTTAAGCGGTTACTTCTGCGCGATCTTCTATCAAATGATTCAATCGACGGCAACGGGTGGGAAAGAAGCCCCGGAGTTTCCAGACACGTCGGATATTTTCGAGGACATCATCTGGCCCATGCTGCAAACGACTGCCGTGATCGCCGCAGCCTTCGGGCCCTATTTGATTCACTATTTTTTGGTCGATGAACGAACCAGCCACTCGCCCATCTCGCTAGCGCTCCTGGGTTTCGGCATCATCTATTTTCCCATGGCCATGCTCGCCGTGATCATCCTCGGCTATACCGGAGCGATGAGTCCTCATATCGTGATGCCCGCCTTGTGGCGAGGCGGCGGAACTTATTGGTTCGGTGTCATTTTATTACTGATCCTCTATGGAATCAGTGAATGGATCGATACGATGTTTTCAGGACAAATCATTGTCGGACATTTGATCATGGCAGTCGTAGGATCCTACACCTTGATGACCAATGCCAGAATCCTGGGTCTGGTGTATCGAGAGAAACAAGAGGAATTGGGATGGTTGTAACAATGACTGCTCGAAGAATCATTCAAAGGCCTTGGTCAAAAAATCCAAATCCACGATTGCCGCGACCGGTATTTGCCATTACAACACGCGTCCGTCCATTCACCTGATCACACTCATGCCTCACGCGACTTTGCTCAAATACCCCGGTACTAATTGCGATGCTGAAACAGCCCGTGCCCTTCAATTGGTGGGCTTTACCACGACCATCGTGCCCATCGCGGATGCCTCGGTGTCCGACATCGAAAAATCCCAACTGGTGATGTTTTCCGGAGGTTTCAGTTATGGCGACTACGTAATGTCCGGGCGTCTTGCGCAATTGGTCACGGAATCGAAACTCGGCGATGCCATCCAGAACCACCACGCGCGCGGTGGGTTTACCTTCGGGATTTGCAATGGTTTTCAGATTCTCACCAAACTCGGGATTCTGCCGACGGGAAGTCTCATCGACAACACCACCGAACGTTTTGTCTGCCGCTGGGCCACGCTTCAGGTGAAAAACTCTTCCAGTCCCTATTTGCAGGGCTTGCCCGAGCAGTTTGAACTTCCCGTCGCTCACGCGGAAGGCCGTTTTGTTACCTTTCCCGGAGATGCTGAAAGCTATCTCGCAAATGGCAACGTAGCCCTCACCTATGCGGAAAATTTCAACGGCTCCACGCTGTCAATTGCCGGCTTGCAGGATCCCACAGGCCGAGCCTTCGGACTGATGCCGCATCCGGAACGCTTTATCCAGAAAAACCATCATTACGATCCTGATTGGAACCTCACACCGGATTTCGGATGGGGTTACTACATGTTCAAGAGCCTTGCATCGGCCCTTGCCTGATGCCGCGTCGAGAAGACAGCACGGGGCTTCTCGCTGGCTCCCGTAAAAAAGACTTGCACGACAAGCGGGCAACGACTACCCCACCTCCGATGAATACACAGACTTCGCTCATTCTTTTCAAACCCGATGCCGTTGAGAAAAACCTTGCCGGTTCGGTATTAGCTCGGTTTCAAGCCGAAGGATTTCGCATTCGCGGAATCAAAATGATGCAATTGGATCACGCAATTCTGGCCGATCACTACTCGCACATCGCCGACAAGCCGTTTTTTCCGGAAATTGTCGCTTTCATGAGCAAAACACCAGTCATCGCACTGGCACTGGAAGGTGAAAACGCCATCGCCCGCGTTCGCGATCTGCTCGGACCAACCGACTCCAAAGCCGCAGCACCTGGTACCATTCGTGGTGACTTCGGCGAAGACAAAATGGTCAACGTCTGCCATGCCTCCGACTCCCCTGAAGCCGCCGAGGCGGAACTGAAGCGCTTCTTCCGCGAAGGCGAAGTTTTTGCCTGACCACTCATCTCTTGAAGGATCCAGCCCGCCGGTCTGCGCCTGGCGGGCCATTTTTTTGTCCTAACGCACTATGCTTGTCCTCATCATCGTATCCATCATCGCAGCCGTGATGTTTCATCGAAAAACAGCGGAGAAAGGCTATCGATCGCCTCGATTCTGGATGTATCCACTCATTGTGGGAAATGGCCTATTGCTTGTTACGATCGCGTTGAAGGCGGTAGTTGACGTAACGATGACCGAGCCTCGCCCCACTTGGTTTTCGCTGTATGGGCCGAGTGTCGATGTCCTTGCCACTGTAACCTTTTTTGCCATCCTCGGCAAGGCATGGAAACAAATCCAGCAGTTGCCTCCTCGGGAGTGATATCACCAAGATATTACGCGTCAGAGACCAAGCATCTCCTGAATTTCCTTCTTCGACAGATAACGGTCACGGTTTTTGTTGAATTGCGCGAATTTATCCTCCGCACCTTTTCCTTCAGCGGATCCTGTGGTAAACTCTTCGAGAGTCACCGATCCATCTTTGTTGCGATCGTGATCCTTGAGAAAATCATCGATCGCACCGTTGATCTTATCGCGTTTTGCTTTTTCCGCTGCTTCTTTTTTCTTTTTCTCTGCGATCGCCCTTTGCAAAGCTTGGTTATTGCGGTTGCGCTGCGCGGCAACAGGCAAGGTGCCTAACAACGCGAAACATGTAAGGAAGTAGAGGATTTTTTTCATGATTATTAGTCAAATCTTATGACACCGATATAATGACTGATTTGCCTCATGGGATCAAGCAAAACGATTCTTTACGTTCCGATCGTTGCCATCGGTTATAGGATAAAAAATTCCTCTAGAAGGAAAAGTAGTTTGGTTTTTTCTTTCTATTCACCATATTCCCAGTTCAATCATCTTATGCCAACTGCTGCTATCATCGTTGCTGCCGGTACATCCCAGCGCATGGGATTCGATAAACTCGCCGCTCCACTTCAAGGCATTCCGGTTCTTACGCACAGTATTCGTGCTTTTTGTGATACGCCGAGTATCGATGAAATCTATGTGGTCTGCTCGGAGGCACGTTTTCGAGCATTGGTTTCTGGAACTTTTCCCAAACCGATCATCCGGGTTGACGGTGGAAGCACACGACAAGAATCCGTTCAACAAGGCATGAAAGCATTGTCCCCAGAAATCACACTCGTGGCGGTTCACGATGGGGCGCGTCCACTCGTCAGAGTCAGGGATATCGAGGCATGCATCGAGCGTGCACGTCAGTATGGCGCATGCTCACTTGCACGCAAGGTTACCGAAACACTGAAGCGCGCGGACACGCAGGGTTTTGCCAGATCCAGTGTTGATCGTGCTTTATTGTGGTTCATGGAAACACCGCAATGTTTTCGTTTGAATGTCCTGAAGCGAGCCTACCAGCAGGTGCGGGAGCGAAATATGCAGGTTACGGACGAAGTCTCAGCTGTTGAGGCCATCGGTATATCAACTTTGCTCATGGAATCATCGGGGATCAATCTCAAGATCACCATTCCCGCAGATCTGGAACTTGCTTCCTACCTGATCGGTGAGAACGTCTGGGCTGACTAATTCGATCCATCAATCATGTCATCTCTCTACCACTGGAAAACGCTCTCTAACGGAATACGCATCGCTACGGCCAGCTTGCCTCATGCGGAATGCTCCAGTTTTGCCATCTATCTTCCCACCGGCTCTCGCCATGACCCGGCGAGCCTGGCAGGCCTGGCCCACTTCATGGAACACATGGCTTTCAAGGGCACCGCGAAAAGATCAGCACGGCAACTCTCTCTCGATCTCGAAAGAACGGGAGCGCAAGCGAATGCCTGCACGACCGAGGATCATACGGTTTATGATGCACGCGGTGATGCGTCTTCATTGCCTTTGCTCGCCGAGATACTGAGCGACATGGTATGGCATTCATCTCTGCCCCCTCGAGAAATCGCACTCGAGAGAGACGTGATTCATGAAGAAATCACGATGTATGAAGAAACTCCCAGCGATCACATTGGAGACTTGATTTCTCAAGCGCTTTGGTCGCCCCACTCACTCGGACAACCGATCACAGGAACTCATCAAACCTTGGACAAGATCAATCGCAATCACCTGTTCTCTTATTGTCAGCAAAATCATTTTCGGTCCGATTTGATTATCGCTGCTGCCGGACCCTATTCTCCGATGGAATTTGAAAAAATCGTAACGCCCTATCTACCCACGCATACAACCGAACCATCTCAGAAAAGCAGGCCGTTTGTCGCAAAAAAACAACCATCTCACATCGTAATCCGGAGGGACACAGAGCAGTTGCAACTAGCGATCGCCCATCACACTCCTGGCCGACATCACGAGGGTCGTCACGCACTGCGTCTCTTATCGATTCTGTTAGGCGAATCCACAAGTTCCCGGCTCTTTCAAAAACTGAGAGAGGAGAAGGGCCTTTGCTATCATGTATCTTCTGATTTGGCTCTTTTTGAAGAAACCGGATCCCTCGAAATCTCACTCGGCTTGGACCCTGATTCCCGCAATGAGGCGATGGAGATCATCGAACGCGAGATTCACGACCTTGCCCACCATGGACCAACATCGGCAGAGTTGGATCGAGCTAAAAAAATCGCTATCACGTCCCATAAAATCGCACTGGAGTCCACTTCGGCACAAATGGCATGGGCGGCAGAATCACTCATGTTTGAGGGACAAATCATCACACCAGAAGAGTCTCGCGCACGAATCATGCCAGTGACTCAAGATCAAATACGAACGATAGCTCAGCAAATATTCCAACAAGATGGTCGAGCCATTGCCGAAATACGACCCGAGTGATTACGGGTGATTTTAATTTTTTGGCAGATTCCTGACCCATCCCTCCGAGACCACCGAGTCGATCAATACTTGAGACGGATGGCTCTCCTCGTTCTGGTAACGAATTCGTAAAATCAGCGGACGCAATGGCACATCCGATGGCGGTGCGATCTGCTGATGAATCGGTGAAGCACGCTCCACGTATGCGTGAAGAATTTGGCCATCATCGGCAAAGGTCAACTTATACGACTGCCATCGCGATTCAAGCGCACTGGGAAAATCATAGTTATAGTAACTCTCTTTCTCCAAGGTTACGCGGACCTCGACAGGAGTCAGCGGCTTCTTCTCGCGGAGTGTGGTCACGTTCATTTCAGACCAGCCGACCCAGCTTTCCCAATCAATGCGGAATCTCTCATCAATTTTCATCAAGTTCATCAACCGAGCCGGTTGATTTTTGATGCGGATCTGAGTCTCGAAACATTGCCGATCTTCGTAGAGCGCGGATGATTGTTTATCGATACTGTCAAAACTTTCATCAGGTAGTGGATGAATGCGATAATATCGCCTGACTTTATCCTCCAGTCCATCAACAGGTCGGAGGATTGGTAACAATTCCTCGATCGTCACGACGCGGAAAAACCTCTCGATGACTTGATGTGCATCCTGGATTTGTGACAATTGCATCATGGCAGCCGAGTTATCCCGGGCCTGGGTTGCATCGATGATTTGCATCGGTACGCCAACATCGGAATTCGTGGCAAAACCCTCGTCCTGAGGTTTTTTCAGCAAAGAAGCACCGATCAGTATGATACAAATCAACATCAAAACAACTGCTCCCCAGATCAACGGAAGAGGAACCCGACGCGTAAAACGCAAGATACGCTGATCAGCACGCTGCCACTCGTTTTCGGCATTTCTACCGCGACTACGGTGTTTTTTCCTGCGTCGCCACTCTCCTGCGGACTCGATGGGCTCAGGGAGATTTGTCGGGGTTGTCGGCGATGATACAGTTCCAACATGCGTCATTTCGGCAACATTTTTCTCCGGACGATTTGAGGTGGATGTTGATGATTTGCTAACTTCAGGATGTGCATCAGCCACAGGGTGTTCCGATACTTGAACAAGTGAGGGAATCGACTCACCTGGTTTGGGCAGCCTCAGCATACGATCGCATTGCGGGCACACGACACCGGTTCCGGCATAGTCCGATGGAATGCGAAAAATCGCCCGGCAGTCCTGACAAATAAATGCATTCCACCGTTTTTTGTCGGCGGATACGGAAGAGTGCGGGAGCGATGATGAGGGTGTATCCATAAAAACTATTCGATTTCGATTTCCAATTTTCCCGGAGGACTCAAAGGCAATTGAGCTTGCTTATCTCCAAGGTCAAGTGTGTCAGATCCTTGCTGGATGCTGTGGAAAAAAGCGCCCTCTTCCGCTTGCTCATCTTCCGACTGATTTCCCTGGGGAATTTCCGACTGATAGGGATCCGCACCAATCAAAAGTGGTTCTCTGGGGCGGATGGGAATCGCATCAAGCACCACGACATCATTTCCCTTGGTTTGAGTTGAAGCGGACTGATCGGATGACGATGAGGCGTGCATGGGGCAAGTAGGAATCGAATCAGTGCCCGCGCGAAAAAACTCTTTGAAGCGAGCATCCTTGAGCTTTGGCAACCCGGTAGCGGGATCATTGACAGATTCGTAACAATACTGGCTCGCGCGTTGCCCGCTGATGCGGCACACATCAACCTCGACAACGGATGCAGGGCATCGTGTCTCACCCTGAAGATACCCGCTGGGGAGTGCGTTCATGGCGGCCTTCCAGACGGGCAATGCAATATCCTTGCCGAATGCGCCGTCATACATGGACGGAGCAGAGCCCTGTAAAAAACCGCACCACACACCGCAAGCAACGCGTCCACCGTATCCAAGGGACCAACAACTCGAAAAATCATGTGTTGTTCCAGTTTTGACAGCACCTTGAAACGCGGGATTCATGTCACGCATGAGATCGCTCAAATTGCCATTGCGAATCGCACCACGCAGGATATCGTGAACTTGGAAAGCGGTGATCTCATCGGTTGCCGTGGAGCGTTCAGGTTTGTGAGGAGATCGCTGCATGATGACATTTCCGCTACCATCCTCAATTTTATGAACATAAACCGATGACCTCGGCCCCGTCTGTCCCGCGCGTGCGAAGGCAGCGATGCCCGATACCGCTTGTGGCAGAGAAGCCGACTCCCATCCGACGAGCAATCGCGGCAATTTTTCACTGTCGGCCACGGTAAAACCGAAGCGTTTGACCCCCTCCGCGACACGATCCAAGCCCACTTGATTGCCAAAACGAACCATCGCAGCGACTTTGGACTGCTCCAGAGCGCGACGAGTGGGGATTAGTCCTTGGTAGCGCGGATTAGAAATTTCCGCGCCCCATTCTCCCAAAATTCCCTCGCGCCCACCCACCATGATCATCCGGTTGTCCATGGGTTCATCCTCCACCATCGTGGCTGGCGTGAGCCCATTGGCAAATCCTGATGCGACCAAAAATGGGAACAGTGCTGTGCCCATTGGCTTGCGCCCTTCTTCGATAAAGTTGTATTGGGAATGTGCATAATCACGACCGCCTACATAGGCTAAAACTTCACCGGTCTCGTGATCCATCATCAGCACAGCACCTTGAATATAGGTAGGAGGCTGTTGTGATTTTTTGAATGCAGAATGCTTCGGATGAGAGTAGCCCGGACGCGACTCCACTGCTGTGAGCGATGCCTGCAAGGCTTGCATGGCAGCGTCCTGCACGTCCTTCATGATCGTCGTACGAATGGTGAAACCGCCTTTTGCAAAAGCGTCCTCTCCAATCATTTCTCGAGCCTCGGCAGCGATGAGTTCATAAACATGACTGGTTCCACGCTGTAAGGGGCGGGCGTTCAATTCCACAGGCTGGGCAAGGTAGCGAACCAAATCGGCAGAGTTGATCATGCCTTCCTCTTTCATGCGCCAGAGAACGTGATCACGCCCGCGCTTGTTCGCATCGAGGTTATTCAAAGGACTGAGCTCAAGAGGATTGCGTAAAATTGTCACGATCGATGCGCATTCGGGAATGGTCAAGTCCATTGGTTCCTTACCAAAGTAGCCCAGAGACGCGGAACGCAATCCATAATAACCACTCCCGAGGAACGATCGATTGACGAAAAATCCCAATATTTCCCTCTTGCTGTAGCGTTTTTCGATGCGTTGTGCCAGAAACATTTCCACCATTTTGCGTTGAAATCCCGACTCGCCCCTGCGTTTTGCCTCGGCTTTCAAGCTGTAGGCGTCACGCGCCAACTGCTGGGTAATGGTGCTTGCTCCTTGCGTGATTTTTCCCTCTTGCGAAATGATTTTCAACGCGGCGCGCATCACACCGATGTAATCCACCCCGTCGTGAGTATCAAAACGACTGTCCTCGCCTGCTTTCAGGGCATTGATAAAATTTGCCGGGATTTGATCGTATGAAATCATACTGCGGTTCTCCACAAAAATCCTGCCGATTTCCTTGCCTTCACGATCCAAAATGATACTCGGCACCTCGACGTCGTTGATGCGCTCCAGATCGTAGATCAACGAACGCTCTCGATAAGGTCGACTTTCTTTCTCAAAAATCTTCCAACCAGCAAAAGAAACAATCGCACACAACAGCAAAAAAACAGTCCAAAAGCCTTTTCGCTTGTAGAACCGGTTTTTTCGACGCTTGTTTCTCGCACTGCTATAGCTGCTTGCCATGTCTTGCCACGATCATAGTCCGAACCTACCCACGAAATCAACCACAGCGTTGCGGAAAATCATTGCGACTCGGGGTGCCATGACGTTTTGCGATTACATGAATTTGTGCCTTTACCATCCCGAGTTCGGTTACTACGCCCAAGTTCCGGATCAGGTTGGCAAATCAGGTGATTTTTTCACCAGCGTCAGCTGCGGTCCGGTTTTTGGTATACTTCTCGCGGAAAAAATCGCGCGTTGGTGGCGAGAAACAGAGGTGACAGGTCCATGGAGAATCCTCGAACCTGGAGCCAATAACGGCGCTCTAGCGATCGACATTCTTCATCATCTTCACCAACACCATGCGCAGGTTTATCAAGAACTTCAGTATGTCACCGTGGATCCCCTGCCCGTTCCCCGATCTTTCCAGCAGCAGGCGCTTTCGGGTTTTGTCGGACATGTCCAATGCCTCGATCATCCCCATTCCCTGGTGCCGTTGCCCACTTTTGTCATCGCCAATGAAGTGCTTGATGCTTTTCCCTGTCACTTGATCGAATTCCACGAAAATTCCTGGCAGGAAGTGTGGATCGAAGTTTCTGAGAATGACACGATACCCAAAGAGACACTCCGCCCGGTCTGCTTTCCGCTTCCTGCGACCCTAACGGAAAACGAGTATCCCAAAGGTTATCGTACGGAAGTTCGCCCCGAACCAACTCAGTTCTTGCATGACATGCAGAAAACCATGAGCTGTGGTCGCATGCTATTTCTGGACTACGGATTTGCTGATACTGAATACTATGATCCCCAGCGCGTTAGAGGCACTTTACGAACTTATCAAAATCATCAGGCGGCTGAAAATGTTCTCATCAGCCCTGGTGAACTCGACATCACAGCCCACGTGGAATTTACTAGCGTGGCGAAATGCGCACAAAATCTTGGTTTGATGATTGCAGGGTTCATGCCACAGGAATTCATGCTATCACGATTGATGCCGGATTTGTTGGTCCGTGAATTATGGAAAACCTCTTGGCAACAGAATTTCCAAACCTTGGTGCATCCGGTGCATTTGGGTGGCAAATTTCACGCCTTGGAGCTTTCGTGGCGTGAAAACAATGACCATGACCCCACCGCCATCCGCCGTCTATTCCCGCATAATACAAGGTAAACCAAAATAGCGACCTGTTAGGGTCGCTATTTTACATTCAGAAGATGATGCAGAATGATGATCAGAATGGAATATCATCTTCCTCTTGGTAGCTTGAGTCATCGGCCGATGAACCACCCATAGGACCTTGGGAAGAAGCGCGGTGAGAAGAACCACCATTTACGGACTGGCTGCTGTGAATGCCACCTCCGCCGTTGCCTTTTCCATCAGGCATGAACTGCAAATTCTCTGCCACCACTTTGAGTTTACTGCGTTTTTGCCCTGATGCTTTATCTTCCCAAGTGTCCATCTGAAGACGGCCTTCGATGAAAACGCCACGCCCCTTGCTCAAATACTGTTGAGCAATTTCCGCCTGACGTCCCCAGAGTGTAATATCCACAAAAGTGGTTTCTTCCTGGCGTTGATTTTGTTCATTATTCCAGACCCGATTGATTGCAACCGCAATGTCGGCGACAGCCGTTCCTTTGGGAGTGTAGCGCAATTCCGGATCACGGGTAAGGTTACCGAGCAACAATACTTTGTTTAAGTTCGCCATAATGGATCCAGACTAAAAGGATGCAGTGGAACGTCAAGCATAAAAACTGTTCAGGAGAACAATTTTTGCAAATGACTACGATTTGCGTTGGAAATATTGCAAATGAACTTGATTGTTCAGGCGCAAACGACCTTTGATTTTTTCGATTGAACTTGGGTCGGCATTGAAGGTGTAGTTGATGTAATGGCCCGACTCCATGTGGTTGGAGTTGTAGGCGAACTTACGACGGCCCAAATCCTGAACGTCGCCGATTGTGGCACCCTCGGCTTCCATTTCCTTTGAAACTACGCCGACGAGTTCTTCGACGCCGCCATCCGTTCCCTTGGTATTGAGAACGACGATTCCTTCATATTTCCTGCTCATGTGACTGATTGAGTGATTGTTTGCCTGTGGTGTTGTAGAGATTTGCCGCTGCTGATATGCCTCGGGAGAGAGAATCTTGCACGGCATTTGCCGCCGTGGCAAGCATGTTTTGCAAAGTTTCTTTTTCCTGCTCGGAAAATTTCCCTAGTACATGACCGACCATCTCATCCTTACCCGGGGATCCGATGCCCAGTTTGATACGAGGGAACACATCGGTGCCGAAATGTTCGATCAGTGAACGGATGCCATTGTGTCCACCATGGCTGCCTTTTTCCCGAATCCGCAATCGTCCAAGATCGAGCGCAACATCGTCATAAACCACCATGACTTGCTCGGGTAACCACTTGTGATAGCGCATGACACGGGCAACACTGCGTCCACTCAGATTCATGAATGTCAGGGGCTTCATCAAAAGCACCCCATGGGCAGAACATTTGGCGACCGAACATTCCCAACGCGGTTGCGATTCCCAATTCAACGCACTCAACTTGGCGAGGCGATCCATCACCATGAAACCAACATTGTGTCGAGTTTCTTCATATTCACGCCCGGGATTTCCCAGGCCGACAATCAAACGAATTTCATTCACTGCGGAGCTTCCTGTTCCTGTTCTTCGTCATCATCCCACTCGATGTCTTTTTGCAAGCGCCGAGATATGAGAGGGCGAACCAGTCCATAAAGCAAGTAGACGCCAAATAAGAACACAGGTCCTTCATAACGGAATTTCACCAGCAATATGATGGCAAGAACAATGGCCACCACACTCCAAATCGATCCTTTGGTGCGGAAATCGACTTTTTTGAAACTGGGATAACGGACTTTGCTCATCATCAATAGCGAGATGCCAAACATGGCCGCGGCCAGGACAAATTTCCAAGCGCCGAGATCCTTGTCGTTTTCCTCGACGTTGATGATCAATATCGTGAGAGACGCGATGAATCCTGCCGCCATGGGGATGGGAATACCGAGAAAGTCACTGCTGTCTCCCGGTTTTTTGGGCATCACAGCCAGACAATTGAAGCGGGCCAGGCGCATGGCACCGCATAAAAGATACAGCAAAGCGATACCCCAACCGACGTTGTTGGGGAGAGGAAACAAAACGGCCTTGGCCATCAGCATCGCGGGTGCCATACCAAAGGAAACAATATCAGCGAGCGAGTCGAATTCACGCCCAAACGGGGAATCCTGGCCGGTCATACGAGCCATACGGCCATCAAGTAGATCGAAAATGCATGAACCGAAAATCAGCAGGATCGCCATTTCATAGTATTTCTTCGCCTCAATAAAGTTATAGGTTCCGCTTTTCGAGGCCTCCATTACACCGTAAAACACCGACAAAACCGCGAGAAAGCCGCAACACAAATTGCCTGCCGTCATCAAATTCGGCAGTAGCGGAATCTTCAGTTCGTCTTCGTTCTTCATCGTCACCGCTGACCTTGACACAGATATTTGTCGAGAAACAGTGGAATTTTCTGATTTCGCGTTTATGATGAGCACCCGTCTACTTTATGATCACGCCAGAAACCACCATGGGATCGATCATGGATCAAATTCCCGGCGCGCGCCGCGCACTGTTCGCGCGCTATCATTTGGGCGGTTGTCAGTCCTGCGGCTTTTCTCCGGATGAGACCCTGGCTTCTCTCTGTGCAAGAAACGGTGAAATCGATCCCACCGAAATGATCGAGCATCTGATTGCAGCCCACGAACACGATCAAGCGGTTTTGCTTTCTCCATCAGAGGTAAAAGACAGGCTGCATCGAGAGCATCCGCCCGTGTTACTCGATTGCCGCACACGCGAAGAACACCAAGCGGTGACCATTCCGCAAAGCCTGTTTTTAACCCAAGAACTGCAACAGCAGTTATTTTCACAAGACCCGCAGCAGGAGATCATTCTCTTTGACCATCAGGGAAAACACGCGCTTGATACCTGCGCATGGTTCCTCGGCCACGGCATGAAAAACACCTGCGTAATGCGCGGTGGCATTGATGCCTGGTCTTGTGAAGTCGATCCCTCACTCCCCCGCTATCAACTCGAAATACCAACATGAATTCCATTACCAATCAAGAATTGAATCAGGCCCTGAACTGGCGTTATGCGACAAAAGTTTTCGATGCCTCCAAAAAAATTGACTCCGAAACATTTGATGCATTGTTACAATCGCTGAGATTGAGCCCTTCATCATTCGGACTCCAACCGTGGAAATTTTTCGTGGTCGAAAACACCGATCTGCGCCAGCAACTGCGGGCTCACTCGTGGAATCAACCACAAGTGACCGACGCATCTCACCTGATTGTGCTTTGCGCGAAGGAGGCCATCTCCCAGGAAGACATCGAGGAGTGGATCCGTTGCCTGGCCATTACGCAAAGCACGCCGATTGATCAACTCGCGCCACTGCAAGGGATGATCCAGCAATTCACCGGGGCGATGTCGCCGAGTGACATGCAAAATTGGAACACACGTCAGGTGTATCTGGCACTCGGGCAATTGATGGCATCGGCCGCTTTCCTGGGCATCGACACCTGTCCTCTGGAGGGCATTTCCCCTGCTGCCTATGATCAAGTTCTCGGATTAGAAAAATCGGGTTATCGCACTCGAGTCGCCTGCGCACTGGGCTATCGCAGCGAACAAGATAAATACGCCACTGCGCCCAAAGCCCGCTTTGCCCTGGAGAAAGTGGTAACCCGCCTTTAGCCCGCAATCCGAAGACACAACTCCTACCGCTGACAGATGATCGAGAGATCGCTGTCGGCAGATCGTTTTTTCGTGCATGATTCATCCTCCAACGCGGCCTCGGCGAGAGGCATCGCTTCTGCCTTGGCCGCTTTTTTTCTATGGGGTGTTTTGCCACTTTACTGGAAAGCATTAGGTTCTCTCCCCGCCAGTAGCATCATCGCCCATCGCACGATCTGGGCTCTTGTGATCTTGTGGGCAATTCTTTTCTGCCAGCGCAAGGGATGGGAAACACTACATCAGTTGAAGGAGATTCGCGTCGTCCTGTGGCACACCATTTCCGGACTCTTGCTCGCGGGCAACTGGATGCTTTATGTGTGGGCCACACTTCATGATCACATCATCGAAGCGGCTCTCGGCTACTACTTGAACCCGTTCTTTAACATGTTGTTCGGGTTTCTGCTTTTCTCGGAGCGACAGACCCGCACACAACAAATTTCCATCGGTATCGCCCTTGCAGGAGTCGCGATTCAATTTCGCGGTAGCCACGGATTTCCATGGATTGCCCTGGCACTCGCGTTGAGCTTTTCGCTTTACGCCGTTGTGAGAAAGAGATCAACGCTCGATTCTTTACCGGGACTAAGTCTGGAAACACTGCTTTTGAGTCCTGTGGCACTGGTCTGGCTGAGCATCAGTTCGCCGTCCCTCATCACCACCATGCAAAACCATGATCGCATGACATGGCTTCTCATGAGCACAGGAATTGCCACTGCCGCACCACTTTTATGTTTCGGCCACGCCGCAAGAAACATCTCACTGACAACGCTTGGCATTCTGCAGTTTTTGGGTCCCACACTACAGTTTTTCATCGGATGGCTGGTCTATCGCGAACCAATGAACTGGGAGCGTAGTTGTTCTTTTCTCATGATTTGGCTGGCCATCGCAATTTATGGCAACTCGATCAAAAAACAAAAACAACTGGCAAACACCGATTGACAATCGTTGCCAGCGATTTCCTAAAGCCTAGGACAAAGGCAAAAACACCCGGGGACCTCCGTGTTTGGGCTGGGTATGCAACACGTGAACATCCAACCACATCATGATCCGCGCTGCGATCTCACGCCACTTGGTCTTACGTCCGCCCGGGCCGTATACATCTCTCGCATTGAACGCCATCGCATCAATTCCATGAGCCCTTGCGATGTAAATCGCGCGTTCATTCTGAAATAATTGGGAAATCATCAGACATTCCTTTGCCCCAAAGATGGTATGCGCGCGGATCACGGAATCCAGGGTCCTGAGGCCGGCATAATCGCAAATGATTTTTTCGGAAGGAACTCCCCTCCCCATGAGGGCTTTTTTCATCTTTTGCGGCTCGTTGTAATTCCTGTTGCGGTTGTCTCCTGAAACGATCAAGCAATGCAATTTGCCTGCTTTCCATAGCTCCGCAGCAGCGTCCATGCGATAGGTAAAATACAAGTTTTCACGATCATGAAAACGATCATCGCAGCCGAATACCAATCCCACGTGTTTTCCTGAAATGCGCTGCACATCCTGGTAGGTCTTACCTTTGGCACTTTGCACCACCGCATGCTGGATCACTATGGTCGCAATGATCAAAAACGCCAACATTGCGAAAAAGGTTCTAACAGCTACTGAGACATACCAGCGCCGTGTTTTCTGTGCTAACCAAGACTGGATCACCCTGATCATTCGACGCCCTGTATTTTCCTTGTCCATCCCCATAGCGCCTTCATTGCCTCACCGAATCGGCTGACCATCGGCTGTGCGGGAGCTAACACCCGTAATCTCCGCTCCATCGGACGAAAATGCGCTTCCCTGTCGCGTCCAAGTAATTCCCCGTCGACCTGAATGGGAAATTCACGATCGCATCGCACCGTAAAATCCGCAGATTGCAAATGAATGACCGAGTGGGATAGATCCACACCCCCGCGTGCTAAATTTGCAAGGGAATCAAGCACGAGACGATAGCCCGATTCCTTGAACACAAGAATATCGAGCATTTCGTCCTGATTGTCCGCCATACGGAACAACGGCAACTGCCCTCCGTATAAAGTTCCGTTGCCGGCGAGCACCGCCACTCCTTGTTCTCGCCTGCCATCGGATGTCGTGATTTCCATCAAAGGTGGTTTTTCTCCGAGCACCTTGACTGCCGCCAGTAAATACGCCAAGGGCCCTAACATTTTTTTGCTTTCCCATGTGGTTTCCTCGATGACCGATGCGTCAAAACCCAGACCAGCCATTTGCACAAAAGGTGATCCATTCACGGCAAAAAGATCAATTTCGCGTATGAAGCCCTGTTCGATTACCTCAAAAGCTTTGTCGAGATTACCGTAAGGAATCCCCAGCTCGCGGGCGAAGACATTCATCGTTCCCGCAGGAATGACTCCAAGCGCCGTGACCGAGCCCGCCAAGCCCTGCAATACCGCATTAAGCGTTCCGTCACCGCCAGCGGCTACCACCACGGGCTCACCATCCGCAGCGAATTTTGCCGCGAGATCACGCGCCTCCTCCGGAGAACTGGTGGCATACATGGCGAAACGGGTGGCGCGTTCCATGATGAAACTCGCGGCACGCTGCGCCCGTTGGCTACGCGCCTTCGGATTGAATAACAAAGGATATCGCGGTGGCTGCGTCACACGTCATCCATAACAAACTTCCACCACTTCTCCAACGGCAATTTCAATCCATTTTCTCGCGTTCCTCGCGAATCGCGACCAGAGCATCATACAAAGCAAAGAGCATCACCATCAGAGTGAGAAACGCCACCCCCAACCACCATATACCAAAACGGATCCAGGATTTTTCCAACCAGGCATCGATACCCCACAATCCCAATGCAAAAAGGACGAGCATGACGAAAGCAGAAGAACCCAGCCATTTGCGACGAGTTGAACGGTCGTGCAATATCGCGCGAGAAATGGCCAGCACGGTCAAGATCCAGGAGCTTTCTGCCATCATCGATCAGTGCAGACTGCGACCGCCATTGACGATCAGGGTTTGACCAGTGAGGAATCCAGCCTGAGGACTCGCGAACCAGGCCACGGACCATGCCACATCCTCTGGAGTTCCCCATCGGCCAAGGGGAACGGTTTTCACATAAGCGTCCTTGATTTCCTGCGGGACATCCTCGTGGCGTTCGACCGGAATCCACCCCGGAGCAACGCAATTCACCGTGATGCCTTGCGGCGCCAGCTCATTCGCCATGGATCTCGACCATCCGACTTGAGCTCCCTTCGCAGCAACATAAGCAGAAAACTCGGGCATGCCCTCATGAAACACCTCACTGGTGATTTGCACAATACGTCCCCAGCCACTTGCTTTCATGCCCGGCAGAAGTCGCTGCGCCAGCAAAAACGGACTTTTTACGAAAGCATCATACATGGACTGGTATTCACTCCAGTCGTAATCCGCGATCCACTTCATCGGTTGATGGGGGGTCGCATTTGTAACCAAAATATCAACCCCCCCCCAGTGAGCCTCGATTTCATCGGACATGCGCAAAATTTCGCCCTGATCCATTACATCGCCCGCAACAAGCAATGCCTGACCTCCGCCTGAGGTGATTTCATCGACGACGGCTTGGCCCAATGCCACATTCGAAAAACAGTTCACCACAACCTTGGCTCCGAGTTTTGCCAATAACACCGCAATCGCTTTGCCCAGCCCGCGGCTGCTGCCGGTAACCCAAGCCACTTTGCCATCCAATCGCAAACCTACCAAAGAATGTAAATCATGCATGAAGAATGCTTAAATCACCGCCTCAGCAGAGTCAAGAACAGACGAGATGATGTGGTGGGCTCGATCGAAATGAAAATCGATGCCAGAGACTTATTTCTTTTTTTGCGGTTTCTGAGGTTTTTTGGGAGCAGGTTTGGCCTTGGCGGGCGCAGGCGGAGGAGGAATGATTTTCATGATCTCCGAATCACTGATCTTGCCGTTGCGATCTGAATCGTATTTCTTGAGCAAGGGATCCTGCGGGTTGGCGATGTAGGCTTCTTGGATCGCGCGCGCCTCTGTTACATTGAAGGTCTTGCTGTGATCCAAATCATATTTTTTCAAAACATCCGATACGCCCGTGGGCTTTGACGGAGCTTTGGGTTGAGGTTTCGCCGTAGGCTTGGGTTGGGGTTTACCGGGAGCTTTAGGTATCGGTTTGGATGGTGCCTCCGCAGAATGCAGGGCGGCGATGCCAAATCCAGTGAAGAGAAATATCAATTTGAATGTATTGCGAGGATTCATGATAGGTTGATTTTGCACGAACTCAGATCACTAACACAAGGGAAATCGTGAACAGGATCAGGGCCAACACATGAGAAAAAAGGTCGGACCTTGATGACAAGGCGATCATTTCACTTCGCCATCAGACCTCGTCCACATCAAGCATCAACGATCTGCCACCAAGTCTTGCATCCACCCGCCACGGGCTGTCACCCATTTGCCTTTGCGAATCACAGTGGGAAATCCAAAACCATGCTCCGCTGCAGCCGTGAAGACATCCCATGCCTGACTCGCGAGAATGCCAGAAATGACAATCTCTCCACCTGGCTTGAGCAACTTCGCCATCACGGGAAATGCCTGGATTAAAATGGTACTGAAAAGATTGGCTACCACGACATCATATTTTTTCCGAGGTTTCCATTTCAAAACATCTTTCTCCTCCAACGTCACATCTTCCACACCATTTCGTTCCAAGTTATCCGCAGTAGCTTTCACGGAAAAAGGATCAAAGTCACAAGCGTAAGCCTCACCCGCGCCGACTTTTTTCGCGGCGATCACCAACAACCCCGTACCCGTTCCGAGATCGGCCACCGACCAACCGGTAGCGCGCTCACGACCGATATCGACCAGCATACGCAGGCAGGTCGATGTTGTGGCGTGATCCCCCGTGCCAAAAGCCATCTCAGCAGGAATCGAAAGAATTTCTCGCCCTGGATGAAGCTCCCTTAATTTTTTGATTTTCTGTGGATTCGCCTCGGAAGTAACACCAAAGACATCACGAATTTTCAACAAAGATGGTGCAACATTCGCGGGCTTAATCCACTCGCTGTGCTGCACAGACCGCACGGAACCACCGAATTGTTCAACGATGGCCGAGGCCTCTTTCTTAGTGTGGCAAAACACTCGCACCCGCGAGGACTTGCCCCCCTTGAGAACTTCGATCACAAAATTGGGATTGCCACGAAAACGATCTTCCCACGCGTCCATCCACTTCACTCCTGATAATTTCGACCATTCAAACATACCGATGCCGATTTGTTATATCGGCAAATGACTTCTAGCAAACGGATAATGAATGAATCCTACAAATCGATATTCGAACACCTTCCGAATTCCGTCATCCGTCATACCCTTAAAGGCGTCTGATGCGCTTTCACAACAGTCAAGCGCGGTACGGGATCTCCCAAAAATCCAAGCACGCCGAAAGCTGTGAAACCATGAATTATTTTCATACATGGCACATTTCCTGCTTATTTTCTGGGGCATGAATCAAAATCATACAAGAATAAAAGCCCTGGTAGGACTCGCGATCTGGGGAATGGGAAGTGGATGGTTACAGGCGCAGGAGCCCACCGTGCCGGCGATCGATTCCGGGAACAGCGCATGGATTTTCACCTCAACGGCATTGGTCTTATTGATGACCATGCCCGGATTGGCGCTGTTTTATGGAGGCTTGGTGCGTGGAAAAAATTTCTTATCCGTGTTGGGGCAGTGCGCGGGAATTGCGTTTTTTGCTTCCATTTTATGGGTAGCAGGCCTCTACAGTTTGGCATTCAAAGGGGATGGCAAGTGGATCGGAGATATGAGCGCAGCATTTCTCAAGGGCATCAGCACCGATTCCGTCGCGGCCAATACCACCATTCCTGAACTGTTGTTTGTGATGTTTCAAATGACTTTCGCCATCATTACACCGGGCTTATACATTGGAGCGGTGGTGGAGCGCATGAAATTTTCGGCGGTTTTGCTATTTTCAGCTCTCTGGTTGATCCTTGTTTACACTCCTGTCACCAAGTGGGTATGGGGTGGCGGATGGCTGTTTGAAATGGGAGTGCGCGATCTGGCAGGAGGAATCGTAGTGCACGCCACGGCCGGTGTAAGCGCATTGGTTTTGGCGATACTATTAGGAAAACGCAAAGGATTTCCGCAGCACCCACACCCGCCACATAACCCGGCTATGGTATTTATCGGCGCAGCGATGCTGTGGGTGGGGTGGTTTGGTTTCAACGCCGGCAGTCAGCTGTCCGCAGGCGGCAGCGCTGCCATGACCATGTTGGTAACTCATTTGTCTGCATGTGCCGCTGCCTTGGTTTGGATGCTGCTTGAGAAAATCCGCAATGGCAAAATCGGCGTCGTGGGTATCGTGACAGGTCTCGTAGCAGGTCTAGCCACGATTACCCCAGCATCCGGCGATGTCGGACCTGTGGGCGCGATCGCCATCGGTTCACTCGCTGCGATCGTATGCTACTTCGCTGTCAGTTTGATTCGCGAAAAGTGGCACATTGATGATTCATTGGACGTATTCGCCGTTCACGGCGTGGGCGGCATTCTGGGTACGATCTTATTGGCGTTTTTTGGTCAGAAATCCATGGGCGGTCTCGGCATCGTCAAGCCGATCGGCGAACAATTGATGATCCAATTGACTGGCCTGGGAGTCACGATTGTATGGTCAGCATTGGCCACGGTGGTTTTGTTTTTCCTCGTGAAAAAAACCATCGGTGTTCGAGTTACCGAGGAACAGGAATGGGAAGGATTGGACCGCGCCGAACACGGCGAAAACGCCTATCCCATGGAATCCTGATGCTGCTGCAGGGTTGTCAGTCGATGTGCTGGCAACCCTTACCAATCCTGACCAATTCCATAACGCGCGCCGATTTCGAGCAAATCTGCCCGCATCGGCCATTCATCAGCACGCTCGCTCTTGCTATGGCGCTTGCTCGCACCTTTCAACATCATGCAGCCGGTATTGTCGCCGATACGGCGCACCTCATCGATTTCCTCGGTGGTAAGTCGGACATCAGGAAGAGGCACGAACTCGCGAATCTTGTCTTCAATGGCACGCTTATCTTCTCCAGTTTCCTGCAAAAACGTAGGCACCACTGAGGAAACCGCGGGTTGGGACAGGTTCCATATCGCCGCAAATTGCAGCATACTCAGCCCGTATTTTTCCGCGATCGGCCTCATGCGCTCCATCTTCTCGATGCCGTGCTTGACCCAACCGGCAGGACGATAGGTTCGGTGGTCACCGGGTTTGAATTCATGATCCTCCCTGAACTCATCCGTGAACACGCCACCATAATCAACCACACGAGTCAGCACCTTAACTCCATTTTGCTGATAAGCATTCAGCGCCAGACCCACAGGCCATGGCTCGAGAGGATTGAGAATCACCATGGTCCAATCGATCAGATCGCGGTACTTCTCAATATTATGAATGGTGTCGAGGGTAAAGCCATTCGCGGGACCTGGTGCCGTGCCCAACATCTTAGTCAAGCCCTCCAACTTGAGTGCACTCATGCCGTGCCACACCGACTCATGCGTGTAGCCGATTTCATCGGGGTTGTGGAGCATGACCAGATCAAAGTGAGAGCTGCGACAGCGCTCCAGTGATTTCTCACAAGCCATCCGGAGATAACTCGCATACTGATCAGGACCACGCAGTTCCGGATCGGTAAATCGCGGGTATCCCGTGTTGCCTTTGCGTTGCCCCTCGTAGAAATCATGGCCAATCATGCCAACCAGGCAATATGTCGAGCGGTCGACACCTTCAAGGGCTTTGCCTAACAGGTCATCGGCCCTGCCGTTTCCGTAAACATCCGCGGTGACAAAAGTGCGAAATCCCGAGTCGTAAGCCAAACGCAAAGAATCGATAAATCGTTCCTCGGTTAACATTTCGCCGTAGTGCATGAATCTGCCGCCGCTCCAGGTGCCGTATGCTTCTTGTGTGAGTTCCATGGTGAATCAATGAGTGGATGAGCCATTACATACCGCAATTCACGCAAAGGTCAAAACAAAGCAAAATCAGATGAAGAAACCAGAGGTTTTGCAAATATCGGGAATCACAGCATATCCCACTCGTCCGGTGCTTTCTCACGTTGGGCCTGAGCAGAAAGATAAGGATTTGCATAGGACATGACAGCCCCCACTCCTGCGCCATAGTCCCCACCGAGGCGTGCAGGTTCGTCACAGACAGGCAAGCGGTAACGACGATTCTGGCGCTTCCAACGACAAAAAAATATCACTCCCACAATCAAGACCAATCCTGCTCCCAGATGCCATTGCCACTGTTTCAACTTTTCGACCAAACCGAACAACGAATGTTGCTCTTGGGAGATGCCGGCTTCCGGAGTCTCTTGTTCCGCGGGAGCAATCACGCCCGCCTTCATGACGTTTTCCATCCAATAGATTCGCGTCGACATTTGCTCATAAAATCCGCCGAGTTGATCCACTGGATGACTTTTCGTGAGCGCCGCGCGAATCGCGCTTTGCAACGCGCGCGCGGATTCCGCCTTACCCACAGACCTTATCAAATCAGGACTGATATGGATTTCGCTGCGCGAGGGATCACCCATAAAATAGAAAACAAGCACCACAGGTCCATCAGCTGCAAAATGCTGTTGCCATAGGTCAACCAAACGAATTCCTGTAGGTATTTTCTGTTGTCCTTCGAATAAGTAAATATAAAAACCCACAGTCGACTCATCGTCGTTCTTCAAAAAATCCAAATGATCACGGTATTCCTCTCGATCGAGAATTTTTTGAGGATCTATGAGAAACTTTTGGGGTTTTACCGAAAAATATTTCGCCAGATCGGTATCAGACAGATCGAGAGAAGGTGCTTGATCGCATGGAAATTCACGAACGGGAGACCATTTCAAAGATGCGTCATGGAAACAAACCGGCAATCGCGATGACTCACTCATCCCACCATACAGAAATGACCAGGAAAGCATGAGACATGAGAACAACCGTTTCAACTTCATGGATCAACCTCCTGATCTTGGTCATTCTCCTTTTGCAGGCTCTTGGATTGCTCACAACCCACCTCATGGATTGCCCTCGAAGCGGCTGCCTCTGCAGTATGGCTATCGGATTGACGAGCTTTTCGACGCGCATGAGTGCAGCGCCTGATGAGAATTTTTTTCAAACCTTCGATTAACGCAGCGATACCGTCGGCATATCGTGCTTCGATCCAATGGGGATGAGCTTTGGCAAGACACGAGAAAGTATCTTCCTCATCAAGATAGGCATCAAGACGATAGCCAAAACTCAGGGTTGCAGCCTTGCGTTCAACGTCCATTACCAGCAAAACACAAGAGTCATTGGTCAAATCATGATCGTTTTCAAAAGCCCTTCGATTCAACAACCAAAAGCCTGCAATGCGCATGTTTTCATGATTGCGGAAGGTTCCCGTATAAACCGCGAAAAACAATTCAGGGAAGCGGGTGGAAAATTCCCGCATCACATCCGCGGCAAGATTGCGCTCACGCAATCGAAGTAAACCGGCGCGATCCGCCAGCGCCGTCATGTCATGGGGCACATTCTGAAACATCGAGTCCGCAAGAGGCAGAGAAAAACCACAGCGCGGACAAGATTCCGCCCCGCGATGGATTTTCTGTATGCATCTGGGACATTTCATTCTCTGCCACTACCATGCGAAAATCGGGGCGAATGGTCAAAAGTAAATCGAGAAACTTCTGCGCAATACGCATTTGAATCCACGGTTTCCGAGTCTCATCAATCTCTCTTCCACCAATCGGGATCTCGCTCCCACGACGAGCAGGAGTTGCGTTGCGAGTGCTGCACGCTGGGTTGCTTGGACTCCTCCTCCATCTCCTCTAACAGAGCATCCACCTCATGATTGCGACGCGCGGCGCGCCATCGCATCGAGAAAAGCAACAGAGCCACAATACCAAGAGCGCTGAAGATCACAATAAGCATTGCCACGGCAAAAGCATCTGACTCAAACGTATTCATCCTGTCAGGCGATAATCCTCCGCATCGGAATCATGCTCGAATACTCGAAACCCATTTTCTTGAAGAAATGTTGAGAATCCGCACTGATTTTATCGGTCAGCAGCGTAATGCGCTTAAAATCTTTTTTCTTCGCAAAATCGAGAACATATTCAATCAACATCGTACCGTAGCCGTGACCACGATGAACCGGATGAACAATCACATCCTCCATCAGTATCACAAATCCTCCCATCGCTGTGGATATCGTGAACAACAAATTTACCATGCCGAAAATTGCATCGTCCGATCGCAGCACAAAAATACGGCCACGCGCGGGTTGTTCCAAAATCAGCCTCAATCCGTGCTCCTGCACTTGAGAATCAGCGCGCAAATCACCCGAATGAGCAAACAAATCCATCGTGAGTGCCACCAATTCCGGCAAATCCTCGATGGACGCAGGCTCCACCCGGAGGTTGAGTCCGCGATGGGGTGATGGTTTTCCTGCTGTTTGTTGCATGCCATAACCATGCACGAATCATACCAAAAGTCACGCGATTATTCAGAACGCAAGGAAATCGAAAATCAGGTCATGACATGCTCTGCGCAAAGGCGGCGGAGAGCAATCCAAGCATCTGATCAGCCGATTGCTTGCCAGTATCAAGCACTTCTTTATGATCCAGTCCGCCAGTGGACAAACCAGCCGCCCAATTGGTAAGGCAGGAAAATCCGAGTATCTCCATGCCTAAAGCCCTGGCTTGCAACGCTTCCAAGACAGTGCTCATACCCACAGCATCAGCTCCCATCGTACGCAACATCCGAATTTCCGCAGGCGTCTCATACTGTGGACCACGCAAACCAGCATAAACGCCTTCATGCAAAGCAATGCCCGCATCCTGAGCGGTACGGCGCATCTGATTTCTCCATGCCGACGAGTAAACTTCACTCATATCGACAAAATGCGCGCCACCCTCCAGCGGAGAAGTGCCGGTTAAATTGATGTGATCACTCAGCATCATCCACTCACCGGGAGGAAATTGCGGATGCAATGTTCCCGCTGCATTCGTTAAAATCAATCGATGCACTCCTTGTTCAGCCAGCCAACGCACACCCTTTGTTACATCACTCGCTGGATGTCCCTCATACAAATGCACGCGGCCTTGCATGACCCAGATTTTTGTCGCCGCAAATTCACCTAACAAAAAACGACCTGCGTGCCCCGTGACACGGGACTCCGGCATTCCAGCAGCGGCAAATGATACTTCACGCTCGACGACCAATTGATCAGCCAAGCCTCCTAACCCTGAACCTAAGACCAACGCTATACTCGCACTCATGGAAAAAATGATGAAATCGTCAGAAAGCCCTGTTCGTCGCAGCGTGAACCAGCAGGCAGAACCACCCCCTTCTCACCCAAAGCGGGACCATGCAAGGTAATGGCGTTTCCGTTGGCAACCTCGATATAAAAACCCGGCAACAACAAGCCAAGCGTTCCCTGCTTTGAACCAAACTGCGGACTACTGGTCTCCACTCCCGCAGGAGGATCGGGCATGGACATGGCGATCACAACGCCTTCTCGTTCATAGCACGGGCAATGCAGAATTTGCGACGGCATGGCCGCTGGTTCGTAGGCAAAATCATAAAATACACCGGGACTTGCATCAGACCCGGCGTCCACAAGCATTTCACGTGTGGCTTTGCCGCCGATCCGTATGGCAGTCGAGAGCACTTCCCCGCCTTCCATCAAAACGCGGTTACCGAAAATTCCGGCAAAACCGATTTGAATGCCACCAAGGCTCTGCGCCGTGGCATCATGTTCCCACAGGCAGAAATCAGCACGGCGGGGTAAGGCATTGACCTGGCCGATTTGAAGACCGTTAATCCATATTTTTTCCTCATCTCCTTTACGATAGCTCAGCCGCCGTGAGCGATATTCCAACGCTGAGGCACTGGCGCGCTGCAGCTCTGCACGCAATAATTCCGCCGAGACATCACGGGCAGCCATGGGCTCACCTACGACCACCGTTAACGGGTAGGGCAGTCGATAGGGAATTTTTTTGAAAAACCTACCCCTCTCAAACGAAAAGATCGATCCCCATGCACCATCGATCCACAGGGGAATGAGGGGCGAACCAGACTTTCGCGCCATCAATTCGAACCCGCGCTTGATTTCCTGCAGGCATCCCGTTCGGGTTAGCTCACCCTCGGCAAACAAACAAACCACATCTCCCGATTCGAGCGCCTCGCTCACCAGACGAATGCCATCCTTCGCTCGACTGGGCGATATCGGTACCGTATCAAACAAACGTGCGAACCAGCCAATGCCTTTGGCATGCATGAAGCCATCGAACATCACAAATCTAACAGGACGAGGGCAACTGGCTGAGACGAAAAACGCATCGGCCCAGGTAACATGATTGGGCAACAACAAGACACCTCCCTGCACCGGAATGTTTTTCTTTCCTATGACGTGAAGCCGGTAGATCAGTCTGACCACCGGAAGGATCAACACCCGCAACAACTCGGGCAGCCATTTTTTCCCCGCAAAAAACATCAGTCCAAGCGTCAGCATACCCAACAGAAAAAACTGCCACTGCACTGGTATGCCGGAAATCACCATCAGCAGCTGCACGATTACAGCAATGATACCACCAAGATTATTAAAGAAATTCGATACAGCAATCACCGATCCACGCTGGTCCGCTGGAGGATGATCCTGCACAAAGGTATTGACCGGCACCAAGAACATGGCAGCTCCAGCACCGGAGGTGGCGAGAAAATACGGCAAGTATGACGAATGAGGATCCACACAAGACAGCACCAGCAATCCCACACTCATCACCAACAAGCCGATCGGTGCAAGCGACCACTCAATTCCACGTTTGCTCAGTAATCCTGCAAAAATGCTACCCACGGCGATACCCAGACTCGCGAAAATCATCAGTTTCGAAATGGCGGTACCGAGCTCGTGCGGGTTGGTCTGTTTGGCGATCTCAATCACCACCAGATTCACAAATCCTGCGAAAGCCCAGAAATAAGCAGTACCGAGGGCAGCGATGCGCAACTCGCGATCACGCCACACGACCTTGGAGTCGATCACATGACGGAAGAATAAATCCCGGCGAAACGGAGTCTCGCTTTGTGCACAAGTGGGGTGAATCAACTGCGCGACAAATGCGCCGGTGAGAGCAATGGCACAAATCCAGAACAGTGAAGAAACAACTGACTGCCAACCATCGTGGAATGATGCCAGATTTTGATCAAACCAGATACCACCGGCAATCTGCCCTGCCAGAATCGCCAAAATCACCGTGCCCTCTACCACACCAGTGGCAAAAGCAAGTCGACGAGAACCAACCAACTCTTTCACAACACCCAACTTTGCAGGACTGAGCAAACAACATTGGAGAGAGTAGAGCAAAAAACAAACAAAGGCTGAGTGCAGCGAGCGCAATGCAATCGCAGTTGTTAAAAGAAGCACAATCACCCACTGTGCCAGCGCTGCGATTTTAATCACCCGACTCTTGGGGAATCGATCACCGATCCAGCCTGCTGCGGGCGAAAACAACAAGTATGGGAGCACCAATAGCAGGCTCACCACATGCTCTGTATGTCTCGCCATCTGTCCGCCCTCATTCCGCAAAGCCAACCATGCACCCAGTGGAATGAGCAAAAATTTGATAATGCTCACCGTGAACGAATTCTGAACCTGCATTCCGATCAGCGCCCAAAAAGAACCCCAGGCGGGCTTCTGCGCATCGCGTTCGATTTCATTGCTCATTCGCGGTCGACTATGCACAAGACCGGTGAGATGACAAGGAACAACCACGGTCTGCATCAGGGAAAGCTTTGCTCCGATGCGAGCCGAAACCTATGATGTGAAAGATTCACGCCTTGATGTGACGCTGCAAAAACAGGTCCAATCCATCCACTAGCGCGATCCAACTTGCCTCGATGATATTCTCTGAAACACCCACGGTGCCCCAGTTGTTTTGACCGTCCGAACAAACAATCAGTACCCGAGTTTTCGCTGCCGTCGCATCATGACCATCGAGGATGCGCACTTTGTAATCCACCAATGTGACCTGAGCCAGATCAGGATAAAAAGGCAACAGCGCCTTGCGCAATGCGACATCAAGCGCGTTGACGACACCATGCCCCTCGGCCACGGTGTATTCCGGCGTATCATTGACAAAAACTTTCACGGTGGCCTCGCAGACAGGCAGGTGACCATCACGATATTGACGGAAGCTGGTGTGATATTCCTTGAGATCAAAAGGCTTTTGATATTCTCCGATTTCCTTGCGGATGAGCAACTCCAGCGAACCACCCGCGGCTTCAAATGAATAGCCCGTGTTTTCGAGTTCCTTCACCGTTTGCAGGAGATTTTTTGCGGCACTGGATCCTTTTTCCAAAGGCAAGCCCATTTGTTCGGCTTTGATCAAAATATTGCTCTGCCCCGCCAACTCGGAAACCAAAATATTCTGGGAATTACCCACTTCTTCGGGACGGATGTGTTCGTAGCTACGAGCCAATTTTTGCACCGCATTGACGTGCATACCGCCCTTGTGGGCAAAGGCCGTGCGTCCGATAAATGGAGCCCGTGCAAAGTGCGGATTGTTTGACACGTCATCGACGAAATACGACAAGTCCTTGAGTTTCTGGAGGTGGGGAGTGACTTTCAATCCCATTTTCAACTGCAGAATGGGAATGACCGAGGTCAAATTGCAATTCCCCGTGCGTTCGCCATAACCGTTGATGGTGCCCTGCACTTGCACGGCTCCCGCTTGAACTGATGCAATGGCATTCGCTACAGCAAGTTCGCAATCGTTGTGCGTGTGAATACCGATCGGCACATGGGGGATCGCAGTTTGCACGGCCTGACAGATCGTCGCCACTTCCTGGGGCAAGGTGCCACCGTTCGTATCACAAAGAACCAAGATGTCAGCACCTCCATCAGCAGCAGCTCGCAGAGTCGCCAGAGCATGATCAGCATTCTCTTTGTAACCATCGAAAAAATGCTCGGCATCATAAACCACTTCACGTCCGTGTTTTTTCAGATAGGCCACGGTATCGCGGATCATCGATTGATTTTCCTCTACCGTTGTACGCAACACCTCCGTTACGTGCAAATCCCAACTTTTACCAAAAATCGTGACAACGGGAGTCTCCGCCTCAAGCAACAATGCCACTTGCGGATCCTGTTCGACCGGCGTGTCAGCACGACGCGTGGAACCAAAAGCAGCCAGCTTCGCATGGGTGAGTTTGAGCTTTTTTGCCTCCCGAAAAAACTCAACGTCCTTGGGATTGGATCCAGGCCATCCACCCTCGATGTAGTCAATGCCAAATTGATCCAAACGCTCCGCGATTCGTAACTTGTCCAGACCGGAAAGTTGAAATCCTTCCCCTTGCGTTCCATCACGCAGGGTCGTGTCGTACAGATACACAGGTTTCTCAGAAGTTGACATCTCGCGGAAAGACTATCGAGATGGCAATGGTTTATCCAGCAAAAACCGCGTCAAACATGCTCCCGGCGGGAATCGAACCTGCATTTGCCCTTTAGGAGAGGGCCGTTCTATCCATTGAACTACGGGAGCGCGACCACGGTTTATGAAATAACAAGTCGGGATTCAAGAAATACTTTCTGGCCAGTCCATTGAGCGCCGATGATTCATCAAAGCGTGTAACGCCATTGTTGAGGTGTCCAATCCCCCGATTTCCATGCATCCTTGGTGGAAAATTCACGAACCATCATTTCCCCTGAGGTAATGGAAACATGCAGTATTGCCTGGTTCTGAGAATGAAAATGAGCCGCGTTGTCAGTGTTCAAAAATGGAACTCCTTTCGTTGTATTGACATCGGATGTTCCATCCCATCGCATGGTACGCCGCACGTGGGTGTGACCACAAATGCATGCCGCAATCCGATATGGCGCGATCGTCTGATAGAATGCCTGGGCATCACCATAATCCCACTCGTGATTCTTTACCTTTTCATCCTCTACGGTGGATGAATAGCGGTGAACATCTACATGGTGGATCAACACCACGGGCTTACCGCTGTCACCTACATGCAATGCAAGATCTTGCTGCAAAAAGGGCAAACTTGCCATGGGCGCATAGCGTCGTTTGCGCTTCACTTGCGGCGCGTCGCCCACCACGATGCCTAATGCGACAAAATGCACGCCACCCCAATCCCATGAATAGTGCAAACCATTTTTCGATACATGCAACAATCCTTTGCGGCGTTGGTTGCGGGCTATGATCTCACGAATCATGGGTGTATCTCCCTGTGGCCCATCATGATTGCCATGAATTTCTCGCACCGGCCACCGCAGGATTCCTTCACCACCGTTGAGACCCCAGTCGCGGGTAAAAGCGGCACATTCGGTAGCAACCATGTCGTATTTACCAGGACCTTTGTCTCCGTTATCAATCACGTCTCCCGCATGAATCACTCCTGCAGGAACCGGAATTTTTCCACCGCCCAGGACCGACGGAAATTCCCGACCGGGCAATTCATTGAGCCATCGCAACAATGCCTGGTTCATACTCAAGGACTCTTCCAGCATCTGTGCAGGATCATCTTGCCGGGCACAATAGTGAGTGTCACCTACCACGAAAAACGATGCATTCGGTGCATCCCGTGTATTTCCCATCGCGCGAGGAACCAAAGCCGCACTGAACGGGAGAGAACCCAGAAAAACACGGCGGGAAATGGAGCTTTTCCATGCAGTTGATTCCATTCGATCAAATACGAAAGAATCATCGTGATTCTTCAAGAAAATCGAGGATATGGGATTTTACAAGATCTGGATCCGTTGCATGATCATCACAATCAGATCTCATCACATAACTCTTTTTTCCGCTGGATGCCTGAGCGCAATCGCGATGACGAGAGACAAAAAAGCGCTTGTCAGGATTGGCCAATCGCCCCAGCGTTGATAGAGAGTAACCGTGGGTTGCACGGGCACTTTGGCCGTGGCCAGCAAGCTGCCACGGGTGAAATGTCCGCCGTCTTCATCTGTGAGCGTATGAGACTGTCCCGTAGTCGATATGACCCCGCTCACGCCTGTGTTGGCGCAGCGCACCATGGGCCGCCGAAGCTCAATCGCGCGGAATTTCGCATTGGCAAAATGCTGAGCTGCCGCGGCACTTTTACCAAACCAACCATCATTGGTCACATTCACGATCACTTGTGGCTCCCCCCGCACAAACAACCGCGTCTCACGAGGTACCGTATCCTCAAAACAAATCGAAGGAATCACGGAAAATGATTTACCTCGTAGCGTCATGGGCAATGGCTCCACCGAAGTGCCTGCGGAAAATGCCCCATCAAATGTCGTGCCAGCCTGTTGCTCATAGATCGCTTTCAGCCACGGTAACTCTCTCATCAGCGGAATGTATTCGCCAAACATCACCAAGTGTCTTTTTTGAAAACGCTGCAGCGGCGCTGACTGAGGTAAGACGACAAGCGAATTCCAAGCTTGCGGGTTCTCGGGAATACTCAGCATTTCCCCATCCACTACCGCTTCCAGCTCACCCATACCCACTAAGATGTCAAATTTTCCCTGCCGACGGAAGTTTTCAATACTGAGTTCACTCTCTCGCCAAAGCGCGAACTCCCCTGACGAAGCGCTAAGAAGCCGACCCGTCAGCGCCACCTCAGGCAATACCAACCAGTCGGGATAATACAAATCTGCCTCGGTTTCCGTTTCCGCCGTCTTCTCCATGGCAACCTGATTGCGCTGTTCCACAGACTGCATCGCCTTCTCCACCTCGTCCTCGTAGGCCATGTGAATTTCCTCCGCTGACCACAGTTGCCGCGCTGCGACCTGCGGCACGTTGAGCTGCACCAGGCAGACCCGCAGGGAGAAATGCTCCTTCTGATTTTCCGCTGACAAACGCCAGACACCATACACAAAAGCCGCTGCGACAAGCAGACCAGCGACTCCAAAGTCCGGATGCGCGCGTCGTCGTCCGGCTTTCGCTTCATCGATCATGCGTTTTACCACTTGCACCATGACCGATTGCACCAGCACCATCAGCCCGGATAGACCAGCGACACCAAAAAGATCCGCGCACTGCGCCATCACCGGTTGATCGTGCATCGCCACACCCAGCCCATTCCATCCAAAGCCGGTCAACACCCATCCGCGCAAGCATTCCAGTGCCGCCCACAATGAAGCGTGGCAAAATGCATAACCCAGACTCCGGTAAACAGCGGACCAGCGGCCTGTCATCTCTGAACCCGCCCAGGGATTCATCCAGCGGCACACCAGCAAAGCCCAGATCGCGGGATACAAAGCAAGGTAAGCCCCTAACACCACAACTCCAAGACCGCTGACTGTGGAAAGCCAGGAAAGATTGCATAGAAAAAATCCCAATCCAAAAATATAACCGAGGGCAAAACCACGAAGTTTGATCCGACGCCCAGTGCTGGTCCACGAAGCAATCATCAACGGAATCAACGCGAACCAAGCAATCACGCCCCAATTTCGTTCTGGATATGCCAGGCTGAGTGCAGAACCACTCAGGAAAACGATGAGCCAACGAATGAGAAGTTGCCCGGGATTTTTCGATTGATTCATGCGCGTTCCACCATATCGCCCGGCATCCCACGCTGCAAGCGAAGATCAACTTCCCCTAAGAAGAAAGGAATCTTGTGACATTGACGTCAGAGTCGTATGGTCTCAGAAACATCAGGTCAATCAAGCTCATGCAACGCAGAACTTTCCTCTCCACCTCTCTTGGCGCACTGGCCGCTCGGCCGGCATCTCCGTCATTCGCGATCGGAAAACCAGGGAAATCGCCCCACAGTAAGTTGAACATTGCGTTGATCGGATCGGGTGGTTGGATCGCACGACAACCCTACGAGCAAGGATGCAGCGAAGAAAATCTTGTCGCCTTCTGTGATGTCGACAGATCCTACTGCGCGGAAAACATGAAGAACTGGCGGACCAATCAGCCGTTTTTTGAAGATTTCCGTGTGATGTTCGACAAAATGCACAAGGACATCGACGCCGTGGTCATTTCCACGCCCGACCACACCCACTTCGCGGCAACCATGGCTGCCATGGA
Organism: Akkermansiaceae bacterium; assembly: GCA_049240965.1. Classification (GTDB taxonomy): domain Bacteria; phylum Verrucomicrobiota; class Verrucomicrobiia; order Verrucomicrobiales; family Akkermansiaceae; genus UBA956. Next base: position 84,885 of record JBMLRP010000006.1, read on the forward strand.
ACGCGGCATCCACGTTTACACCCAAAAACCTCTCACGCACAATGTTTGGCAATCGCGAACACTCGTGAAGGCGCAGCAACAATACAAAGTTGTCACACAGATGGGGAACCAAGGCCATGCCGGCGACGGCATTCGTCAATCGGTGGAAGCTTACCGCGCGGGGGTGATCGGCGATGTATCGCAAGTCTTTTGTCACAATACGGGACCGGAGATGGGCGGCAAGCATTTCGCCAACCCTGCTGTCATGCCTCCCCCACCCTCTCCCATTCCTGCAGGACTGAACTGGGATTTATGGCTAGGACCTGCGGCAAAACGCGATTTTCACGAAGGCTACCACCCGACTCGTTGGCGTGCGTTTTATGACTTCGGCCTCGGCATGTTAGGAGACTGGGGATGTCACACGCTCGACACTCCCGTCTGGGCTCTTGACTTGGATCCACCGACCTTGATCGAATGCATCGATCGCGCGGATTCGTTAGAGGGTCTTATCACCGCCAGGAGTCATATTCGTTTTCATTTCCCGGCCAATGCCAAACGTGGACCTGTGACGCTCGATTGGTTCGATGGCCCGCAAGACTGGAACAAAGTCGGGCGCCTCGAAAAATTCGGCGCTGATCACGCCGCCCATGCGGAACGCGCATGTTGGATGGTGGGCACCAAGGGCCTGCTCGGTTGTGGCACACATGCCGGTCCTCCTCTGATTTTACCGCAGGAACTTCATCAAACATGGAAAAGCAAACCACCAGAGCCGACGATTGCTCGTGTGGCAGGCGGACCATTTCGCGAGTGGCTGCGTGCCACCAAAAGCGAGGGTCCGGAGCCTGGCTCGAATTTCTCCTACGCTGCCAAACTTACGGAAATCATCCTGCTCGGTGTGCTCTCCCAGCGTTTCAACGCGCGCATTGAATGGGATGCCAAAGCGGGTCGTATCACCAACCGTCCCGATCTCAATGCTTACATCAAGGAACCTGTGCGTGCCGGTTGGGAATTCGGCGAGAATCTCTAACATCTTTTTCCGCCGACCGCTTCATGAAACTTTATCCACTGCTTTGCTCTCTGTTCACGGGTTTGCTGGTCCATGCCACAGAGCCAGTCTCATTGTTAGGAAACCGATTTCTCACACTCAATACGATCGTGCGAGTCAATCAAATCGAAGCGACTCGCACCGTGAACCATGGTCAGGACGAATCCGGCATCCACACTGTGGCAGAGGCGAAAATTTTCCGTGATACCATCACAGCCGCCTGGCCCGGTGGCCGTCTCACATGGGCGATGAGCTGGCGTGCGCTGAACGATGAAAGAGCGCAGTATCAGGAATTACGACGATTGATCAGCTCCTATCAGAAATCGCTGGGTGATGAAGTGACCTTCATTCCTGGAGCGTATTTTTCCAACATGTATAATAGCCGGGAGCAGGTGAATCGGGATCTTCATGAAGGTCTGCAACGTGTTTCCACGATGATCGGCAATGGCTACCGTCCCAAGAGCGTGGTCGCGGGCTTTCTCTCCGCAGAGAACCTCCGCTACCTCGCTGAGGTGGAGGGCATTCATGTCTGTCAGGGTAATATCTGGAGCCAATATGCGGTGGACAACGGCGATGGCGAGGGCTCGATCGCGTATCCGTACTATCCATCACGAGAGCACTTTTGCAAACCGGCCCGCGGCAAAGCGGATTTCATCGATTGCGTGAATCTCGATGGCTGGACGGTGGATTTTCTCTGCGCCCGCATTCCTGGATCGCGCATGGTCAACGGCGAAAGATGGCGCAGCCGGCAAGGTGTGGGTCCCATCGAAACCTTGCTCGATATGGGTACGGAGCGTGGACTCAAGGCAATGCTGGCAACCACGGCTTGTCACTACGATGATGCTTTTGCGCGCAATGGTTTTGCTTGGGTTACTTGTGGCTGGGAAATGAGCCTGGTAGAAGCGCGGAAAATTTATGGTTACGGTGGTCGCAATGGCATGGATGGATTGGCGTCTTGGCTGACTGAAATTCAGAAACGCTGGCCGGGAACTCGTTTGATCACCCAAGGCGAATTCGGAGAACTCTGGCGCAAGGAATTTCCGAACAACGATCGCCTCAACTACCAGTTCCAGCATCGGGGCTGCGGCATTCGAGCATCAGAAGTGAACAAGGAGATCCGCTGGTATATGAATCGCGATTTTCGGTTAGCCCTGCTGCATGATGTAGAGGATGCAGGCTCACAAAAAGTCATCGATTTTACCCGTTACGATCTTCCAGCAAAAGAACCTGAAGATCCGTCTGATGCTTCCCACTTACGCAATTGGAGCTTGATCAACGGCATCAACCAAAAAGGCCTAAGACCACAAGATAAGCCCATGGCTCTAAAGGATCTACCACCTGCAGATCAATCCTTGATTCGTGATCATTATCCTCATCTTTTTACGACTCAATCGGAAAAATAATGATATCATTTCACCAATGTTCTGATTAGGTTCTATCCTATCTCTCGATTGGCAAAGATTTTTCTCTGTAGATTTTCCGCATACTCTCAGCGAACCCTGCTTCTCAGGGTTTCGACCACTCACATCATTTCAAAGACCCAGTGCGAGAGAATCACTCGATCCCTTAAGGGTGCGTTTTAGCGATGATATTCGACCTACACCCTACACGAAAAAAGCCCGCCTTCCATACAGAAAGCGGGTTTTTTGTATTTTTGGCAAGGCGGCAGGATGCCGCCGCCACGTTAAGCGATGATTTGGCCCAGCACATACGGCAGGATGCCGCCAGCGCGGTAGTAGTCGATCTCGACAGGAGTATCGAGGCGGACAACGACGGGCACCTCGAAGCTGCTGCCGTCGGCTTTATTCACGACCAAAGTGGCTTGGCTCTGCGGCTTGATGTCGTTGCTGATGCCGACCAAGCTAAAGGTGGCATCGGCGAGGTCTTTGACTTTGTCGTAGTCCTCTTTGTTGACGAAGTTGCAGGGCAGCACGCCCATGCCCACCAAGTTGCTGCGGTGAATGCGCTCGAACGATTTCGTGATCACGGCTTTGACGCCGAGCAGGTTGGTGCCCTTCGCTGCCCAGTCGCGACTGGAGCCCATGCCGTAGTCTTCGCCGCCGATGACGATGAGCGGCGTTCCGTTTTGCGCGTGGGAAACGGCGGCATCGTAGATGGCAACCGTTTCGCCGTTGAACTTGGTCACACCACCTTCCACGCCAGGAACCATCAAGTTCTTGATGCGGACGTTGGCGAAGGTGCCGCGGGTCATGATGCGGTCATTGCCGCGACGTGAGCCGTAGGAGTTGAAGTCGGCGAATTCGACACCGTTTTCCGATAGGTAACGACCGCCGGGGCTGTCTTTTTTGATCGCGCCAGCAGGCGAAATGTGGTCGGTCGTGACGCTGTCGCCAAAAATCCCCAGAGGTTTCGCATCGACAATTTCCTCGATGTCGCGAGGCGTTGGAGTAAAGCCGTCGAAAAATGGAGGCTCTTGGATGTAGGTCGATTGACGATCCCACTCGTAGACATTTCCCGTGGACGATTTGATGCTGTTCCACTTCGGATTCTGGTCGGAGAAACCAGTGTAGAGACGCTGGAAAACATCGGGCTTCAGCGAAGCATTCATCGCCGCTTCGACTTCAGCCGAGGTCGGCCAGATGTCGGCGAGGTAGACCGGCTTGCCATCGGCAGAGGTGCCGAGAGCGTCTTTGCTGAGATCGATGTCAACCGTGCCAGCGATCGCATAAGCGACAACCAGTGGCGGCGACATCAAGAAATTCGCTTTGATCGATTGGTGAACCCGGGCTTCAAAGTTGCGGTTGCCGGAAAGGACCGATGCCGCGACGATGTCCTCGGACTTCACCACGTCCTCGATGCCTTTATCGAGCGGACCGGAGTTGCCGATGCAAGTGGTGCAACCGTAGCCGACCGTTTGGAACCCAAGTTTGTCGAGCTCGTCCTGCAAGCCGGTTTTGTTCAAGTAATCCGTCACGACACGCGATCCGGGTCCGAGCGAAGTTTTCACCGATGGCTTCACGGTCAGACCAAGAGCGTTGGCTTTTTTCGCCAGCAAGCCCGCGGCAAGCATGACGCTGGGGTTGGAGGTGTTGGTGCAGCTCGTAATCGCCGCGATCAAAACCGAACCGTGGGAGATGGTATCGCTGATGCCACCCTTGCTATCCACGGTAACGGTTGCCGTCTTGGGCTCGGACTTGCCGTAGCCATCGGGTGCGGGCGCTGCGAGGATTTCGGCCCATTTTGTTTTCAGAGAATCGACGTCAATGCGGTCCTGCGGACGCTTCGGACCAGCAACGCCGGGTTTGACGCTGGAGATGTCGAGCTCAACGACTTGGCTGAATTCCAGCGCATCCTTTTCTGTCGGGATGCCCCACAGACCCTGCGCTTTGTAATAATTTTCCACGGTCTGGCAGAGTTCCTCACTGCGACCCGTGCCGCGAAGGTAACCGGTAGTGACTTCATCGATGCCGAAAAAGCCCATGGTCGCACCGTATTCCGGAGCCATGTTGGCGATGGTGGCACGGTCGGGCAAAGACAGAGCCTTCGCGCCGGGACCATAGAATTCCACAAACTTGCCGACCACTTTCGTTTTGCGAAGCATTTCCGTCACGCGAAGCACGAGATCGGTGGCCGTGACACCTGCTGCCAATTCGCCGCTGAGGTAAACCCCCACCACTTCAGGCACCAAGAAAGTCACCGGTTGACCAAGCATACCAGCTTCCGCTTCAATGCCACCCACGCCCCAACCCACGACGCCGAGGCCGTTGATCATGGTCGTATGCGAGTCGGTGCCAACAAGGGTATCGGGATAAAACACGCCTTCTTTTTCCAAGACGCACTTCGCCAGATACTCGAGGTTCACCTGGTGAACAATGCCAATGCCAGGAGGCACCACTTTGAAAGTATCGAAGGCTTGCTCACCCCATTTCAAGAACTCATAGCGTTCGCGGTTGCGATGGAACTCGAGGTCGAGATTGCGAGAGAGAGAATCACCCGTGCCGGCATAATCGACCTGCACACTGTGATCGACTACCAGATCCACGGGAACAAGGGGTTCGATCATCTTCGCATCTTTGCCCATGCCATTTACGGCCGAGCGCATCGCAGCGAGGTCCACGAGCAGAGGAACCCCAGTAAAGTCTTGCAGCACGATGCGGGCGACAACAAACGGGATTTCATAATCGCCCGGATTTTTGGGCTGATAATTCGCCAGATTCGCGATGTCCTTGTCTGTGACTTTCAGCCCATCATGATTGCGCAACAAGCTTTCAAGCACGATACGAATGGAGATCGGCAAGCGAGAAAGATTCGCGTATCCTTGTTCGGCCAGTGCGGGAAGCGAGTGAAATTTGCCCTCTTGGCCCGAACCCGTGGTGAATGTGCGCAGTGTATTCATGAGTGTGTTGGTGATCAAACATCCAACGCGGCCCCCATCGCAGGAGCCATGCGTCGCGCGCGGAGAGTATCGAATTTCGCCGATTTGGCAAGCTACGAGGAGGAAAATTTTGCGATTTTCCGCATTCTGGGGCGAACCGCGTCCCTGTGCTCCAACATGCCGATTTCCTGCTTGCTCGTAATTTTGTCCCAGCTAAGTTCGCTGCAGCCGATTCTCCTATTCCTTCAAACCATCATCATCCCAATCTCATGAAACACTGGCTCTGCTCCCTGCTACTCGCGCTGCCCCTTCACGCCATCGAATGGCGCACCTTGCAGAGCAGCACTTTTCCCGGAACGGTTCGTCAGTATGCCTTTCATCGCACGCCCAAGCTCGACGCGAAAAAACCTGCGGCTTTGATGGTTTTTCAAGATGGTCATTCCTACGCAGCTGGTGATTTTCATGCGCCCAAGGTCATCGATCAACTCGTCAACGAAGGCGCGCTGCCGCCTATGATTCTGATATTCGTCAACCCCGGCGTTTTTGGCACCGAACTCAAACAACCCCAGGGCTGGAATACACCGAAAGAAATGCGGAGCAATCGTTCCTTTGAATATGATACGCTTTCGCCACAATACGTGCAGATGCTGGAAAAAGAAATCCTGCCCCTTGCGGAAAAAGAGCAGACGCTGAGCAAGGATCCGGCGCAGCGTGCGATCTGCGGCCTGTCTTCAGGTGGCATCTGCGCATTCACAGCCGCATGGGAACGCCCCGATCTTTTTGGAAAAGTCATGAGTCACGTGGGGAGCTTCACCAACATTCGCGGCGGCCATGTCTACCCGGCACTCGTACGCAAGCAACCCGTCCGCCCGATCCGGGTGTTCTTGCAAGATGGAAGCAATGATCTCGACAACGAACACGGCAACTGGTTTCTGGCGAATCAGGAAATGGCCGCGGCGCTCAAATTCCGCAAGTATGACTATCAATTCGTGACCGATGATACCGGGCATGGCGGCAAGGGCGGTGGAAAAATTTTCGCCCAAAGCCTGCGGTGGCTCTGGCGCTGAGGCGATCGTTTCCCGCCTCTCAATCTTCCCCTTTCATTTCGGTATTTCATTCACCGTGTAGAAGGCATTGCGATGGAGCAGCCCTTCCTGATCGCGTGAGCGGAGCGCAACCAGATCGAGTTCGTGACAGTGGCCGACGAAGCGTTCGACTTCGATCTCCGCATACATGCCATCAGGTGCAAGAACGACGGATTTGACGACAGGCGTTTGCTGATCGATCTCGGGACCACCGTAGCCGGCGTGATACGAATGTGTGAACGTTTTGATCACATACGAATGGGGATCCGCACCACTGACAGCATCGACAGGCTTGGTGAAGTTCACGCGAAAACCTTTGGGAGTGATGGAAACGCGTTCGATCTCAAAAGGCATGACGCCGGTCCAATCGAGCCGTTCCAGCGCGAAGGGCTTCAGTCCACGCACCGGCCACCCTCGGTTCGTGCCGCCGGTGAGCAGACGACCACCGGGCGTGAACTGTACATTCATGATGCCGGTGGAGAGACCTTCACGGAACGGATAGCACGCACCTTGCCAAACACCGTTGATCTTCTCCGTGGTGGCGCGCATCACCAAGGACAAGGTATAGTCGCCGAGAACCATCTGATTTTCAAAGGGGCCGAACTTGCCCTTGGTGTCATTGATCACAAAGCCCGTGATCGAACGCCCCATGCGAATGTAGGGAAAGATCACAGCGTAGGGATCCAATTGCGGGATATGCGTTTTTTCAATCCATGTCCGTGAACCGGACTTGGGCAACTCCGGAGCGCGGCCCGCGTTGGGCGCGTAGGGATACCAATTGTAACTCGCCGGATGCCCCATGAACCCACCTTCTTTGACAAACTTCAGACTGCAAGAGGAATTCCACGGTCCCTGACTCTCGGTGTAAAACAACGCGCCGTGTTCGTTCATGCCTATGCCTCCGGGACTGCGCATGCCACTCGCGATAGGGATACTCTTGCCATCCGGTGTGATCTTCATCGCCCATCCGCGCAGGAGCTGCCAGGAGTTGTAGGACATCGATAAACCCAACGCCACGTAAAGGTTGCCGTTCTTGTCGAACTTCGAGCCAAAAGCATATTCATGATACGTGCCGAATCCCCAGGCATCGGAAACACAGTCGTAGCGGTCCGCTTTCCCATCGCCGTTGGTATCAGAAACTTTCGTCAATTCACACGTTTGTGTCGCATAAAACGAACCATCTTTCCATGCCAACCCGAAAATTTCATCCATACCCGAGGCGAAGATTTGATACCAGGGCTGGGGTTTTTCCTCATCCACGCCGGAAATCAGAATAATGTCGCCATGACGGGTCCCCACGGCGATACGGCCATCGGGAAGCGCCGCGAAGGCGCCGGCCTCGATCACGAGATCCTTGGGCAGAGGGAGATCGACGATCCGATAATAAGCCCTCTCTTTCACCTCGGTGCCCCAGCGTTCGCCCACTTCCTCGGCGTGCAGAGAAACGATGAGGCATGCCAGCGCCGTAACATTTCCTAACAGAATCCAGAATCGTTTTATGAATTCAGGGGAGTAAAGCATAGTCGAGAGTGAGGGTGGTGGTTCCTTTTTTCAAATGCAGCGGCAACAGCAGTTCCTGCTCGCCATCGCGTTGCGCGAAGGGGCGCAGTTGTGCGGACTGCAAGGGGTTCGAGATGCCTACAGCCAGTTCTTTTGTCTGATAGGTCCCAGGCGCAGGAGATGTGATGGCACCGGTGAGAACCCGGAAAACCAACGAGGTATCTTTTTCCGTGGAAAACATCAATGTGCGTCGCAATGTGGAACTGGGAGCGCTACTGGGAATTGGGGGATGAGGTGTCATCACATCCGTAATCATGACCTCACCGCTGCGATAGCGGAAAGTGGGGATGTCACTTCCGTCGAGAGCATAACCACCGAAGGCAAATCCATGCGCGCGCGGATACGTGGGATCCGGATTCACCGGCGCTTCCTTGGTGGTCTGCGGCAACAGCGGCCAACTCGCCGGAGCACTGGTCTGCGGCAGGAAACTCACATCCTGCGGCAGGGATATGAACTTGCCGATGGGATGAAAATCCCCCGCGCCCTGCGACTTCCAGTTCACCGTGACAAAGTCTCCACGCCAGATCGCCGCGAGCGAGCCGTTTTGCGCGTTAAACGCATAATTCATGTCACCCAGTCCCACGGCAATGCCTCGATACCCCGCCACGCGACTGCGGCCACGGTGAATGACGGCCCTGTCCTTGACCTTGAGACGGATGTCCGATTGCTTCAATCCCGCTGGATCGCGCGCCGAGCGACCTAACGAAAAAGTATACCATAATGCCTGCAACTGTTGCTCGGCATCGCCCTCGAGAATTTTCGTCTGCAAGGCTTTTCCTTGCGGCCAATAACTTGGCATGATGATGCCCGGACGATAGGTCGCGGGGTTTTTCATGTAAGCAAAAAACCACTCAGGAGTGAGACGTTGATAGCTGGTCATGAGATCGATACCCTTCATGCCGGGAGACTCCGTGCCATTGTAATTGTGGCAGGCGATGCAGTTGAGTCCTTGGTCGCCTAACAACTGCAATCCAGCATCGCGCAGTCGGTTTCGTTTTTCGTTATCCGGTTCCGGCAGGATCAGGGGCTTCATGCGATCCTGTTCGACCAACCACCCCGCAAGGTCCCGCAATGCCACTTCACCGTAATGCGGCATGCGTGTGATCATGTAGGGACGCGCGCGTTCGCGATCGTAGAGCACACGGTTCAACCAATCCGCGCGCAATTTTCCTCCGACACCTGTCAGAGGCGGTGGGATGCGTGATTCATTGCCCAGCGCCTCTTCCTTTGAATGAAAAAACGCATCGCGACTCGCTGCAACACCACCGTAATCATCGCGTTGGTGACATGCGATGCAATTGAGTTGCGTAAGCCTCATATTGATGCGATCCGCTGTGCTGGCATCGGATTTTTCCACCTGCAATGCGGCGCGGATTGCCCTGCGCTGTGGTTCGTTAAGAGAAAAATGCGGAGCCTTCTGCGGAGCTCCCGAGAGACAACCTTGATCCAGCCTCATCACTTTCCGCGAGGGAGCGGCATCAGGTAAAGGAGCTCTGAAATCATCGCCCACCTGATGACACGCAACGCAGTTGTAGGTCCGGAAATACCGCTCGCCTTTTTCTACCTGTTGCGGACTGGACTTGGCCTCGGCATTCGCGGTTTTACCCGCCATCAAATAGGCAGCAAGCGCCTCGGCATCGTAGGAATTTAGATTCATGTCCGGCATGCGGCCACCGGGACGGACTTTGAGAGGTTCATACAGAAATGCCGCCAAGGCACGCGGTTGATACTTTTGTGATACATGGGCTAGCGATAGGAAACCCTCGGGCGCAATTTCCTTTCCTGCCTGATCACGTGGTGGATGGCATGCAACACACCCGAGGCTATGAAAGCGCTCGAATCCATCATGCACTTCATCAGGCAAAGGCTGGGTGTCCACTGCCGACTCCGACAACGATAACAAATAGTGGCTGATCGCCGTGCTGATTTCACGTCGTTTCTCCTCATCCTCCGCCGCGAGCATCTGAGGCATGGTCGTTCCAGCATGAAATGCGGCTGGATTGGCAATGAACTGCTGCATGCCCTCGAGGGTCAATCGCACCCCCACTTCGCGCAGATCGGGAGCGATTTTCATCTCCACTCGATCCAACCCATCATGACACGCGGCACAGCGTAACTCCGCCATCAACAACGCCCCTTGCTGGGTTTCATTCAGCGGATGTTTTTGACTCAGCCCGGGAATCACCGGTGCTGTCGTCTCGACTGCTAGGGCCGCAACACCAGTCGTCAGCAATAGCAATACAATCATACGCATGGATCGGCGAAACATAAGCATGCTTTCTTGCAATGTTAACATCTTCACTCACAACATAGTTCGCCACCTCCGCCAATCAAGCGGAATCTGCATTAGTCAAACAGGCATGACCACACATGGATACCACGATTAACAAGTGCCTATTTTCACTCAATGCCGAACTTCCTCTGGGATGAAGGATAAATTTCCACTTGCCGATGCATCGCGCTCGACTCATTGTGCGCGCCTTCTCATTTATCATTCACACTCTTCACCGTGCCTCTCATTCTTGCCATTGAGTCTTCTTGTGACGAAACCGCAGTCGCCATTCTGCGAGGGCAGCGTGGCGAAACGGCGGAAATCCTTGCCTCAGAAATTTCCTCACAAATCCCTCTGCACCAACCCTACGGAGGTGTCGTCCCGGAATTGGCATCGCGCAATCACTCATTGATCCTCCGGCCACTGGTGGAAACCACCTTGCAAAAAGCCGGTGTGAGCGTTGATGAGATCGATGCTTTCGCCGCCACAGCCGGCCCGGGCTTGGCGTCTTCCCTTTTGATTGGCAACACCGCCGCCAAGGCCATGGCTTGCGCTCTCGGCAAACCTTATCTTGCCATCAATCATTTGGAGGGGCACCTGCTCTCGCCATTCGTCGACTCCACGCATGTGCCAGCACACGTTGCCTTGATCATTTCCGGCGGACATACGCTGCTATTGCGAGTCGATGGTCCGGGCCAATACAAAAAGATCGGAACCACACTTGATGACGCAGCTGGCGAAGCTTTTGACAAGGTGGCCAAGATGCTCGGTCTTCCCTATCCGGGCGGCCCCAACATTGAACGTCAGGCAACGGGAGGCGATCCAAAACGCTTTGCCTTCCCGCGCGGACTGCTTCACGAACCCCACTTTGATTTTTCCTTCTCCGGTCTCAAAACCAGCGTGCTCTATGCATTGCCCAAGATTGAAAATCTCGATGATTCACTGTCCGACCTCTGTGCCTCGTTCCAAGAAGCCGTCATCGATGTTCTTCTACAAAAATCCTTGCGCGCTCTGCGTGAATCAGGCCTGAAACATCTGGCGCTATCGGGTGGCGTTTCCCTCAATCGCGCACTACGAGGGGCATTCCAGAGCGCTTGTGATCAAGAGGGTGTGCAACTCTCGCTTTCCGATCCCGCGCTCTGCACGGACAACGCCGCAATGATCGGTTTTGCCGGACTATTGCGACATCTCGATGGACAGGAAGATGCCCTCGACACCCCCATTCACCCCAACTTGCCACTCGTCTCATGAAACACTATACCGTCAAAGTCACCCTCTACGGCATCAAGCCGGAAATCTGGCGTCGTTTCAGCGTTCCAGCCCACTACACCTTCGCCGAGTTTCATAGCGCGCTGCAATATGCCATGGGCTGGGAGCATCTCTACGATCACGAATTCCGTCATGGCAAGGGCAAGTATCTTCGGGATGTCATCGCCCAACCCCATCCCGAGCGATTCAAAGGCGCCGATAGTTTTCAAAACGAAAGCGAAGTCACACTGCAGCAATTCATCGGCAAAACCAAGCTACCCAAGCGGTTCCTTTATCTTTACGATTACGCGGATGAATGGATTCACGAAGTTGCCATCGAGAATCACTTCGAATCCGAACAAACCGGTCCCGCCATGATCGAAGGCGCGCGCGCCTGCCCACCGGAAGCCTGCGGCGGAACAGTGGAATACTATGAGTTGTGTGATGGGATGGTCAGTTGGTACGAGGGCATTTGGGATGCCGAGAAATTCATGATCGAGGAATTTGATTTCCAGCCCAAGCCGAAGAAAAAAGCACGCCGTCGCCGCTAGAGAAATCATTGACACTATCACGATCATGCCCACAACCGCACTCTACCAACTGGCGCAAAAATTCCTGGAACTCGCTCCATGGAAGTCTTGGGAAGAGACCGATCTTCTCAAAATCATCCACCCCGTCACGAACGAAGTTGCCTACATCAGTATCATGGGGCAGATCGAGCAACATCGTGCTATGGCTCTTTACCTCGGAGATTCAGCGATTGCACGTTACTACACGATGCTAGGCGACGATCCCCACGATTCTTATCATCATGAGGATGACACCCACAGCCTCATCATGGAAACGAGGCAACTGCAACTCAGTTTCGGCACACGTAAGGAACTGCAACCCGATCAAATCAAAAAGATCAAACAACTCGGTTTCAATTTCCGCGGTAACAATTGGCCCATCTTCCGCAGTTACGAGGCAGGGTATGGACCGGGCGATTTAAATGAAGAAGAAATATCCTGGCTTACCATCGCTCTGGAGCAATTCATGGCACTCTTCAATGCCCACGCTCAAGAAGTCCCGAGTGTGTTTCGCGAGAACGGAGAAGTTTTGGAAATCCTCACACTGCTTCATCGCGAGGGCCGATGGACTCAAGAATGGCAATTCCATGATGATTCCGAGCATGAATGGATCACACCCGAACCGAGCGGATTCCTGGTTGCAAAAATCCAACAAAACAAGCCAGCCTTGGATATCGAGTGCCATTTTTTCCATCTTCCAGCCTTGATTGGAGATTGGAGAAAGCCCAAACTCGGTTACATCGCCATCAGTGCCGACACCAAATCCGGCATGCTAGTCGGAGCTGACATTCTCTCGATCGAGAACCAATCCTACGAGCAAATGATCGACTCGGTGCCGAATACGTTTCTTCAGCAATGGATCAAGGCAGGCGTCCGTCCTGCCTCTCTCCGCGTCAAAAGTATCACCTGCTTCTCGCTGCTGGAAATCACCGCTGCAGATCTCGATGTTACGATTCAACGCTACGATCGACTCCCCGCACTCGACAGAGCCATTCAACATCTGCCTTTCTGATGCTGACGTGATTTGCGCAACTGTTTAGCGTTCAGAGTAAAATTTCAACGATTGGCTCAGAAACTGAGGTCGCGGAGAGAATGGCTGAATCAGCAAATTTTCATGCGGTGACTCTCCTGTTTCTATTGCGGAGCAAACCAAGGCATGATTTTTTCCAACACCAATAGATGCCCAGCGGCATTCGGGTGGTTGACCTGGGACATCAAGTCATCGAGTTTTTTTCCCGCCTTGATCCATTCCTGATAGGCTTGATAGGAGTCGGCCAGCGCAACAGCATTTTTGGAGGCAAGCCCACGGATCTGCGTGGCCTGTTGGCTGAGAGGATCGGCATCATCAAGCATTTTCGCACGCATGTCTCCGGTGGGTGTGAGCAAAATGACTTTGGCTCCCGCAGCTTTCGCTTCATCGATCATCTGCTGCCAGCACGCAGCGGATTTTTCCCGAGGAACACCACGATCATTGAGCGCGTAATCGATCAACACGATGTCCGGCTTGTGGCTTACGACATCGCGCTGGAAACGCGCTGCACCCGCAACGGAATTCTCCCCACCAATCGCGGTGACAATCACGTTGACCACAGCGTGGGGATGTTTTGCTTTGACCGCTCGATGCAACAAATGAGGATAGGCCACGAAAGGATCGACATGCGGAGTTTTCGCGTAACCCGCGGGTACGCTATGACCATGACAAACGATGGTCATCATCCGATTCCTGGGCCATGGAATATCCAGCGCTTTGACAAAATCCGTTAGATAAGTGGACGGCGCAATATCGGCGAATGCCGGCAGCGCAAGCACGAGAGTGAAGAAGAGCGATTTCATGCGAGGATGGATTTCACGACATGCGCGGGTTCCACTCCCACCAGTTTTTGATCGAGACCGCGGTAAGGATAAACAAAGCGGTCATGATTCAGTCCGAGCTGATGCAACATTGTGGCATGCAGATCGCGCAAATGAACTGGATCACGCGTGATGTTCCATGCGAAGTCATCCGTTTCACCATGCACATAGCCACCTTTGATTCCTCCGCCCGCCAGCCATACAGAGAAGCATCGGCCATGATGATCGCGACCAGCTACGGGTGAACCGAGAGCACCTTGAGAATACACGGTACGTCCGAATTCGGCTCCCCAGATCACAAGTGTGTCATCGAGTAGTCCGCGACGCTTCAAGTCCATGATCAATGCGGCGCTCGGCTGATCTGTATCGCGGCACTGATTCGGAAGTTGTTTGGTGATCGCGATGTGCTGATCCCAACCACGGTGGAAAAGCTGAATAAAACGAACACCACGTTCCGCTAGTCGGCGAGCCAACAGGCAATTAGCCGCATAAGTTCCAGGTTTGCGCGATTCAATTCCGTAGAGATCAAAGGTTTCTGCAGATTCGTTAGAAAGATCGGTCAATTCCGGCACCGATGCCTGCATGCGGAATGCCATTTCATACTGCTGGATACGGGCGAAAGTCTCGGCATCACCTGATAGGTCGCCGTATTGTTGATTCAACTGTGCGAGGCTATCGAGTTGAGCGCGACGATGTTCCCGCGCAATTCCGTTCGGATTATCAAGATAAAGAACCGGCTCCGCTCCACCGCGAAGTAGCACTCCCTGGTGTTGAGATGGCAGAAATCCGCTACCCCAGAGGCGTGAGAAAATCGGTTGCCCGGGATTTTTTCCTGTACCTTGTGAGACGAGAACCATAAACGCGGGGAGATTGGAATTATCTGTGCCGAGTCCATAGCTGATCCATGCGCCAGCGGAGGCATTGCCGAGCTGCATGCTTCCCGTATTTGCGAGAGTAATGGCGGGATCGTGATTGATCGCCTCGGTATGCATGGAACGAATCACACAGATTTCATCAGCAATCTTCTGAGTCCAAGGCAAAAGATCGCTGATCCACACCTGCCCTTGCCCACAAAGCTTGCCACTCGCGATGGGCTGAACCACGGGGAAAGATGATTGACCGGAAGTCATTCCTGTAACCCGCTGTCCGCCTCGCACCGAATCCGGCAAATTGGTTCCGTGATATTTCGCGAGCGATGGCTTGCCATCGAAAAGATCGACATGGGAAGGGCCACCTGATTGGAACAAGCAGATCACCCGTTTCGCTTTTGGAGCGAATTTTTTGACAAGTTCTTGACTCGCGGCAGCAGCGGATTCCTGACCTAGCAGCGAAGCTAGTGCAAGTTGCCCCATCGCGGCAGAGGAAGTTCCCAAAAACGCACGGCGTGTAAAATAATCTGGTGACATATCAATTGCGGGTAATTGTTTCGCTGAGGTTCAGCAGCAATTGCGCTACGGCGGCCCAAGCAGCTTGTTTTTCTAACGGAAATTCAGAACTCAAGGAACTTTCCCCGGTCCCCAGGTATTGCCGGGCGGTCTCTTCCTTGCTGGAAAATTTCGATAACTCCTCACGTAGCGAGGACTCTAACAGGGCCAGTTCCTTTGGCGATGGATCACGCGAAACGATTGCACGAAATCCATAGGACAAACCCGAGCGCTCATCTCCACCCTGGCGCAACATTCTTAAACCAAAATGTCTGGCAGCCTCGACGAATTGCGGATCGTTCAGCAATACCAGTGCTTGCAATGGTGTGTTGGTGTTCGTGCGACCCACCGTGCAAACCTCACGGTTCGGTGCATCGAAGGTGGCCAGGCTCGTCGGTGGCAAGGTACGTTTCCAGTAAGTGTAGAGCGAGCGACGATAGAGTTTTTCACCGTGATCCTGAACAAAGGTCTGCGCTGTGGCGGGAGTGGAACCGTAGTGACTCACCGCGCGCCAGAGATCACCGGGTTGATAGATTTTCACAGATGGCCCGCCGATGCGACTCACCAGCAATCCAGAGACGGCCAAGGCTTGATCGCGAATCGACTCCGCACTGAGACGGAAACGCGGGCCACGCGCGTACCATTCGTTGACCGGATCGCGCTCCATTACTGCGGCTGTGGTGTGAGACGATTGACGATAGGTGCGCGACATCACGATCAACTTCATCATTTCCTTCACATTCCAGCCGCGATCCATGAATTGCACCGCCATCCAGTCCAGCAATTCAGGATGTGTGGGCCACATACCTTGCGAACCGAAGTCTGCCGTGGATGTGCTGAGACCACGTCCAAAAGCGACTTCCCACAATCGATTGACAGCCACACGCGCGGTGAGCGGATTCTCACGACTGACTGTCCACTGCGCAAGGTCCAGTCGAGTGGCGTTGGGTTTATTCAACGCAGGCAGAAATGACGGGGTGTTTGGCTGAACTTCTTCCAGCGGTGAACTGTAAACACCGCGCTCGAGAATGTGGGTTTTACGCGGATTTTTGGATTCATTCATCACCAAGACCGAGTGGTTCTGCGTCAAAACTTGCAGTCGTTCACGAAGATTGGCGACACGATACCGCGCTGACGCGCAATCTTCAGAGAACTCACGGAAATAGTCACTGATACGTTTTGCTTGTTCAGGATTGCGCTGCGAAGGATCGGCCTGGATTGCCGACCAGACATCTGCGGGCAGATCACTGTCGTTAGTCTGTCCCGTGAAGGCCAACATTCTCACTTTCCCCGGATTATGACCACTGCCATAGTTGAAAACGATTTCTGCCGTAAGGTAGGGAAGCGCCGCAACGTCGAGAGGCCGCGCAAAAGTCAGTGTCACATGCTGAGGCTGATTCCCTCCATTTGGACTCCACCCCGTTTTTGGATCGGAACTCCATAGAGCCGATACAGGAAAACCCGGACGCTGATCGCTGGCGGTGATGCGCTTCAGTGTCAGTGGCGCATTCGGATCCACATTCCCCGCGGGAAATCCACTAGCGGCAACGTTGACAGTAGTCATCACAAAAGTGCCCCCAGAGTAACCCAGAGAATTGTGGGCGTGTGCTGAGGGTTCAAACACAATCCGCAAGCCATCGATCTGCTTCATACCGGAAGGCAACTTGGAAGATATGGTGTAAGCGGCATAATCTCCTCCGTGAATATCCAGCGATTGATCCGGTTGGATCTTCAACCGGTCTGGAGAACCGTTGGGTGTGGAAGCAGCGATCAACTCACATGACTGGGTCACAAAATCCTTACCCAGATTCGCGTGAGATTCTTTTTGGCGAGCCTCCCACGCTGCTTGCTCAGTGGGTCTCTCCTTCGCGAAATCGGCCTCAGCCGCAGCGAGATCAATTTTCACTGTTTCCACTTCCTCGGGAGTGCTGAGCGGAGTCATCGCATTGATCGCAGGGCGCGCGTTGTTGCCGCCATTTCCATCCAGACCGATGTCATCCAAGCGATTGAAAAACGCAAACATTTGATAGTAATCCTTTTGCGTAATGGGATCGTATTTATGATCATGACACTGCGCGCAGGCCATGGTCAGACCGATCACCGCCTCGCCGTAGGTTTTCACACGGTCTGCGGTGTAGTTAGTAAGATTTTCCTCGGGAATCGTCCCCCCTTCGTGGGTAATGCTGTGATTGCGCTGAAATGCCGTAGCCATACGATCGGCATCCGTGGCATCAGGCAGCAGATCGCCAGCAAGTTGTTTGAGAAGAAATTGATCGTAGGGCATGTTGTCATTGAAAGCCTTGATCACCCAATCACGCCATAACCATGCGTGGCGTCCCCCATCGATGGAATAGCCATTCGTATCGGCGTAGCGCGCCGCATCCAGCCAAGGCATCGCCATACGCTCACCGAAGTGCGGCGATGCCAGCAGACGCTCCACCGCCTGTTCATATGCCCCGGGGTTCTGATCTGACACAAATGCCTGCACCTCCTCGGGCGATGGCGGCAAACCTGTGAGATCCAGACTCAAGCGCCGCAACAAAGTGGAGCGATCCGCCTCCGGCGAAAATGTCAGTTTCTTTTCCTGCAAAGTTTGCTGAATAAAAGCATCGATGACATTTCCGCCCTCTACCGTCATGGCGGGAACCACTGGAGATACGGGCTTGGTAAATGCCCAGTGCCCCTCGTATTCGGCGCCTTGTTCGATCCACAAGCGCAAAATTTCCTTCTGCTTTGCTGTCAACGGCGCATGGTGTTTTGGTGGTGGCATGATCTCCGTGGGATCTGTTGCATGAATGCGATGCCACAGTTCTGATTCTTCAAGCTTTCCCGGCACGATGGCCGCTTTGCCCGATTCCGCCTTGCCGATGGCGCTTTCGCGGTCATCAAGACGCAAGTCGGCCTCGCGCTTTTTGGCATCGAAACCATGACATGCGAAACAATTTTGCGAGAGAATCGGTCTAACATCCCGATTAAACAGCACTTTTTCCGCCGCTGATGCCGTGATAGATATTACCAAGAGTAACGGAAAAATGAAGGGGTTCATAGTCGCAAGAATCGTCACCCAATACGTGATCTTTGTCAAAAATCTTTCTTCATAATCTGGGTGTGTCGAACTCTTCGTTAGGCTGTGATTTGACATTGCAGGCGTCTCCCTCCATGATGAGAGCCTCTCGTGCTCGCTTATCTTCATATCCCCTTCTGCCATCGGGTCTGTCCGTATTGCTCCTTCTACAAACACACACCGGGAGGCACTTCCATTTCGCAATTCATCGATGCTCTGTTGCGGGAATCCCGCAACAAAATCGAGTCGCTCCGCGAACAACCCAGAACTTTGTTTCTCGGCGGGGGCACACCATCGATGCTGTCTCCCAGTCATCTGGAAAAACTTATGCTCGGCTTGCAGCAAACCATGGATTTTTCACAATTGAAAGAAATCACTCTGGAAGCAAATCCCGCAACATTTGATATCGCTAAAGCACGTCTTTTTCGTCAACTCGGCATCACCCGTGTTTCTCTGGGCATTCAATCCTTCTCACCAAATGTGCTCCACACATTGGGTCGCGAACACGATCCCGCACAAGCCATGCGCGCGGTGGAAATCCTCCATGAAGCCGAAATGCCCTCCATCAACATTGACTTGATGTTTTCCATTCCCGGGCAGTCCGACGAGGATTGGATGTCATCCCTGCAGCAAGCCGTTGCCCTCAAACCCCATCACATTTCCGCCTACAACCTTACCTACGAGGAAGACACCGCCTTTTTCCAATCGCTCCTCAAGGGCGAAATGCACACAGACACTCAGCGGGATGGCGATCACTTTCAAGCAGCGCATGAGCTTCTCACAGGTGCTGGTTTTGATCACTATGAAACCTCGAACTACGCCAAAACCGGCCATCAATCCATCCATAACCGCGGCTACTGGCGTGGCGAATCCTATCTTGGTCTCGGTCCCTCTGCGGTCTCCACCATCGATTCAATCCGTAGCAAAAACATCGCTGACACAGATCGATACATCGCTATGATGACGAGCATCGGCCACGCCACAGCGGAGAGCGAGACATTAAATGCAGAAGACTTGAGGCTCGAACGCATTGCACTTGGGTTGCGAACAAGCGAAGGGATTTCGTTAGAACTACTTGATGAAGCAGGCAAAAAAAGAGCCACAGACCTTACAACGCTGGAGTTGCTCACGATCACCGACAAACAACTCATTGTGACCGATCGAGGCCGTGCCTTGGTGGATGCGATCGCGGGGGAAATCGCTTGAAATGATTTTTCTCATCACTGGTGAGAAAGTGCGCACGAGAGGACTCGAACCTCCACATCGTTGCCAATACTAGTACCTGAAACTAGCGCGTCTACCAATTCCGCCACGTGCGCGTGACTTCTCCCTTGCAGGGGCGCGAACTTCACCACACATATCAGGATTTGACAATCACGATTTTCAAAAAAAATAAAAAACACATTGATTCTCGCTGGGGTTTCGCTCCAATCGTCGTATGCGAAAATCTCTCCCTTTGATCGTAGTTCTTGGACTGGCCAGCGGTCTCATCTTTTGGACCATCAAGCAAAGCGCTACGTCCTCAACTCCCGTATCTGTGAAGCAAGGTGCCACTGTTGCCTCAGGCACAGCGAAGCCATGGGCGCATTCTCAGTCCGACATCCCCGCCGATCAAAAAACCATTTTCGGAGCCCTCCCGAATGGCATGCGCTACATCATCTACCCGAATACCGAGCCACCACAACGATTGTCGATACGACTGCACATCGCCACGGGCTCACTGATGGAAGAGGACGACCAACAGGGCGTCGCGCACTTTCTCGAACACATGGTTTTCAATGGTTCAAAAAACTTCACTCCGGATGAACTTGTGCCGCGCATGCAACGTCTGGGAATCGGCTTCGGCGCTCACGTCAATGCTTATACATCGTTCGACGAAACAGTCTACATGCTCGACCTCCCCGACCTCTCTGACGAAACCGTCCAGCTCGCTTACACCGTCATGCGCGACTTCGCCGATGGTGCACTGCTCAAGCCGGAAGAGATCGATAAAGAACGCGGCGTCATTCTATCGGAAAAAACCAGTCGTGACTCGGTCAATTACCGCATGATGCACAAGCAGTTCAGTGAGCTGCTGCCCAACTCCCTGTTACCCAAACGTTTTCCGATTGGCACCGAAGAGTGCATCAAGAACGTCCCTCGCCAGCGCTTTGTCGATTACTACACTGCTTTTTACACACCCGAACGCATGACATTCATCGTGGTCGGTGACATGGATCCGAAAGAAACGGAAAAACTCATCACCCAGGCTTTCGGTGGATTGGTGAACCCCGCGCAACCGGGCAAGAATCCTGATCTTGGAAAAATCGAGACAATCAAGGGCCTGAAGACAGCTGTTTTCACTGACAAGGAACTCTCCAGCACGGAGGTGAGCTTGATCGCTCTTCGTCCTTATACCGCCAAACCTGATACCACTGCCACCCGCAGCGAACGCATGCCTTTGGAATTGGCACATGCAATCATCGACCGCAGGTTCGAGCGATTGGCAAAAAAAGAGGACTCCACTATCATTTCCGGAAGCGCCTCACGCAGCGCGATGTTCAATTTCGCGGAAATCGGCAGCATTGATGTGACGGCGAAAAACGATGACTGGAAAAACGCCGTGGCGGTCTTGGAACAGGAATTCCGTCGCGCGATGGAATTTGGTTTCACCGCCGATGAACTCGAGGAAGCCAAAGCGAACTTGCTCAATGCCTATGAACAACAACTCAAAGCCGAGGCCACGCGAAAGTCTGATGCTCTTGCTACAGCCATCGCACAATCCATCAACGATCACTCGGTCTTATCGTCCGCTCAGACCGATCTGGAAATCGCACAATCCGCATTGGAAAAAATCGACGCTACAACCTGCCAGAAAGCATTCCGTGATTTCTGGCAAATGGATGGTTACCATCTGATTCTCAGCACCAAAGAAGCTCCAGAGAACGCGAAGGACGAAATTTTATCGCTTTACGAAACTTCCGCGAAGGTTGCCTTGCAAGCTCCCGAAGTGCGTGAAAAAAGCACCTTTGCTTATACCGATTTCGGCACAGCCGGAACAATCACTGCGGAAAACCAAGTGGCTGATCTCGGCATTACACAGCTCACCCTTTCCAATGGCATCAAAGTCAATCTCAAGAGCACGGATTTCTCGAAAAACTCGATCAGCATGACCGCGCGTTTTGGCAACGGTCAACTGACCATGCCCCAGAACAAGCCCGGACTCAATTTGGTGGCAAATGCCGTTTACAATGGCGGTGGGCTGGGCAAACACAGCATCGATGAATTGCAACAAATCCTTGCCGGCAAAAACATCGGCGCGGATCTGACGATTGGCGAAGATGCGTTCATCCTGTCAGGAAAAACCACACCGACAGATCTGGAACTACAGCTGCAACTGATGTGTGCTTCACTCACCGATCCTGGCTACCGTGAAGAAGCACTGCGCCAACTCAAGGCCGCATTTCCTATGATTGAGCAGCAATTGAAACATTCACAAGCTGGGCCGCAGACGGAGATCGAGGCTTGGATGCACGGTCAGGATCACCGCTACCTCATGCCACCGGTTTCCGCTCTGGACTCCTACACCACGGAAGATGTCAAAACCTGGCTCACTCCCGCTCTGACTCAAGCCCCGATCGAACTCAGCATCGTCGGAGATTTCTCGATCGACACCATCAAGCCGCTACTGCTCAAAACCTTCGGTGCCCTGCCAGCGCGCTTGCCAGATACAACCGATCTGACGGTACTACGCAAGGTCAAGAGTCCGGCTATACCCGCCCGATTGGATACCACTTATGAGAGTAAAGTCACGCAAGCCGTGTCGATGACCCAGTGGAAGACCAAGGGACTGCGCAACAATCAAAAAGAAAGCCGTCGTCTCAACGTGCTTGCAGAAATTCTCAGTGACCGCCTGCGAGAAGAAATCCGGGAAAAACTGGGCGCTTCATACAGCCCGAATGCCAACCTGGATGGTTCGGATGCCCTGGAAGACTTCGGCTTCCTCAGCGCTGTATCCATCGGCAAACCAGAAGATCTGGAAAAACTCACCACCGCCGCACTTACGATTGGCGAAGAATTGGCGGAAAAAGGCGCCACGGCAGATGAACTGGACCGAGCTCTCAAGCCGACTCTGGCCGCCATGGACAAAACACTGCGCGATAACACCTACTGGCTCAGCACTGTCATGCAACGCTGCCAAGAAAAGCCCGAAAATCTTGAGTTGGCTCGCAACCGTAAGGCTGATTATGAAAGCATCACTCTCACAGAGATCAACCAACTCGCGAAACAATATCTTAACAAAAACAACACGCTCATCGTCACGATTCAATCGAAAGCGGAGGAAAAATGATTTCTGCTACAAGACGATGATCTGTCTTCTGACGCGGATGGATCAACCGTCTCTTCTGCATCGTTTTCGCCTGATATTTTCATTTTGCGATTCTAACTTGATTCCGCAATACAACAATCGATGATAGCGAGATAGACGAGCATTGTGATCTGGATCACGATTCGAATGATACCGGTGATCTTCATGTTCAGTTGAATGAACTGAGAGATTTTCTCTTATAACCCTTGGGTGAAAATCCCACTCATAAAAAATCAGTTTCATCAGTGGTCCATACCCTGGGCTCTTTTTTGAACTCGTGCAAAGACGCAGGGTGGCGAAGTCATGAGGTGCGCCCCTCTTTCCGATAGAATCAATTGAGACATCCTCAACGCTTTTCGTTTCTATTCAGAGCGCGAAGATTAGTTTCAAAAATCCATCCTCACACGCACCGCAAGTGACTCTTGCTACTCCAGGCTCTCAACTACGTAAGATTTGGGACGGTATAGCATCGCAAACGGGATGTAGATCACGGCAAATACCAGCATCAACCTCGTGAAGAACCAGTAATAGCTCCGACCCTCCAGTTTGGTCTGACCGCCGGAGAAATAGCTGATTTCATAGCCCACTCCGCTTGCTTTTGGAGGCTTTGCCCCCAATGCTTGTATCCGCTGTTCGATCCAACTCATTGATGGATGGAAGCGATCGAACCAGGAAGCTTGTTTCTCGCTCGGTGGTGTCGTTACGTCGATGGTCAATCCGATGTCCCACGCACTTCCTTTCTTTCGATCGGGCCCGGCGGAAATCACGCGGCACGAACTCTGGCTGGTGATCGTATATTCCAACGAATTCCCCCACGGGTCGGAGCCGAGTGACGCTGAAGAAAAGTCTTCAGGCTCCGGAAATCGATGACCCTGCTTCCTAGCGAGATCGATGATCCGATTTGCCGCAGAGGAAAACACCTCCTGCGTGCGATCCGGAAATTCAATGGATTTCAGACTACCATTTTCCAAGCGCGCGATCAAATCATCCTCGGTTCCAGTTTGCTGATCGTAGCCCGGCAGAATCGCGTTTTTCGCATCCTTCACCCAATCATTCGGTTGGCTCGCCACCAGTGCAGAAAACTGCTCGTGACTGGATGACGGAATCTGAATGAAACGATTGATTTTCGCCGTGAAGATGTTGCCCACAAACACCGCCAACAAATAAAATGCCATCACCAGAGACTTCATGTTCTTAGGAGACTGCGTATAGGAAAATTCGAGACCCACGATGGAAATCATAATCTCCGCCGCAGTGATGATCACATACGCCAGCAACTGCCAACCAACGGAGGGCTTTTGTCCGGCATCGATCCACGACTGGATGAGAGCGATCAAGGCGAAAGAAGCGGATACTAAAAACAAACCCATGCCGATTTTTCTCAGTGGTGTGAGCGGAAACACGCGATGAATCAGAGGATAAACAAAAAATGTGAATAGAGGGATGTAGAGCAGAATGAGAATCGGATTAATCGCCTGGATTTGGGATTCCAGCCATGTAATACCCATGAAATGCAAGTCCATGTGTTCTGCCTGCAACACCCATGAGGAACCAGTTTGATCATACAAGGCCCAGAACAGTGCGATGAAAAGATAGAGCGGCAGCAACTTCGCCAGAGCAATCATGCCTTCCCAGGAAAAAAGCTCACGAAAAAATTTCCATCCTCCCGCCGGCACATGAATGAAGGTTTTGCGGCCCATCCAAAACATCAGCGTGGCGATCGCCATCAATACACCCGGCACACCGAATGCCCAGTGAGGACCATACCACTCTAACAACCAAGGGGTCAGAAGAGTCGAAAAAAACGAACCAAAATTGATCGAGAAATAAAACCAATTGTAGATCTTCGAGAGCAAGTGCTGATTTTTCGGGCCGAATTGATCGCCCACGTGGGCGGATACGCAGGGCTTGATACCACCGGATCCGAGACAGATCATCACCAGACCCACCATAAGCCAAGTGGATGACTGCCCCGTCATTCCCATGCATGCCAAAGCCGCGTGTCCCGCACAATACAGCAAGCTCAACAGTATGATGGTGCGGTATTTGCCCAGGAAAATATCGCTCAACAAAGCACCAAGCAACGGCGTGAAATAAACCCATGCTACAAAACTGTGATAATGCTCGGTAGCCTCGGCATTCGACATCGGATTGCCTGCCTTGGCGTCCATGAGCCAAAGATACTTGGTCATGAAAACCACCAGGATGGCGCGCATGCCATAGAACGAAAAACGTTCCGCCGCTTCGTTGCCGATAATGTAGGGAATCCCAGGCGGCATGGAGTTGGAATCCAGAGGAGTAGTGCGCTTGGCTTGGTTCACGCAGGCAACATTGCCAACAAACCCACCCGCCGGGCAATCAAAAGATTCAGATAAGCTGCAGGCGCTGACAATTTATCCACTTGCGCACGCACACGTGAATGGCTAATTCTCCTGCATGGCATATTTTCCTGACATTCCAAAAATCAACTTTGAGGGTCCGAAATCAAAGAATCCTTTCGCGTTCAAACATTACAATCCCGATGAAATCATCGAAGGCAAAACCATGCGCGACCACATGCGTTTCGCCGCCGCCTACTGGCACGTGATGCGCAATGGACTGTCTGACCCGTTCGGAGGTGCAACGGCTCTCATGCCTTGGGATGACCTGTCTGATACTGTGGATAATGCACTCAAGCGCGCGGATGTCTTTTTTGAATTTCTCGACAAGACTGGCATTGATTATTACTGCTTTCATGACCGCGACATCGCACCTGAATTGAATGATCTGGCCAAGTCCAATGCTGCGCTGGAAAAGGTCACCGCTCACCTCAAGGGACTGCAACAAGCTCATGGAAAAAAACTGCTCTGGGGAACTGCTTGTTTATTCTCTCATCCGCGTTACTCCCAAGGAGCCGGGACTTCTCCCAGCGCCGACGTATTTGCCTACGGAGCCGCCCAAGTAAAAGCAGCCATGGATGCCACTGTCGCGCTCGGAGGTGAAGGTTACACATTTTGGGGTGGTCGCGAAGGCTATGCGACTCTGCTGAATACCGACATGAAGCGCGAACTGGATCACCTCGCCGCATTGCTTCATATGGCAGTGGACTACGCGAAAAAAATTGGCTTCACAGGGCAATTTTACATCGAACCGAAACCACGCGAACCTTCCACGCACCAATATGATTCCGATTCAGCCGCCTGTCTGAATTTCCTCCGCGAATACGGACTCATGGGACACTTCAAACTCAACTTGGAAACCAACCACGCCACACTTGCTGGTCATACCATGCTGCACGAGATGACCGTTGCCATCGCTGCTGATGCCCTCGGCTCCATCGATGCCAACCAAGGCGACGAACTCATCGGATGGGACACCGACCAATTCCCCACTGACATTTACCTGACCACCAGCATCATGCAAAAAGTTCTGGAGATGGGCGGCTTCACGACCGGTGGACTCAACTTTGATGCCAAACGCCGCCGTGAATCCCACGAGCCCGAAGATCTTTTCCATGCACACATCGGAGGGATGGATGCTTTTGCCCGCGGACTAAAAGCAGCTGCGGCACTCCGTGCCGATGGCCGCATTGCCGAATTTGTGGCGAAACGCTACTCTTCGTGGGATAACGGTATTGGTGCCAAAATCGAGGCGAAACAAACTTCGCTCGAAGAGCTCAGCGCCTACGCCCTCGGCAACGGTGAGCCGACCATTGGATCAGGTCGCCAAGAACTCATGGAAAACATCCTCAACGAGTTCATCTAACACCATTCGGTGTTCCTATCAAACGCCCCTCCACTCCATGTGGTCGGGCGTTTTTTTTGTAAATAAGTATACAACGCAGATGATTGATTTCGACTTGCCCAGACCGCAAGATCGCTTCGATCATGCTCTGCATTCAATCTGAGACGTTATAACCGTTACTTTGATCTCTATGGTTTAATTCATCCTTGTCAGTTTTCTGAAGATTTCCCATCCGACCTTCTAATCTCATGAGTTCATACATGGCGTCGATCCGTGAGTGCATGGTCGAGAAACCGCTCTGAATGAGTATCAGAAGAAACACAATCACGAATGGCAAATAGTCGGCCAATTTTCCATCAAAACCTAGGATTACTACTGAGCCAAAGATCGCAAAAAATATTCCCAACTTGTTCCAGATGGATCCTGAGGCGATTTTTTCCAACCGTGCGCGCTTTTTAATTTGTCTAAGAGCCATTTCCGCCAAAGCGTCCTGATCCTTTTCAGGGAGATTTCCCATCAGACTGTTGAGTTGATCTGCATTCCTATTCTCCGGGCCTGATGATTCATTACGATTCTCGCTTATTTCCAAAGAGGAGGAAGACCGGTTTTCATCGGGTATGCTTCGCATTGTTCGATAAGATAGACTGTTGGACTTTTGAAGCAGTCATCTGCTGCTATTTTATGTCTGTTACTTCGCATGGCATCCATTTCGGCAACTATTTTGCACCAAATGGAAAATATAAAAATGTTAGCGGATACAAGTCCGCAAGTCCCGCATGCTCCACAATTTGCCCTTCGCGGCGGATGCTGCTCCTTTCATCACGCGTGCTCCATCCTTGCGCTTGGCGGAGA
>JBMLRP010000007.1:0-17896 GCA_049240965.1 Akkermansiaceae bacterium
ACTTCCTCAAATTTTCCAAAATAGAGACGTTCAGACATGGTGGTATTCAGTTGGGTGGTGCTAGCAAGTTGAGCCCGATCCGGTGAACGGTTCGGGCGAGGACAGGATCAGGAAATGTTTTTTCGAATCGAGATCGGCGGGAATGGTCGCATGCGGGAGAAATAAAATCTTCAGTGAGTGACAACTCGCGCCGATTTCGTGGAGGAAATTCCCCGTGGTCGATGAACGACCACGAGGAGAAATCCGAGGGTAGGAATTACTTGAGTTCGACTTTTGCGCCAGCTTCTTCGAGCTTTTTCTTGGCGGCTTCGGCAGCGTCTTTGGCAACGCCTTCGACGACTTTGGCAGGAGCGCTTTCCACCAATTTCTTGGCGTCGGCGAGTCCAAGTCCAGGAGCCACTTCGCGCACTGCCTTAATGACAGCGATCTTGTTGGCGCCACCGTCGGTGATAACGACGTCGAATTCCGTTTTCTCTTCAGCAGCTTCAGCAACTGGACCGGCCGCAACAACTGCGGTAGGTGCAGCGGCGGAAACGCCCCAAGATTCTTCCAATTTTTTTACGAGGTCAGCAGCTTCCAGAACGGTGAGCTTGCTGAGTTCTTCTACGATTTTGTCTAGGTCAGCCATGGTATTGTGTTTGTGCGGTATCGTCGCACCCGAAAGCCTCCGGGCATTTCAGACTGGCAGCCACCAGCCCGACGAGGAACCATTTTCGTGTTCAGGGAGTTTTTCCGAAGATCCGCTCCCATCTGTTCAAAGGGATTCCGAGGGTGTTTAGTCTTCGGGGTTGAATTTTTTCTTGATGATACGGGCGATACGGGCGCCGGGCTCGTTGATCGTTCCAAGCAACTGCGAGAGCACGGACTCGCGGGAAATGATGCTGGAAATCGCCTTGAGTTTCGCTTCGTCGAGGATTTGTCCACCGAGCACGCCGACTTTCATCGAGGGCTTTTTGAACTCTTTCTCAAAGTTGCTAATCGCTTTGGCAGCAGCAAAAATTTCGCTCTGTCCGCTGATGAATGCCGTTTGGCCAACCAAGCTCTCGCTGATATCGGGCAAACCAGCTTCAGCCATGGCTTTACGCAGGTAGGTGTTTTTGGCAACATGGCACTCGGCACCAGCAGCGCTGAGGCGATTGCGCAATTCAGAAAACTGAGGCACGGTCATGCCTGTGTAATCGATTACGATCACATAGGGAGAATTATTGACCTGCTCCTGCAATGCATCGATGATGATTTTCTTATCGGGATTCATAATAAATTGCTGGGCTAAGGTTAGGCAAGAGCTTTGGTGTAGACGGATGATTCCAGTTCAAGACCAGGAAGCATAGTGGCGGCGATGGTGACACTGCGCATATAATTTCCTTTGGCAGTAGCAGGCTTGGCACGAACAACGCTGTCGATGAACGCATTCGCGTTTTCCGCAATGGCTTCGTTGGTAAAAGAAAGTTTACCGATCGAAGCAGCGATGTTGCCGTTTTTGTCAAGTTTGTAGTCGATACGCCCAGCTTTCACCTCTTTGATCGCCTTGGCGGTATCATCGGTAACAGTGCCTGTTTTTGGGTTGGGCATCAAACCACGTGGACCAAGAACGCGAGCGATTTTACGCACTTCGGTCATGGCATCAGGAGTGGCGATCGCGACATCAAAATCGGTAAAACCACCTTGCACTTTTGCGATGAGGTCTTCGTAACCGACATGGTCGGCACCCGCTTCCAGAGCGGCTTTTGCGGCATCGCCCTGGGCGAAAACAGCAACACGCACATTGCGACCAGTGCCGTGCGGGAGAGCAACGGAACCGCGAACCATTTGGTCGCTCTTGCGCGGATCCACGCCGAGGTGAATGGAGATCGTGACGGCGGGATCGAATTTAGGAGCAGGGAAACTCTTGATCGTTTCCACAGCCGCGCTGAGCCCATAAGACTTTGATTTGTCGATCAAAGCCACAGCTTTTTTGTATCGTTTACTACGTTGTTTTGACATGGTGTCTGGTGGTTGGCAGTGATGGCGGATCTTGAAAAACAAGACCCTCCTGCGGTGCCGCAACACGAGCGCTGCGGCGAGAGTGATTACATTCCTTCGACCTCGATGCCCATCTGACGGGCAGTGCCAGCAAGAATGCGAGCGGCAGCTTCAGGATTTTTGGTATTAAGGTCGGGCATCTTGCGATTTACGACTTCCATCAATTTCTCTTTAGTAAGCTTGGCGACCTTGACTTTGTGTGGTTCCTTGGAACCGGAAGCAATGCCAGCGGCTTTTTTCAACAAATTGCCGGCTGGTGGCTGCTTGGTGACGAAGCTGAAAGACTTGTCTTTGTAGACGGTGATGACAACAGGAAGAACATCGCCCGCTTGCGATTGGGTCGCAGCGTTGAACTCTTTGCAAAACGCCATGATGTTAACGCCGCGTTGACCGAGGGCTGGACCGACGGGTGGAGAAGGGTTGGCAGAGCCTGCGGGAATTTGCAACTTGATGAATCCGGTAATTTCTTTAGCCATGACTAGGAGTGTGTGTGATTGTAAGAGAGAAGATCCGTTGTTTTGCCGAAGCGCCGGGACGGAACCGGAGGCATTTCATCAGGCGCGCTCTACCTGCCAGAATTCCAAATCCACAGGAGTGGAGCGGCCGAAAATAGAGACCGCAACGCGCAGCTTACCACGCTCTGGGTCGATTTCTTCGACGATGCCGTTTTGGCTTTCAAAGGGACCATCGGCTACACGCACGGTGTCGCCAACTTCAAAAACGATAGAAGGGCGAACGCTGTCTTCGCGCTCGCGCATTTGGGAAAGTAGTGCCTCAACTTCTCGCGCACGCATCGGGACAGGACGATCCTTCGTTCCTGCAAATCCGATGACTCCGTCCATTTCCTTGAGAAAATACCAAGTTTTTTCAATCAGTTGGTTGGTTTCATCAAACAAGTTCATGTTAACGATGATGTAACCGGGGAAAAATTTGCGACGTGATTCCGTTTTTTTGCCTTTTTTCACCTCTGAGACAGTTTCCATCGGAACCAGGGCATCGAAAACGTAATCGCCCAGTTCTTGCTCTTTCGAGTCACGCAAAATCCGTTCGCGTACTTTGGATTCCTGCCCGGAAAGGACATGGACGACATACCATTGATTACGATTTTGAGCGGTGTTGGACATGAGTGTGAGAGAAAATCAGGCAAATCAGAGAAGGGTCGCAAAAAGCGATGGGGCGGCGATAGTTATGACACGAGCAAATTTGTCAAGAAAGAAAGCGCTTTGGTCAAAAATAAATCCCAAAAGTTGACAAATCCAGCTAACAGAACCATCGCGATCAAGACGACGACGGTGGAGTCCACCAACTCTTTGTATTTTTTCAAACCTTTGACCTTGGGGTCGGATTCCCATGGCCAACTGGCTTTTTTGAGTTCGCCGGTAACTTCGCTGATGAATTTGGAAATGTTCACTTTTCTTTGATAAGTAGGAGAGAAAAAATATCGCAGTGGCACGGCGGGAGGGACTCGAACCCCCAACACTCGGTTTTGGAGACCGATGCTCTACCAATTGAACTACCGCCGTGTTGAAAAACTGCAAGATGTTGAGCTGAATCGGAGGCACCTAGGTTTTTATACCCAAGTGCCTCCTGACGGGCTGAACCTAACCGAGTGAATCAGTTAAGTAAAGCAAATCTTTCAGATCAATCCAAGATGTCGGCAACACGACCGGCACCTACGGTGCGACCACCCTCGCGGATCGCGAAGCGCATGGTCTTCTCAAGAGCGATCGGCATGATCAACTCAATGGTCAACTCAACATTGTCGCCAGGCATCACCATTTCCACACCTTCGGGAAGTTTGATGCTGCCAGTAACGTCCGTCGTGCGGAAGTAGAACTGAGGGCGATAGTTCGAGAAGAACGGAGTGTGACGACCACCTTCTTCTTTGGAGAGAACGTAGATCTCACCTTTGAAGTTTTTGTGACCTTTTACGGTGCCGGGCTTCGCGATCACTTGACCACGCTCCACGTCGTTCTTCTTGAGACCGCGAACCAAGAGACCGACGTTGTCACCTGCACGACCTTCGTCGAGCAATTTGCGGAACATTTCGATGTCGGTAACGGTGGTTTTCTGCGTGTCGCGGATACCAACGATTTCGACTTCCTCCATCTTCTTGATGATGCCGCGCTCCACACGACCGGTGCAAACGGTTCCACGACCTTCGATCGAGAACACGTCTTCCACAGGCATGAGGAAGGTTTTGTCGATGGGGCGCTCTGGGAGCGGGATGTAGCTATCGACTGCGTCCATCAGTTTGTTGATGGCTTCTTTGTAGGTGGCGTCACCTTCAAGAGCGCGCAGAGCGGAACCACGCACCACTGGGATATCGTCGCCGGGGAATTCGTAGGTCGAAAGCAGATCGCGAACTTCCATCTCCACGAGATCGAGCAGTTCTTCGTCATCCACCATGTCGCACTTGTTCATGAACACCACGAGAGCAGGAACACCCACCTGGCGAGCAAGGAGAATGTGCTCACGAGTTTGTGGCATCGGTCCGTCTGCAGCGGATACAACGAGGATCGCGCCGTCCATCTGGGCAGCACCTGTGATCATGTTTTTCACGTAGTCAGCGTGACCTGGGCAGTCGACGTGTGCGTAGTGACGATTCTCGGTTTCATATTCCACGTGAGCGGTGTTGATGGTGATACCGCGCTCGCGCTCTTCGGGAGCGGCGTCGATGTCAGCATAACCTTTTGCCTGGGCGAAACCTTTCTCTGCGAGAGTATTGGTGATCGCGGCGGTAAGGGTGGTTTTGCCGTGGTCGACGTGACCGATCGTGCCGATGTTCACGTGGGGCTTGTTGCGTTGGAATGCTTCTTTGGCCATAGTAGTAGTTAGTTTCGCTTGAGGCGTTTGTTGATGTTGTTATTGTGGGCTGCTGAACGGCAATGCAGCGATGGAGCTCGTGGGGGGAATTGAACCCCCGACCTCGTCCTTACCAAGGACGCGCTCTACCCCTGAGCTACACGAGCAACGTTCGTTGCATGCTGTTCCCCAGAGGTGCCAGAAAACTGTCAGCCGCCCGGGAAAAGCGGGCGGGAAATTAACAGTTCATTGGAATCTGTCAAAAAAAATATCATCAAAGATCGTTTTTTTTATCTTCCCGCCTCGGCATCGTTCATTCCACAACATTTTAGGCGTTGCCATTTCGATTCACTCAAAACCACGCTTCGCTCACAATGAGCATGATTGGATTCAACCAAACCACAATTTCGTGAAATTTTATCCCTGAGAGCTCATTTTGCCCGAAAAACCAGTCAAACAGGATACTTTGCGTGTCATCGAAATCCTGACACGATTCCATTTTTATCGTCCTTAACGCGAGTCATATCAACCTCTGCGCCGGATACCGGCAAAGCATGCGCAAATTTCTCGTGCATTCCCGAGATTTTTTTCCACTATTGGGATATGAAATTTGCGATCTGCAATGAAACATTCGGCACCATCCCTCTTGTGGAGGCGGCTCAACTTGCCCGCACGTGCGGCTACACGGGCCTGGAAATCGCACCTTTTACTCTTGCCGATGACCCGCGCAATGTGACCACCCAAGACGCCAAAGAATGGGGGGACCAAGTTCGGAGTGAGGGCATCGAAGTCGTAGGATTGCATTGGCTTTTACTCCAACCAGCGGGAATGCATGTCACAACCCCCGACGCTGTGATCCGACAAAAAACGCTGGATTTCAGCCGTCACCTCGTAGATATCTGCCACGCATTGGGAGGCACTATCATGGTCTGGGGATCCCCCAAACAACGGATGATTGAGAGCGACTGGTCGAGAACTGATGCAATCAAACGCGCAGCGGAACTGTTTCAAAAAGTCGCTGAGCATGGAGAGACAATGGGGGTCACTCTTGCGCTCGAGCCACTGGGCTCCGTCGAAACAAATTTTCTGACAAGTGCGGCGGAAACCATCGAATTGATTCAAGAAATCAATCATCCCCATTGTCGTTTGCATCTGGACGTAAAAGCGATGAGCTATGAAGCATTCCCCATCGCCGACGTGATACGGATGTCCAAGGACTACACTGTCCATTTTCATGCCAATGATCCTAATCTTCGCGGACCGGGAATGGGATCGGTGGAATACGCACCCATTGTGGAAGCTCTCCGCGAAACATCTTACCAAGGCTGGGTCAGCGTCGAGGTTTTCGACTACACTCCATCACCCTTGGAAATCGCGCGCGAATCGAGGGAAAATCTGAGACGCTTCTTCGGCTGCTGATTCTTGGAGTCTCAACGCCAGAATAGTCCAAGCTGGGCGCCGACGCTTTCCATTCACGTACGCACCAGAGAAAGCAAAAGCGGCGCTGTTAAAAAAAACAGCCCTGGCGAACCAGGGCTGAAAGGGTTGGGTTTTGTTAGACTTGCAATCAAACGATTACAGACCTGTTTTCAGGCTGCTGGAAGCTTTGAAGCCCACCGATTTCGAAGCGGCGATTTTCATCGACTCGCCCGTCTTCGGGTTACGACCCATACGAGCGGCACGCTTCTTCACTGAGAAGGTTCCGAATCCGATAAGTTGCACTTTTTTGGTCTTCTTGATTCCTGCTGCAATTGCGTCGAGAACGGTGTTCACGGCATCTTCAGCGGCACGTTTGGTCGCTTCTTTACCCATCGCTTTTTGCACTGCTTCAATTAGTTCGGCTTTATTCATGGCGGCAATGCTTTTGCAGAAAAACCCCCTGCAGGCGCAAGATAAATTCAACAATTCGACAAAATATTTTTTCTGTTACAAGCAAACATATTCTTGACAATTGTCCTTTCATTCTTTGCGTCGAAGACGATTGCAGCCCATACGAAGACGTGGGAATTTCCTGATTTACCATCTAACGGAAAAACCAGATCTTGCCAATCGCGGAAATCGTCGCATCATGATTTGAGCAATGAAATCGCTTGATGTTCCATTATTGCGTGCGCTTCGCAGTCTTGAAGCGGCGGCGTTGTGCATGCCTTCACGCGAAAGCCTTCACGGAGAATTGCAGATTGTGGAGCGCGCGCAGAAACGTGGATGGTTCACTCCCGATGAAGATGAGCAGATCCGCACGCGCTACGCGCAGTATCTTTCCACACGCATGGCTTTGCTGACGACATTGCGGCAGATCGAATCCCTGCTATCGGGCATGGATCGTCAATGGTCCGACCACCTTCCCTATTTTGCCACAGCATTTGCGGCAGCTTCGATGATGGTGCGCGGTTCCACATTTATCGTTGAACTGGCACGCACACGGCCGGTGGTATGGAAAAAACTCGACGAACCCGAGCAGCGTTTTGGATTACCACGCTCCACTTTCACCGCACTGCACAAAGCAACCACTGATCGAAAAAGAAAACGGCAATTCCTCGACGCACAGGCATTTTACAAAGAGCATCGTGAGGAAATTTTTTCCCTTGCGGAAGAACCCAATTTTTCTGCAATCATCCCCATCTTGCAGGAAGAGGAAAAGCACTGGGACCGACTACCCCGCAGCATCTGGCGCAACCGCGCGGGATACCGCTGGTTTTCTTTTTTGCGATCGCATCGTTCAGGCTATCGAAGAGTCATGTTTTATTTGTTTCGATGGTCTGGTTCAGCCATCGCGGAATTGCGGCAGCCCGGGATCAAGCCTGCCGGGGCCCCAAAGCGCATTACCGCCCAGCAACGGGCCTCCTTGTTGGCTCATTGCAAACCAGGCGACATTTTCATCACCAGGCATGACGACGCGATGTCGAACCTTTTCTTGCCGGGCTACTGGCCCCATGCAGCGCTCTATCTGGGTACTCGCACCGAACTGGAATCAGTAACCGGAGCCGTCACACCAGCGATTCGCACGCGTTTTCACGAAAACATCCGTTTTCTTGAAGCCAAAAAAGACGGAGTGCGCCTCCGCTCTGCCGAGGAAACCTTGCACCTCGATTCTTGTCTGGTATTCCGCCCACCGTTGCCCTTGGAATCACTAGCAGAAGCCCTGACTCGGGCATTGACTCACGAAGGCAAACTTTACGATTTTCTCTTCGATTTTCGGACCGCGGATCGTCTTGCCTGCACGGAAGTTATCTATCGAGCCTATCACAGTTGCCCCGGCATTCAATTTGATCTGATACAAACCGGAGGTAGAGCCTGCATTCCGGCGGAAGAACTCATTGATCAGATGCTGCATTGTGGCTTTACCCTCGTGGCCAGTTGCAATGTGGTAGACGGCATCATTCACTACGACAAAGATGCGATTGACGATTTCCATACGTCGCGTGGCAACAGCAGCCGAAGTTCAGCAGCATCATGACCATAGTGCCCGGCCCGATGAACGCCGTTGCATCATCCATACGCCCAGTGCAGAGAATAATAGAATCGGACCCCAGGCGGCGATTGCCGGCGACAAATTTCCAGACTCACCCAATGCCAGAGCAACCGATGTCAGCAAGACCATTTGAATCGTGATGATGATGGCAAGGGCGATCGTGCCACCATGAGCTCGACGCGTCACATAGAGAGACAGTGGCAGAGAAAAGGAAACATAGACCAGACAACTTAACGGCAATGCCAAACGATAGTGCCACTGAGTTTGGTAACGTGCTGCCTCCTGCTCCAGCCACTGGTTACGGAACTCGAGATTCATCGCTCCACTCAATTCAGGTATGCCCAAATAACGGACATTCAGACCAAGCTGAACGATTTGCGCGGGAGTCTCCGTCCAGTTGTTTTTGGTATAGGGATTCGGTGGACTAACAAAAACAGGGTATTGATTTTTATGATGATCCGTGAGCTGGACGTCATAAAACTTCCAACCCCGCTCATTCTCATTCCATACCGCTTGTTGCGCGTAAAGACGAGACGCGAGTGACCCATCCTCATTAAGTGAAGTTACCTCCACGCCTTTCATAGGAACACCACGATCAAAACCTCGGGGGATTTCCGTCACCATCCACATTCTCCGTCCCTTGGCATCATAGTAGACGGCATGGTTCATTAAGGTTCCCGTCCTTCCTCTGGCCTCGTCCATATGAGCACCTTTCATCCCCTCTGCCATGGGAGCCCATTGGTAGTTGCATCCTAGGTGGAATAAAGTGGCTAACAGACCACTGAGATAGATGGGCAGCATGACCCGAAACATACTCCTGCCGCTCTGCAAAGCCGCGACAACCTCACGAGAGCGGGAAATCTTCGTCATGCAATACATCACCGAGAACAAGATTCCGAAGGGCAACATCTGACTCATGATCGCTGGTGCCATCCTTGAATAATAAAACCATGTGCTCTGCACCAATGTGCCTTTTTCCCCCAGACGGGCGGCATTACCAGAAAAATCAATGAGAAAATAAATCAACAGAATCCCACCATAACACACCAGCAAAGCACGGAGATATTCGCGCACCAACCAACGGGATAGAATGCCCGAAAACGCATACAGCAAAGTACCTAAAAACGGCAGAAAAAAGATTCCAGCCATCACATACGGCCTCAACCCGTGCAAAAAAGCATCTGACTCAGGAAAACCACGCAAATGATCTCTGACCTGCTCAGCCTCGATTGGCAAACGCCACCAACACAGCAACACAGCGATCAGCAGTGTCACCACTGCTGAGCTTCCCCTACCCAGCGCTAGAAATTTTTTGTTCAACGCAGGCCTTGTCTATGCAAAATCCCCGGTCATGGCAACCATCTCGTCACAAGGATTGCAGTTTTCTTTGTTCCAAAAAATGATAGAGTCATCGTGATCCGAGATGAAATCGAGAAACCATGGTGCCTGGAAAGCTCTTCGCGAGTTTGTGCAAATCAATGCCGCCGAGCTGGCCGCGGTTGAAAAACTGCCATCCACCCAACGCGGCAGCTCACGCCTGCTTGTGGGCAGGCACGAATGGATAGGACTTCCTGAATTCACTCCCCTGCCATGGGTGGCAAAGACCGACACGGGCGCGCGCACATCAACACTTCATGCTACGAATGTAGCGATCGATCCCCATT
Source organism: Akkermansiaceae bacterium (assembly GCA_049240965.1). Taxonomy (GTDB): domain Bacteria; phylum Verrucomicrobiota; class Verrucomicrobiia; order Verrucomicrobiales; family Akkermansiaceae; genus UBA956. The sequence continues at coordinate 9,964 of JBMLRP010000007.1, forward strand.
CCCAAATGGTCCATTTCCAGACTTGCGACAGCCACGGCAACAGCATCTCATGCCGAGCTCCGCTTTCCCGCACAAAAACGATTCGCAACTCGGCAGGCATCGCCGAGCACCGCGCAGTCATTATCACCGAGGCCGTTTTTGCGGGAGGTCTGAGATTTTTCATAGAACTCACGCTCTCGGATCGAAGCCACATGAAATGCCCTGTGCTACTGGGACGGCGCGCGCTATCAGGATATTTTCTCGTCGACCCGCAATCTGATTATTTGCTGGGCGATCTCGATGATTTTCTCTCTTCCATCTCACCTAACAAAAAATCGTGAATCTTATCATTCTTTCCCGGAATTCGGCTCTCTACAGTACCGATGCACTCGCTCAAGCCGCCAGCGCGCGCGGTCACACGGTGCGCGTGGTCGACTATCTGCGCTGCTACATGAATATCACCTCCAGCAAGCCGCGGATTTACCTGGAGGGCGAAGAACTCGTTGCCGATGCCATCATCCCGCGCATTGCCGTGCAACACACCGCGTATGGCAACGCCGTCGTGAGGCAATTCGAAATGATGGGAGTGCTCACACTCAATGACAGCGTCGCCATTTCCCGCTCCCGTGACAAACTCCGTAGTCTGCAATTGCTCGCCAAAAAAGGCATCGGCCTGCCGGTGACTGGTTTCGCGCATTCCATCGATGCCACGAACGAACTCATCGGCATGTGTGGCGGTGCGCCCTTGGTGGTCAAGCTCCTACAAGGAACCCAAGGCATGGGAGTGGTTCTTGCTGAAACTAAAAAAGCTGCGGAATCCGTGATCGAAGCATTCAAGGAAGTTCGAGCAGATATATTGGTGCAGGAATATATCGCCGAATCCAAAGGTGCCGACATTCGCTGCATTGTCCTAGGAAACAAAGTCATCGCCGCGATGGAGCGCCAAGGCATGGACGGAGAGTTCCGCTCCAACCTTCACCGAGGCGGCAAAGCGAAAAAAATTTCCATTACCGCGGAAGAACGCAGAACCGCGATCAAGGCCGCAAAAGTGATAGGCCTGAATTTGGCAGGCGTAGATCTACTGCGATCGAATCGCGGGCCTCTGGTCATCGAGGTCAATTCCTCACCAGGCCTCGAAGGCATTGAAAATGCCACTCACAAAAACTGTGCGGATGCCATCATCCAGTTTTTAGAAAATTCTCTCCAAGAAACCAAACCCAAATCGATTGATGGGAAGTGAACGATCGATGATAATTGCGGAGTGAGCCTTGATCAGAGTTTTGATCAAGAAAAAAGGCCACACGCATGCGTGTGGCCTTTTGGCATGGGAAGCTCCGGGAGATCAGAACTTCACCTTCAGTTTGCCACCAAAGACAGCCTCATCTCCGAGTTCTTCTTCGATGCGCAGCAGTTGGTTGTATTTTGCAATCCTATCAGAGCGGCTCATCGAACCAGTCTTGATCTGGCCCGCGTTGGTCGCAACGGCGATGTCAGCAATCGTCGCATCTTCCGTTTCGCCGGAGCGGTGGGAAATCACGGAAGTGTATCCGTTTTCTTTCGCCAACTCGACAGCATCGAAGGTCTCCGTGAGCGATCCGATTTGATTGACTTTGACGAGAATGGAGTTCGCCACGCCCAGCTTGATGCCTTTGGCGAGGAAGTCCACATTGGTAACGAAAAGATCATCGCCCACGAGTTGTGTGCTGGAAGCGAGTTTATCGGTGAGCAATTTCCAACCATCCCAGTCGTTTTCAGCACAACCATCCTCGATCGAGATGATGGGGAAGCGCTTCTTGAGATCGGCATAGAAATCAACCAATTCGGCCGCGCTGCGCACGGACTGATCAGATTTTTTAAATACATAGGCATTTTTTGATGCATCAAAGAATTCAGAAGATGCCACATCAAGAGCGATGCAGATGTCTTTTCCTAATTCATATCCGGCGGACTCAATCGCTTTGGCAATCACACCGAGTGCGTCTTCGGCGCTGTCGAGCTTGGGAGCGAAACCGCCTTCATCTCCCACGGCAGTGGAAAGACCACGATCATGAAGCACTTTTTTCAGGGCATGGAATACTTCGGCACCATAGCGGAGAGATTCACGGAACGTGGGAGCACCAACGGGCATGATCATGAATTCTTGAAAGTCGATCGGAGCATCCGAGTGAGCCCCGCCGTTGATGACGTTCATCATCGGCACTGGCAACACTTTCGCATTCGGGCCACCGAGATATTTGTAGAGTGGCACGCCCAACTGCGAGGCAGCTGCTTTTGCCACGGCCATCGAAACGCCGAGTATCGCATTGGCTCCCAGAATCTTTTTATTCGCGCTGCCATCAAGTTCACGCATGATCTTATCAATCGCCGCTTGTTGCGTGGCATCCGTTCCGAACAATGCGGGAGCGATTTTTTCATTCACGTTGGCAACGGCGTTCTGAACGCCTTTGCCGCAATAGCGGGATTTGTCGCCATCGCGAAGCTCGCAAGCCTCATGCTCGCCGGTCGAAGCGCCGGAGGGCACCGCTGCACGGCCGACAGCTCCGCCTTCAAGAGTAACATCCACTTCCACAGTGGGATTACCGCGTGAGTCAATCACTTCGCGGCCACGAATTTCAACGATACTGGTGTAATCAATCATAACAAGGTTGCATCAATGCGGGGACGGTATGACAGCTTTATCCATCGCTGGCAATGCCGAAAAAACGCGAAATCATCCGAACCCTGTCATGCGCCGACATCCGATGATAACCATCAATTTCCCTCAAACATCATGGAAAAATAATATTTGCCAATCGCTACATGCTCGACTATCACTTCCCTGCTATGCCAGCTAAAAAAGTAATCAAAAGATATACAGAAGATCAAAAAAATGAGATCCTCGCATTTATTGAAAAATATAATGCCGACAACGGACGCGGCGGACAAACCGTTGCCATCAAGAAGTTCGGTGTGACTGCGGCCACGCTTTCGACCTGGAACAAGAAGTCCGGCAAAAAAGCCAAGAAAGCAGGCAAAACAGCCAAGAAAACTCGCAACCCCAGCAAATTGTGGGATCGCCTCAACACCGTGAAGTCGGAAATCGCAAAAGCAGAAAAACAACTCGCCAAACTCAATCGCGAGGCCAAGGAACTCCGCAAGGAAATTCGTGCGGCAATCGACTGATATTCGAGATTTCTATCATAACAAAAATGCTTCGTATTTTTCGATACGAAGCATTTTTTATACCCTCATGGTTACAAAAATTCTATTGACCAAAAGTAGTTTCACGAAACAATTTCCAACACTCCAGAAACCCAGTGGCAAAATCAGAAGGGCGATTTTTCATCCATTCCTCCAAGGTTTCGAGTGGAAACCACTGCACGGAATCGATCTCCGCACAAGGGTATCGCAGCGCCCCTTGATATTGAACGGCGAAGAGTTTGACAAATTCCCATCCGGTCCCGGCACAGGGTGAAATTTTTCCGATTTCCACTAAAGATTCCTTTTCGATCCCCAGTTCTTCCTTTAATTCGCGGATTGCACAAGCTTCATAATCCTCACCCGCATCCAAATGACCGGCCGCGCTTGAGTCCCATGTGCAAGGATGCACGTCTTTCCAGCGTGAGCGAAGTTGCATCAACAAATCCTTGCGCTTGTTGAATACGAAAATGTGTACAGCGCGGTGAAGCTTGCCCTGCGCGTGAATTTCCGCACGCGTAGATTGACCAATCACTTGGTCACCATCATCCACCACATCAAAAATCTCCGATCCCTTTTGCGGGATTTCTTTCAAAGGATGGTCATCAAAATGATGGGTAATGGTGAGCCATTGCGACAAATCCAGTTCTTCCGCCCGCACCGTGACAGGCACGCCCAAACGATCAACAAGCACTGCCCAACCGTTAGAGGGGGGCAGTAATTTGTGTAGTTGTTTGCGGCGCTGTCCGAAACCACGGCGAATCAGCTCATCAAACAACCTTCGGTCAAACACCGGTAAATCCGTGCGTGGCGTCAGAACCGCCACACTGGAATCAACTTGTGGAATCGGATAAAATACTTCGGGCGGAACTTCCATCACCGTCTCGGCATGCCAGGCACTCTGCACCCTCAATGATAGTAATCCGTAATCACCGTGCCCGGGTTGGGCACTGAGACGATCGATCACTTCTTTTTGCAGCATAATGACCGCACGCTCAAACGGATGTGGTACTGAAAGGAAGTTTTTCATGATGGCACCACCACTCGCATAGGGAAGATTGCCCAGAAATTTTACCGGTCGATGGGCAAACAGGCGTCGCACGTCAAACTCCACCGCATCCTGATGAACGACCTCGACATCATCACGTGATGAAAACTTTTCCTTCAATGCCGCAGCCAAGCGAGAATCAAACTCGACCAAGATGACCCGCTTCACCCTGCCCACCACGTGCTGCGTCAAAGATCCGGTTCCCGGCCCGACTTCCACCACCGTATCCTCCGCATGCAGGTCCAGATGATCCACGATCGCACACGCTGTGGTCACATCAGTCAGAAAATTTTGCCCCAACTGCCGGCTTGGCATTACTCCGGTCAGGTTGAGCACTTGGCGGATTTCTCGTTCGGTCATGCGCCGACAGCATGAACATCCTTGCTGCGATTCCAAGCAACAAACGAAATTTCACGATTTTCCGGTGACTTGGTCGATGAATTGCTTGCAATTTGCGAGGTGAAAACGTTTTCTCAGTGCGACATGTCAAAAGGACTCGCTATCATGACATCCGGAGGCGATAGCGCCGGAATGAATCCCGCCATCAAATGCTGCGTCGAATATGCAAGAAACCAAGGATACGAACCCTATCTCGTTTACGATGGCCTGAGGGGACTCATCGATGATCAAATCGTGGAAGCCAGTCGCGAGCGCTGCTCCGGCATTCTCCACCGTGGCGGCACATTTCTCCGTTCCTCACGCTCCAAAAGATTTTTCGAACTCCAATACCGGCAACAGGCTTATGAAAACCTGCAACGTCGCGGCATCGGACAAATGATTGTCATCGGCGGAGACGGTTCCTTCAGTGCACTCAATCAATTTTATTCGGACTTCGGCGTTCCTTTCGCAGGAATTCCCGCCACCATCGATAACGACATACCGGGCACGGATTACTGTCTGGGAGTTGACACAGCATTGAACATGATCCGCCAATCCGTGGACTCGATCCGCGATACCGCCACTTCATTTTCACGCGCGTTTGTGATCGAGGTGATGGGACGTCATTGCGGCTATCTTGCCATGGTTTCTGCTCTTTCCAGCGGCGCAGAAATCTGCCTGATCCCCGAGGTGCCCTACGATCTCGATTCCATCGGCGCGCGTCTCACCGAAGAAAAGAAAAACGGTCGCAGCTATGTGCTTGCCATCGTCGCGGAAGGCACACGCATGTCCGAGCATCTGACGCGCTGGTTGACCGACTCCATGAAAATGGATGCACGTCTGACCGTTTTGGGACACGTGCAACGAGGAGGCTCACCCACCGTGCACGACCGCATCATGGCTTACAAATTTGCCGTCGCCGCCGTAGATTCACTGCGAGCAGGGCAGACCAATGCGATCATGACGTTCAAGGATGGATCCTTCAGCACACTGCCCATTGATCAAGTTGCTGGTTCCCGCTACAAAATTGACAATGATCTGGTGAAACTCTGCACTCCCCTTTCCTGCTGATTTCCGCTCCCGGGTCGCATTCAGGAAGACTTCGGTTCAAGAGAATGATGGTAAGCTATGACTTGCCAAATTGCAGATCCGCATGTTAGTTACGACCAACCATGCCAACTCAGCCGCGCACCAAATTCATTTGTACTCTCGGTCCCGCCACCGAATCGGAAGAAACCATCGGCTCACTCATCGACATCGGAGCTGACGTATTCCGGCTCAATATGTCACACGCGAAGCATGACTGGGCGCGCGAAATGACACGGCGCGTGCGCAAGCAGGCCAAAGATCGTAATGCGCACATCGCCGTGCTATTCGATCTCACAGGCCCCTCGATCCGTACCGGCGATTTGGAAAAACCTTTTGAACTAAAGGGAGGCGACCTCGTCGAATTCCGAAAAGCCCATGTGGAAGCCACCATCCCCCTATCCACAACGGTCAACTACGACGGTCTGATGGACGACGTCAGCGAAGGCAATACTCTCGTTGTTGATAACGGAGCCATGCTCATGCTCATCAAAAGCGTGAGACCCGACTCCATCACCTGCGAGGTGAAAACTCCCGGAAAGCTCGGCTCGCGGCGCCACATCAACCTGCCCGGCGTGCGCTTGAATCTGCCCGCCCTCACGGAAAAAGACCATCGCGATCTGGCGCTGGCGGTGGAATGCGACGCGGATTTCGTGGCTGGCTCTTTCGTGCGCGATGCCGCCCATGTACGCGAATTGCGAGGCGCCATGGAAAAACTCGAGGGCAACGCGCAAATTGTCTCAAAAATCGAGGACCAGGAGGCGATCCGCAATATCGATTCCATCATCCAGGCCACCGATGTGATCATGGTCGCCCGCGGAGACCTAGGTGTGGAAGTGGAATTTGAGGAACTCCCGATTCTGCAACGTCGGATCGTCAAACGCTGTCTTGAACTCGGACGGCGTGTCATCGTTGCCACGCAGTTGTTAGAATCGATGATCACCAACCCCACGCCAACCCGCGCGGAAGTAACCGATGTTTCGAATGCCACTTTCGAGGAGGCCGATGCCTTGATGCTCTCTGGCGAAACATCCGTCGGAGCCTATCCGCTGCGCTGCATGGAGGCTTTTGTTCGCATCGCCTCGCGCATCGAACGCACCGGCGGCCTGGGTTATGCCGAGCATGCGATCTTGCGCGATGAACGACAAAAAACCTGCCGTGCCGCGGTAATCCTCGCTGACTCCCTCCCGGGTGCGTGCCTGATCGTGCTGACGCGCCGCGGCATCGTAGCAAACCACACAGCCCTGCTCCGCCCGCGCACACCACTTTACGCCTTTTCTCCCAAGGAAAAAGTCTGCCGTCAATTGGCACTCTCACGGGGTGTGACAGCCTTCACGCTCCCCTTCTCACCCACCATCGATGAGACGATCCAGCGTGCTGCGGAAATCCTGCGGCAGAACAACCTCGCGCAACCAGGCACCCCCATCGTGATTGTCTCCGATATGCTCTCCGATCACTTCACCGCCAATTCCATTCTCCTCTACCACGCGTGAACAAAAACTTCACTTGTTGGCTCAGGAACACGCGAATCAAGACAAAACGAGCAAACGAAATCGAAGCAGACAGATCCAAGCTAGATCGACATCATGCACAAAACTGAATTTGCGAAAGAATCGGGACACTACCAAATCATGCATACGCACTCTTGTCACCACGATATAACCCAGCTGCGCACACTACACGACCACTTTTAATCCAATAGTTTTGGAAACCGATGCAGAATTCATTAAGTTTTCTTAATGATTTGAGAGCAGGTCTAATCAGGCTAGCTTCACTTGATGCGCTTCGAAGGATCATATTCGAGGTTTCTCGATCCACTCGGATTTAGGTAGGACAAGCGAATGATAAATTGATGGGTTCTCATGTCAAGATGGATTCGGGCATAAGTGCCGTCTGCAAAGCGGATGAAGTATTCCTTAATGAATGAATCAGCCCATTCTTCTTCTTCCTTTGAAAAGGATTTGGAAAAGGTTTCCGCATAACCATTTTCTGGAGCTTGGAAGTTAAACTTCCCCTCCTTCAACTGGATTCCTCCTCCGGGCACTTTCACCTCAAAATTCCAATCGTAAGGGTTGCGAGCATTTTCCCGTTCTACCTTGGTGTTGCTTTGCGAAATAAGAATGCTGTGAGGTGTGTTGCGGTCAATATCTCCCGATTTCAAATCAACACTGATACTTCCTCCATTCGGGACTTGAACCCACGAACGACCATGACCGCCGCCTAAAAAACTGGTCCAAGTTGAGTGAAAGGATTTGAATCAAATCA
>JBMLRP010000008.1:0-1621 GCA_049240965.1 Akkermansiaceae bacterium
ACGAACCAGAAGCCGCCCCAACCACCTGCGACGCGGAATCGGTATACAGCGCCATCCGCCGTGTGGTGGCCGAAATCCTCTGTCACGACAACGCCCGTCTGACCACCGAGTGCATCGCTCTCGTCAGTGGTCTGGCCTACACCGGCTCGTCGATGACCGAGATTGCCAAACGTCACGGCATCACGCGTGCCGCAGTGTCCAAGCGCTGCGTCGAACTCACCGAGTTGCTCGACCTACCACCGTCCCGAGCCATGCGTTCGTTGACAGCCCGCAAGCGTTATCGAGACGCAAGAATCCGATCCACCAAGTCCCATGAACACCACCATCATTCTTCCCAATCCAAAGGTTAGCATTAGCCCCGTAGGCATGCAGATCAGCAGCGAACTGAGCTTTGAGGAATGGAGCCAACTGGCCACGTCCATCGGTCAGGCCGCCCGTTCCATTGGCTTCATCATCGGCGACTGGCTCGTCTATGGCCAGAGCCTCTTTGGCACAGAGGGATTTGCTGAGAAGCGCGTCGATTCAGCGAGCTACCAGCTGGCCATCAACGCAACGGGTCTCGATCTCTCCACGCTCCAAAACTACGCCTACGTTTCGCGCAACATCCCCTTCTCGCTGCGCACCGAACGTCTGTCGTGGGAACACCACCGCCTCGTTGCCAAGCTACCGGAAGCCGAGCAGCAGGAATGGATCGAGGCATGCATTACCGAGGAAGACGCCGGTCGCCGCATGTCCACCCGCCGCCTGCGCAAGTCGCTCAATCTCGGGCGCATCGCCACACAAAAAGACCTCGAACCAGACGACTCGGACAAGGGCATCGAGAACCACATCCCCTTCATCAATCGCCTCGTCGTCTGGTGGAAGCGGATGCAATCCACGCAGTTCCTTGCCGATGCCACCAGCGAGCAACGTGAGGCCATCAAACGTGATCTCGAACCCGTGATCGAAATCTACCATCAACTCTAATCCCCCACCCCGCAATCCACCACAATGACGCAACAACAATCCGAATGCAAAGCCGCCCTCGATGCGGTGAAAGAACTTCTCGATGCACACTTCAGCGAAGCCGAGGACAGTGCCGATGAGGATGGCAAGTTCAGCCTCGCCTTTCGCGTGATGCTCGATCGCTCCTACTCACCCACCAAACTCAAGGTCACGTGCCGCGTGTCCAAGGTGACGACGGATGAGATCGAGTGCAGCATCGATGATCCTATGCAGCCCAAATTGCCCCTGTGATGCCCTTACGCTCCCGTCAGGTGTTCCGAGGTGCCAAGCCGCCAAGCAGGCTGGAAATGCGCTTTGAGACGCTCTGGCGGGCATCTGGTGGACCGGAGTTGGAAAAGGAGTTCCGTTTCCACCCAGTGCGCAAGTGGCGAGCGGACTTTGCGCACATCCCGAGTCGCACGCTCATCGAAATCGAGGGTGGCATCTACGTGAATGGACGCCATAACCGTGGCGCAGGATTTGCGGCCGACTTGGAAAAATACATGGAAGCCGCCCTTGCGGGTTGGCGAGTGATCCGCCTTGGGCCCAATGAGCTAACTGCTGATTGCATCGCCCGTCTCGTTTCCCTGGTGAATGCCGGTTGACTCCGGCGGTAGGGCATGGATGCAACATCTCT
>JBMLRP010000009.1:0-9644 GCA_049240965.1 Akkermansiaceae bacterium
GAAATGAGATCGATCCCGCACATCGTCGCACTAAATCTTGCATACAAGGTGCAGAGCAGAAAATCCATGTGAGGCAAGATCAACTCGAACGCCAAATCAGGTGCATTTTCGTAACCTGCTTCCTGCATCTTTTCGATCGTGGTGACAATTCCCGTGCAGAAGGAAACCATGAAGTCCTCAGGAACCCGGTCGGAGTTTTCTTCGTCTCGACCACTCATCACATCGATCGCATGATCATTCATGATGTTGGCAGCCCAGAAGACATCGAGAAGCAACGGGATCAAATACTTGCCGGCCGCAATGGGTTGTTGCCTCTCATCTAGGTATCCCATCGATTGAAGCGCTGCTGTCTGCTGAGAGAGCTGTTGCCGCTCTCTCGCAGAGTGTCTCGGATTTTCATTCATGGATGTTTCACAGTCTGTCGTGGATCAAAGCATGGATGATAGCACCTGGGCGGCGCGGTCGATATGGCTGCGACTTTTGAAATCGGGCACGCCACAGGCCAGGGCTAGTGGCTTGTGGAGCATACCAAGAGCCTCCTTCCACGTGCGGGCTTCAAAATCAACCGATTTGGCCTCGATGGTTGTTTGCACTAGTGTAGCGTCTGCTGCACTGCGACACACCTTTTCCGCATACGTGGCAATGGCCGCCATTTTTTGGTAGTTCAGGCGATCAGGAGTATCGGTTTCTTGGTGGTAATGCTCCCACCGTCCGCAGGATAAAAACAGGTAGGGCACACCATTTCGACGAAACACTCCGTGATCACTCATGTCTCCCACGTAGCGATTGAGCGTGGCGATAAGTTTCATGCCGGAGGGAGTCTCAATTTCTTCCAACAATCCCGGCAAGTCGGGATGACTCTCCGCACCGGTGCCGAAGGTCAGCGGAGCGAGCGAGAATGCCAGTTTGGAAACGAGTCCGCCGAGATAATCATCGGGGATGGTTACATCGTGACCGACGAGATCGGAAATCAAAGCAAAGTGAATGCCACGTTCATCGACTTGATCCTCGTAGAAACGGTTGCTGCCCATGGCTGAGCTGTGAAAGTAGGGAGGCTCCTCGGCGTCGAAGATGGCAACGATCAAGTCGCGTTCAAGGCCACCCGACTTGGCAATCGCTTCCCCCACGGCAAGGCTGATGGCAACAGCTGCTCCATTGTCATCGGCACAAGGGTGCGGAATCACACTATCGTAGTGTGCACCGATGAGCACTGGAGGTAACGTGCGGTCGGCGCCAGGGATTACTCCGGCGAAATTGGTAAAGTTAGTGCCATACTCCTCATAGCGTAAAGCGAATGAGTCGTCACGATAGGGCTCGCAACCGATTTCTTCGAGGCGGCGAGCCACCCATGCTTGAGCGGCACGGTGTCCTGCGGTGCCGACCATGCGGCCTCCGGGTTGGCAAAGTTCGTAGACGTCTTGTTTGAGACGGTCGGCTTGGATCGAGTGTTTGGTTTTCATGTGTTCTATGGCTGATTTGTGGTTGATTCTGTGTGTTGGACGTCTAGGGTCTAGGGGCATTCGTTGTTGTGGTGTCGCCGTGATTCATTCATTACAATAATCACTGGCAACGTTGCAACAAATATTGCAGAATTTCGGCATGTCAACAAAAATTCCAAAAATTCGTATTTCCCAAGAAGCTGCCTTCGAATTTGAAGTTGTCGAGCGCAGTGATTGGTCGGAAGGAGTGTCGCTGGAATCCTTGGTCCAATGGATCAATTGGGTTGCTGAGAGATTTCGTCCCGAAGAGATTGGAGATTCCTCGCGCTCCAGTGAGGAATTCACGGTGCGCTCCTTTCGTCATTATCAGACGCTGGGATGCATTGATAGTCCCGCGCGTGTGGGAAGAAGTGCTCGGTATCACTTCCGTCATTACCTTCAGGCGTTGTTGATTCGCAAGCTCATCTGGGAGCGTGTTTCGTCGGCGCAGATCGCACGCATGATGGAGGGACGCAGCAATGAGGAACTCAAGCGGCTGCTATTTGACGGAATTGAAATTGTGTCCAGTGACGGCACGCCCCTTTCCACTGATCAATCGCATCAAGCTGCAGAGCGATGGATACGCCAAGAGCTCGCAACTGGAGTAGAAATCCACCTGATGGAGTCGAGACCAAAACTCGGGCCAAAAGAAGTGGCACGTGTTCTCGAAAAGATCAGAGCGTTGCTGGAGTCCTAGTGAGATACAGACGGCTCAATGCCCGCCATACACCTTAAACCCGCGCGCACGCAATCGATCCGCAAGGCGCTTTTCTGTAGCTCTCGATGCCTCGCGCGAGTCCTATTCTTGCTTCGGTGTTAAATTGGGGTTTTCGTTGATATCGGAAAAAAGATCAAAAATTTGTCCTTTGGAAAAAATGAAGAAATTTTTACGAACCATCTTGATTCTTTTTCAGATCGAACCATAATCAGGATGTCAGCAAGACGATGCGTCTGCCAACGGCAGAGTGCAAACAGACCGCGAGACGAAGACATACAAAGCCATGGGATTATTTTATCGTAAATCTATCAACGTAGGCCCTTTCCGCGTCAATCTCAGCGGTTCCGGCGTGGGATATTCGGTCGGTGGTCGTGGATTCCGTGTTGGCAAAAGTGCGCGAGGACGCAGCTACACCAGCTTCAGTGTTCCCGGCACCGGCGTGGGATATCGTGGCAAGGGTTGTCTTGTTCTGATTGCCGCCATTCCCGCAGGATTCGGCCTGTTGGCATTCACCTATCATCTCATCCACCAACAATCATGAATCTTACTTGGAAACGCACCTTGCGCACTTCATCGTCCGAACGGTTTCTTGCACTTCATCAAGGTCAGGATGCCGCTGCGGTGGATCTCCATTACCTCGCGAATGGCACGATCGCCGGCACCGTCATCATTTTGAAAAATTCCGGAATCAAGGATGAGGACATCCCCGGCTTGCTCAGCGTCCTCGATGACGAATTTCTTCCGGACGTAGACCTCAGTCATGGCAATCTGACTTACACGGTTGTCCGTGGTGAAGTCGTCGGTAACTGGGAAGCTGCTGAGAATGACGGAAAGTTTTGACAAAATATCGTGAATGGTTTTTTGGATCGACAACGTGTCACTCGAGCTGTAAAAGATCACTAATGAAAACACGTTTAGGAATCTACCTGCTTCTTTTTTTTACGAGTGCTTCCATGCATGCGGAACCTGTGGCTGAGCTGCCTGCCAAGTTGGCTGTCGAATCCGTGGAAAATGCAGTGTGGATCAAGGAGCATTTGGATCAAGAGGTCACGGTCACCGGGGTGCCTAATGCTCAATCAAGCGAGTCTGCATCAGGTCATTTTTTCTATAATTTCGATCGTAGCGATGTTACGCTTTTCTGCTTCAAAGCCGTCGCTGCGACATTGCCTGTAGAGAAAAAGCCTGCGGCATTGGTGGGCAAAAAGATCCAGGTGACGGGCAAGCTGGTGCTCTACAAAGAGAAGCCGCAGATCGTGATTCGTAAGCCGGAGCAAATTCAAATCATGGAAGCGCCGGCGCCTGTCGAGGTGAAAAAATGAGATGGATTCGTTTGATCACATAGGGTAGGATGCGCTTCGATGGCGTTGCATTCAATGACAGGTTTCGGTCGTGGCATTCATACCACGGAATTGTTGCATGTAAGCGTGGAAGTTTCTTCTGTGAATCGCAAGCAGGTAGAACTGGCCTTTTCCATCGCACGTGAATTGACTGGCTTGGAAGCTCGCATGCGCCCGTTGCTTTTGCAGCAAGTAAGCCGGGGGCGGATACAGGTGGCTCTTCATGTCAATCGCGTGGCTCAGCAAAGTTCCTGTTTTGAGTTGGATGAGGCCATGGCGTTGAGTTTGGAGCAGGCGTTTCATCGCCTCTCCCAAGGGCTGGGTCGCTCTGTGATGCCGCAGGCTGCTGATTTTCTGCAAATCCCGGGTCTCGTTCGTTTGCAGGAGTCGATTATTGACCTCGAAATCGCCTGGGAAGCCGCAGAGCCAGCGCTGGCAAAGGCGTTGGATCAGTTTCAGCAATCCCGTGCCCAGGAGGGGAGTGATTTGATGAAGGACTTCCTCGCGCGCCTTGCCAAGTTGACTGAATTGTTAAGTCGAGTGGAGGTGTTGGCGAAGGGTAGAAGTGGGCGTCAGGCCGAGCTCTTGCGCAAGAGATTACTGGACTTGGATTGTCCTGTGGCAGCCGACGATGAACGACTGATCCGTGAAATCGCGTTATTCGCCGATCGTTGTGACATCAGCGAAGAAGTCACAAGGTTGAAGAGTCATTTTGAAAAATTTCATCATTATCTCCATGATATTCAACCACCCGGACGGGCCTTGGATTTTCTTTGCCAGGAGATTCACCGCGAGTGGAATACGGTGGGATCGAAGGCGATGGACGCACAGATCGGACAACTCGTTGTCGAGGCGAAAACAGAGTTGGAGAAAATCCGTGAACAAGTGCAGAATGTTGAATGAGGAAACATTCAACGACGTTGCAGCATGCCGCCGAATTGTGAGGATCCCTCGCCCGGCATAGGACGGTTCCATGGCATGTTTCCTGCGGATGAAGTGGGCGGTATGGGTTTGCGCTCAGGTTCGGAGTCGACGCATGATGTCAAGAATGATGCGCAGCAAATCGCGATGATAGTGAGTCGATGTTTCATGATAGGAGAATGATACAAAAAACCCCGCAGCATGCAAGCGTGCGGGGTGAAGAAAATGCCATCAATCGTTCATTACTGAGTGGCGGGAACCGCCAGAATCACGCGATCTCCGACTTGTAAGCTGGCTCCAACAGCAAGGCTGCTGCGGTCGATTTCAGCAATGGTTTGGGAAGGTTCAATCGAAGTAGGATTGAGTCGGCCGATCAGCACTCCATCACGTTTGACAAGCATTTTGGTTTGTGGAGTGAATCCCGTGTTCGAGCCGGCACCAATTACCACGAAGCCCCAGTCCGACTCTACAGCAATGATGACAGCTTCTTTGCCGTTGCGGGCGATTTTTTCGTCGCGTTTAGCCTTGCGAGAGGAGAGATCCTCGATTGTCGCTTTGTTTTTTGCAACGTCGTTCGTGGCACCTTCCGCGAGGGTGGTGAGTTCTTCCAATTTCTTGGTTTGATCTTTCTTGTTGTTCTCGATTTCGGTAATCTTCGATGCGATATTGTCCAGCGTTACGCCAGGTCCGAGAATCTTTCCAGCTTCTTCCACCAACTTTTTCTGAGCGGTAATCTGGGCGGACTGTTCTTCGAGGGTAGCCTCCGTCTCTGCCAACTGACGCTGCATGGTTTTTTCAGTCGACTGTGCTGCTTCGAGTTTGGCGACTTGTTCATCGAAATCCGATTTTGCCGCTGCCAAACCGGCTTCTTCTTCGGAGCGTTCTTTTTCTGCGCCGCGGATATCAATATCAAGTTTTTTGTTGTCCTGGACCGCGCCTTCGTAAATGGATTTTTGGCTCTTGTGTCTCTCGTTGCTCTGCCAAGAGAAGAAAATACCGGCACCGCCGATAGCGATGACAAGGAAATGGAGAAGTGCTTTCATGAAATGGAATTCAGGTGGTTTTTGTCAGGAAAAGATTTATTGGAAAGGATCGGCTTCTGCTGGTTCAGCGGCTGGTTGCGCTGGTGCTGCTGCATCCGCGGGTGCGGCCGCAGGTGCAGAAGGCTCAATCGGAGCGATGGGTGTGGGAGCCGCAGGGGCGGCTGCTGGTTTGCTGGCGGCAGATGCGCGAACGCTATCACCCACCATGAGAACTGTCTCGGCGCGCAGTGAGCCAGGAATGACCTCTGCTGCTGCTGTTCCAGATTCTACGGTTTTGACAAGCAGTTTGGCGATGATTTCACCGTCTCGGACCACGTCGAGTGAAGACCCACCAACGACACCAGCCGTATTCCCCACTGGCAGTGTCACAAACCCGTAGGTTTCATAAATCGCGGAGATGCGAGTATCGAGTTTCGGATTCGATAAGGTTTGATTGCGCCAGGAATTTTCTTCTTCGTAAGACGCGATTACCGCGGCAGTACGATTTTTCTCAGCAATCAAATTGTTCAGTTTGGTTGTTGTTTGATCAATGTCTGACTGCAATTGAACAAGCTCGTCGTTCATACGCCGCATCTTGGTAGCGAGTTCTGTCACATCACCGAGTTCCTTCAGCTGATCAGCGAGAGCGTCGATGCTGGCTTTCTGCTCACGCATTTGATCTTCCTTGGTGGCAATTTCTTTTTTCAGATCATCAATTTTTTTCTGCTGGGCAACCACCTCTTCAGATTTGGCAGCAGCAGCTTTTTGCTGTTCTTCCTTCGCGGTCTTGGTCTCGTCACGTTGCTTGCGTGTTTTCTCCAGTTTGGGGCGCAATTGATTGTCGCGCTTGGATTCCTCCGCCTGGCGGTCCTCAATTTGCACTTTGTATTGCTCCATGTTCTTGTATCCAAGAAAAGCGGATACTGCGAGCGCAAGAGCTGTTAAAATTCCGAGAGTCGTCTGCATAGGGTGTTTTGCGTGGGTGGCTTTTTTTCGAAATCAGTGTGTGGTCTGGGGCAGAGACTAAGGGATTTCCGGTGGGATGTGCAACAGGAAAATCATAATTTTCTGCACTGCCTTTACAAAAGCTCATGGACGCGCGATGTATTGCGCCGATGAAGTCAATTCTGCGCGTATTTTCCTACCTGAGACAGTATCCTTTTCATGCTTTCGGTCAGTTGTTTTGCGCTGTAGGCATGACACTGGCGGTTTTTGTATTCCCGAATGCCACGCGCCATGTCATCGACCACATCATTCCTTATCCCGAGCGCCATGGAGAATTTTCTCTCTGGGTCGGTGTATCGTTGCTCGGTTATTTGCTGAATACAGGATTGAACAGCCTCAGGATCATGGTGAACAATACCTTTGAGCAGAAAGTCATTTATGACATCCGCTCGGACCTTTATGAAAAAATCCAGCGATTGCCACTGCGTTGGTTCGATACCCGGCGTACGGGCGACGTCATGACACGGGTGGTGGAGGACGTCACCAACATGGAGCGAGTGCTGATCGATGGCATCGAACAAGGACTGGTTTCGATGCTGCAAGTCATTGGCGTGGGGCTGTTTTTGTTCTGGTTAAATCCCACGGTAGCAATGTGGGCGACGCTGCCCGTGCCGCTTTTGGCATTGGGTGCTTGGATTTATTCGACCAAAGGCCGTGATCGGTATCGCAATCAGCGCGAAGCGTCTTCGGATCTGAATGCTCTCTTGCATGACAATATTTCCGGCATGCGTCAGATCAAGGCTTACGCGGCTGAAAAAGAAGAACTCGATCGTTTCAATCAGTTTTCCGATTTGCTGCGGCGGGCGAATCTGCGGATGATGAAATGGTGGGCCGTTTATTCTCCCAGCATGTCGTTACTGCGGATGTGTGGATCCGTATTGGTGCTGGCATTTGGAGGCATGGCCGTGATGCGTGGCGCTTTGAGTCATGGCGAATTTATCAGCTTCCTGCTGTTCCTCTCACTTTTTTATGAACCTATCGACCGTCTTAATTCACTCAATCAGATGATTCTCTCGGGTCGCGCCGCAGCGGATCGGGTTTTTGAAATCTTGGATACCGACGATGAAATCCACGCTAATTCCGGCGCCCTATTGCCCACCGGAGTCAGGGGGCATGTGAAATTTGAAAAAGTGGGTTTCGCTTATCAGGAGCAATCGACACTGGAGGATGTGACGATCGAGGCGCGACCGGGTCAGACAGTGGCATTGGTTGGTCCTACTGGTGCTGGTAAAACGACGATTTTATCGTTGTTAGCTCGTTTCTATGAGGTTTCATCGGGGCGTATTATGCTCGATGATATGGACCTCTCAAGTTTGTCCAAAGCATCTTTACGCGACCGCATGGCTTATGTCACGCAAGAGGCTTTTTTGTTTAATGGCACCGTGCGTGAAAATTTGCAGCTTGCTCATCGTCACGCATCGGAGGAAACTATGTGGGCTGCGCTCGAGGCGGCGCATGCGGCCCCTTTTGTGCGCGCTTTGCCCAAGGGATTGGACACGAACGTCGGTGAACGCGGAGTGAAACTCTCCGGCGGTGAAAAACAGCGGCTTTCGATTGCCAGGGCATTGCTGAAAAATGCACCGATTCTGCTTTTGGATGAGGCAACGGCATCGGTGGATTCCGAGACTGAGCGTTTGATTCAGCAAGCACTGGATCATCTGATGCAAAATCGCACTTCATTCGTCATCGCGCATCGATTGTCCACCATTCAGAATGCTGATCGCATCTATGTCCTGGACGGAGGCAAGGTCGTGGAGCAGGGAACTCACACCGAACTGTTGGAGCGTGGCGGGAAATACGCGGAGCTGTGTCGTAAATCGTTTTTGCCCGATCGGGACAGCCCAATGCCTTGAGGATGGCGGCAATGGCAAACTTTGTTGAACCGTGAAACATTCATCCCTGAATCTCCGCTCCAGACGCGGATTCCGGTAATGATGGCGATTCCGCTCCGGACGATTGCAGACCGACATGAACGGAAGACCATTCTTCAATGACGCGGTAGGTGACTGCCAGCAAAGTGGGACCGAGAAATACGCCTACCAGCCCGAAAGCCAGAGCGCCACCGATGACACCCATAAAAACGATAATGAAGGGGATTTTTGAGCCGTGGCTGATCAAGTAGGGCTTGATGATGTTATCGATGCCACTCACGACAAAAATGCCCCACACCAGCAGAAATATCGCCCAGCCTGTTCTACCAGAAGAAAACAACCAAATGGTTGCAGGGATCCATACCGTGGGTGGTCCGATGGGGACTGCCGAGAGAAAAAACGTCAAGACACCGAGTAATGCGGCTGCTGGTACGCCTGCGAGCCCGAACCCAAGCCCCGCCAAAATACCCTGGGCCACTGCCGTACCGATGATGCCGTAAACCACGCCGCGCACAGTGTTCCCCGCCACTGCAATCAGTCGTTGTCCGCGCGCACCGGCAATCCGTGACGCGGCTACCGCAACGCGCGCACCGAGTTCCTGTCCGTCCCGCAAAATGAAAAATGTCAGCACGATACTAAGAGCGATTTGAAAGACCCCCATACCCACAGCTACTGTCGCACTCACCAGCCAGGTCCGGGCCCATGCAAAAAAACGGCCCAACAACTCAAAGATTTTTCCCTCATCGATCGAATTCTCCGATGTAGCTCCCTCTGCAGGCGTGAGATTACCCAAAGGGTTGCTTGCCGTGTCAGGTTCTTCCACGATTTCACCGTGCGTATCGACGATTTTCGCGCGGGGTGGGATTTCCTGCATGCCCTTGTCGAACCGCTCCAGCCAGCCTTTGCGCGCTAGACTGAACTCGGCCCAGTAATGATCCACTTCATCACCGACGATCGGAACTTTTTTCGTCCACTCCGGAGGTTTTTCTGATGCCGATTCTACCCACTGTTTGGTCGCCTTGCCCAGCGAAGCAGCGTCCTCTGCCAATCCCACACCCAAGAGCACGATCGGCCCAACGAGTAAAAGTGAGACTGTGATCGCAACAACGATGGCGGCCAGAGTTTTGCGTCCCCCGAACCAACGAGATAAAAGACGCTGCGCAGGCCAGAGTGAAAACCCGAGGATCATCGACCACAGGATCGCAGTCATGAAAGGTTGTAGAATGTAAAATCCTCCGATCAGCAGCAATAGTAACGCAGTCATTCCGAGCATTTGCTCGAGGCGCTGATTG